>NZ_CP060820.1:688750-1377500 GCF_014489475.1 Lysobacter terrestris | reverse complement strand
TAGCTTAACCTTCGGGAGGGCGCTTGCCACGGTGTGGCCGATGACTGGGGTGAAGTCGTAACAAGGTAGCCGTATCGGAAGGTGCGGCTGGATCACCTCCTTTAGAGACTAAAGACAGGTAAAGCCTGTCAGACGTCCGCACAAGTGACCTGCATTCAGAGTTCCCGGTAAGTCAGGGCGAGCAATCGCCAGGCTTGACCGCGGGAGCGTCCCGTTTCGATGGGGCTTTAGCTCAGCTGGGAGAGCACCTGCTTTGCAAGCAGGGGGTCGTCGGTTCGATCCCGACAAGCTCCACCACGCCAGGCAAGACTTTTGGGTCTGTAGCTCAGGTGGTTAGAGCGCACCCCTGATAAGGGTGAGGCCGGTGGTTCGAGTCCTCCCAGACCCACCACCATCCCGATGGCAACTCTGAACTGCGCACACACATGAAGATTTGAAACGATTGCGGCGCTGAAGCCGGATTCGTGTTCTTTGAAAACTGGGAATTGTAGCGAGCGTTCTGAGATCAAAAGGTCTACAGACGTGTCGTGAGGCTAAGGCGGGAACCCGCGCGCAAGCGTGAGAGTTCCTAACATTTGAAATGTCGTTGATATTCGCGCCGGGGCTTTGTACCCCCTGGCACAACGATAATCCTGAGGCGACTTGGGGTTATATGGTCAAGCGAATAAGCGCACACGGTGGATGCCTTGGCGGTCAGAGGCGATGAAGGACGTGGCAGCCTGCGAAAAGTGCGGGGGAGCTGGCAACAAGCATTGATCCCGCAATGTCCGAATGGGGAAACCCACCTAGCAATAGGTATCCTGCAGTGAATACATAGCTGCTGGAAGCAAACCCGGAGAACTGAAATATCTAAGTACCCGGAGGAAAAGAAATCAACCGAGATTCCCCCAGTAGTGACGAGCGAACGGGGACCAGCCCTTAAGCTGGGTAAGGTTTAGCAAAACGAGTTGGAAAGCTCGGCCATAGACGGTGACAGCCCGGTATGCGAAAGACCTCATCCAGTGAAATCGAGTAAGGCGGGGCACGAGAAACCCTGTCTGAACATGGGGGGACCATCCTCCAAGGCTAAATACTCCTGACCGACCGATAGTGAACCAGTACCGTGAGGGAAAGGCGAAAAGAACCCTGGTGAAGGGAGTGAAATAGACCCTGAAACCGTGTGCGTACAAGCAGTAGGAGCCCTTCGGGGTGACTGCGTACCTTTTGTATAATGGGTCAGCGACTTACTGTTCGTGGCGAGCTTAACCGTATAGGGGAGGCGAAGGGAAACCGAGTCTGATAAGGGCGCATAGTCGCGGGCAGTAGACCCGAAACCGGGTGATCTAGTCATGCCCAGGGTGAAGGTACCGTAACAGGTACTGGAGGCCCGAACCCACTCCCGTTGCAAAGGTAGGGGATGAGGTGTGATTAGGAGTGAAAAGCTAATCGAACCCGGAGATAGCTGGTTCTCCTCGAAAGCTATTTAGGTAGCGCCTCGCGTGAATCTTCTTGGGGGTAGAGCACTGTTATGGCTAGGGGGTCATTGCGACTTACCAAACCATGGCAAACTCCGAATACCAAGACAGACTGCGCGGGAGACACACGGCGGGTGCTAACGTTCGTCGTGAAAAGGGAAACAACCCAGACCCACAGCTAAGGTCCCAAATTTCGTGCTAAGTGGAAAACGATGTGGAAAGGCACAGACAGCCAGGAGGTTGGCTTAGAAGCAGCCACCCTTTAAAGAAAGCGTAATAGCTCACTGGTCGAGTCGGTCTGCGCGGAAGATTTAACGGGGCTAAGCACGAAACCGAAGCTTGGGGTGCATCACTTTGTGATGCGCGGTAGAGGAGCGTTCCGTACGCCGTTGAAGGTGGCTTGAGAAGGCTGCTGGAGGTATCGGAAGTGCGAATGCTGACATGAGTAACGATAATGCGGGTGAAAAACCCGCACGCCGAAAGCCCAAGGTTTCCTTGCGCAACGTTAATCGACGCAGGGTTAGTCGGTCCCTAAGGCGAGGCAGAAATGCGTAGTCGATGGGAAGCTGGTTAATATTCCAGCACCTCGCGTAAGTGCGATGGAGGGACGGAGAAGGTTAGGCAGGCCGGGCGTTGGTTGTCCCGGTGAGAGAGTTGAGGCGGTCCCCTTAGGCAAATCCGGGGGGGCAACGTTGAGACTAAGGACCGGCCCATTAGGGCTAGGCTGCCGATATCACGCTTCCAGGAAAAGCTCCTAAGCTTCAGCTTACGCAGACCGTACCGTAAACCGACACAGGTGGGTAGGATGAGAATTCTCAGGCGCTTGAGAGAACTTAGGTGAAGGAACTAGGCAAAATAGTACCGTAACTTCGGGAGAAGGTACGCCAACCATGGTTAATAGCTGAGGTTGGCCGCAGAAACCAGGCCGCTGCGACTGTTTATCAAAAACACAGCACTCTGCAAACACGAAAGTGGACGTATAGGGTGTGACGCCTGCCCGGTGCCGGAAGGTTAATTGATGGGGTCAGCCGCAAGGCGAAGCTCTTGATCGAAGCCCCGGTAAACGGCGGCCGTAACTATAACGGTCCTAAGGTAGCGAAATTCCTTGTCGGGTAAGTTCCGACCTGCACGAATGGCGTAACGACAGCGGCGCTGTCTCCACCTAAGACTCAGTGAAATTGAAATCGCTGTGAAGATGCAGCGTTCCCGCGGCAAGACGGAAAGACCCCGTGAACCTTTACTATAGCTTTACACTGAACGTTGAGTTCGTCTGTGTAGGATAGGTGGGAGCCTATGAAACCGAGGCGCTAGCTTCGGCGGAGGCAACCTTGAAATACCACCCTGATGTGCTTGACGTTCTAACCTAGGTCCGTAATCCGGATCGGGGACCGTGTATGGTGGGTAGTTTGACTGGGGCGGTCTCCTCCCAAAGAGTAACGGAGGAGCTCGAAGGTACGCTCAGCGCGGTCGGACATCGCGCACTGTGTGCAAAGGCATAAGCGTGCTTGACTGCAAGATCGACGGATCAAGCAGGTAGGAAACTAGGACTTAGTGATCCGGTGGTTCTGTATGGAAGGGCCATCGCTCAACGGATAAAAGGTACTCCGGGGATAACAGGCTGATACCGCCCAAGAGTTCATATCGACGGCGGTGTTTGGCACCTCGATGTCGGCTCATCACATCCTGGGGCTGTAGTCGGTCCCAAGGGTATGGCTGTTCGCCATTTAAAGTGGTACGCGAGCTGGGTTCAGAACGTCGTGAGACAGTTCGGTCCCTATCTGTCGTGGGCGTTGGAGATTTGAGAGGGGCTGCTCCTAGTACGAGAGGACCGGAGTGGACGAACCTCTGGTGTTCCGGTTGTCATGCCAATGGCACGGCCGGGTAGCTATGTTCGGAAGCGATAACCGCTGAAAGCATCTAAGCGGGAAGCGCGCCTCAAGATGAGATCTCCCGGGACACAAGTCCCCTAAAGGAACCATCAAGACCAGGTGGTTGATAGGCAGGGTGTGTAAGCGCAGCAATGCGTTGAGCTAACCTGTACTAATGATCCGTGTGGCTTGACCATATAACCTCAAGTGGCCTTAGGCTTGCGACAACGTCGTGACCTTCCAGGACCAACTCGCTACAATTACCCACATTCTTCAGCCCGACGGGATCACTCCCGACGTGCGAAAGACGCAAGCTGGCGCTAAAGCGCCGCTTCACAAGCTTGCTCAGTGACAATAGCGTTGTGGCACCACCCGATCCCATCCCGAACTCGGAAGTGAAACGCAACCGCGCCGATGGTAGTGTGCATCCGCATGCAAGAGTAGGTCATCGCTGAGCATTTACCCCGAACCCCCGGCCCCAAAGGTCGGGGGTTCTTCTTTGTGCCTAAGAAAATGTGTGCGGCCGCGCGCGACGTAAGTCGCTACCAGCTGCGTTACCGAAGGTGAGTTACCCCCGGCTTCAGCAGGTGCGGCGAAATGGCCACGGAAACGGGGTGGGAACTAAATCGCTGCAATATCAGCTGTCAGCGCGTAAGGGCTGCAAACCGGTAATGGGCGATCCGAACCCGAGTGGGAGCTGCCGCGGTTTGATGCCCACGCGGCTTCGCCGATCGACTAGTGCGACAGCATCCGCCGTCCGAGGCGCAACCCCGCCTGGACCAGGCGGGCCGCGCCGTACGCGCCCAGCAGCAGCCCGGACAGGCAGAAAAGAAAGACCGGGCTGTTCGAGAGCATGGAGTTCAGGATCATGGCGAAGCGCCCTCAGCTGTACCGAGCATACGCGCCTCACGCCGCGCCGGCGGCACCTCGATCTGACTGATCAGCGGATCCAGCAAGCGGAAGCTAACGTCGGTCAACGGGTATTCAACGTCGCCCTGAGAGTCGATCAAGCGACCTGCAACGCGGCCTGCCCCAGCAACAGCAACACGCAGATGAAGGCGGCGAACCACGCCAGGCTGCGAACGGCGTGCTTCCAGCCGGCGACGTAGACCAGGCCGTGCACGATCCGGAACAGCACGAACAGGATCGACAGCAGGGCGATGCGATCGGCGGCGACGCCGGCGAGCTGGGCGAGTATCACGCCGGCGGCGAAGGGGGCGAACGCCTCGTAACTGTTGAACTGCGCGGCGTTGGCGCGATGCACGCGCGGGTTCGCCTGGCGTGCGGTCCAACCGCGCGGGTCGCGGTTGTCGTAGCGTTCGCCGCTGCTCTTGGCGACGGTCACCCAGACGTAGGGCAGGAGTGCCGCGATCAGCACGCACCAGTAGGCAATGGCCAGGTTCACAGGCGTCGTCTCCCTGAAGGACCGCCGCAGCCTATCCCACAAATGCGGACGGCGCCCGCGGGCGCCGTCCTGGGTCGTCGCGAGGCATCCCTTACTTGTCGCTTGCGGCGCGCAGCTTGTCCTGCGTGGCGCGGAACGCATTGCCGTCGTACCAACGCGGCCATTGCGCGCTGCCGGCGAGTTCGCGACCGACGCCGTACAGCGCGTCGAGGTCCTGGATCACGCCCTCCAGTTTCCACGCCGGGTCGTACTCGTCGGAGGGCTTGTGATAGCGGTGGTCGCGGTAATCGACCTGCGCCAGTCGTCCCGCCGTCGTGCCGCCGTCGACCAGGTCATCGCCGCCCTTCGCATACAGCGCGGGCACGCCGGCGCGGGCGAAGTTGAAATGATCGGAGCGGAAATAGAAGCCGTCTTCCGGCGTCGCTTCCGCGTGCAAGGTGCGGCCCTGCTGCTGGGCGATGGGGCGCAGCAGGTCCTCGAGCTGGGAACTGCCGAAGCCCACGACCGTCATGTCGCGCGCCTGGCCGATCACCGGCATCGCATCGAGATTGATGACGGCGACGGTTTTCGCCAGCGGCACGACCGGGTGCGCGACGTAGTAACGCGAACCGAGCAGGCCCGACTCCTCGAGCGTGGGCGCCAGGAATACCAGCGAGCGTTCCGGGCGCGGCGTCTGCTGCGCGAACGCCTCGGCGATCTCGAGGATGCCCGCCACGCCGGTCGCGTTGTCGATGGCGCCGTTGTAGATGGTGTCGTCCGCGGCGTTCGCTGCGGTCGTCGCCGCGCCGTGTTCGTCGGCTTCGTGCCCGTGCTTGCCCAGGTGGTCCCAATGGGCCATGTACACGATCGCTTCGTCCGGGCGCGTGGTGCCGTCCAGCCGCGCGATCACGTTGCGTGAGGACTTTTCGCTGATCCGGCTCCTGAGGTCGATCGAGGCCTTCGCATCGAGCGGCATCGCCTTGAAGCCGCGCTTGCCCGCGGCGGCGTACAACGCGTCCAGGTTCTGCCCCAGGGCCGCGAACAGCGAGCGCGCCGCGTCGCCGCTGATCCAACCCTGCACGCGCACGCGCGGCGCCGGATCGTCGGCGACGCGCAGGTCGAACTGGGCGCCGCTCCAGGAGTTGCGCACCACTTCCCAGCCGTAGGACGCGCCCTCGGTGTCGTGGACGATCAGCGCCGCGGCGGCGCCCTGGCGCGCGGCTTCTTCGAACTTGTAGGTCCAGCGACCGTAGTAGGTCATCCGGTTGCCTTCGAACAGCGCCGGATCCTGCTGGTGGAAGCCGGGGTCGTTGACGAACATCACCACCGTCTTGCCCTTCACGTCGACGCCGGCGTAATCGTTCCAGTGCAGCTCGGGCGCGTTGACGCCGTAGCCGACGAACACCAGATCGCTGCGGTCCAGCCTCACGTCGGGCTGGCCGGTGCGCGTGCCGACCACCATGTCGGTGCCGAATTCCAGCGCACGCGGCTTGCCGGCCACGTCCAGCGTCAGCGCGACATTCTCGTCGGCGACGGTTTCCACCATCGGCACGGTCTGGAAGTAGCTGTCGCCGTTGCCCGGCTTCAGGCCCAGGCGCTTGAACTGCGCCTCGAGGTACGCGACCGACCGGTCCTCGCCCACGCTGCCGGGGGCGCGGCCTTCGAATGCGTCGGACGCCAGCGCGCGCACATGCGCGGCGAAATCACCGGCATCGATGCCCGGATGGAACGCGGCGCTCGCTGCGGCGGGCGCGGCCTTGCCGTCGTGGGGCGCGGGCGCCGGCGCCTGCGCCTGGCAGGCCGCCAACAGTGCCGCGGCCAGCGCGACGGAAAGCGAAAGCTGTTTCATGGGGTCTCCCAAACCCATCGGAGACCCATTCTAGGCACGGCCCGCGGGGCGCAGGCCGTGCCGAAATTGCCGGTTCAAGTGAAGAAAGGACGAAGCGTGAAGCCGACTCCGGCCGATCCGGGCGAGCCGGTCTCAGTTTTCGGCCTGCTCCGGCGGCTGCGGCGTGTCGAAGCGGATCGCGCTGGCGCCGCTGATGGCGCCGGTCTTCGCCGTGGCGTGCACGTACAGCACCACCTCGCGCTCGAAGCGCAGCGGGCCGTCGACGCGCGCGTTCGGGCCGATGACCACCCGCGGCACGCGGCGCTTGCCGAAGTGGATGATCGAGGTGCCGGGCTTCTCGTAATGCAGGCCGCCGCGGACGTGCGAGCCGATGCCGACGGTCACGTCGCCGTTGACGGTTTCGATGTCGCCGTCGACGTCGGTGTCGACCAGGCCGATGGCGCCGTTCACCGTCTCGACCGAGCCGGCGACCTTGCCGCCGCGGCCGACGAAGATGCCGCCGTTGACGGTGCTCACGCCGCCGCTGGCGGTGACGTTCTCCTCGATGCGGATGCCGCCGTTGACGGTTTCCAGCGCGCCGGTCTGCGCGCCGGCGCCGACTTCGATCCCGCCGTTCACGGTTTCGGCGCTGGCGACGCGGGCGTTGGCGCCGATGTCGATGCCGCCGTTGACGGTGTCGAGCGCGCCGTACTGTTCGCCGGCCTCCACGGTGATGCCGCCGTTGACCTTGGAGACGTCGCGGTCGAAGGCGTGGGCGGGCAGGGCGGCGACGGCGGCCAGCAGGGCGAGGGCGAGGCGGGTACGGATCATGGTGGACTCCATCGGTGGTTGCCGGGTTGGATGCGGCGGACCGCGCCCGGGTTTAGACGCGGCCTGGGGAGCTTGAATACGCCGCTCCGTTACAATCCGCCCCTGCCCGAAGTAACCCGGAAGCCCCCGTGTCGCCGAATTCGCGTCCCAAGCCCGTCGTCCTGCTGATCCTCGACGGATGGGGGCATCGCGACGATCCGACGGACAACGCGCTGGCGCAGGCCACGCTGCCCAACTGGGACGCCCTGGTCGCCGCCAATCCGCACACGCTGATCCACACCGAAGGCCGTTTCGTCGGCCTGCCGGACGGGCAGATGGGCAATTCCGAAGTCGGCCACATGAACCTGGGCGCCGGCCGCATCGTCTACCAGGACCTCACCCGGATCGATGCCGCGATCGAGGACGGCAGCTTCTTCGCCAACGCCGAACTGCGCGCCGCCTGCGCCGCGGCCAAGGCCGGCGACGCCACGCTGCACGTGATGGGTCTGCTCTCGCCCGGCGGCGTGCACAGCCACGAGAACCACATCGTCGCGATGCTCGAACTGGCCAGGCGCGAGGGCGTGCCGCGCGTCGCCGTGCACGCGTTCCTCGACGGCCGCGACATGCCGCCGCAGTCGGCGCAGCCCAGTCTGGAACGGCTCGAAGCCGCCTGTGCCCAGGCCGGCAACGCCCGCATCGCCACGGTCAGCGGCCGCTACTACGCGATGGACCGCGACCAGCGCTGGGACCGCCAGCGTCGTGCCTGGGACGCGATCGTCGAAGGCCAGGCGGCACACCACGCTGCCGACGCACTCGGCGCCTTGCGCGAGGCGTATGCGCGCGGTGAGAACGATGAATTCGTCGCGCCGACCGTGATTTCATCGGATACGGCCGGTGCCGGCGCGCCGGTGCGCGACGGCGACGCGATCGTGTTCATGAACTTCCGCGCCGACCGTGCACGCCAGCTCACCGCGGCCTTCGTCGCGCCGGCCTTCGACGGCTTCGCCGCGCGCCGGCCGCAGCTGTCGCGCTTCGTGTGCCTGACCGAGTACGACGCCAAGCTGCCCGCGCCGGTCGCCTTCGCGCCGGACGACCTGCGCCACACCCTGGGCGAGGTGCTCGCCGACGCCGGGCTCAAGCAGCTGCGCATCGCCGAGACCGAGAAATACGCGCACGTGACGTTCTTCTTCAGCGGCGGCCGCGAAGAGCCGTACGCGGGCGAGTCGCGCGTGCTGGTGCCGAGCCCGCGCGTGGCGACCTACGACCTGCAGCCGGAAATGAGCTGCCCGGAAGTCACCGACAAGCTCGTCGCGGCGATCCGTTCCGGCGCGATCGACGTGGCGATCTGCAACATCGCCAACCCCGACATGGTCGGCCACAGCGGCATCCTCGCCGCGGCGATCCAGGCCGCCGAGGCCGTCGACATCGCGATCGGCGCAGTGGCGCGTGCGGTGCGCGAGGTCGGCGGCGCGCTGCTGGTCACCGCCGACCACGGCAACGTCGAGATGATGCGCGACCCGCAAACCGGGCAGCCGCACACCTCGCACACGGTCGGCCCCGTGCCCTTCGTGTACGCGGGGCCGCGGGCGGCGACGCTGCGCGCAGGCGGTGCGCTGCGCGACGTCGCGCCCACCATCCTCGACCTGCTCGGCCTGCCGCGGCCAGCCGAAATGACCGGCACCAGCCTGCTGGTGGATGTCGCCCACGCCCACGCGGCGCCCGTCGAACACCAGCGGGCCGGATGAGCGCACGCGCCTTCGCCGGTGTCTTCGCACTCCTGCTCGCGGCATCCGCCGCGGCCGCGGGCGCGCAGGAAACGACGAAGAACCGCGGCGACACCGAGCGCCGGCTGGAGAACGTCAAGCGCGAGCTCAAGCAGGTCGCCGCCGAACGCCGCCAGATCGAAGGCCAGCGCGGTGATGTGAGCAAGCAGCTGCGCGCCGCCGACGAAAAGGTCGGCCGCTCCAACCGCGTGCTGCGCGACACCGAAACCCGCCTCGCCCGCGACCGCCAGTCGCTCGCGCAGTTGCAGCAGCAACGCGCCGACATGCAGGGCGCGCTCGCCGGCCGCCGCGAGGAACTCGCGCGCCTGCTGCGCGCCGCCTATGCGCAGGGCGAGGCCGCGCCGCTGCAGGCGCTGCTGTCGCAGGATCGCGTCGCCGACGCCAACCGCGTCCTGACCTACCAGCGCTACGTGCAGGCCGATCGCGCCCGCCGCATCGCGCAGCTGTCCACGCAGCTGCGCGAACTCGACGCGCTCGAGGCGGACATCCTGGCGCGCCGCAACGACCTCGATCGCACCCGCCGGCAACAACGCGAGCAGCTGGGGCAGCTCGAACAGGACCGGCAGTCGCGCGCGGCCTTGCTGGCGCAGCTCGACGACAAGTACCAGGACAGCCGCCAGCGCGAGCAGGCGCTCGGGCGCGACGCGAAGGGCCTGGAGCAACTGCTGAAGAAGTTGCGCGCCGCCGCGGCACGCGCCGAGGCCGAACGCCGCGCCGCCGCCGCCAAGGCCGCGCGCGAAGCCAAGCGCAACGCGGGCACCGCCCGTGCCACGCCGCGCCCGCCGGTGGTGGCGAGCGCGCCGCCGTTGCAGGTCGGCGGCCTGGGTTGGCCGTTGTCGGGTTCGCTGCTCGCCGGCTACGGCCGCACCATGCCCGATGGCCGCGCCAGCCAGGGCCTGCTGATCGCCGCCAATGCCGGCGCGCCGATCAAGGCCGTGGCCGACGGCGCCGTGGTGTACGCGGAATGGATGACCGGCTACGGACTGCTGCTGATCATCGACCACGGCAACGGCTACATGAGCCTGTACGCGCACAACGACGCGTTGCTCAAGGACGTCGGCAGCAGCGTGAAGCGCGGCGACGCCGTGGCGACCGTCGGCAGCTCCGGCGGCCACGGGCGCCCGGCCCTGTACTTCGAGCTGCGCCGCAACGGCCAGCCGGTGAATCCCAACACCTGGCTGCGCTGAACCGCACGCCACACGCGCCGCGCCGTTCACGCCGCCGCTTAATGATTCCTTCGCCGTAGCCGTCGACGATGTGGCCATAATCGGGCGAACGGCGTGAACCCGCGTCGCCGCCGCCGGTCCAACGATCGATGCCTTCCCGGAGTGCCCGCCTCATGTCCTTCCGCCGTGCCCCCCACGCCGCACGCGTCGTTCCCCTCGCGCTGGCGCTGCTGGCAACGCCCGTGTTCGCGCAGGACGCGCCGCGCGGCGCGAATCCCGCCTCGATCGAAGCGCCCGACGCCGAGGACACCGATGCATCCAAGGTGCCACTGGCCGAGATCCGCCGCTACGTGGCGGTCTACAACGCGGTGAAGGAGGCCTACGTCGAACCCATCGACGACCGCAAGCTGATGCAGTCGGCGATCCGCGGCCTGCTGTTCGACCTCGACCCGCACAGCGTGTACATGGAACGCGACACCGCCGAGGAATTCGACGAAGCCTCGCGCGGTTCCTACGGCGGCGTCGGCGTGGAACTGCAACGCCAGCCCGACGGCGCGCTGCGCGTGATCGCGCCGATCGACGACACGCCGGCGGCACGCGCCGGGATCAAGGCCGGCGACATCATCACCGCGATCGACGGCAAGCCGTTCAAGCCCGACGAAGGCGACAGCTCCGGCCCGCTGCGCGGCGAGCCCGGCAGCAAGGTCACCCTCACCATCGTGCGCGAGAGCAAGCCCAAGCCGTTCGACGTGGTGCTGACGCGCGAGACGATCCGCGTCGTCAGCGTGAAGGGCCGCATGCTCGAACCGGGCTACGCCTACCTGCGCATCGCCTCGTTCCAGGCCGACACCGCCAGCGACTTCGACCGCCAGCTCGACCGCCTGCGCGAACAGGCTGGCGGCACCCTGCGCGGCCTGGTCATCGACCTGCGCAGCAACCCCGGCGGGCTGCTGACCTCGGCGGTGCAGATCGCCGACAGCCTGCTGGAGAAGGGCGCGATCGTGAGTACGCGCGGCCGCGTGCCGATCAGCGACGCCGAATTCAGCGCCACCCCGGGCGACCGCAGCGGCGGCGCGCCGGTGGTGGTGCTGGTCGATGCGGGCTCGGCGAGCGCGTCGGAAGTGCTCGCCGGCGCCCTGCACGACAACCAGCGCGCGCGCATCGTCGGCAGCCGCACCTTCGGCAAGGGCTCGGTGCAGACCGTGCTGCCGCTGGACAACGGCGATTCGGTCAAGCTCACCACCGCGCGCTATTTCACCCCGAGCGGCAAGTCGATCCAGGCGCTGGGCATCGTCCCCGACGTCGAGCTGCATGCGGCGAAGGACGCCGCCAACGGCGGCCGGCCCGACTACACCGAGGCCAGCCTGCGCGGCCACCTGCGCGGCGAGGAAGATGACGCGCCCGGCACCAATGCCGGCGAAGTGCTCGAAGGCGACGCGCCGATCGCCCAGGCCCTGGCCGAACTGAAGAAGCCGGTGGCGAGCGCGCCGCAGGCGACGAAGCAGCGTTAAGGGCTCACTGGGGAAGCGTTCGTGACCGCATTTATTCTTCTCGCACTTCAATTGGCCACTGCACCGGTGTCATTTGAGCAAGCGAAGGTCCTGGCTGATTCGTATGAGGCGTCTCTCAGCCCATCCGCCAAGTTGGCCTTAGTTAAGACGCAAGGCGGCGCTTTGGGCGCCGCGTTTGAGAAATGCGGCAGCCTGGCCGAATCGCCCATAAAGCCTTTCACTGTTGTAGCGCACGTCAGTGAAATTGGCGCCACCGATCAGACTTGGCTCAGTGGCAACTCATCTCTCGCCCAATGTGTCCAGCGGAAGCTGTCCACAGCCACCTTTCCAGCCAACGGCGGGCGCTCTTTCTACACCTCATATGAATTCACCTTTGAGCCCTAACAGTTCATTCAAGCCGAAGCCGCTTCGCGGCGCGGCTGAATCAGGCGCTGAGCTGCAATGAAATTCGTCGGACGACTGTTGGCGGCACTGGTCGGATTCGCGCTCGGCGCGGCCGTCGCGATCTTCGGCGTCGGGCTCTACGTCAAGGCCACCTACGTCTGCCCGCCGGGCGTCAGCGAACCCTGCGACGTGGGCGGGTTCGTGGGCCTGGGCCTGGTGATGGTGTGGGCGCCGGTCCTTGGGCTGGTGTGCGCGGCGCTCGGCTATTGGTTGGCACGTCGCCGCCAGCGTCGGCGCGCGGGCTGAGCCAGCATTCAAGCCGAAGCGGTTCCGCGCCTCGGCTTGCATCGATACGAGTCGCCTAGCGCGGCTTCGCCGGCAGCGGGAACGGCGTCACCACCTTCTCGCCGGTGGCCGCGTCGCGGATGGCGGACTGGCCCTTCTTCTCGACTTCCTCGATGCGCACGATGCTCTGCATCGGCAGGTGCAACACGCGGGTGTTGCCGAATTCGTCGCGCAGCCGCTCCTCGGTGGGATCGATCACCACGCCGTCGTGGACGTCGAACACCAGCTCGGCGACCTCGGTGAAACCCCACAGTGCGCCGCTGGCGATCTTGCGCGCGTACAGCTCGTAGATCTTGCCGGCGTTGAGGAAGGTGATCTTGTAGAGGGGTTTCATGGCGTGGAGGTCGGGAACTGGGGATCGGCATCCGGCGGGCCGCTGCCATCGACACGATGGGGTTGCGGTGCGGGCATCTCAACCAACCTGCTCCGAACGCCTGCCGTTTATCCCTTCGGTTCCCTGTCCCAACCCCAGCCTCGCCTCAATACCCGCGCCGCCGTCGCATCCGCCGCGCGATCCCCGCCTTCGCGATCAGCGCGAACACGCCACCGAAGGCGAAGCCCGCCAGGTGCGCCGACCACGCCACGGCGCCGAAGGCCGGGCCGATGAAGGTGAAGACCAGCTGCAGCAGCGCCCACACCCCGATCAACAGCGCGGCGGGCACCTTCACGAACTGCAGGAACAGGCCCAGCGGCACCACCAGCCCGAGCTTGGCACCCGGGAACAGGGCCAGATAGGCGCCGATCAGCGCCGAGACCGCGCCGCTGGCGCCGATGATCAGGCGGTCGGGGGTGCCGATCGCGATCGCCGCACCGAGGTTGGCGACGGCGCCGCCGAGCAGGAACAGCGCCAGCAGCCGCCACGGCCCCATCGCCCGCTCCGCGGACAGGCCGAAGATCAGCAGGAACACCAGGTTGCCCAGCAGGTGCGCCCAGTCGGCGTGCAGGAACAGGGCGGTGAACAGGCGCAGGACGCGGCCATCGCGGACCCAGTCCAGCCAGTCCGTCGGCGCGGCCAGCCCGCCGGACAGCGTGCCCCAGTCCAGCATCAGGCGCTGCTGCTCCGGGTTGGGCAGCACGGTGAAGGCAAGGAAGCACAGCCACAGCAGGGCGAACAGCAGGGGCACCGCCCAGCGCCGCGGCGAGCGCTCGCGCGAGGGCAGGGAGACGAACACGCTCATCATGCGGAA
Organism: Lysobacter terrestris; assembly: GCF_014489475.1. Taxonomy (GTDB): domain Bacteria; phylum Pseudomonadota; class Gammaproteobacteria; order Xanthomonadales; family Xanthomonadaceae; genus Agrilutibacter; species Agrilutibacter terrestris. Next base: position 1,363,779 of record NZ_CP060820.1, on the reverse strand, counting down.
ACCGCGTCCTGCGGCGGTTTTGGGCCGTTCCGACGGCCTGTGGGCGTTGTTAGCATCTGGTTAATAGCCACGCTATAGTGCATACGGTGTCGTACGTCGGGAGGGGTCTCGGCGCGCGACGGCAACGGCCCGGCCGACGCCGCGCAGGCGACCAACAGCAAGACTTATTAGAAAACGAAAAGTCCATTGGAGAGTACACGCATGAACAACCGCATCACCCTCAGCGCGCTGGCCCTGGGTATCGCCGGCGTCCTGACGTACGGCCAGGCCCATGCTTCCGGTTTCCAGTTGCGCGAATCCAGCGTCAAGAACCTCGGCCGCTCCAATGCGGGCAGTGCCGTGTTCAATGGCGATGCCAACGCCGTGACCGGCAACCCGGCCGCGATGTCGAGCTTCGACAAGACCACCGTGCGCGCCGACGTCACCGCGATCGACCTCAGCTTCCAGTTCAAGGGCGACGGCAGGGCGGCGGCCGCGTTCGGCCCGAATGCCCCGGCCCTGACCGGCAGCGACGGCGGCGACGCCGGCGACCTCACCCCGGTGCCGAACATCTCGGCGGTGTTCCCGATGCATGGCGCGCTGGAAGGCCTGACCCTGGGCGCCAGCATCGGCGCTCCGTTCGGCCTGAAGACCGAATACGAGGACGGCTGGGTCGGCCGCTACCACGCGCTGAAGTCGGACGTGAAGGTCGTCGACTTCACCATGTCGGCCTCGGTCAAGCTGCACGACCGCTTCTCCGTCGGCGCCGGCCTCATCTACGAGCGCGCCGAGGCGACCCTGACCAAGGCGATCGATTTCGGCACCGCCCTGTGCTCGGGCTCGGGCAACCCGGCCAACTGCTTCAACCCGGCGTTCCCGTTCCATCCGCAGAGCGCCGACGGCAAGTTCAGCGTGGAAGGCGATGACAGCGGCTTCGGCTGGCTGGTGGGCGCGCAGTGGCAGCCGACCGATGCGTTGACCGTCGGTTTCTCGCACCGCTCGGAAGTCGACCACGAGATCCAGGGCGACATCGACTTCACCCTGCCCGCCTCGGTGCAGGCCGCGCTCGGACCGCGCGCTGCCGGCTTTGCCGACGGTACCGGCGGTGCCGACCTGACCCTGCCGAGCATCACCACGGTGAGCGTCCGCTACGACATCACCGACAGCGTGCGCGTGCTGGCCGACTGGCAGGCGACCGACTGGTCGTCGCTGCGTACGATCGACGTGAAGCGCAGCAACGGCACCTCGCTGGGCGCCGAAGAGTTCGATTGGAACGACACCGAGTTCTATTCGCTCGGCGCCGAGTGGGACATGAACGACAAGTTCACCCTGCGCGCAGGCTTCGCCGTGGACGAAACGCCGACCCACGACGAAACCCGCACCCCGCGCCTGCCCGACAACGACCGCAAGCTGTACTCGGTCGGCGTGACCTGGCAGCTCAGCGATGCCTTCAGCGTCGACGCCGCCTACCAGCGCATCGAAGTCGACAACCCGAAGATGAACGTGGTCTCGTCCAGCGGCTCGCTGCTGGTCGGCGAGGCGGAGGGTTCGGCGAACCTGTTCGGCATCGCCGCTCAGTACTCGTTCTGATCGAAGCCGCAAGTTGAAGAAAAAGCCCCGCTCCGGCGGGGCTTTTTTGTTGCCGTCATCCGGTCGCTGTCGGACCTGCGTGGTGGCCTTTCGTTCGTCCAGGATGCGGGAACGATGGTTTCTAGCGCCGCATAAGAGAAAGCCCCGCAACGCGGGGCTTCTCCAGACAGCGTGGCGCGACCGATGCGCGAACCTCAATCGCCCAGCGTCAGCAGCGAGGCATTGCCGCCGGCGGCGGTGGTGTTGATGGTGATGGTCTTCTCGGTGGTGAAGCGCGGCAGGTAGTGCGGGCCGCCGGCCTTGGGGCCGGTGCCGGACAGGTTCTGCCCGCCGAACGGCTGCACGCCGACCACCGCGCCGATCTGGTTGCGGTTGACGTAGCAGTTGCCGACCTTGATCCGCGAGGAGATCTTCTCCACGGTCTCGTCGATGCGCGAATGGATGCCGAGCGTGAGGCCGTAGCCGGTGCGGTTGATCGCGTCGATCACGTTGTCGAGCTGGTCAGCCTTCCAGCGCACCACGTGCAGCACCGGGCCGAAGACTTCCTTGTGCAGCACGTCGATCGAGCCGATCGCGTACGCACGCGGGGCGAAGAAGCTGCCGTGCGCGGCCTCCTGGTCGACTTCGACTTCGCCGATCCTGGTCGCCTCGGTGTCCATGCGTGCGGCATGGTCCTTGAGCATCTTCAGCGCGTCCTCGTCGATCACCGGGCCGACGTCGGTCGAGAGCAGGCCGGGGTTGCCGACCTTCAGCTCGGCCATCGCGCCGGCGAGCATGTGAGTGACCTTGTCGGCGATGTCGTCCTGCACGAACAGCACGCGCGCGGCCGAGCAACGCTGGCCGGCGGAGGTGAACGCGGAGGAGATCGCATCCTTCACCACCTGTTCCGGCAGCGAGGACGAGTCGGCGATCAGCGCGTTCTGGCCGCCGGTCTCGGCGATCAGCACGCCGATCGCGGCGTCGCGTGCGGCGAGCGCGCGGTTGATCGCGCGCGCGGTGTCGGTCGAGCCGGTGAAGGCCACGCCGGCCACGCGCGGATCGCGGGTCAGTGCGGCGCCGACGGTCGCACCGTCGCCCGGCAGGAACTGCACCGCGGCTTCCGGCACGCCGGCTTCGTGCAGCAGCTTGATCGCGTAGTAGCCGATCAGGTTGGTCTGTTCGGCCGGCTTGGCGATGACGGCATTGCCGGCGGCGAGCGCCGCGGCGACCTGGCCGAGGAAGATCGCCAGCGGGAAGTTCCACGGCGAGATGCAAACGAACACGCCACGGCCGGACAGCTGCAGGGTGTTGGATTCGCCGGTCGGGCCGGGCAGGGCTTCGGGCTTGAACAGCGCGCGCGCCTGCGCGCCGTAATAGCGCAGGAAGTCGACGGCTTCGCGCACTTCGGCGACGCCGTCGGGGATGGTCTTGCCGGCTTCCTTGGTGCACAGCGCGATGTACTGCGGCATGCGCGCTTCGAGCAGGTCGGCGGCGTGTTCGAGGATCGCGGCGCGCGAGGCGGCCGGCGTTGCGTTCCACGCATCGAACGCGTTGACGGCGTTGTTCAGCGCGGTCTCGACGGTGGCGCTGTCGGCGGCCTGCCACTGGCCGACGGTTTCGCGGCGATCGGCCGGATTGGTCACGGCGATGTTCGGGCCGGTGACGTTCGCGCCCGGCACCAGCGGCGTTGCGCGCCAATCGGATTTCGTCGCGGCGTTGACCTGTTCGGCCAGGGTGCGCAGGTGATCGTCGTTGGCGAGGTTCACGCCCATGGAATTGTTCCTCTCAATGCCGTAGCTGCGGTACAGGTCGACCGGCTGCGGGATGCGCGGATGCGCGATGGATTCGAATGCGGAGACGGTGGCGACCGGATCCTGGACGAGGTCGTCGATGGCGACGTCCTCGTCGGTGATGCGGTTGACGAAGCTGGAGTTGGCGCCGTTCTCGAGCAGGCGGCGGACCAGGTACGGCAGCAGGTCCTCGTGCGAACCCACCGGCGCGTACACGCGGCAGGGCACGTCGAGGCGGTCGGCCGGAATCACTTCCGCGTACAGGTCGTCGCCCATGCCGTGCAGCTTCTGGAATTCGAAGTGCCTGGCGCGGCCCATCGCCTTCGCGCGCTGGTGGATCGTCGCGATCGTCTGCGCGTTGTGGGTGGCGAACATCGGGTAGATCGCGTCGCCGGCGTCCAGCATCTTGCGCGCGTTGGCGAGGTAGCTGACGTCGGTGTTGGGCTTGCGCGTGAACACCGGGTAGCCGAGCTGGCCGTCGACCTGCGCGCGCTTCACCTCGCTGTCCCAGTACGCGCCCTTGACCAGGCGCACCGGGATGCGACGGCCGTGACGGCGGGCGAGGTCGGCGATGAAGTCGATCACTTCCGGCGCGCGCTTCTGGTAGGCCTGGATCGCCAGACCGTAGCCTTCCCAGCCGTCGAGCGAAGTGTCGGCGTAGACCGCGGCGATCACGTCGAGCGAGAGTTCGAGGCGGTCGGCTTCTTCCGCGTCGATGGTGAAGCCGATGCCGTACGACTTCGCCAGCTGCGCCAGTTCCAGCACGCGCGGCACCAGTTCGGCGAACACGCGTTCGCGCTTGGCGTGCTCGTAGCGCGGATGCAGCGCCGAGAGCTTCACCGAGATCGACGGGACCCCGAACACTTCGCGGCTGGCATAGCTGCCGCTCTTGCCGATCGCGTGGATCGCGTCGCGGTAGGCCTGCTGGTAACGCAGCGCGTCCTTGGTGGTGAGCGCGCCTTCGCCGAGCATGTCGAACGAGTAGCGGTAATTCGCGTTGTCGCCCTTCTGCGAGCGCGCCAATGCTTCAGCGATGGTGCGGCCCATGACGAACTGGTGGCCCATGATCTTCATCGCCTGGCGCACGGCCAGGCGGATCACCGGTTCACCGACGCGGCCGAGCAGGCGGCTGAAGGCGCCGTGCACGTCGCGCTTGGTTTCGTCGGCGAGGTTGACCAGGTGGCCGGTGAGCATCAGGCCCCAGGTCGAGGCATTCACCAGCACCGAGTCGGACTGGCCCATGTGCCGCTTCCAGTCGGCGTCGCCGAGCTTGTCGCGGATCAGCTTGTCGGCGGTGTCCTGGTCGGGGATGCGCAGCAGCGCCTCGGCCACGCACATCAGCAGCACGCCTTCCTCGCTGCCCAGGTCGTACTGGCGCATGAAGGCCTCGATCGCGCCCTGGTCCTGGGCGCGGGCGCGCACCCGGCGCACCAGGTCGGCGGCGGTGGCCTGGGCGGCGGCATGGTCGGCTGCGGGCAGGCGCGCGTGTTCGAGCAGGTGGCGGACGTGGGCAGCCTCGTCGCGGACCCAGCCGGCGGTGATGGCGGCGCGCGGGCCGGTCGGCGGGGCGGGCAGCTCGGGGCTGATCAGGGCGTCCGGAGCGGGCGACGGGGCGCCCGCCGGAGCGCCGGCGGTGTTGACTGGATTCATCGGGTCCGCGATAGCGGTGGGAAGCCGCATAGTTTAGAGCGTCGGCACCAGCGCGGGCGGGGCCGGGCCAGTAAACATCGTCATATCCGGCGAGCGTGGTTTTTGCCGCATTTGCCGCTTTTTCCCGGCGCCGCCCCCGGTCCTCGCCGCGTTTGCGGGTTGCCCGGGCGCGGCCCGGCGGCTACCATTTCGCGGTTATTCCGTAGCGTCCGCGAAGCTCCCGCCCTCCTCAGGGCATGCCTCCGGCGTGTTGGGTCCCGGCCGACCGATCCGATGGTCTGCGGTCCGGGCCTGCCAGCCACCTCGTTCCGCGCGGCTCCCCGCCGGAGCCGACGCCGCTTCGCACCGAAGCGGTCCGACCGAGGCAGCCCGCGGACCGACAACACGAATCAACTGATCTTTTCGGGGCTCGAACTGATGAAAGCCGGTCGTAGCAAGCTTTGGACCGCGGGACAGTGGGTGATGGGCGTGGCCGCGATGGCCGCTCCGCTGCTCGCCTTCGCGCAGGCCAGCGACACCTGGACCAACGCGCCGCACCGCTGGCAGCTCAACATGGGCGAAGGCGTTACCGCGCAGTCGATGAACGCGTACTCGGCGCACATGCTGGCGCTGTGGATCTGCATCGCCATCGGCATCCTGGTGTTCGGTGCCATGGCCGTGGCCATGTTCAAGTTCCGCCACTCCAAGGGTGCGGTGCCGGACAAGGACTTCACCCACAGCACCAAGCTGGAAATCATCTGGACGGTCGTGCCGATCGTGCTGCTGGTGCTGATGGCGTTCCCGGCCACCAGCAAGCTGATCAAGATGTACGACACCCGCGAGTCGCAGATGACCGTCAAGGTCACCGGCTACCAGTGGATGTGGAAGTACGAGTACCTGGGCGAGGGCGTGAGCTACACCAGCCGCCTGGACCGCCGGAGCGACCAGATCCGCCAGAGCAAGGTGGACGCGCGCACTGCCAACCACCCGAACTACCTGCTCGACGTCGACAACGCCCTGGTGCTGCCGGCCGACACCAAGGTCCGCTTCGTCATCACCGCCGACGACGTGATCCACGCCTGGTGGGTGCCGGCGCTGGGCTGGAAGCAGGACGCGATCCCCGGCATCGTCAACGAAGCCTGGACCAGCGTGAGCAAGCCGGGCGTGTACCGCGGCCAGTGCGCCGAACTGTGCGGCAAGGACCACGGCTTCATGCCGATCGTCGTGCGCGTGCTGCCCAAGGCCGAGTACGCCGCATGGCTGGCCGAGCAGAAGGCGAAGAACGCCACGGCGGCTCCCGCTGCGCCGGCGGCCACGCCGGCTGAAGCCGCTCCCGCCGAGGCAGCGCCCGCCGCTGCTGCCATCGAAGCCCCGGCCGCTGCTGCGGTCGCCGGCTGATCCGAACGAGTTACCGAGGCACGACCATGTCGACGCATTACGAAGCCGCGCACCCGCAAGTGCACCACGATGACCACGCCCACGATCACAAGCAGGGCTTCATCGAGCGCTGGTTCTTCTCGACCAATCACAAGGACATCGGCACGCTGTACCTGGTGTTCTCGTTCGTGATGTTCATCATCGGCGCGGGCATGTCGGTGGTGATCCGCGCCGAACTGATGCAGCCGGGCCTGCAGCACGTCAGCCCCGAGTTCTTCAACCAGATGACCACCGTGCACGCGCTGGTCATGATCTTCGGCGGCATCATGCCGGCCTTCGTCGGCCTGGCCAACTGGATGGTGCCGCTGCAGATCGGCGCGCCGGACATGGCGCTGCCGCGCATGAACAACTGGTCCTTCTGGATCATGCCGTTCGCCTTCACCCTGCTGCTCATGACCCTGTTCATGGACGGCGGCGCGCCGGCCGGCGGCTGGACCATGTACCCGCCGCTGTCGCTGCAGGGCGGCAACAACGTCGCCTTCGCGATCTTCGCCATCCACATGATGGGCATCAGCTCGATCATGGGCGCGATCAACATCATCGCCACCATCCTCAACATGCGCGCCCCGGGCGTCGACCTGCTGAAGATGCCGATCTTCGCCTGGACCTGGCTGATCACCGCGTTCCTGCTGATCGCGGTGATGCCGGTGCTCGCCGGCGCGGTGACGATGCTGCTGACCGACAAGTACGCCGGCACCTCGTTCTTCAACGCCGCCGGCGGCGGCGACCCGGTGATGTTCCAGCACATCTTCTGGTTCTTCGGCCACCCCGAGGTCTACATCATGATCCTGCCGGCCTTCGGCGTCGTGTCGGAAATCATCCCGACCTTCAGCCGTAAGCCGCTGTTCGGCTACCAGGCCATGGTGTACGCGACCGCCTCGATCGCCTTCCTCTCGTTCATCGTATGGGCGCACCACATGTTCACCGTCGGCATGCCGCTCGGTGGCGAGATCTACTTCATGTTCGCGACGATGCTGATCGCGGTGCCGACCGGCGTGAAGGTGTTCAACTGGGTCACCACGATGTGGCGCGGCTCGATCTCGTTCGAGTCGCCAATGCTGTGGGCGATCGCCTTCGTGATCCTGTTCACCATCGGCGGCTTCTCCGGCCTGATGCTCGCGATCGTCCCGGCGGACTTCCAGTACCACGACACCTATTTCGTCGTCGCCCACTTCCACTACGTGCTCGTCACCGGCGCGCTGTTCGGCATCATCGCCGCGGTGTACTACTGGTGGCCGAAGTGGAGCGGCCGCATGTACAACGAAGGCATGGCCAAGTTCCACTTCTGGTGGACGATGGTGTTCGTCAACCTGTTGTTCTTCCCGCAGCACTTCCTCGGCCTGGCCGGCATGCCGCGCCGCATCCCGGACTACAACGTGGTGTTCGCGGACTGGAACCTGGTCAGCTCGATCGGCGCGTTCGGCATGTTCGTGACGCCGTTCATGATGGCCTTCATCCTGTGGCGCTCGCTGCGCACCGGTGCCAAGGCCGAAGCGCGCGCCTGGGAAGGCGCCCGTGGCCTGGAGTGGACCGTGCCGTCGCCGGCGCCGCACCACACCTTCAGCGTGCCGCCGGTCATCCGTGACGGCGACCTCGCCCACGGCGACATCACGCACTAAGGCAACCGGGCCCGTCGCGATGAATCCGCAGCAACATCCGCTCTCGCCGCAGGAAGTCGACGCGCGCCGCAAGCGCGCGCGTCGCACGGCGCTGTGGATCGCGGCGATCGCGGTCGCGGTCTACGTCGGCTTCATCGTCCTGGTGGGGCTGTCGAAGTGAGCACCACGGACCACAAGGCCACGCACAAGCCCAGCAGCGGCATCGCCAAGATGGTGCTGGTGGCGATCGGCGCCTTCGGCTTCACCTTCAGCCTGATCCCGCTGTACCGCATCGCCTGCGAGAAGGTGCTGGGCATCCGCCTGGAACGCACCGCCGCGGAAGGCGTGGCGGATGCGAAGGCGACCAGCGAGCGCACCATCACCGTGCAGTTCGACGGCGGCGTGAACTCCAAGCTGCCCTGGCAGTTCGCGCCGAACCAGCTGAGCATGACCGTGCGTCCCGGCGAGCAGTACGAAGCGACCTACAAGGCCCTCAACACCAGCACGCGCGCCATCGTCGGCAGCGCGGTGCCGTCGGTGGCGCCGGCGCGTGCGTCGGGTTACTTCAGCAAGACCGAGTGCTTCTGCTTCACCGCCCAGACCCTGCAGGCCGGCGAGACGCGCGACATGCCCGTGCGCTTCATCGTCGACCCGAACCTGCCGGCGGACGTGAAGACGATCACCCTGTCCTACACCTTCTTCAAGAACGACACGCTGACGTCGAAGCTGGCCGGTAGCACGGCTGCTTCGCACGCGGCGCCCTGACTTTTCGCACAGCACTGACCGGAACACCTGCCATGGCACAAGCACACGCAGACGCCCACCATTACTTCGTGCCGCACAGCAGCCGCTGGCCGTTCCTCGGCTCGATCGCGCTGTTCACCACTATGGTCGGCCTGGCCAGCTGGTTCAACGCCACCAGCTGGGGCAAGCCGGTGTTCTTCTTCGGCATCGCGCTGATGGCCGGCGTGCTGTTCGGCTGGTTCGGCGACGTGATCCGCGAGTCGATCAAGGGCAACTACAACAAGCAGGTCGACACCTCGTTCCGCATGGGCATGGTGTGGTTCATCTTCTCCGAGGTGATGTTCTTCGCCGCGTTCTTCGGTGCCCTGTTCTACGCCCGCCAGCTCGCGCTGCCGTGGCTGTCGGGCGAAGGCGACGGCGTCATGACCAACGCGCTGCTGTGGGACGGCTACGCCGCGGGCTGGCCGACCAACGGCCCGGGCGGCATCGGCGGCATCTACCAGACGGTGCCGGCGTGGGGCCTGCCGCTGCTCAACACGCTGATCCTGCTGTCCTCGGGCGTGACCGTGACCATCGCGCACCACGCGCTGAAGGCCGGCCACCGCAAGGCGCTGCTGATCTTCCTCGGCGCCACCGTGGCGCTGGGCTGCCTGTTCCTGTTCTTCCAGGGCGAGGAATACATCCACGCCTACAAGGAACTGAACCTGACCCTGGGTTCGGGCATCTACGGTTCGACCTTCTTCATGCTCACCGGCTTCCACGGCGCGCACGTGACGCTGGGCACGATCATGCTGGCGATCATCTGGTTCCGCTGCGCCAAGGGCCACTTCAGCAAGGACGACCACTTTGCGTTCGAAGCGGTGGCCTGGTACTGGCACTTCGTCGACGTGGTGTGGCTGGGCCTGTTCCTGTTCGTCTACGTGCTGTAAGGCGACACGCGAAGGCCCGGGCTGAGGCTGCAGAGCCGAAGTCCCGGGCCTTTTGCTTTTGTGGGTATCGGTTTGGCACGGCTCGCCGCGATTGCGGCGAGCGGGGCGGGGCTCAGGGGTTGCGGCCGATGCCGTGGAACTCGATCCAGCCCATCTTGGCGGCGATGACGACGCCGATGATCAGCGCGACGGACAGCGCGATGCGGCGGGTCAGCGCATTCACCGTGCGCTTGCTCTCGCCCTTGTCGACCATCATGTAATAGAGGCCGGCACCGAGGTTCCAGAGAATGAGGATCAGGACGGCGATGATCAGCAAGGTCTTCATGGCGACGCTCCGGCACGCGTCGAGCGCACCTGCCTGCGCATTATCGCAGCCGCCGGGAACCTGCGCGTGAGCCGCCGGCGCAACCTCGTCGTCGGCTGGACCCTGGCGGTGCTGGCGATCGCGCTGTTCGCGCGACTGGGCCTCTGGCAGACGCAGCGCGCGGTCGAGAAGCAGGCGATGCTCGCCGCGGTCGACAAGGTGCTGGCGCAGCGCCAGGCCGTGCCGCTCGCCGCGGCCGCGAATGCCGCGCGCGCGCACGACTACGACTGGAGCGCCGGCTGGGGCGAATTCGATGCGCGCGGTCCGCTGTGGCTCGACAACCAGCAACGCAACGGCCGTGCCGGCGTGCACGCGTATCGCCTGTTCCGGCCCGAGGGCGCGCCGCCGTTGCTGGTCGACCTGGGCTGGCTGCCGTTGCCGGGCAATCGCGCCATGCCGGCGATCGCGCGGCCCGCCGGGCGCATGCAACTACGCGGCCTGCTGACGGCGCCGCCGTCCGCCGGACTCGCCCTGGGCCGCGGCATCGTCCGCCAGGGCGACGGCTGGGTGCTCACGCGCATCGACGCCGCCGTGGTTGCGCGCGAACTGCACCTGTCCGCGCCGCTGGCGCCGCGGGTGCTGCGCCTGGACCCGGCGCTGCCGCTGGGCTACGAGCGCGACCTGCAACTGCTGGCCAACACCCTCCCGCCCGATCGCCACCGCGGCTACGCGCTGCAGTGGTTCGCGCTGGCCACCGCCGTGCTGGTCACGGCCCTGATCCTGACGTTCCGCAAAGCACGCCATGAACGATAGCAACCCCGCCATGTCGCCCCACCGCCACCGCCACCGCAATCGCAACCGCGTGCTGCTGCTGGGCATCTTCGCGATCTTCTTCGGCAGCCTGATCTTCGCCGGCGTATTGCGCTTCTCCGGTTGGCGCCCGCACGGCATGAAGAACAAGGGCGAGCTGCTGCAGCCGCCCGCGGACCTGCGCGCCGTCGCGCCGAAGCTGCTCGACGGCAGCGCCTACCGGTGGACCCCGATCAACCGCACCTGGCGCATCGCGCTGGCGCCGCCGGCCGACTGCGGCGCCGAATGCGCCAAGGTGGCGAAGGACATCCACACGGTGTGGGAACTGCTCGGGCGCGAAGCCATCCGCGTCGACGTGCTGTGGCTGTGCGCGAGCGCTTCGTGCGCGCTGCCCGACGGCGCGCCGCCGCAGGCCAACCTGCGCCTGCTGCAGGCCGATGCCGCGCTGCGCGCGCAATTGCCGCGCGCCGACCAGGTCGCATGGAGCGGCGGTCGCGGCGTGCCGGTCTACGTGATCGATCCGAACGGGTTCGTGATTCTGCGCTACGCTGCCGGCGCCGACCCGGGCGACCTGCGCTCCGACCTGGCCAAGCTGCTCAAGCTTAAGTGAGAGCCTACCTACGATCTCTGCATGGCCCGCGTTGCCCCGCAACTGCGGGGCAACCCGAAGGGCCGGGGCTGCGGACGCGCAGCCCCGCGTCATCGCTCGGTCGTGTATCGACATACACTCCCTCGCTCTTCCTTGCTCTGCGCGCCCGCAGCCCCGGCGCGGCCCACGCAGAGACCGCAGACAGGCTCTAGGCATTGCGCATGACCGTAACGACCCGTCCCACCCGCAACTTCCATCGCCTCGCCTGGCTCGCGCTCGCGCTCGCGCTGGGCGTGATCGTGTTCGGCGCCTTCGTGCGCCTGTCCAACGCCGGCCTGAGCTGCCCGGACTGGCCGACCTGCTACGGCCGCGCCACCTGGCCCGGTGCCGCACAGGAAGTCAGCGAACACGCCGCGAGCGCGATCCGCCCGTTCGAGACGCACAAGGCCTGGCGCGAGCAGGTGCACCGCATGATCGCCGGCCTGCTCGGCGTGCTCGTGCTCACCCTGGCCCTGCTCGCCGCGCGCAAGCGCGCAAAGGGCGCGTTGCAGGTGGTCGTCGCGGCTGTGCTGGTCGCGGTGGCGATCCCGCTGTACATGCGCGGGCAGCACGGCGCCGCTTCGGTGCTGGCGGTGGCGGGTGAAGCGGTGCTGCTGCTGGCCGCGTGGCGCTGGAGCAACAGCGACCTCAGTCGCGTCGCCGTGCTCACCCTGGCGGTGATCATCTTCCAAGCGCTGCTCGGCATGTGGACGGTGACCTGGCTGCTGAAGCCGATCGTGGTGATGGGCCACCTGCTTGGCGGCCTCACCACCTTCGGGCTGCTCGCGTGGATGGCGTGGCGCGCGACCGACCAGCCGATCCGCGTGGCCGAAGCGGTGGCGATGCGTCGCCTCATCGTCATTGGCCTGGTCGTGCTGGCGCTGCAGATCGCCCTGGGCGGCTGGACCAGCGCCAACTACGCCGCGCTCGCCTGCGGCAACGATTTCCCCAAGTGCGTGGGCCGCTGGTGGCCGCCGCACGACTTCGGCGAAGGCTTCGTGCTGTGGCGTGGCATCGGCGTCGACTACGAAGGCGGCATCCTCGACGGCGCCTCGCGCATCGCGATCCAACTGGCGCACCGGATCATGGCGGCGGTCGTGTTCGTGTACCTGTCGTGGTTCGCGGTGAAGCTGCTGCGCACCACCGGCATGCGTGGCTGGGGCGGCCTGCTGGCCGCGCTGGTGCTGGCGCAGGTCGCGCTGGGCATCGCCAACGTCAAGCTCGGCCTGCCGCTGGCCGTCGCCGTGCTGCACAACGCGGGCGCGGCGCTGCTGCTGTTCGTGCTGGTGTCGCTGCTGGCGCGTTTGCGCGCACCGGAGTACTGAGCCCATGAGCGGCACGCTGCGCCCGGCCGTCATCCGGCAATATTTCGACCTGACCAAGCCGCGCGTGGTCGCGCTGATCGTGTTCACCGCGCTGGTGGGCATGCTGCTGGCGATCGACGGCCTGCCGACCGCGGAGGAAACCCGCCGCGGCCTGCTCGGCTTCCTCGGCATCTGGCTGGCGGCATCGAGCGCGGCGGCGATCAACCAGCTGCTCGACGCGCGCATCGACGCGAAGATGGCGCGCACCTCGTGGCGCCCGATCGTCGCCGGGCAGATCACCCCGCGGCAGGCGCTGGCGTTCGCGCTGGTGCTGGGCGCGCTGTCGATGCTGGTGCTGGTGCTGTGGGTCAACACCATCACCGCGCTGCTCACCTTCGCCTCGCTGATCGGCTATGCGGTGGTCTACACCGTGTTCCTCAAGCGCGCCACGCCGCAGAACATCGTCATCGGCGGCATCGCCGGCGCGGCGCCGCCGCTGCTGGGCTGGGCTTCGATCACCGGCATGCAGGGCGAATGGGACTGGTCGCACGCGCTGCTGCTGGTGCTGATCATCTTCGTGTGGACGCCGCCGCATTTCTGGGCGCTGGCGATCTTCCGCCGCGAGGACTACCGCAAGGCGATGGTGCCGATGCTGCCGGTCACCCACGGCGTGCAGTACACGCGCTGGCAGATCCTGTTCTACACCGTGCTGCTGGTGGTGGTGACCGTGCTGCCGTTCGCGGCGGGCATGAGCGGCTGGTTCTACCTGGGCGGCGCGCTGGTGCTCGGTGCGATGTTCATCTGGCACGCGTGGAAGCTGATGGATCCGCCGGACGAGCTCTATGCGATGAAGGTCTTCAGCTATTCCATCGTCTACCTGATGGCGCTGTTCGCGTTCCTGCTGGTCGACCACTGGCTGCTGCCGTGGTTGCAGCCGGCGGCGCCGATCGAATTCCAGAAGGTCGGTTGACGCCGGCGCCAGCCGCGAGCGCGCGCAGCAAGGCTGGCGCGCGACTCGGGGCCGCTCATCTCACGTATTGGTGAAGCTCAGCGTCGTGGTCGTGCCGCGGCCCTGGTCCGAGGCGAGGCTCAGGCGCCAGCCGAGGTGTTCGCACAGGCGCGAGATCAGGTCCAGGCCGATGCCGTCGCCGCGGTCGCCGTTGCCCCCGCGCGCCATGCGCGCGTAGATCGCGCTGATTTCCTCCGGGGTCATGCCGTGGCCGGGGTCGTCGATCACCACGGTCGCCGGCGCCAGCAGGCGGACGCGGATCTCGCCGCGATCGCTGTGCTCGATCGCGTTGCGCAGCAGGTTGCCGATCGCGGCCTGCACGATCGGCAGCGGCGCGCTGATCTCGACCTGCGGCAACGGCGCCAGCGCGAGCGTCAGCGCCTTGTCGCGGGTGAGGTGGCGATGGTCTTCGACGATCGCCGGCAGCAACTGGTCGAGCGCGACGCGTTCGCTGGCGCGCGCCAGCCGCGCCGGATCCTTGGCCAGCACCAGCAGCAGCGAGATCAGCTGCTCGACGTCGCGCGCGGTGCGGCGGATGCGGCCGAGCTGCTGCTGCGTCGGCGCGGGCAGGCCGGGCTGCTGCAGGGCGAGTTCGGCGGAGCCGGAAATCACCGCGATCGGCGTGCGCAGCTCGTGGCTGGCGGTGTCGATGAAGGTGCGTTCGCGCTCGACGAAGCGCGCATTGCGCTGCAGGTAGTCGTTGAGCGCATCGGCGATCACGTGCAGCTCCGAGCTGGCCGACTCGCGCACGTCGATGCGCTGCGCCGGCAGGTCCGGGCGCAGGTCGCCGATCTGTTCGGCCATGCGGCTGAGCGGGCGCACCATGCGGTTGGCGATCCAGGCGACGATCAGGCCCAGCACCACGATCAGGCCGAGCGCGACGCCCACGACATTCACCGCGGTATGCACCTCGCGCTGTTCGAAATCGGTGACGTCGAGCGTGAGCAGCAGCGTGCGCGCGTCGACGCGGCGCACCAGCACGACGTAGTAGCGGCCGCCGATGTCGATGTCGTCGTGCAGGCCGGGCCCGATCGTGCGCAGCGGCGCGGGCAGGGTCGCGTCGCGCGCGTCGTACAGCGCCATGGTGTTGGTATTGGTCCAGCGGTAGCCGGGCTGGTCGCGCAGGCGCTCGACCACGTGGTCGAGCTCCGAATTCAGCATCGTCCGCCACACCAGGCGTTCGGCGCGCTCGTGCACCAGGTTGCCCTGGGCGATCACCACCAGCGACAGCAGCACCACGTAGCCGAGCAGGGCGAGCAGGATGCGGCTGCGCAGGCTGCGCCCGCGCACGCGTCTTGGGGTGGTGGCGTTCATTCGTCGGCCTCCGTGCCGTCCGCCGCGCCGGTGTCGGCCAGGCGGTAGCCGACGCGCGGCAGGGTGTGGATCAGCTTGGTGGGGAACGGCCCGTCGACGCTGCGCCGCAGCTCGTACACGTGCGATCGCAGCATGTCGCCGTCCGGCGGCGCGTCGCCCCACAAGCCGTGTTCGAGGCGTTCGCGCGGCACTGCCGCGGGGCTGGCCTGCATCAGCAGTTCCAGCAGCTTGCGGCAGGCCGGGTACAGGTGCAGCGAACGGCCACCGCGCGTCACCTCGAGGGTGGCGAGGTCGTAGCGCAGGTCGGCCACCTGCAGCACGCGGCGGCCGCGTCCGCCCGCGCGCGCCATCAGCGCTTCCAGCCGCACTTCGAGTTCGGGCAGGTCGAAGGGCTTGGTGAGGTAGTCGTCGGCGCCGCTGCGGAAGCCGTGCACCTTGTCGTCGAGCTCGGCGCGCGCGGTGAGCAGCAGCACCGGCACCTGGCGCCCGGCGTCGCGCAGGCGCGCGAGCACCTCGCGCCCGTCCATGCGCGGCAGCATCCAGTCGAGCACGACCGCGTCGTAGTCCTGGGTCAGCGCCAGGTGCAGGCCGGTGGGTCCGTCGGGCGCGGCATCGAGCGTGTAGCCGCGCGCCTCGAAGTATTCGAACAGGTTCGCGACCAGGTTCCGGTTGTCTTCCACCACCAGCACGCGCATGCGTCGACGAGTCCTCGTTTGGGTCGGCATCGCGTGCCGGCCGGGGAGCCTGCGGTCCGCGGCGTCGAAGCGTCGTCGGAGCGCCGCGACGATAGCACTGCCCCGTTCACCTTCCGCCGCAAACGTGAACGCCGGCACATGGGTTTAACGCGTTGCGAATGCCGCTCCCACCGTTCTCCGACGCCGCCCCGTCGACCATCGCCGCGGCTTCGAATCCGCCGTGACCGCCGCATGCCCGTTCCCGCTTCCGACCTCTCCGCCAAGGGCTTCGTGCCGGCCGCGCCGCCCGCGGACGCGGCCGTGGCGCCAGCCCTGCCGGCGTGGCGCGCACCGGGTTTCTACCGCCTGCACGGCCAGCTGCCGTTGCTGGTGCTGGCGATGGTGTTCACCGCGTGGACCCTCCTGCACGGCGATTTCTGGCTCGCCGACCGGCTCTACGCCTGGGAAGGACACACCTGGATGCTCCGCCACGCCTGGGTGACGCAGACCCTGATCCACCTGCTCGGGCGCGACCTGAGCACCGCGGCGTGGCTGGTGGTGCTGGCAGCCTTCGTGGTGGCCAGCATGCGCGCCAGCTGGCGGCACCTGCGCCGGCCCCTGCTGTACCTGCTGGTCGCGACGGCGCTGTCGACGCTGCTGGTCGCCTGGATCAAGTCGTGGTCGAACATCGACTGCCCCTGGGACCTGGCCCGCTACGGCGGCGCGCGCGCCTATTTCGGCCTGTTCGAGCCGCGCCCGGCGGGCATGGGCCGCGGCGTCTGCTTCCCCGCCGGCCACGCCGGCGGCGGTTACACCTGGCTGGCGCTGTACTTCTTCCTGCTGGCGGTGCGGCCGCGCCTGCGCTGGCTCGGCCTAGCTGCCGGCCTGTCGGCCGGACTGCTGTTCGGCATCTCCCAGCAGCTGCGCGGGGCGCACTTCCTCTCGCACGACCTGGCGGCCATCGCCATCTGCTGGGGTTCGGCGGTGCTGATGCAGCGCCTGTTCTGGCGCCGGGACGGTGGGCTACAGTCGCCTGCCGTGCCTTCGACGTCGATCCCGCCACCGGCCTCCCTCCAGTGAGTACCGTGACCTCTCTAGCGGCCGGGCGCCTCGATCGCCTGGCCTCATGGGGCGCCCGTGCGGCGCGTTACCGCCCGGAACTGAGCGTCGATGCGCTGGCGATCGTCGCCGCGCTGTATTTCGCGCTGGCGAGCAACGGCACCTTCTTCCGTGCGGTGGCCGCGACCGGCGCGCTGGACGGCGGCAAGGGCGCGCTGACCGCGGCCAGCCTGTTCGTCGCCATCACCGCGCTGCACACCGTCCTGCTGGGCGTGCTGCTCAACCGCTGGACCGCGAAGCCGCTGCTGACCGTGCTGCTGCTGGCGAGCGCGGCGGCGGCGTACTTCATGGCGGCGTACACCGTGTACTTCGACGCGGACATGCTGCGCAACATCCTGCATACCGACGGCAAGGAGTCGCACGAGCTCATCTCGTTCGCGGCACTGCCGTCGCTGCTGCTGTACGGCGTGCTGCCGGCGGTGCTGCTGTGGCGGGTGCGACTGAAGCGCCGACCGCTGCTGCGCGCCGTCGTCGTGCGCGTGGCCTGCATCGTGCTGGCGGTGGTGGTCGCGGCGGGGGCGTTGCTGGCGTCGTTCCAGAGCATTTCCGCGCTGATGCGCAACCACCGTGAACTGCGTTACCTGGTCACGCCGGGCAACTACCTGGTGTCGCTGGCGCAGGTCGCGCACGACGCGAACAAAGACCGCAACCGCCCGCGCGAACCGGTCGGCACGCACGCGAAGGTGGTCGGACGCCCCGCGGATGCGAAGCCGCGCCTGCTCGTGCTCGTCGTCGGCGAAACCGTGCGCGCGCAGAACTGGGGCCTCAACGGCTACGCGCGCCAGACCACGCCGCAGCTGGCCGCGTTGGCGCAGCAGCCCGACGGCCCCGCCAACTTCCGCAACGTCAGCGCCTGCGGCTCGGCCACCGAAGTGTCGCTGCCGTGCATGTTCTCGATGTACGGCCGCGCCAACTACGACAAGGACCGGATCAAGCATTCCGAATCGCTGCTGCACGTGCTCGAGCACGCCGGCATCAAGACCCTGTGGCGCGACAATCAGACCGGTTGCAAGGGCGTGTGCGAGGGGCTCGCGTTCGAATCGTTCGAGCACGGCGACGTGCCCGGCGCCTGCAGCAAGGACGGCTGTCTCGACGAAGCGATGCTGCACGGCCTGGCCGAACGCATCGCCGCCCATCCGGGCGACCAGGTCGTGGTGCTGCACCAGCTCGGCAACCACGGGCCGGCGTACTACGCGCGCTATCCGGCGCGGCTGCGCCGCTTCGTTCCGACCTGCGACGTGTCCGACCTGAACCGCTGCAGCCGCGAGCAGATCGTCAACGCCTACGACAACGCGGTGCTGTCGACCGACGATTTCATCGCCCGCACCATCGCCTTCCTCGGCGCGCAGGGCGACCGCGACACGGCGCTGATCTACCTGTCCGACCACGGCGAGTCGTTGGGCGAGAACGGCCTGTACCTGCACGGGGTGCCGTACGCGATCGCGCCGGCAACGCAGACCCGCGTGCCGCTGCTGGTGTGGCTGTCGCCGCGCTTCGCCGCGTCGCGCGGCATCGATACGGCCTGCCTGAAGGCGCGCAGCGACGAAGCGCTCAGCCAGGACAACCTGTTCTCGTCGGTGCTCGGCCTGATGCAGGTGCGCACGCCGGAATACACCACGGCGCTCGACCTGTTCGCGCGCTGCGAAGCGACGCTGGCCGGCTGACAGCCGCTGGCCGGCGGGCTAGCCGGCGACCCTGACCCGCCGCACCGCGAACGACTCCCATACCGCCACGACCAGCAGCACCAGGGTGGTGGCGATGCCCGTCGCCAGCGGCGTGAGATGCAGGCGCATCACCGCGAACGCCAGCACGCCGAGCAGCGCCAGGCCGACCAGGTGCGAGAGCGGCGGGATGATGCGGTCGTTGGTGCTCCACTTGAACAGCGCCGTGCCGGCCAGGTAGCACGCCGGCCCGCCGAGGATCGCGGTCATCGCCGCGGTGTCGCCGTGGTGCGGATGCACCAGCACGATCTCGTCGGCCACCGCGCACAGGATGATGCCCGCGACGATCACCGCGTGCAGGTAGGTGTAGGCGCGGCGCGCGTGCCTGCCGGGGTCGGCGGAGTGGGACATGCGGTGCTCGGCGCGCTGCGCGCCGGTATCGAAGTAGATCCACCACATCAGGATGGTGCCGATCACCGCGCTGGCGAAGCCGAGCAGCGCGGCCTGGTCCCACTCGCGTGCGGCGAAGGTCGCCCCGGTGACCAGCAGCGACTCGCCCAGCGCGATGATGATGAACAGCGCGCAGCGTTCGGCCAGGTGCGAGCCCTGCACGTCCCAGTCGGCGATGCGCGAACGGCCCAGCCCGGGCACCCAGAAGTAGGCGATCGGGCCGAGGAGTTCGACCAGCAGCGCCACGCTCCACCAACCCAGCCGCGTCGCGCCCGGCGCGAAGCCGCCGATGATCCAGAACACCGCCGCCAGCGCCATCCAGGCCAGGATGCGCTGGAAGTTACGCACGCGGTGGGGTTCCGCATCGCGCACCGCCCACAGGAAGAACAGCGTGCGCCCGACCTGCATGAAGGCGTAGGCGCCGGCGAACACCAGCCCGCGTTCGCCGAAGGCCTGGGGAATCGAGGCCGACAGCAGCAGTCCGGCGACCATCAGTACGAACATCGCGGTGCGCACGGGCAGGCGCTCGGGATCGAGCCAGTTGGTGACCCACGAGGTGTAGATCCACACCCACCACACCCCGAGCAGCAGCGCCGCGACGCGCACCGCGTTGGCGGGGCTCAGGTCGGCAAGCAGCGTGTGCGAGAGCTGGGTGACCGCGAACACGAACACCAGGTCGAAGAACAACTCGACCATGCCCACGCGCCCGCTGTCGTGGTGGCTGCGGTCGCGCAGCAACGGCGTCGCCATGTCAGTCACCGCCCCGCGCCTGCCGGAGCCAGCACCAGTACGCCACCGCGGCCGGCACGGCGAACACCACCGCGAAGATCGGCAACTCGTCGGCCAGCGGATACCCCGCGCGCGCCACGCCCACCCACAGGTTGAAGGCCGCGCACGCCAGCCACACCGGGAAGAAGGCCAGCAGCAGCTGGCGCCGCCTCGCCGCCGGCACGTCGCGCAGCGCCCGTGCGAACAGCACGAAGATCCCCAGCAACAGCAGGCCGCCCGCGATCACGTAAACCGTATGCATGGTCCACCTCCTCCGCCGCGAATCTAGCGGCTCCGTGACGGCTGCGGCAAATCCGCGCCCGGCGGCTGCCGTAACGCAGACGGCCCGCATCGCTGCGGGCCGTCCGGACGATCGCGGCGTGGCAGGCGCTTACTTCGCGCCGCCACCCAGCAGGTGCTGCTGCCAGAACAGGATCGTCGCCGCGCCGTAGTAGTCGGCGTTGGCCTTCTTCTTGAAGCCGTGGCCTTCGTCGTTGAACAGCAGGTACCACACCGGCTGGCCGTTGCCGCGCACCGCCTTCACGATCTGCTCGGCCTCGGTGTAGGGCACGCGCGGATCGTTCTTGCCCTGGGCCACGAACAGCCGCGACTTGATCCGCTGCGGGTGCCGCGCCGGTGAGATCTGCGCGAACACCTGCTTCATTTCCTCGGTGCGTTCGTCGCCGTATTCGGCACGGCGCAGGTCGCGGCGGTAGCTTTCGGTGTTGGTGAGGAAGGTGGTGAAGTCGGAGATGCCGACGACGTCGACGCCGGCGCGGATGCGATCGCTGTAGTGCATCAGCGAAGCCAGCACCATGTAGCCGCCGTAGCTGCCGCCCTGCACGGCGACGCGCGAGGCGTCGAGCTCGGGCTGCTTGGCGATCCAGTCGAGCAGGGCGCCGATGTCCTTGACCGAGTCCTCGCGCTTGGCTGCGTTGTCGAGCGACAGGTAGGTCTTGCCGTAGCCGGAGGAGCCGCGCACGTTCGGCACCAGCATCGCGACGCCGAGTTCGTTGGCAAGGAACTGCGCGGTCGGGTTGAAGGTCGGTTGCGACTGGCCTTCCGGGCCGCCGTGGATGTTGATCACCACCGGCAGTTTCTTGCCGGCCGGCACGTTGGCGGGCTTGTAGAAGAACGCGGGAATCGTGCGTGGCTTGCCGTCGACCTGGTCGAAGGTCGGATAACGGACCAGCGTCGGCGCGACGAACTTCGCCGCGTCGAGGCCGCCGACTTCGCTCTGCGTCCAGCGCGCGAGCGACGCATTCGCGAGATCGACCACGTACACGTCGCTGGGCGAGGTCGCGCTGTTGAGCGTCAGGGCCAGACGCTGGCCGTCCGGCGAGAAGCTGAAACCGCCGATCACGCCGATCGGCAGCGCCGGCAGCCTCACTTCCTGGTGCGAGGGCAGCGCCAGCACGTGCAGCTTGCTGATGCCGTCCTCGTTGGTGACGTAGGCAAGGTGCTTGCCGTTGTCGGCGAGGGTGAAGCCGTCGACGTCCCACGGGATGTCGCGGGTGAGGACGTCGAACTTGCCGCTGGCCGGATCGTGGTAGCGCAGGGTCTGGAATTCCTGCGCCTGGCCCGGCAACGGTTCGTCGGAGACGAAGTAGACCGCGCGGCCGTCGGGCGCGAAGGCGAAGCCGCCGAACGCTGCCTTGCCGCCATCGACGGGGAACAGCTCCAGCTTGCCGGTGTCGACGTCGACCACGCCCGGGTACGACTCGGACGCCGAGACGTACTTCGTCACCAGCAGGCGCTTGCCGTCGGGCGAGAAGTCCTGCGCGCTCCAGCTGCCGCCGGTGGTGAGCAGCGGTTTCGCGGTACCCGTCGCGACGTCGCGCACCCAGATGTCGGTGTCGGTGCCGTTGCGCGCCGTGCTGCTGTAGGCCATGCGCGCGCCATCGCGCGAGAACAGCGCGCCGCCGTTCTGCGTGCGCTTGCCGTCGGTGAGCAGGGACACGTTGCGGGTCTTGAGGTCGAACCAGTGCAGCTGCGAGAACTCGTCGCCGCCCTTGTCCTTGCCGAACGCGAAGCCGTCCAGTTTCGAGGTCGACGGCGCGACGGTGATGCCGCCCAGCGGCTCGGGATAGAAGGTGAGCTGTTCGCGCACGCCCATCGGCTGGCACACGCGGTGCGCCTGCGCGGTTTCGGCGAAACGCGTGCTGACCAGCAGGCAGCCGTCGCGGGTCCAGCCGGCGAGGTTGGCGCCGCGGGTGTTCTGGTAGCGGTTGAGCCGTTCCAGCAGCTCGGCCGGGATGGCGGGAATGTTCTCGCTGACGCGGTTGCCGACTTCCTCGCGGACCACGCCGTCGCGCTTCATGTCACTGGCGGACTGGGCGAAGGCGGGCAGGCAGGCGAGGGCGAGTGCGGCGATGGGCAGGGTGCGGCGGATCGGCATGATGGGTTCCCCGGATGAACCCTGCGAGCTTAGCCCGCCACCGCTTTGCCGAGCCCGGCCGGAAGTCATGCGCCGCGACGGAGGAGGTCGAACCGTAGCCCGGGTAAGCGTCAGCGCACCCGGGTCGCGCGCGCAGCCACGAGCCACCATGGCTGCGCTGGATTTGGCAAAGCAGCTTTGTCGCTTGCGTCATGACCGGGGCAGCGTCACCCCGGGTGCGCTGCGCTTACCCGGGCTACGGAACCCCGGGCTACCGCGCGCCCATGTCCTGCCGGCGCGCCACACCCTGCAGTTCCAGCAGTTCGGCCTTGTCGGCCTGGGTCAGGGCGCTGAAGCCGCCTTCGCGCACGCGCGCTTCCAGCTGCGAGATGCGCTGCTTCACCGCCTGCGCATCGAGTCGGCCGATCGTGTCGAGGAAGGTCTGGCGACGGCTGTCCTCGTGCTCGAACACGCGCCCGTCCGCCTGCGTCGCCGCGGTCGATTCGACCGCGGGCGCCATCGCCAGGCGCATCAGGGCCGGGGCTTCGGCGCGCTCGGCGAAATGCTCCAGCAGCAACCCGGTGGAGATCTCCGGGCGCTGGTGCACGACTTCGATCATCTCCACCAGCAGGTCGACGCCCGGTTGCTCGAGCGAGGCGAAGTGCAATGACGACGGGATCGCCAGCGCCACCGACGGCTGCTGCAGCACCAGGGTGATCGCGGTGCGCACCAGCGAAGGCTTGTTCGCCTGCGCCGCGCCCATGCGCGCATGGGCGCGTTGCGCCGGCACCTGCGCCTCCGGCGCGCTCGCCCGCGCGCCCACGCCGGTGAGCTCGGTGAGGCGTTGTTTCATCAGGTCGCCGAAGGCGCCGTCGGGGATCTGCGCGAGCAGCGGCTTGGCGCGTTCGGCCAGGCGACCCTTGCCTTCCAGTGTCGTCAGGTTCACGTCGACGCTGAGCGAGTCGAACAGGAACTGCGACAGCGGCGTGGCGTCGCGCAGGCGCGTCTCGAAACCGTCGCGGCCTTCGCTGCGCACCAGCGTGTCCGGATCCTCGCCGTCGGGCAGGAACAGGAAGAACGCCTGGCGGCCGTCCTTCATCCGCGGCAGCACCGACTCCACCGCCTTCCACGCGGCGCTGCGCCCGGCGCGGTCGCCGTCGAAGCAGAAGTACACGTCGGGTGCGTTGCGGAACAGCAGTTCGGCGTGGTCGGGCGTGGTCGCGGTGCCGAGCGTGGCCACCGCCTGGGTCACGCCGTGCTGGAACAGCGCGACCACGTCCATGTAGCCCTCGACCACGATCAGGCGTTCGATCTTGTTGTGCGCCTGCCGCACCTGCCACAGGCCGTACAGCTCGCGGCCCTTGTGGAACAGCGGCGTCTCCGGCGAGTTGAGGTACTTGGGCGAGTCGTCCTTCTCCAGCACGCGGCCGCCGAAGGCGATCACGCGGCCGCGCCGGTCGTGGATCGGGAACATCACCCGGTCGCGGAACTTGTCGTAGACGTGGCCGCGTTCGTTCTTCGAGAACAGGCCGCCGCGTTCGAGCAGGCGCATGCGGCGTTCGTCGGTGCCGAGTGCGTCCTTGAGCGCGGAAAAGCCGTCCGGTGCATAGCCGACCATGAACTGCTCGCGGATCGTCGCGCTGACGTCGCGACCGTCGAGGTAGGCCTGCGCCTTCGCGCTGGAGTCCAGTTGCTTGTGGAAGAACTTCGCCGCCGCTTCCACCGCGGCGTAGAGGTCGTTGGTTTCCGGATTGACGTTGCGCTGCTGGGTGTCGCGCGGCACTTCCATGCCGACGCGCTTGGCCAGTTCCTCGACCGCGTCGAGGAACTCGAGGCGGTCGTAGTTCATCAGGAACGAGATCGCCGTGCCGTGCGCGCCGCAGCCGAAGCAGTGGTAGAACTGCTTGGTCGGCGACACGGTGAACGACGGCGAGCGTTCGTCGTGGAACGGGCAGCGCGCCGAATACTCCTTGCCCTGCCGCTTGAGCGGCACGCGCGCACCGATGATCTCCACGAGGTCGGATCGTGCGAGGAGATCGTCGATGAAGCCGTCGGGGATGCGTGCCATCAGAGCACTCCCCAATGTTTGGCTTGCATGCGCAAAAGACCGTCGAGACCGAAATGGCCGGCGAAGCCTGGGCGTACGACCGCCTTCCCCTTGATGAATTTCGCCGGCTGGCAGGCGTACCCCTTGCTGGCTTGCGGACGAATCGCGTTGTGTGGCATCCACGCGATCAGGTCAGGTGCGGCGCCCGCAACGTCCGTTGGAAAATACGGCAGTACCAGTGCCATATCGGGATGCAACTGGCTTAGTTTTCCGACGTAACCGTAGACCGCCTTGTCGGTCTTCTCGAGGCCCGGGTAGAGACCTTTCACTTGGACGGGGCGAATCAGCACCTCGCCGTCGACTTCCTTCGAGGCCATGAAATCGAAACCCACGTCCCGCTTGGGAAAGTACACGCTCCAGCCCGCGTCCCCCATCAAGCCGGCTACGTAAAGTTCGGCGAAGTAATCGCGGGTGGTCATGCTGTCAGTCTAACTGCCCGCTTGTGCTGCCAGCTTCTGCAATGCTTCGCCGGTGAGGCGCTGCACGGTCCATTCGTCCATGCCGGTGGCGCCCAGGCTGCGGTAGAAGTCGATCGCCGGCGTGTTCCAGTCCAGCACCGACCATTCGAAGCGGCCGCAGCCGCGTTCGACCGCGAGCTTGGCGAGATGGGTCATCAGCACCTGGCCGACGCCGCGGCCGCGGAATTCGGGACGCACGAACAGGTCTTCCAGGTACAGGCCGCGGCGGCCGAGCCAGGTCGAGAAGTTGTGGAAGAACAGGGCGAAGCCCGCGGGGCGGCCGTCGACGTCGGCGATCACCACTTCCGCGCCCGGCGTGGCGCCGAACAGGTTGCTGGCGAGCAGCGTTTCGTCGGCGTGCACCGCATCGGGCTCGCGCTCGTACTCGGCCAGTTCGCGGATGAAGGCGAGGATCAGCGCCACGTCGTCGCGCGTGGCGGCGCGCAGGGTGACGCCGGGGCGGTGGGTGGCGATCGGATCGGTGGGGAGCGCGGTCATGGTCACGGCCGTTGCGCGCGTTCGATCGCGCGGGTGAGCAGGGGGCTGGCGATCGGTTCGTCGGCGCGCAGGCCGAGTTTCTGCAGCAGCGGCTGCAGCGCGCCGGCATGCGGTTCCAGCAGCGCATCGTCCAGCGAATGATGGAACACGATCCGCACCGGTGCCCAGCGGCCGAGTTGGGCGATCAGGCCGCGGTCGTCCCCGCGCCGCGCGCTGCGGCCGAGGACGTGGATTTCCAGCGGCACGGGCCGGTGAGCGGCGGCGGCCGGGCTCGCGCGCAGGTCCGCGAGCGCGGCCACCCCGAGCGCGGCCGGCGTGCGCAGGTGCTCGCGCAGGTCGTCGGCGGCCAAGCGGTCGCCGCCGATACGGGGCGCGTGCGCGGCGAAGTCGCGGGCCAGGTCCTCGCGGTCGGTGAGCGAGCGTGTCAGCAGCAGGACCGCGGCGCGCTGGCGCAGGGCGTGGTCGACCTGGGCGCGCACGCCGCGCGCGCAGGCCGGGGCGTCGATCCAGACCCGGTCCTCGACCGGCGTGGTGCGACGGAACCAGCCGAACATGGCAGGCCGTCCGGGTTCAGCCGGCGAAGCGCTTCTTCACCAGCGCCGACACCTGGCCCATGTCGGCCTGGCCGGCGAGCTTCGGCTTGAGCACGCCCATCAGCTTGCCCATGTCGGCCGGGCCGGTCGCGCCGGTCTCGGCGATGGCGGCCTCGATCGCGGCCAGGACCTCGGCCTCGCCCATCTTCTCGGGCAGGTAGCGCTCGATCACCACCATCTCGGCGCGCTCGATCGCGGCCAGGTCGGCGCGGGCGGCGGCCTCGTACTGGCTGATCGAATCCTTGCGCTGCTTGACCGCCTTTTCCAGCACGGCGATCACGCCGGCGTCGTCCAGCTCGACGCGCTCGTCGACTTCCCGCTGCTTGATCGCGGCGTTGATCAGGCGGATCACGCCGAGGGTGTCCTTGTCGCCGCCCTTCATGGCGGCCTTCATGTCGTCGGTGAGGCGTTGCTTGAGGGACATGGGAATCTCCTGGATCGGGAAGACGGGCGGGGCGGGCGGCCCGCAACGGGCGCGGATCCCCGGGAACTAGAAATGCAAAAAGCCGGCAGCGCAGTGCGCGGCCGGCTTCTGCCAGACTGCAGGCGGGCGCAGGCCCGCCGGGCAATCAGTACAGGCGCTGACGCTTGGTGACGTCGCGCGAGGTGCGGCGCGCCTGGCGCTTCACCGCGGCGGCAGCCTTGCGCTTGCGTTCCTGCGTCGGCTTCTCGTAGAACTCGCGCTTGCGGGTCTCGGCCAGGACACCGGCCTTTTCGCAGGTGCGCTTGAAGCGGCGGAGCGCAAACTCGAAGGGCTCGTTTTCGCGGACTTTGACGCTGGGCATACGTAATCTCGTTGGTGGACAACCCGGGCGGACCGGGAGAGCCGCGTATGATAGCCGCGCCCTCCGGCCGCGTGCAACCTCTGCGGCCACGCGCCTGCCGGCGCGGTGCAAATTCCCCGCGCAGACCCCATATCCGCCCCCATGAACGTCCTCGGCATCGAAACCAGTTGCGACGAAACCGGCGTCGCCGTGTACAGCACCGGCACGGGCGGCGGCGAACCCGGCCTGCGCGCCCATGCGGTCTACAGTCAGATCGCCCTGCACGCCGAATACGGCGGGGTGGTGCCCGAGCTGGCCAGCCGCGACCACGTGCGCAAGCTGCTGCCGCTGATCCGCCAGACCCTGGCCGAGTCCGACCTGGCGGTCGCCGACATCGACGGCGTCGCCTACACCGCCGGGCCGGGGCTGGTCGGCGCCCTGCTGGTCGGCGCCGGCGTGGCGCGCTCGCTGGCCTGGGCGCTGGACGTGCCGGCGATCGGGGTCCACCACATGGAAGGCCACCTGCTGGCGCCGCTGATGGAGGACGCCAGCACCCGGCCGCCCTTCGTGGCCCTGCTGGTGTCCGGCGGCCACACCCAGCTGGTCGCGGTCGAGGCCATCGGCCGCTACCGCCTGCTCGGCGAGACCCTCGACGACGCCGCCGGCGAGGCCTTCGACAAGACCGCGAAGATGATGGACCTGCCGTACCCCGGTGGCCCGCAGCTGGCGGCATTGGCCGAACAGGGCCAGCCGGGCCGCTTCAAGTTCGCCCGGCCGATGACCGACCGGCCCGGCCTGGATTTCAGTTTCAGTGGCCTGAAGACCCAGGTGCTGCTGGCCTGGCGCGACAGCGACCGCGCAGCGCAGACCAAGGCCGACATTGCCCGCGCCTTCGAGGACGCGGTGGTCGACACCCTGGCGATCAAGTGCGAGCGCGCGCTGGACGCCACCGGCTTCGACACGCTGGTGATCGCCGGCGGCGTCGGCGCCAACAAGCGCCTGCGCGCGAAGCTGCAGGCGCTGGCGGAACGGCGCGGCGGTCGCGCCAGCTTCCCGCGGCCGATGTTCTGCACCGACAACGGCGCGATGATCGCCTTCGCCGGCGCGCTGCGCCTGCAGGCCGGCCAGCACGGCGATGCCTCGGTGCGGGTGACGCCGCGCTGGGACATGGCGACGCTGCCGGAAGTCGCGTAGCGTTCCGCCCTCCCCGTCGTTCGGACAGGCAACGAGTCGCATGGACAAGGTCTTCATCGAAGCCCTCGAGATCGAGGCGCTGATCGGCATCTACGACTGGGAGCGCCGCATCCGCCAGCCGCTGCTGTTCGACGTCGAGATGAGCTTCGACAACCGCATCCCCGCGGCCTCCGATGCGATCGCGGACACGCTGAACTACAAGGCGGTGAGCAAGCGCCTAATCGAATACGTGTCACAGTCGGACTTCGGCCTGGTCGAAACGCTGGCCGAACGCGTGGCGGCGATCATCCTCGACGAGTTCGGCGTGCAGCACGTGCGGCTGAAGCTGAGCAAGCCCGGCGCGGTGCGCGGCGCGCGCGCGGTGGGCGTGATCATCGAGCGCAGCAAGCCCTGATCGTGAGCAAGGCCTACCTCAGCCTCGGCAGCAACCGCGAGCCGGAACAGCACCTGCGCGCCGCCATCGCCGCGCTGCGCGAGCAGTTCGGCACCATCGTGCTGTCGGAGGTCTACCGCACGCGCGCGGTCGGCTTCGACGGCGGCGATTTCCTCAACGCGGCGGCGATCGTCGACACCGCGCTCGATCCGTTTGCGTTGAACGCGTGGCTGCACGCGCTGGAAGATGCGCACGGCCGCGACCGCAGTGGCCCGCGCTTCGGTGACCGCACCCTGGACATCGACATCGTGCTGTTCGACGACCTGGTGCTGCACGGCGACGGCCACCCCGGATCAAGTCCGGGGCAGGCTCTGCAGATCCCGCGCGACGAACTGAAGCACGCCTTCGTGCTGCGACCGCTGGCCGAGATCGCGCCGGACGTGGTGGTGCCCGGCACGGCGCGCACCCTGGCGCAGCTGTGGGCCGCACACGCCGATCGCGCGACGCCGATGGAGAGCGTCGAGCTCTGATGCCATAGGCGTCATTCCGGGTTCCACCGCCGTCTTCCGGGCGCAGCGAGGAACCGGCTTTCCTGCGCAAATGGTGATCGGACGTTCGCCGTCATCCGCCGCGGACGCGGCGTGGCCGTACCCATCGCTTTCCGGCTACCGCGGGCCCGCGGCCGTGACTTGCGCCGTTCACGTTCTGGTCCGAGGATGCGGCCTTGCCATGAGGCAGCCAAAGGGGAAGGAACGATGTTCGACAGGTTTTCGCGCAGCTGGGAACTGGCCAAGGCGAGCGCCGCAGTGCTGCGCTCCGACAAGGAGCTGATGCTGTTCCCGGTCATCTCGGGGCTTATGACGCTGGTGGTGCTGGCGACGTTCCTGCTGCCGGTGTGGGCGCTGCGCGTGTTCAGCGACGGCTTCAACCTGTTCGGCGCGATCGTCGTGTTCGCGTTCTATTTCTGCCAGTACGCGGTGATCCTGTTCTGCAACTGCGCGCTGGTCGGTGCGGCGATGATCCGCCTCGACGGCGGCGATCCCACCCTCGCCGACGGCTTCAACGCGGCCAAGGCGCGCCTGCCGGCGATCCTCGGTTACGCCGCCATCGCAGCCACCGTGGGCCTGCTGCTCAAGCGCATGAAGGACGACGACAACTTCCTCGTGCGCATCCTCGGCAGCGGCCTGGGCGCGGCGTGGACACTGGCGACGTTCCTGGTCGTGCCGGTGCTGGTCAGCCAGAACGTCGGCCCGGTCGACGCGTTGAAGCAGAGTGCGAGCCTGCTCAAGCGCACCTGGGGCGAGAACGCGATCGGCAACGTCGGTATCGGCATGGTCTTCGGCTTCATCAGCCTCGGCATCGTGCTGGTCGGCGGCCTGCTCGCCTACCTGGCCGCGCAGGTGTCGCTGCTGCTGGCGATCGCGGTCGGTGTGGTGTTCGTGATCGCGCTGCTGCTGCTGGGCGTGTACCAGGCCGCGCTGAGCGGCATCTATTCGGCGGCGCTGTACCGCTATGCCACCCAGGGCGAGGCGCCCCCGGCATTCCGCGGCATGCAACTGGAACACGCGTTCCAGCCGAAGTAAGTGTGCTGCGCGTCATCCCTCGCCCCGCTTGCGGGGAGAGGGACAGCGTCGCGCAGCGACGCAGGGTGAGGGGAAGTAGTGCGATCAGCTCGTACGCATCGTCGCTTCGCTCGCCCCTCATCCGCCCTTCCCTCAACGGCTGTTGCCGTTTCGACCTTCTCCCCGCAAGCGGGGAGAAGGAAGCGTCACGGTGATCGCGGCGCCGACACCACGGTGGCGTTCACGCATCCAGCAATCGCCCGCCATCCAGGTGCAGCACCTGGCCGGTGCTGTAGTGGGCGTCCTGCAGCAGCCAGCGCACGGCTTCGGCGACTTCCTCCGGCGTGCCGGTGCGGCCCAGCGGCGTGCGTGCGAGCAGCTGCTGTTGCCGCTCGGTATCGCCGCCCTGCTCCTGGCCAGCGTGGTCCGGCCACAGGATCGCGCCCGGCGACACCGCGTTGACGCGCACCTGCGGGCCCAACTCCAGCGCCAGCGACTTGGTCAGCATCAGCAGCGCCGCCTTGGCCATGCAGTAGACGGTGTGCTGGCGCAGCGGGCGCTCGCCGTAGATGTCGGCGAGGTTGACGATCGCGCCGCGCGTCGCGGCCAGGTGCGGGGCCGCGGCCTGGGCGAGGAAGAACGGCGCGCGCGCGTTGCTGGCGAACAGGGCGTCCCACTGCGCCGGCGTGGTGGTGCCGATCGGCGTCGGTGCGAACGCGGATGCGTTGTTCACCAGTGCATCGAGCCGGCCGAAGCGGCCGATGGCGTGGGCGACGAGCTCGGGCAGGCGATCGAAGTCGGCCAGTTCGGCCTGCTGCACGAAGGTGCTGCCCGGCCGTGCCTGCTCCAGCAGCGCGGCCAGCGCGTCCATCTCGCCGCGCGAATGCCGGCAGTGCAGGGCGAGGTCGTAGCCGGCCGCGTGCAGGGTGCGCGCGATCGTCGCGCCGAGGCGGCGCGCGCTGCCGGTGACCAGGGCGACGGGGCGGGCGGAATTCATGCCGGGCGGTTCCTTCGAGTCGCGGCATTGTGCACGCGGCAGCGGCGATAATGCCGCATGACTTCGAGCCGCCTCTCCACCCTGCCCACGCCCGACGCCGACGCGCTCGCCCACAGCGAGCGCCTCGCCGCGCTGATCCGCCACGAGATCGCCGGCAACGACGGCGCGATCCCGTTCTCGCGTTTCATGGAGCTGGCGTTGTACGCGCCGGGCCTGGGCTACTACAGCGCCGGCGCGCACAAGTTCGGCGAAGCCGGCGATTTCGTCACCGCGCCCGAGATCGGTCCGATCTTCGCCGCCTGCGTCGCCGAAAGCCTGGCGCCGGTGCTGCAGCAGATCGGCGCGGGCGCGTTGTTCTTCGAACTCGGCGGCGGCAGCGGCGCGTTCGCCGAAGTCGCGCTCAAGCGCCTGCTCGAACTCGATGCGCTGCCCGACCGCTACCTCATCCTCGAACCCAGCGCCGACCTGCGCGAGCGCCAGCGCGAGCGCCTGCAGCAGCACCTGCCGCCGACCCTGTTCGAACTGGTGGAGTGGTTGAACGGCCCATTGCCGGACGAATGGGACGGCGTGCTGTTCGCCAACGAAGTCATCGACGCCTTGCCGACGCCGCGTTTCGCGATCCGCGACGGCGAGGTGTACGAGGAGCACGTGGTGGTCGAGGGCGATCGCTTCGCGCGCACGCTGCGTCCGGCCGATGCCTTCCTCGGCAACGCCGTGCGCCACCTCGAACGTTCGCTCGGCCACCCGTTCGCCGAGGGCTATCGCTCGGAAGTGCTGCCGCAGCTGCCGTACTGGATCCAGGCCGTGTCCGGCGGCATGCGCCGCGGCGCGATGCTGTTCGTCGACTATGGTTATCCGCGCGGCGAGTACTACCAGGCCGAGCGCGACGACGGCACGCTGCGCGCGTACTACCGCCACCGCATGCACGACGATCCCTTGCTGTGGCCGGGCCTGCAGGACCTCACCGCTTCGGTCGATTTCACCGCACTGGCCGAGGCCGGGGTGGCGGCGGGCTTCGACTTCGCCGGGTACTGCACCCAGGCCAGCTTCCTGCTCGGCAACGGCCTGGCCGGCGTGCTCGAACGCATCGAGCGCATGCACGACGCCAACGAGCAGCAGCGCCGCCGCGCCGAGGTGAAGAAGCTCACCCTGCCCAGCGAGATGGGCGAGCGCTTCCAGGCGATGGGCTTCGCCAAGGACGTGGAGTTCGGCGTCGCCTTCATGGCCGGCGACCTGAGCTTCCGCCTGTGAACGCGTCGCCCGCACGGGCGCTGCGCGGATTCAAGCGGCCCGGGCTGTGGCTGGGCCTGTGGGGGCTGGCGATCGCCACGGTGGTCGCGGCCTCGCTGATGCCGCCGCCGGCGATGGCGGTGCCGCGCAACTTCGACAAGGTCGAGCACCTGCTGGGCTACGCCGCGCTGTCGGCCTTCGCGGTCCAACTGTTTGCGCAGCGCAGCATGCAACTGCGGGCCGCGGCCGGGCTGGTGCTGCTGGGCATCGCGCTCGAGTTCGCGCAGGCCTTGCTGACCACCACGCGCATGGCCGACCCGGCCGACGCGCTGGCCAACGCCCTGGGCGTGGCGCTGGGATTCGCCCTGTCGTACACGGGCGCCGCGCGGTGGCTGGAGCGGTTCGACCGGCGTTTGCCCTAGGCCGCCCCGCTGCGGCGCTCGCACGGAACCGCCCGGTGGGCACCGCCCGGGCAAAATCCCCATGGTCGGCAAGGCCTGCCGCCAACTTGCGCAAAGGTTAAAAATTCCTGAAGCTCGGCTCCAGGGCTCGACAGGGGGAGCCCTTCCGCCATCCGCATCCCGCATCCGCAGAGGAAGTCCGAGCATGCCCGTCATCCACCGCAATCGTCTGGCGCTGGCCGTCATCGCCACGCTCGCCGCAGGCACCGCAGTGCCCGTATTCGCCCAGGAAAGCCCGCAACCCGCTCCTCAGGCCGAGGCCGCCGCGCCCGCTGCGGAGAAGGGGGCGACGACGCTGGAAACCGTGTCGGTGCTGGGCAGCCGCACCAAGCCGCGCACCGAGGCCACCTCGGCAGTGCCGATCGACATCATCGGCGGCGAGGAATTCCACAACCAGCCGGCGGTCGACGTGCTCGACAAGATGCGCACGCTGATTCCGTCGTTCAACGTCAGCACCATCCCGATCGACGACGCCGCCAGCCTGGTGCGCCCGGCCAACCTGCGCGGCCTGCCGCCGGACAACACCCTGATCCTGGTGAACGGCAAGCGCCGCCACCGCGCCGCGGTCATCACCTTCCTCGGCCACGGCCTGTCCGATGGCTCGCAGGGCCCGGACATCTCGGTATTCCCGTCGATGGCGCTGGAGCAGGTGGAAGTGCTGCGTGACGGCGCCGCCGCCCAGTACGGTTCCGACGCCATCGCCGGCGTGATCAACTTCGGTCTCAAGCGCATCGACCACGGCGGCACCGTGGAAGCCTTCGCCGGCGAGTACTACGAAGGCGACGGCTTCACCCAGCAGTACGGCGCCCAGGTCGGCCTGCCGCTGACCGCGAACGGCTTTGCCACCCTGACCGCCGAATGGCGCAGCGCCGACCCGACCTCGCGCAGCGTGCAGCGCGACGACGCCGCCGCCAACACCGCCGCCGGTTACCCGGGCGTGGCCGATCCGGCGCAGGTCTGGGGTTCGCCCGAGACGCACGAGGACATGAAGTTCGTCGCCAACTTCGGCATCTCCGGCGAGAGCGTCGACTTCTACGGCTTCGGCAACTACGCCAAGCGCGACGTCGAAGGCGGCTTCTACTACCGCGATCCGACCAGCCGCGGCGGCGTGTATTCGAACGACGGTGGCGACACCCTGCTGATCGGCGACCTCAACACCGCCAACGCCGTGACCTGCCCGACCATCGCGCTGCGCGACGGCAGCGGCAACCTGCTGCCGTACGCGGGCGTTGCCGCGGCGGTCGCCGCGCTGCCGGCGGAATGCTTCACCTGGCTGTCGCAGTTGCCGGGCGGCTTCACCCCGCACTTCGGCGGCCGCATGGAGGACAGCTCGCTGGTGCTCGGCGTCAAGGGCGTGTGGGGCGACGGCTGGCACTGGGACCTGAGCGGCGGCTACGGCAAGAACGAGATCTCGTTCTACATGCTCAACACCATCAACTCGTCGATGGGCCCGAGCCAGCCGGCCGAGAACGAATTCGCTCCCGGCGGCAACACGCAGACCGAAACCAACTTCAACTTCGATGTCGCCCATGACTTCGAAACCGGCTTCACCAGCGGCCTGCTGAGCGTGGCGATGGGTGCGGAGTGGCGCAAGGAAGAGTTCGAGATCAGCGCCGGCGACTACTCGTCGTACGCGATCGGCCCGCTGACCCAGCAGGGCTTCAGCATCGGCTCCAACGGCTTCCCGGGCTTCAACCCGACCACTGCCGGCTCGCACGCCCGCGACAACTGGGCGCTGTACGTCGACGTCGAGGCGCCGCTCACCGAGCAGTTCCGCCTGGCCGCGGCCGTCCGCCACGAGGACTACGAGGACTTCGGCGGCACCACCAACTGGAAGCTGACCGGTCGCTACGACTTCACCGAAGCCTTCGCCGTGCGCGGTGCGGTCAGCACCGGCTTCCGCGCGCCGACCCCGGGCCAGTCCAACGTCAGCCAGGTGACCACGGCATTCATCGACGGCGAACTGCGCGACACCGCGACCCTGCCGCCGACGCTGCTGGTGGGCCTGTTCCCCGGCGCCGAACCGCTGAAGCCGGAGGAATCCAAGAACGCCTCGCTGGGCCTGGTCTGGAACAGCGGCAACTGGCTGGTCACGGCCGACGCGTACCGCATCGAGGTGACGGACCGCATCGCCCGCAGCACCGACTTCGACGTCACCCAGGCCGACCGCGACGAGCTGGCTGCCCGTGGCCATCCCGAGCTGGCGTCGCTGAGCCGCGTGGGCTTCTTCGTCAACGACTTCGACACCACCACCAGCGGCGTCGACCTGGTCGCCAGCTACGACACCGACCACTTCGGCGGCAAGACCACCTACTCGCTGGCGGCCAACTGGAACAAGACCGAGGTCGATGACTTCACCCCGGGCATCATCTCCGCGGCGCGCGTCAAGAAGCTGGAAGAGTCGCTGCCGCGCACCAAGGGCTACCTCAGCGTCAACCACCAGCGCGACGTGTTCCACGCCAATGCGCGCGTGAGCTACTACGGCTCGTTCTACGAGGATCACCTCGACAGCGACGTGGTCTCGGCCGCGGACGGCGGCCTGCCGATCTACGGCGGCAGCGCGGTGACGGTGGACGCCGAGATCGGCTGGAAGTTCGCTTCGGGCCTGTACGTCGACCTCGGCGCGCAGAACCTGTTCGACAAGGTGCCCGACGAGAACCCGTGGGGTGGCGTCGCCGGTGCGAAGTACCCGGTGCACGCGCCGTACGGCTTCAACGGCGGCTTCTACTACGGCCGCATCGGCTACAAGTTCTGAGGCCACGACGGGCGCGAAGCGGGTTCCGCTTCGCGCTCCGTTCGCCACGTAGTACGCGAACGCCGGACGGTCAGCGAGACCGTCCGGCGTTTTCTTTGTGCGACGTGCTGCGCCGCGTGACGCCGTGTCGGCGCGGCTAGACCTTCTTGCCGGTGGCCGAGGCGATCGCGATGATCCGCGCCTCGCGCAGGGCTTCGCCGACTTCCGGCCCCTGCAGCTGACCGGCAAGGTCGGCGGCGCGCACCGACATCGCCGCGGCGTGCGCGTCGCGCAGCAACTGGCCGGCGGGGTAGTCCGTGTCGGCCAGGCCGGCACGGCCGCGCTTGTCGGCTTCGCAGGCGAGCGCGATCCGCGCGATGCGTTCGGGCCGGCGGAAGCCGTCGCAGCGCGCGATCAGTTCGTACAGCGTCGACGCGCGCAGTTCGGCGAGCCGGTGCACGTTGAGGTGCTCGCGGCACACGCACTCGGCAAGCTGGCGGTGCTCCACCGGCACCTTCAGCCGCTCGCACAGTTCGCGCAACGGGGCGATGCCGGCGTTCTCGTGGCCGATGTGCTTGGGCAGCACGTGTTCCGGGGTGAGCGCCTTGCCGAGGTCGTGGGTGAGCGCGGCGAAGGCGACCGGCTCGTCGCCCGGCGCGAGCACGGCCGCCATGTCGCACACGAGTTCGACGTGCACGCCGGTGTCGATTTCCGGGTGGTATTCGGCGCGCTGCGGCACGCCGTAGAGCGCGTCGACTTCCGGCAGCACCACCGCCAGCGCGCCGCACTCGCGCAGCGTGCGCAGGAAGGCCGACGGCGTCGCGCTGATGAGCGCGCGGCGCAGCTCCTGCCAGACGCGTTCGGGGGTGAGTTCGGTCAGTTCACCGCTGAACACCATTTCGCGCATCAACGCCAGGGTTTCCGGGGCGACGGTGAAGCCCAGCGCGGCGAAGCGCGCCATGAAGCGGGCGGCGCGCAGCACGCGCAGCGGATCCTCGGAGAAGGCCGGGCTGACATGGCGCAGCACGCGCGCCTCGAGGTCGCGCACGCCGCCGTAGGGATCGATCAGGCGTCCGGCGTCGTCCTGCGCGATCGCGTTGATGGTGAAGTCGCGGCGCTGCAGGTCTTCCTCCAGCGTCACCGACGGATCGGCGTCCACCGCGAAGCCGCGGTAGCCGCGCCCGGACTTGCGTTCGGTGCGGGCGAGCGCGTACTCCTCGCCGGTGTCGGGATGCAGGAAGACGGGGAAGTCGCGGCCGACGGCGCGGAAGCCCGCGCGTTCCATCGAGTCCTGGGTTTCGCCGACCACGACAAAGTCGCGGTCGCCGTGGCCGAGGCCGAGCAGGCGATCGCGGACGGCGCCGCCGACGAGGTAGGTCTTCATGAGTCGCACCCGGCGGCACCCTGCCGCCGGGAGGATCTTAGTGGCTGGCGCGCGGATGCGCCGCGACGGCGTCGCTCAGCGGACGTCGGACTGCGGCGACAGGCTGCCATTCGAACGGACCTGGTCGCGCGCCTGGTCGCGTTCGCGGCGGCGTTCGCCGACCGTGCGGCAGGCGCGCTGGACCATCAGGCTGCCGGTGCGTTGTTCGCGGCGGCAGACCAGGCGGTCGTCCTTGTCCTGCGTGGATTCGACGGTGGTGGCCGTGTTCGCAGCGGGGGCCGGCGCGGCAGGAGCCGGCGCGACGGCGGCCGGTGCCGCGGTTGCGGTGGAAGGCAGTGCAGCGGACGCCTGCTCGGCGGGCGCCTGCGCCGTCGTGGCCTGGCCTGCCAACAAGAGCAAAGAGATCAGAACCGGCGGTGCGAACATCGTTGTCCCCTTCAATTCAGCGCGTCATGCGCGGATCGGGACACGCTAGCGCGGGGCGCGGCGCCGGGCTTTGCCTACCTTGGCCGTGCGGTGCGTGGCCGATGCGGCACGTGCGCGCTCAGCGCGGGGCGTGCTGGGCGAGCAGGGCGACGATTTCCTGCGCGCCGGCATCACGGCCGAGGCTGCGCGAGAGCGGCGCGGGCTGGCCCGACACCCAGATGCGCAGTTCGGCCTCGAGGTCGAAATGCCCGGCGGTCTCGATCGAGAACATCACGATGCTGCGATAGGGCACGCTGAGGTAGGGGCTGTTAATGCCTTTCGGACAGGTCGCGTTGCTCCCCAGCGGCCGTCAGGTGGTGCTGCGCGCTGAAGCGCCTTGCTGATTGCAAGGTCGAGGCGCGCGGCGCCGCATGGCGGCCGCTGGGGAGCAACCCGAAGGGCCGAGCCTGAGCGTGCGCGATTCAGCGTCATCACTCGGTTGCGTATCGACATACGCGCCCTCGCTCTTCCTTGCCTCGCACACGCTCAGGCTCGGCGCGACCTGTCCGAAAGGCATTAACAGCCCCCGATCTTGCTGCCGGTCACACCCTGCTTGTTGACGAAGACCAGGCGGCGGTCGGTGAACACGATCAGGTCGCGGACCAGCCCGAACGCGCGCTGCAGGGTTTCGCCGGGGGCGAGCAGTGGGGCGAAGTCTTCCGCGATGCGCTCGAGGTTCTTCGCGCTGGCGCGGCCCAGCAGCGTGTCGATCAATCCCATGGCTTCATCCAAGTGGTTGTGGCGCGTCAGCGACGACGCTTCGGTTGCGCGGGCGTGGGCGGCGTCGCCGGCGGCGCAACGGAAGGCGGCGGTGCCACCGCGAGCGGGCAGACGAACTTGCGGCGCGGTCCGTCGAGGCGGCCGCGCATGCGTTCGCCCAGGGCGAGCGCATCGCCGTTGAGGCGCCAGTCGTAGAGCACGCTGAAGGCCAGCACGCGGGCGACGTAGTCGCGCGTCTCCTTGTAGCTGATCGTCTCGATCCAGAAGTCCGGGTCCATGCCCGGCCGTTGCGACTGCCAGCGCGACAGCGGCGCCGGCCCGGCGTTGTAGCCGGCGATGGCCTGGTAGGGCTGGCCGCCGTACTTGTCGAGCAGCTGCCGCAGGTAGGCGCTGCCGAGGACGATGTTGGTGTCCGGGTCGTAGAGCGACTCCGCACCGCCCCAGTCCAGGCCGAGCGTGCGCGCGACGGTCGCGCCGGTGCCCGGCAGGATCTGCATCAGGCCCATCGCATTGGCGCCGGAACGCGCGCGCGGATCGAACACGCTCTCGGCGCGGATCTCGCCCGCGACCCAGGCCGGATCGAGGCGGTTGGTCCTCGCCTCGCGGCGGATCGTCGCGTCGTGGTGCAGGGGGAAGCGCAGCGTGTACAGCCGCAGTTCGTCGGTGCGCGCTTCGCCCGCGGGCGTCTTGCCGAGCGCGAACACGGCGCGGTCGAACCAGCCGTGCGATTGCGCCACTTCCACCGCCAGCCGGCGCTGGGTGTCGTCGAACCGGCGCAGCGCCGCGTCCCATTCGCGCGTCGCCCAGCCGCGGCGATCGATGCGGTACAGCGCCACCGCGCGCACGAGGCCGGGATCGCGCGCCACCGCCTGGCGCTGTGCCTCGGTATCCATCGGCAGCCACGGGCACAGCGTGTACGAGGCGTTGATGCGATCGGCGGCGAGGAAGCCGTGGAACTCCGGCTTGTTCGCGGCTTCGCGGTACAGGCGTTGCGCGGTCGCCTTGTCGCCCGTGAGCTCGGCCAGGCGCGCCTCGAAATACTGCCAGCGCGAATCGCCGCGCTGCTTGTCGCCCATGCGGCGGATCGCGGCCAGCGCCGCCGGCCAGTCCGAACGCGCCATCGCTTCGCGTGCGCGCCATTCGTGCAGGCGTTCGTCGTAGGCGCTGGCGGGCACGGCCTCGAGACGGCGCGCGGATTCGGGTTCGTACGAGGCCACCGTCCACAGCGCGACCTGGTACAGCACGCGGCCGCGGTCGGCCTCGCTGAAGTTCAACGCCTGCGCGTACTGCGGCAGTTGCGCTTCGGCCGCCAGCGGCACGGACCGGGCGAGGCGGGCGAGGCCGTAGGAGGCCATGTGCGCGCTGCGTTCGGTCTTGGGCCAGTTCAACGCGCGGGTGTGGATCGCCTCGAGGAAGGCCGCGTAGTCGTTGGCGAGCGCGGCGTCGTCCGCGGGCAGGCCACGCGCGGCGCTGCGCATGGTGGCCGGCTCGCCTGCGGCGGCGGCCTTGTCGATGCGTTCCCAGCGCAACGGCGCGTCCAGTGCGCCCTTCGCCGCGAGCGCGTCGAACAGGGCATCGCAGTTCGGCGGCAGCGCCTTGTCCGCGCCGCGCCACAAGGCCTGCACCTCGCCGGCCCACTGCGCATCGTCGCGGCCGAGTGCGCGGCGCGCCTGCAGCTCGGCGCAGCGCAGGCCGGTGTTGGCGATCGACGGCTTCCAGGCGGCCAACAGCCCGGCCCAGTCTTCGCGGCGCGAGGCCTGGGCGACCCAGAGTTCGCGGAACGCCTCGGCGGCCGGCTGGCCGTCGTAGCGGGCGAGGAAGGACTGCGCCTGCTCGATGCGCAGGGATTCGATATCGCGTCGCAGGTACGCGTATTCGATCCAGGCGTACAACGGATGCCGCGCGAGGTCGGCGTATTGGCCGGCGTCGAAGTCGCCGCGTTCGGCGGCCTCGATCGCGGCCTGCACGCGCAGCAGTTGCGGATCGGCGCGGACGATGGCCGCGGCCACGGGCGAGGCCTGCGCCTGGCCGCTCCAATGCAACGAGGAGGTGCCGGACATCATGGGCAGGGCCCCGGCCACGACTGCTGCCAGTGTGGTGAGGAATATGCGGGGGGACATATGGCCCGACTATAGCCGAGCCATGTGAATGGACGGTCGCCGTGCGATGTGCATGACGCGATGTGCATGCGCGCACCGTCTGCTGCGCGTCGCGCGTTAGGATCGCGGCGTTTCGCCGGCAGCCCGCCGGCCATGGGAGTGCGCATGCTGCTGTCGGTGGTGTTGTTCCTCGCGCTCGGCGCGATCGCGGGCGTGCTGGCGGGCCTGCTCGGTGTCGGTGGCGGCCTGGTGCTCGTCGCAGCGTTGGCCTGGCTGCTGCCGAACGTGGGCGTGCCGAAGGACGCGGCGATGCATGCGGCGCTGGCGAGTTCGCTGGCGAGCATCGTGCTGACCGCGGCGGCTTCGGCGCGCGCGCACCACGGCCGCGGCAGCGTGCTGTGGCCGACCGTGCGCTGGATGGTGCCGGGCCTGCTGCTCGGCGGCTGGCTCGGCAGCGGCGTGGCGGTGCGCATCGACGGCGACGTGCTGCGCTGGGTGGTCGCGGGCTACTGCCTGCTGGCCGCGGCGCAGCTGACCTTCGGTGGCCGCCGCGCACCCGCGGCCGGGACGGTGGACGTGGTGGCCCCGCACGGCGCGCCGATGACCGTCGCGGGCGTCGCGATCGGCGCGGTGTCGGCGGTGGTCGGCATCGGCGGTGGCAGCATGACCGTGCCGTTGCTGGTCTGGCGCGGCGTGGCGCCGGTGCGTGCGGTCGGCACGTCCTCGGCCTGCGGCGTCGCGATCGGCATCGCCAGTGCCGTCGGCTACGCCCTCAATGCGCCCGATGGTGCGCTGCCGCAATTCGCCGTCGGCTACGTCTACCTGCCCGCGGCGATCGGGGTGGCGGCCACGTCGGTGCTGGCCGCGCCGTACGGCATGCGCCTGGCGCACCGCCTCGACGGCGCCACGCTCAAACGCGTGTTTGCGGGATTCCTGGTCGCGGTGGGATCGAGCCTGGCCCTGGGGGGTTAGCGAGCGGCCACGTTTGCCCAAGCAGGTGTTACTTCTGACCGCTTGTGGCCGATTCACTAAACGTTTACAACTCGGCGACGCCGCATAGCGTCGCGGCGTTCCCTTGTGCGCCCCCAGCTACCCAGCCCCAGCTATTCATAAGAATCCAGGAGAGAGAGTCCATGAAAGCGCTGCGCCACCAACCTCTGGCGAAAGCCATCCAGCTGTCCTTGCTGATCAGTGTGCCCGGCCTGGCGGCCGCCCAGGATGCGCCCGCCCCGGCGGCGGAGCAGAAGGCCACGACCCTCGACACCATCACGGTGACCGGTTCGCGCATCAAGCGCACCGACATCGAAACCGCCAGCCCGGTGTTCCAGATCGATCGCCAGGCGATCGACGCGACCGGTGCGCAGACCATCGGCGCCTTCATCCAGTCGGTGCCGTCGATGGCCGGCGCGGCGACCAATCCCTCGGTGAACAACGGCGGTAGCGGCCCCGGCGGTCCCAACCCCAGCGGTACCGGTGCAGCCACCATCTCGCTGCGCGGCCTCACCGAGGTGCGCACGCTGATCCTGGTCAACGGCCGCCGCATCGTCACCAGCGACGTGAACTCGATCCCGATGGCGATGGTCGAGCGCGTCGAGATCCTCAAGGACGGCGCCTCGGCGATCTACGGCTCCGACGCCGTGGGCGGCGTGGTCAACTTCATCATGCGCCGCAACTTCGAAGGCTCGCAGGTGACCGTCGACTACGGCATCAGCGGCCAGGACGACGGCGAGCGCTACGGCATCAGCGGCACGCTGGGCCTGAGCGGCGATCGCGGCAGCTTCATCCTCGGCGTCAACTACCACAACCAGAAGGAAGTCCTCGCAGCCGATCGCGACTTCTCCAAGAACGCGTTGACGTTGTACGCGGGTTCGGTCGTGGTCGGTGGCTCCTCGCGCACGACGACCGGTCGCTACGCGGTGCCGGAGAGCATTGCCGGTTTGGACTGCAATGGTGACGGCGACTTCGCTGATACCGCGGGCCTCACCCATATCGCGGGTACGCCGGGAACGAGCGTCGGCGATTTCCGTTGCTTCACCGGCGCCGACCTCTTCAACTACCAGGCGGTCGGTAACGTCGAGCTGACCCCGCAGGAACGCACGGGCGTATTCCTGACCGGTAACTATGACGTCACCGAGAACGTGAGCGCCTATCTGGACGCGTTCTTCAACCGCACCAGCTCGGCCAGCCAGAT
This sequence comes from Lysobacter terrestris, assembly GCF_014489475.1. Taxonomy (GTDB): domain Bacteria; phylum Pseudomonadota; class Gammaproteobacteria; order Xanthomonadales; family Xanthomonadaceae; genus Agrilutibacter; species Agrilutibacter terrestris. The sequence continues at coordinate 1,321,856 of NZ_CP060820.1, read as the reverse complement.
CGCGCCGCTGCCGTTCGACGGCCGCCCCGGCAACGACAGCGTGGTGATTTCCGCCGACAACATCTACAACCCGTTCGGCGTCGACATCGTCGATAGCCGCCTGCGCGTCAGCGACCTCGGCAACCGCCGCTTCTCCTTCAACACCGAGGTCAACCAGTTCAACGGCGGCCTGAAGGGCAACTTCGGCGACAGCACCTGGTCGTGGGACGCCGGCGTGAGCTACGGCCGCATCACCCAGCGCCTGAGCACCAGCGGTTACATGCAGTCGTCGAAGCTGGCCGATGGCCTCGGTCCGTCGTTCATCGACGCCAACGGCGTCGCCCGTTGCGGTACGCCGACCGAAATCATCGCCAACTGCGTGCCGCTCAACTTCTTCGGCGTTCCGTACGACCTCAACACGCCGGAAGGACAGGCCGCCAAGGATGCGCTGGCAGCGATCACGGTTGAGTCGAACACGCACAAGGTGCAGGTGCTGCGTGGCTTCCAGGCCAACTTCGCCGGTGACCTGTTCGAGCTGCCGGCCGGTACGGTGAAGGCGGCGGTGGGCGTGGAGTACCGCAAGGCCAGCCTGAATTTCACCCCGGACTCGTTGTCGACCCTGAACCCCGACGCCGACTTCACCTGCGAGATCTCCAGCGAAGCCTGCGCCTCGCGCACCTCCGGCTTCACCGAGACCAAGGAAGTCTACGGCGAAGTGCTGATTCCGGTGCTGGCCGACGCCCCGTTCGCCAAGTCGCTCAACCTGACCCTGGGCACCCGCTACTCGCGCTACAACAGCTTCGGCAACACCACCAACAGCAAGCTGGGCGTGGAATGGCGCCCGATGGACAGCCTGCTGCTGCGCAGCACCTATGCGCAGGTGTTCCGTGCGCCGACCGTCACCGACCTGTATGGCGGCCTGTTCGCCTTCTCGGCGGGCTATACCGATCCGTGCGTGGGCTACACCGGTCCGTTGAACGGCAACCCGGCGTGCCAGGGCGTGCCCAACGACGGCAGCTACCGCGCGCCGGATACGCAGCTGTCGGCGTTCGTTGGCGGCAACCCGGACCTGAAGCCGGAAGAAGGCAGCGTCTTCACCATGGGCATGGTCTATGAGCCGGAATGGCTGCCGGGCTTCTCGACCACCATCGACGCCTGGAAGGTGCACCTGGACGACACGATCGGCACCTTCGGTACCTTCACGATCCTGCAGGAATGCTTCCGCAGCACCGTGGCCAACCCGTCGCCGTTCTGCTCCCTGTTCTCGCGTGATCCGAACTCGGGTGACCCGGTCCGCCTGTTCGACCGCGTCGACAACGTGGGTGACACCGACACCAAGGGCGTCGACATCGGCTTCCGCTACAAGACCGAAACCCCGTGGGGTCGTATCCGCGCCAGCCTGGACACCACCTATGTGGCGCAGTACGACACCAAGATCATCGTGGACGGTGTGGTCACCGCGGAACAGCACAACGCGGGTACGTACCTGGGTTCGGCCAACGGCGGCCTCGGCAACTACAGCCGCTGGCGTGGCATTGGCGTCCTGGGTTGGGACATGGGCAACTGGGACGCGCAGTGGACGACCCGCTACATCCACGGCTTCCGCATCGGCAACGAAGATGTGCCCACCGTGCCTTGCGCTGACCGCACCGGCGGCCCGATCTGCGAACTGGACTTCGGTGCGCAGACCTACCACAACCTCGAGGTGGGCTATAAGTTGCCGTGGAACATGAGGGTGCGCGTGGGCGTCGACAACCTGTTCGACAAGCAGCCGCCGATCATGTACCAGAACAACACGGCCGACGGTAATACCGATCCGCAGACGTTCGACACGGTGGGCCGCTACTACTGGGCCAACTTCACCGTCAACTTCAAGTGATGGCGGTGCGGTAACCGATGTGGTGAAAGGGAAAGGCCGCGCGATGCGCGGCCTTTCTTTTTGCAGGCGCCCTGTCGACGCCGGCGCTGCCCGGGCGCGCTACAGGGCGGGATAACCGAAACGTTCCACCCACGGTTCCAGCCGCGCCAATGCGCTGTCGCCGAAATGCGCGCGGAACGCCGTCCAGCGCCCGACCGCCTTGCGGTTCACCGGTTCGATCACCTGCGCGTAACTGGGCGTGCCGATGACGCGATCGCGCGCGCGCTCGGTAAAGCGCAGCAGGTCGTCCTGCCACGGCAGATCGAGGAAGGCGAACAGCCGCCGCGCCTCGGCTTCGGTATCGGCCACCAGGTCCTCGTAGCGCAGCACGTGCACCGGCAGCGCCAGCCGGTCGCGCATCCGCCACCAATGCGCGAAGGTGCGGTCGTACATTTCCGCGCCGGCTTCGAGGGTTTCGAAGGTGACCGCGAAGGCCGGCGCGCCGAAGTGCTGCATGTAGCAGCTCAACACCACGTCGCAGGGATGGCGCAGGGCGAGGACCACGCGCGCATCCGGGAACAGGTGTGGCAGCAACGGCAGGCGCAGCAGATTGAGCGGGTTCTTGTCGACCGGTCGCGCGTCGCCGGCAGCGGGCAGTACCGTGTCGGCGTCGGCGAAATAGCTGGCGCGCAGGCGTTGCCGCTCCGGCGCATCGAGGGTGCGCAAGGCGGCCTGCACCGTGTCGGCGCGCGCGTACAGCCGTTGCGCCAGTCGTTGCACGAACGGCTGCTCGTCGAAGGACGACAGCCCGGCATGTGCGTCCAGCAACTGCTCCAGCAGGGTTGTGCCCGAGCGCGGAAAGCCAACCACGAACACCGGGTCGCGACGGCGGTCGTCGAAGTGGAGGCCGGCCGGCGGCGCATCCGCGAGCGGTTCGCTCATCACCTGGTACAGGTCGATGTTCCCGGCCAACGCCGGATGCGCGACGTTGACCTGTGCCCGGCGCAGGGCGTGGGCTTGCGCGAACGCCGCCATGGCCGCATCGATCTGGCCGCACTTCACGCGGGCCGCGCCGAGGTCGAAGCCGAAGCCGATCCGGGCCGATGCATCAAGGTCGGGGAGTTCGAGCAGCGTTTCGAGTGAAGCGCCGGCGCGCGGGTGATCGTCCTGTCGTGCCGCCAGACGCGCATCGAGTTGCAGCAGCTTGTCGCGCAGCCGCTCGCGTTCGGATGCGTCGAGTTGCTCATCGAGCAGCGCCCGTTCGCCGGCGGCCGCGTCGATCCGGTTGAGGCGCTCCAGCGCGAGGATCGAACCGATCCGCGCGTCGGTATCGCCCGGCGACTGCACGAGCACGGCGGCGAACAGGGCCTGCGCATCCGCATGGCTGCCGCCGCGCAGCAGCGCATACGCCAGGTCGACGCGCTGCGTGGCGTCGAGTGGTCGCGGCAACAGGGCAGCGATTTCGTCCCGTGCCAGCTCCCACGCGTCGACGGCGCCGAGCAGTTGTACGTACAGCACGCGGAAGTCGACGTCGCCCGGTGCGGCGGCCAGGGCCTGTTCGACATGGCGTAGCCCGCGGCGCGGGTCGCCGTGGGCGTTGCACGCCCGCGCCATCGCGAAGTGAGCGCCCGCATCGCTCGCGCCGAGGGCGAAGGCCTGCTCCATCGGCGTCAGCGCGTCGCGCTCGCGGTGCAGTTCGCACAGGCAGTTGCCCAGGTTCGACCAGTGCGCGGCCTGCCGCGGCTGCAGTTCCACCAGGCGCTGGTACAGCGGCAGTGCCTCGTCAGCGCGACCTGCGGCGCTGGTCGCCAGGGCGAGGACGGACAGCCAGGCCGGATCGTCCGGCGCGGCCAGCAGGGCGCGGCGCGCGAGGTCGGCGGCGAGCGGGTGGCGGCCGTCGCCGAGACAGTGCAGCGCTTCGCGCAGCGAAGCTGGGTCGGGAGTGTCGTGACGGACGGACATGCGGTTTATGATGCATGAGAACGTGGCCTTTGCCCTGGATTCTGCGGTGGCCGCACTGCTGTCGTGCATGTTTCCGCCGGAGTTCCGCGTGCCCATCGCCGCCACGACCCTCGACCGTTTTGTGCAGGTGTACGACGACTCGCTGCCCGCGTCGTTGTGCCAGCGCATGGTCGAATCGTTCGCCGCGCTGGAACGCTTCCAGCGCCCCAATGGCGAAGGCCGTCGCGCGGGACTCGAGAGCAGCCGCTGGACCGAGCTCGACATCGGGCCGCTGTCCGACGTGCACTTCCGCGCGATGCTGTTGGGCAACATGCACGTGCACCTCGCGCGCTACGTCGAAGCGACGGGCCTGACCATCCCGCTGCCCGCCACCGATCGCACCAGCGAACTGATCATCAAGCGCTATCGCGCCGGCGGTGACGAGCGCTTCCAGCCGCACTTCGATTCGATCGGCGAGGTCAGCAACCGCTACCTGGTGTTCCTGTGGTACCTCAATGACGTCGACGAGGGCGGCGAAACCGCCTTCGTCGACCTGGGCCTGGAAGTGAAGCCGAAGGCCGGGCGCCTGCTGATGTTCCCGCCGTACTGGATGTTCCAGCACGCCGGGCGCGCACCAATCAGCAACGACAAGTACATCCTTTCCACCTACTTCCTGTTCTGAGCGCATGGCCGACGTGGAAACCGTTGCTTCCGGCACCCGCCTGGTCTTCGCGCCGGATGCGGTGCTGCGCTTCGCGCGCGGCCGCATGCTGATCCACACCGCGTCCGCCGGGCAGTCGCCGTTCGTGACCGACCAGCCGATGCTGATCGGCTGGCTCGCGCAGTTCGCGCAGCCCAGCGACGCCGAAACCGCGCTGGCGCGACTGCCCGCGGAGTCGCGCGCGTTGGCGGCGCGCGCGCTGGCCTACCTGCGCCAAAGCGGCGCGTTGCGCGAAGCCGGGATCGATGCGGACGTCGACGATGCGGATCTGCACGCGCGCAGCCGCGAGCAGCTGACGGCCCTGACCCAGGGGGTGTACGAACTGGGCTGCGATGTCGCCGGTTTCGGTCCGCACGCGGAGCAGGCGCTGCGCCTGCGCGGTGGGATCGGACTGGAATCGCGGTTGCAGGCGTTGCGCGCGGCGGTCGCGGACCTGCGCGGCGAACTCGCCATGGCGCGCGGGCCGTACCTCGAGTCGCAGCTGCAGGCGCTCGGGGTCGATGCGCACTCGCGCGAGCTCAACCTGCACATCGGGTGCGGCCCGTACCTGCTGCCGGGCTGGGTCAACATCGACATCCACCCCGCGCCGCTGGCGACCAACGTGCTGTGGGGCTTGCCGTTCGCCGCGGACAGCGCGCGCCACGTGTTCCTCTCGCACCTGCTCGAACACCTGTTCTATCCGAACGACGTGCATCCGTTCCTGGTCGACGTGCGGCGGGTGCTGGCGCCGGGCGGGATCGTGCGCATCGTGGTGCCGGACATCGCGCAGTGCATCGATGCCTACCAGCGCGACGACGCGGAATTCTTCGCCGCCCGTCGCGAGCACTGGGGCACGGGCGACGGCCAGACCACGCGCCTGGAGGATTTCCTCGCCTATGCCGGCGCGGGACCGGACCCGGCCTGGCTGTTCCAGGCGCACAAGTTCGGCTACGACTTCGCGACGCTGCAGCGCGCGCTGCAGCGCGCCGGCTTCGTCGACATCGAGCGCTCGTCGTTCAACGGCAGCCGCCATCCCGCGTTGCAGGTCGACGCCAACAGCGAGGTCGCCGGCGCCGACCACGGCGGGCAGCACTACTCGCTGTTCGTCGAGGCGCGCAAACCCGGCGGCGCGGCATGAGTGAACTGCTCGCGCGCGCCCGTGGCTGGGCGCAGGCCGGCGACGCGCGCGCCGAAGCGGCGTACCGGCAGGTGCTGGAGCAGGGCGAGTCCGTCGAGGCGCGCGTGTTCCTGGCCCACCGCGCGCTGGCGCAGGGCGCGGCCCGCGACGCGCTGGCGCACCTGCAACTGGCCTGCCGCCACGAGCCCGGCAATGCGCAGCTGCTGTACCAGCTGGCGATGGCCGCGGAAGCGGCGGGCTATCGCGACGAGGCGCGCGCGGCGCTGCAATTCGCCGTGCAGCTCGCACCGTCGCTGCATGTCGCCCACCTGCAGTTGGGCCGCCTGCTGGAAGCGGCCGGTGATCGCCACGACGCGGCGCGCTCGTACTTCCGCGCCCTGACCCGCGCCCAGCTCGAGGAGCAATGGCTGGACGAGGCCAGCACGCCGCCGCGCCTACGCGCGCAGGTCGCGCATGCGGTGGCGTTCGTGCAGGCCACGCGGCCGCAGATCCTCGGCGCATTGCTGGAACCACTGATCGCGCGGCACGGCCGCGACGCCATGCGCCGCGTCGAGCGCGGCCTCAACGGCTACCTGGGCGTGGCGAACGTCGCGCCGGCCGACCCGCGGCAACGGCCCAAGTTCCTGTTCTTCCCGGACCTGCCGGAGACGCCCTTCCTGCGCCGCGCCGATTTCGACTGGATCCCGCGGCTGGAGGCGGCGTGGGCCGACATCCGCGACGAGGCGCGCGCGGTGCTGGCGGAACCGCAGGCGCTGACGCCGTTCCTCGCCGCCCCGGACGACGCCGATCTCGGCGAGTACCTGCAGGGCGCGGCCGGGGCGCAGCCGCACTGGGATGCGTTCTTCTTCTACCGCCACGGCCGTGCCTACGCCGACAACCACCAGCGCAGCCCGGCGACCGCGCGGGCACTGGCGGCGTTGCCACTGCTGCGCATCGCCGACCACGCGCCGGAGGTGTGCTTCTCGGTGCTGTCGCCCGGCACCCACATCCTGCCGCACCATGGCGTCACCAACATCCGCACCGTCGTGCACCTGCCGTTGTTGGTGCCGCGCGACTGCGCGCTGCGCGTGGGCGACGAGGTGCACGCCTGGCGCGAAGGCGAATGCGTGGCCTTCGACGACACCTGGCTGCACGAAGCCTGGAACCGCAGCGACGCGACGCGGGTGATCCTGCTGATGGATGCGTGGAACCCGCACCTGACCGAGCCCGAACGCGACGCGGTGGCGACGCTGATCGAAGGCATCGGCGAGTTCAACCGCGGCTGAGGTCCAGCGCGCGGGCACTCCTGGCAGGCGTTCCGCTCAGCCGCGGATCGCGCGCGCCGGCACGTCCAGCTCCAGCGACAACGCCAGGTGGTCCGATTGCGCCGCCGGCAATGCGCGCGCGTGGTGGTGGGTGAGGCCGTCGCCGAGCAGGATGTGGTCGATCGCGCGTTGCGGGCGCCAGCTCGGGAACGTCGGCACGGCCTGGGCCGGCGGCTGCAGGCGCGTGCGCCGGAACAGCGCGGCCATTTCCGGGCGGTCGATGTCGCAGTTGAAGTCGCCCATCAGCACCGCGTGCGGGTGGTCGTGCAGCAGCTCGGCGATGAAGGCGAGCTGCGAGGCGCGCGACTGCGCACCCAGCGAGAGGTGCGCGATCGCGACGGTCAATGAGTCGGCGTCGTCGCCGAAGCGTGCCAGCAGCACGCCGCGCCCGGCGATGCGGCCGGGCAGGGCATGGTCGACGACTTCCACCGGCTCCAGCTTGCTCAGCAGGCCGTTGGCGCTGGAGGCCACGCCGCCGACGCGGCGGTTGGGCTGGTGGCTCCAGTAGTGGAAGCCGCCGCGTTGCGCCAGGTAGTGGGTCTGGTTGGTGAAACCCGAGCGCAGGCTGCCCGGGTCGCTTTCGTTGAGGCCGACGATGTCGTGTTCGCCGGCGAGCTGCGCGATGGTGTCCAGGCTCAGCCGCTTGTTGCCCATCGGCAGCACGTGCGACCAGCTGCGGGTGGCGTAGTCGCTGTAGCGGCGCGTGCTCGAGCCGGCCTGGATGTTGGCGCTGAGCAGCTTGAGCCGGCGGTGGCTGGGGGACGACTGCATGGCCACCGCCGGACGGGCGCGCTCAGCCGCCCTGGGCCGCGCGTTCTTTCGCCACCAGCTGCGTGGTGATGCGCAGGGTGTCCTCGAGGGTCTTGCCGGTCACGCGGTACTTGCCGGCGACCACGATGGAGGGCGTGCCCTCGATGCCGGACTTGGCGATGAACTGGGTCGCGCGCTTGACCTTGGCGTCGACCGCGAAGCTCTTCATCGCCGCGGCGAACTGCTCCGGGGTGACACCGAACTGGGCGTAGAACGCGCCGAACTTCTCCGGCGAGGCGTCGCGGTAGTCGAACGATTGGTCGACGTGCAGCGCGCGGAACATCGCGTCGTGCGACTTGCCGACCAGGCCCAGCGATTCGGCGGCGTAGTAGGCCTTGGCGAAGGGCTCCGGGTTGGCGGCGAACGGACCGGCGACGGCGATGAACTTCACGTCGGCCGGCTGGCGCCTGCGCCAGTCCAGCACCAGCGGTTCGAACTGGGCGCAATGCGGGCAGGTGTAGCTGAAGACTTCGGCGACTTCGATGCGGCCGGCGGCCGGCTCGAACGGCTGGCCGCCGGCGATCTCGGCGTAGTCGATGCCGGCGACCGGGGCCGGGCCGACCGGGACGTCGGGCGTTGCCGCCGGGGCGATCTCGGCGGCGGCTTCGACGGCCGGGGCGCTGGCCGGCGCCGGGGTCGCCGGGGTCGCCGCGGTGGCCGCGGGGGCGGCTTCGGCGGCCGGTGCGGCCGGGGTCTCGGCCTGCTGCGAGCAGGCGGTCAGGGCGAGCAGGGCGGACAGGAGCAGGGCGGGGCGCAGCGTCATTCGGGGTTCTCCGCGGAATGCAGGGGCGGGCGCCGGGCGCCCGCGATCGTTGTGCACAGGATAGCCGGCGCGCGTCGCGCGCGACCCGGGCTCAGCGGCGGGCCTTGGCGGCGCGCTCGCGCGCGATCAGCTGGCTGGCGACGCGCAGGCGGTCTTCGAGGGTGCCGCCGTCGACGCGGTACTTGCCGTTGACGACCAGGGTCGGCGTGCCTTCCAGGCCGATGCGCATGGCCCAGGCGCGGGCCGGCGCCAGCTTGGCGACGACGGCAGGGCTGTCCATCAGTGCGCGCAGCCTGGCGGCGTTGGCGCCGCGTTCGCCGTAGAACGTGGCGAGCTCGTCCATGGTCGGGTTCTTCGGCAGCGTGTGCTCGTCGTGGATCGCGACGAAGGTCGCGTCGTGGGTGAGCGTCAGCGTGCCGGCGGCGAGCGAGGCGAAGTAGGCGCGGGCGAACGCATCGTCGTTGCCGTTGGGCAGGGGCAGGTAGGTGAAGCGCACGTCCTTGGGCAGCTTCGCCTTCCACGCCTCGACCTTGGGCTGGAAGTCGGCGCAGTGGTGGCACCAGTAGCCGAAGATCTCGACCACCTCGATCTTGCCGGCCAGCGGCGCGTACGGCGCGCCGCCTTCGATGACGTAGTAGTCGGTGCCTTCCACCGGCGCGTCGGGCGCAGCCGAGGCGGCGAAGGGAAGCAGCAGGGCAAGCAGCAGGCTCAGGCGGAAGCGCATGGCGTGATCGTCGGTGGGTTCGATGGAAGGGCGCTGCAAACAAAAACGCCGACCGTGGCGATCACGGTCGGCGTATTGAACTACAGCAGGGTCGGTTATGACCGTGCGGATGCAGCGGAGTTCAGTGCGGGTTGCCGCCTCAGTGCGCGGCGGCCGGAGCCGCGGCCGCTTCGGCGCTGCGCACGTGCAGGCCCTGCAGGTAGCTGGCGAGCGAACCGATTTCTTCGTCGGTGAGCTTGCTGGCGACGGCGGCCATCACGTTGAACAGGTGCGGGTCGTGCTGGGTGGTGGTGCCGGCGCGATATTCCTCGAGGCGGCGCTGGGCGTAGGCGGCCTGCTGGCCGGCGACGGCCGGGTAGGCCGGGCCCGGGTTGCCGGCGCCCGCCGGGCCGTGGCACGCCATGCACGCCGGGATGCCGCGCGCCTTGTCGCCGCTGCGGAACAGCTGCTGGCCGACTTCGAAGAACTTCTTGTCCTTGTTCGGGCCGCTGGCGATCACGGTGTCGTCGGCGACGCCCGAGCCGGCCTTCTGCGTGGCGAAGTAGGCGCCCAGGTCGCGCGCGTCCTGCGCGGTCAGCGCATCGGCGAAGGGCTTCATCACCGCGGCCATGCCGGTGTTGCGTTCGCCGCTCTTGAACAGGGCGATCTGGTGGGCGATGTAGCGCTCGCTCTGGCCGGCCAGGCGCGGGTACTGCGGGTCGGTCGGGTTGCCGTCGAGGCCGTGGCAGGCCGCGCAGGTACCGGCCTTGGCGGCACCGGCCTTCACGTCGCCCCAGGTCGCCGGCTTCTCGACCAGCGGCGCGGTCTGGACGGGTGCGTTGTCCGGCACCGGGGTGACCGTGGCTTGGGCGAAGGCGACGGCGGCGGCTGCAAAGGCAGCGATGCCGACGAGGCCGAGGACGCGGGCGTGGCGCATTTGGCTGGGCTCCGAAACTGGGACGGGTCCTCGAACCGGCTTGCTGCGCGTGTCGAAGGACGAAACCGCGAAATTATCGTTGCGGGGGGCGGGACGGTCAACGCGAGGGGAGGTTGCGGGGGCTGGGGACTGGGATCTGGAGCTTGAATGCCCCGTGCCATGCGCGGAGTGGAGCGGAGGGCCGGCCTTTTTCGCGCGCGGGACCTGGGAGCAGCGGGTCCCTTGCGAACGGCTGTTGCGAGCCCCCGACCTCCAGCCTCCAGCCCCCAGCAGCCCCCAAACCCCAGCCCCCGTTTATCCTGTCCCCATGGCCACTGCCCCCAATCCCTTCGTCCGCGCCCGTTACGCGCTCTCGGCGCACAACCCGCGCCAGCTTCCAGCCGACGGTGGGTTCGAGGTCGCCTTCGCCGGCCGCTCCAATGCCGGCAAGTCCAGCGCGCTCAATGCGATCTGCCAGCAGAACGCGCTGGCCCGGGTGTCCAAGACCCCCGGCCGGACCCAGCAGCTGGTGTTCTTCGACTTCGCCCCGACCCTGGCCCAGCCCGACCCCGGCGCCAAGTACCTGGTCGACCTGCCCGGCTACGGCTACGCCAAGGTGCCGCAGGAACTGCAGGCGCACTGGCTGGCCTTCATCGAGACCTACTTCGAGACCCGCCAGGCCCTGCGCGGGCTGGTGGTGGTGATGGACATCCGCCACCCGCTCAAGGACTACGACCGGCAGATGCTCGGCTACGCGGTGCGCCGCGGCCTGCCCGCGCACGCGCTGCTGACCAAGGCCGACAAGCTCAGCCGCGGCGCCGCCGCCAACACCCTGCAGGCCGTGCGCATGGAACTGCAGCGCGCCTGCGGCGACACCGTGAGCGTGCAGACCTTCTCCGGCGAGTCCAAGCAGGGCGTGGAGGAAGCGCGCGCGGTGCTGGCGCGCTGGCTGGAACTCTGACCTGCGGCGGCGTCCGTTCGCCGCCTCGTCGAAGCCTCACTCTCCCTGTGCGCCGTCCGCCGGCGCGATCTCCAGCAGCGTCGCCGACTTCGCCGGCAACAGCAGCGAGGTGCCGAGTACCACCGGCTGCCCGTCGAGTGCGTCGCGCGCGCGGCTGTCCGTGCCGATGAAGTCACCGAAGCGCCCCAGCGCCAGCGCGGTCGGCTGCGCGTTCTTGTTGAGCGCGATCATCACCGTCTTGCCGCGCTTGCCCGCCGTGGCGTCGTAGCGAAAGTACACGTACACGCCGTCGACCGGCGCGTAGTGCTGCAGCGCGCCGTCGTGCAGTACCGGCGTGCGCTTGCGCCAGTTGAACAGTGCGCGCACGAAGGCCTGCGCATTGCGCTGCTGCGGCGTGAGGCCGCGGCCGCTGAACGCATCGGCCGCGTCGCCGCGCCAGCCACCGGGCATGTCCGCGCGCAGCAGGCCGTCGTTGCGTTCCTTCGGGCCGCGCAGCAGCACTTCCGAGCCGTAGTAGAACTGCGGCGTGCCGCGCGTGGTGGCGATGTAGGCGATCGCCAGCTTCCACAGCGCGAGGTCGCCATCGAGTTGCGCCAGCACGCGCGAGGAATCGTGGTTCTCGGCGAACACCACCAGCCGGCCCGGATCCGGATAGACGAAGTCGTTCGCCAGCGTCTCGTACAGGCCGATGAAGCCGCTGTCCCAGCCTTCCGGCTGCACCAGTGCGCTGCGCAGCGCGATCTGCAGCGGGAAATCCAGCATGCCCGGCATGTGCGGCACGTGGCCGTCGGGATTGGCCTTGCCGTGCTGCCAGTGCGCGACGATCGCCGGGTTCGCGCTCCATTCCTCGCCGACCATGGCGAAGTCCGGGTATTCCTCCAGCACCGCCTGCGCCCACGCGCTGAGGAAGTCCGCGTCGGCGTAGCCGAAGGTGTCCTCGCGGATGCCCGACAGGCCGGCGTATTCGATCCACCACAGCGTGTTCTGGATCAGGTAGCGCGCCAGGTGCGGGTTGCGCTGGTTGAGGTCGGGCATCGACCGCACGAACCAGCCGTCGGTGAACAGCGCCCTGTCCGCGGGCGCCGCGTGCGGGTCCTGCACCGTGGTGCGGCGGTGGTTGGTTTCGACGAACGCATCGGCGCGATTGATCCAGTCGCGCGTGGGCGGATCGCGCAGCCACCAGTGCTGCGAACCGATGTGGTTGAGCACCACGTCCATGACCAGGCCGATGCCGCGGCGGCGCGCCTCGCGCGACAGCGCGCGCACGTCCTCGTTGCTGCCCAATCGCGGATCGGTGCGGTACAGGTCGGTGATCGCGTAGCCGTGGTAGGAGTACGCGGGCTGGTTGTTCTCCAGCAGCGGCATCGGCCAGAGCTGGGTGAAGCCGAGCCCGGCGATGTAGTCCAGGTGCCGGCGCATGCCGGCGATGTCGCCGCCGTGGCGGCCGTTGGGGTCGGCGCGGTCGGCGTGTTCGAACATGCCCGCCGCGCTGTCGTTGCCGGTGTCGGCATTGGCGAAGCGGTCGGGCGTGACCAGGTAGATCGCATCGCGCGCGTCGAAGCCGCGGCGTTGCGCCGAACCGGCTTCGCGCGTGTCCAGTCGCCACGGATGGCGCACCGCGATGCGTTCGCCGTCCATGAAGTCGATGTGCAGCCGACCCGGCTTCGCCGTCGGGGCGATGGCGAGGGTGACGAACAGGTAGTTGGGGTTCTCGACGCGGGCGACATCGGCGACGGTGACGCCGTCCCAGGCCACGCGCGGCGCGAGCGCGGCGATGCCCGGGCCATGCACCAGCAGCTCGACGCGATCGTGGCGCATGCCGACCCACCAGTTGCCCGGCTCCAGGTGCTGGATCGCGTAGCCGCGTGCGTGCGCGGCGGTGCTGAGCAACAGGGCGAAGCACAGCGCGAACAGTCGCTTCATGCGCGATCCCGGCAGGCCGCGCCCGATCGGCGCGGCTCGATTCTATGCAGCGCGCTGTGCGATGCCGCCGTCGGGGTCACGATGAAAACGTAATCATTGTCGCCGCGATCGAATCACGTGCGCGATGCCGCCGACTGCGATGCCGCGTAGCCCGGGTAAGGCCGTAGGCCGCACCCGGGAGTTCTTGTGAGCACGGCAAGAACTCGCACGCCGGATGAACTCGCGCGCGGCGGCGCGGCAGGCAGTGTCGCTGCCGGAAGCCGTCGTGGCGCGGTGCGCTGCGCTTACCCGGGCTACGCCGTTGCCGCTTCCAGACGTGGATCCATCCAGCCGCGCAGCGCATCCACCAGCGTATTGATCAGCACGATCAGCGCGCCCACCACCAGCACCACGCCCAGCACCAGGGTGTAGTCGCGGTTGAGCGCGCCCTGCACGAAATAACGGCCCATGCCCGGGATGCCGAACACCTGTTCGACCACCGCCGAACCGGTGACGACGTTGATTAGCGCCGGCGACAACCACGCCACGACCGGCAGCAGCGCCGGCTTCAACGCGTGCGCGAACAGCAGGCGCGCCTCCGACAGGCCGCGCGCCCGCGCCGCGCGCAGGTATTCGGCCGACAGCGTTTCCAGCATCGAGGCGCGCGTCAGCCGCGCGCAGTAGGCGAGGTTGGGCAGGGCGAGCGCGATCACCGGCAGCACCAGGTTGTTCCATTCGCCCCAGCCACCCGCCGGCAGCCAGTGCAGGGTGACCGCGAACAACAGCACCAGCAGCGGCGCGGCGACGAACTTGGGCACCGCCAGGCCGAGGCCGGCGACGAACATCAGCACGCGGTCGGTCCAACGCCCCGCGCGCAGCGCCGACCACACCCCCAGCGGCACGCCCAGGAGCAGCGCGAGCAGCAGCGCCAGCCCGCCGTTCAACGCGGACACCGGCAGCGCATTGGCGACCAGCTGGTTGACGGTGTAGTCGGGGTACTGGAACGACGGGCCGAGGTCGCCGCGCGCCACGTCGCCGAGCCACGCCGCGTACTGCGCCGGCAGCGGGCGATCGAGGCGGTACTGCGCGGCGAGCGCCGCCTGCACTTCCGGCGGCGCGGCCTTTTCCGCATCGAACGGGCCACCCGGCGCGGCGCGCAGCAGTACGAAGCACAGCGTGGCCAGCAGCCACAGGGTGATGGCGGCCTCGAGCAGCCGCAGCCCCCATCGCTTCGCGAACCCGGTCATTCGAGAGCTAGACCTGTACATGGAAGAAGCGGCCGATCAGGCCGGCCGCGCCCATCGCCAGCGCGCCCCAGAAGCCCACCCGCAGTGCGCCCCGCCAAGGCGACGCGCCGCCGATCCAGGCGGCCAGTGCGCCGGAGCCCGCCAACGCCACGAGCGTGGTCGCGACTATCGTGGGCTGCAGGCGGGCAGCGGGCGCCAGCAGCACCGCGGCAATCGGCAGCAAGGCACCGGCGACGAATGCGGCCGCTGAAGCCAGCGCAGCCTGCAATGGACGCGCGCGCAAGGTATCGGTGATGCCGAGTTCGTCGCGCGCGTGCGCCGCCAGGGCGTCGTGAGCGGTGAGTTGCTCGGCAACTTCGCGGGCGAGTTCCGGCGTCAGGCCGCGGCGGACGTAGATGCCGGTGAGTTCGAACAGCTCGCTGGCGGGCTCCTCGGCCAGTTCGCGTCGTTCCTTCTCCAGGTCTGCATGTTCGACGTCGGCCTGCGACTGCACTGAAACGTATTCCCCCGCCGCCATCGACATCGCGCCGGCGACCATGCCGGCCATGCCGCTGACCAGGACCGCCGTCGGCGTGGCTCCGGATGCGGCGACGCCGACGACGAGCCCGGCCACGGACACGATGCCGTCGTTGGCACCGAGCACGGCGGCGCGCAACCAGCCGGAGCGGTCGGTGCGGTGGTCTTCTGCATGCCAGCGGCGCATCAGTGGCCTCCCGGGGGCGTCATGGCTGCAATCGCAGCCAGCGTGAAGCATGGCGGTCGAGGGCGTTCGCATCAAAACCATGCACGCGCGCATCCACCAGGTGCTTGGACGTGTAGAAGTACAGCGGCACCACCGCATCGGCGTTCAACACGCGCTGCTCGGCGGCACGCAGCCAGGCATTGCGCGCCACCTCCGTTGGCGCCGCATCCGCCTTGGCCAGGCGTGCGCGGAAGCCGGCGTCGTCGTAGCCGGTCCAGTTGAGCGGGCCGTCGCTGCCGAACGCGGCGAGGAAGTTGCGCGCGTCGGGCACGTCGCCGATCCAGCCGCCGCGGAACACCTGGGTGATCACGCGCTGCTTGCGGTTGCCGACGAACACCTTCCACTCCTCGTTGCGCAGCCGCACCTGCGCGCCCAGCACCTCGCGCCACATCGCCGCCACCGCCAGCGCCATGCGCCGGTGCGGGGTGGAGGTGTTGTAGCGCAGCTCGATCACCAGCGGATGCTTCTGCGAATAGCCTGCGGCGCGATACAGCGCGCGCGCCTGCGCCTCGCGTTGCGCCTGGGTCCACGTGGACCAGGGCGCCGCGGCCGGCGTGTAGCCCGACATGCCCGGCGGCACGATGCCGTAGGCGGGTTGTTCGCCGAAGCCGGTGATGTAGCGGGTGAGCTTGTCGCGGTCCACCGCCAGCGCGAGCGCGCGGCGCAACTGCGGGGCATCGCGCAGCGGCGGCTGGGCGAGGTTCATGCCCAGCCAGAACGCGCCCATGTACGGCGCGATGCGCAGCTGCGCGCCGAAGCGCCGTTGCAATGTGTCCAGCGGCTGCGGCGGCACCACTTCGGTCAGGTGCAGGTCGCCGGCGGCAAAGCGTTGCAGTTCGGCGGCGGCGTCCTCGGTGACGTGGAAGCGCACGCGTTCGATGGCGACGTCGCGGACACCGTGGAACTGCGGGTTGCGTGCGACCACCAGGTTCGCCTGCGGCGTCCACGCCGCCAGCCGGTAGGCGCCGTTCGACACCAGTTGCCCGGGCCGGGTGTGCTGCGCGCCGTAGCGCTCGACGCCGGGCAGGTACACCGGGAAGGCAATCGGCAGCGTCAGCAGGGCCGGCACCGGCGCACTGCGATCGAAGGTGAACACCACCGTGCGAGGATCCGGCGCGGCCACGCCCAGCGCCGTCGGCGGCAGCGTGCCGGCCTGCACCGCGCGCGCGTTGTGGAGCGCGTCGAACAGTTCGCCGAACGGCGCCGCCGTCGCCGGCGCGAAGGCGCGGCGGAAACTTGCCACCACCTGGCCGGCGTCTAGCGCTTGGCCGTTGCTCCAGCGCAGGTCCTCGCGCAGGGCGAAGGTCCACACCCGGCCATCGCGCGATACCGACCAGCTGCGGGCCATGCCCGGCACCAGGCGGCCCCGCGCGTCCTCGGTCACCAGCCCTTCGTACAGGTCACGCAACACGTTGCCGCAGGCGACTTCCTGGCAGCGGTGCGCGTCGAGGGTCGCCGGTTCCGGGCCGTTGCCGCGTTCCAACTGCTGCAGGGTCGAGGCGGACGCAATGCTGGAACACAGCCACAGCAGCAGGGCGGGCAATCGCGTCATGGGGCCGGGCTATGCTTCATCAATTGCGATGTTAGGCCACCGGCCCCATATCGTCTTCAGTCACCACGGCCCCCGCCGGCTCGCAGCAGGTCCGCACGCAGCGGCCTCCCGCGGCAGGCTTTCCCAGAGACGGTCCTGCATGTCGAGCCCGAGCAACGTCGCCGAGTCCCCGGTCACCGATCGCCGCGAGCTGGTCGAATACATCGCCAGCGGCAGCAAGCCGCGCGCGGATTGGCGCATCGGTACCGAACACGAGAAGTTCGGCTTCCGCCTCGACGACCTGCGTCCGCCGACCTTCGACGGCGACCGTGGCATCGAGGCGCTGCTTACCGGCCTCACCCGCTTCGGCTGGACGCCGGTGCAG
The DNA here is from genome assembly GCF_014489475.1 of Lysobacter terrestris. Lineage (GTDB taxonomy): Bacteria > Pseudomonadota > Gammaproteobacteria > Xanthomonadales > Xanthomonadaceae > Agrilutibacter > Agrilutibacter terrestris. Next base: position 1,304,976 of record NZ_CP060820.1, on the reverse strand, counting down.
GAGCACGGCCGCACCATCGCCCTGACCCGCGACGCGGCCTCGGTGACGCTGGAGCCGGCCGGCCAGCTCGAACTCTCCGGCGCGCCGCTGGAAAACATCCACGAGACCTGCCGCGAGACCAACCAGCACCTCGACGAGGTCAAGGCGGTCGCGCAGGAACTGCAGCTGGGTTTCCTCGGCATGGGCTTCCAGCCGAAGTGGCGCCGCGACGAGATGCCGTGGATGCCCAAGGGCCGCTACAAGATCATGCGCGACTACATGCCCAAGCGCGGCGACCTCGGCCTGGACATGATGACGCGCACCTGCACGGTGCAGGTCAACCTCGACTTCAGCAATGAAGCCGACATGGTGAAGAAGTTCCGCGTGTCGCTGGCGCTGCAGCCGATCGCCACCGCGTTGTTCGCCGATTCGCCGTTCACCGAAGGCAAGCCCAACGGCTACCTCTCCTACCGCTCGCATATCTGGACCGACACCGATCCGGACCGCACCGGCATGCTCGACTTCGTGTTCGAGGACGGCTTCGGCTTCGAGCGCTACGTCGATTACCTGCTCGACGTGCCGATGTACTTCTCTTATCGCAACGGCGCGGACGGTAACAAGCAATACATCGATGCGAGCGGCAAGTCGTTCCGCAAGTTCCTGCGCGGTGAGCTGGACGTGCTGCCCGGCGCGCTGCCGACCCTGCGCGACTGGTCCGACCACATGACCACCGCGTTCCCGGAAGTGCGGCTGAAGAAGTACCTGGAAATGCGCGGCGCCGACGCCGGCCCGTGGAGCCGCCTGTGCGCGTTGCCGGCGTTCTGGGTCGGCCTGCTCTACGACGACGCGGCGCTGGACGCGGCCTGGGACCTGGTCAAGGACTTCAGCCTGGCCGAGCGCAATGCCCTGCGCGACGGCGTGCCGAGGCACGCGCTGAAGCTGCCGTTCCGCGGCGGCACGGTGCGCGACCTGGCGCTGGAAGCGCTGAAGATCGCCGTCGCCGGCCTTCAGCGCCGCGCGCGCCTCAACCGCCACGGCGCCGACGAGAGTCGTTTCCTCGAGCCGCTGATCGAATTCACCGACGCCAACGAGACCCCGGCCGAGCGCAAGCTCGCGCTGTTCCATGGCGAGTGGGGCGGCAACATCGATCACGTGTTCCGCGAGTTCGCGTACTGATCGTCGCCGGACCACGCGCTGCGGTTTCCCCGCGCTGATTTCCCTCTCCCCGCGTGCGGGGAGAGGGTGCCCGCAGGGCGGGTGAGGGGCGGCGAGCGCAGCGAGCTGCCTTTGCCGTTGCGTGGCGAAGGAACCAACGCCGCTCGCTGCGCTCGCCCCCTCATCCGCCCGTTGGGCACCTTCTCCCCGCAAGCGGGGAGAAGGAACGGCAGGTGGTCGCCGAGCGGGTGGCCAATTTCGTTACACCTGAAATCATGCTGCCGCGCAGCATGATTCGGTCCTAGACTCGGCCGCATGAACCTGCCGACCACCGCGGCCACGCCCCTGCGCACCGTCGAATTCGCGCCCACCGACGCCTTCCTCCGCGAGGACGTGAACATGCTCGGTGCGCTGGTCGGCGAGATCCTCGCCGAGCAGCGTTCGCCCGGCTTCCTCGACGACGTCGAACGCCTGCGCCGCGCCGCGATCGAGCGCCGCGAACGCAACGCCCCGGCGGCCGAACTCGCCCAGGCGCTGCAGGGGATCGAACTGGAGCGCGCCAACGACCTGGTGCGCGCGTTCGCGACCTACTTCCAGGCAGTCAACCTCGCCGAGCGCGTGCATCGCATCCGCCGCCGCCGCGACTACGAGCGCCAGGGCACCGCGCCGCAGCCCGGCGGCCTGCGCGACGCCCTGCGCACGCTGGCGCAGCGGGGCGTGGGCCGCGAGGAACTGCTGGCGCTGCTGCCGCGGCTGCGGGTCGAGCCGATCTTCACCGCGCATCCCACCGAAGCGGTGCGCCGTGCGCTGCTGAAGAAGGAGCGCGAGATCGTCACCTGCCTCGTCGCCGACATCGACCGCGGCCGCACCCCGGCCGAGCGCCGTGCCGACCGCGAGCGCATCCGCCTCGCGCTCACCACCAGCTGGCAGACCGCCGAAGCGCCGTCGGCCAAGCCCAGCGTCGCCGACGAATTCCAGCACGTCGGCTACTACCTGTCGGACGTGCTCTACCGCGTGCTGCCGGTGTTCTACGAGGTGTTCGAGGACGCGCTGCGCGAAACCTACGGCGCGGCGGTGGTGCCGGACGTGCTCGGCTTCGGCAGCTGGGTCGGCGGCGACATGGACGGCAACCCCAACGTCGGCGCCGACACCATCGCGGCCACGCTCGCCGGCCAGCGCGCATTGGTGCTGGCCGCGTATCGCCGCGACCTGCTCGCGCTGGGCGAAGCCTTGAGCCAGTCGCTCACCCGCGTCGGCGTGTCGGCCGCATTGCTGGCGCGCATCGAGTTCTACCGCGAACACATACCGGCCGCCGCGGCGAAGCTGCGCCCGCGCCATGCCGACATGCCGTACCGCAAGCTGCTCACCTTCATCTTCGAGCGGCTGTGGGCGACCCAGCACGAGGAGCCGGAAGGCTATGCCGATGCCGGCGAGTTCGAGGCCGACATCGCGCTGATCGGCGACAGCCTGCAGGCGCATCGCGGCGAACACGCGGGCGGCTTCGCCGTGCGCCGCCTGCGCCGCCGCATCGCCTGCTTCGGCTTCCACCTGGCCGGCCTCGACCTGCGCCAGGACTCGGCCACGCACGACGCCGCGATTGCCGCATTGCTCGGCGACGCGGCCTGGGCGACGCGCGCGGTTTCCGAACGCAATGCGCGCCTGCACCGCCTGCTGCGCGGCGACGAGGTCGTGGACGGCCCGGGCAACGCGACCTCGCAGGCCACGCTCGAGGTGTTCCGCGCCGTCGCGCGGCTGCGCCCGCGTTACGGCGCGCGCGCGTTCGGCCCCTACATCATCAGCATGAGCCGCAGCGCTGCCGATGCGCTGTCGGTGCTGGCGCTGGCGCGCCTCGCCGGCTGCGTCGAGCGGAGTGACGGCGGCGGCGATGACGTGCCGCTCGACATCGCCCCATTGTTCGAAACCGTCGACGACCTCGATGCCGCCGCCGACACCCTGCGCGCGCTGTTCGCCGATCCGCTGTATCGCGAGCACCTCGCCGCGCGCGGCGATCGCCAGGTGGTGATGCTCGGCTATTCCGACAGCGCCAAGGACGGCGGCCTGCTCGCGTCGCGCTGGGCGCTGCAGCGCACGCAGGTGGCGCTGACCCAGCTGGCCCGCGACAGCGGCGTGCGCATCGCGTTCTTCCACGGCCGCGGCGGCTCGATCAGCCGCGGTGGCGGCAAGACCGAACGCGCGGTCATCGCGATGCCGCGCGGCTCGGTCGACGGCTACCTGCGCCTGACCGAACAGGGCGAAGTGATCCACCGCAAGTACGGCATCCGCGCGATCGCGCTGCGCAACCTGGAGCAGGCGACCGGCGCGGTGCTGCGCGCGACCCTGCGCCCGCGCGTGGCCGAACCGCGCGAACAACGCTGGCGCGAGATCGCCACCCAGCTCGCCGGCAACGCGCGCGCGCACTACCGCGCGCTGGTGCACGACGACGTGGAATTCCCCGCGTACTTCCGCGCCGCCACGCCGATCGATGTGATCGAGCGGCTGCGGATTGGTTCCCGCCCGAGCAAGCGCGCCGGCGGCGTCGGCGTGCTGCGGCCGCCGGGCATCGCTTCGTTGCGCGCGATCCCGTGGGTCTTCGCCTGGGCGCAGAACCGTTCCGGCCTGACCGCGTGGTACGGCGTGGGCACGGCGCTGCAGGCCGCGCTGCAGGAGCACGGCCGCGAGGCGCTGGCGGAGATGGCGCGCGACTGGCCGTTCTTCACCACCCTGATCGACGACGTCGAGATGGTGCTGGCCAAGTCCGACCTGGGCATCTTCGAACGCTATTCGCTGCTCGCCGGCGAACTGCACGCACGCTTCCATCCCGGCATCGCCGCGGAGTTCGCCCGCACCCGCGACGCGGTGTTCGCGATCAAGGGCAGCCAGGAACTGCTGGCCGACGACCCGCGCCTGCGCCAGTCGATCCGCCTGCGCAATCCCTACGTCGATCCGATCAGCCTGCTGCAGGTCGACCTGCTCGCGCGCTGGCGCGCCGGCGGCAGCGAGGACGAGGCGATGCTGGCGTCGCTGGTCGCCACCGTGAACGGCATCGCCGCGGGCATCCAGAACACCGGGTAGGCGGGGTTGGCTCCACCAACCCAGCCTGCGTCCTGCACGCCCGGGAACCGGCGGCGATATGCTGCGCTGCCGCCGGAGGGGCGGCTTTCGGGGAAATCGCATGAACCGCATTGCACGCTGGGCGTTGCTCGCACTGCTCGTGTCGGCGCCGCTGTCCGCGCAGAACACCGCCGCCATCCGGCCGATGGTGGCGCCCACCAACATCAACGCCGTCCAGATCGACTACAAGCAGCAGTGGGAAAAGGAACGCGAGAAGAACCAGCAGCTCCGGTCCGAGAACGCGAACCTGCAATCGCAGCTGGCCGAATGGACGCGCAAGGGTGGCAGCCTGGTGCACGCCTACTGCGAAGCGCCAACGGTGAGCGTGAACAGCGCCGGCGCGCGCAACGACTGCGCGGCGTCGGGCTACGGCTGCGAGCCGGTCAGCGGCCTGTGCCGCACCGTCGCGCGCAGCAGCATGGATTGCGCGCCCGGCTTCCTGATGGACGTCGACCACTGCGTGCCGCAGCCGCGCTGAGCGGCGACGGCGCCTTCGCCTACGCCACCTGTTCCTACACCACCAACGCCAGGTCGGTGTAGGCGAAGCGGGTTTCGCGCAACATCCGCTCGCCGCAGCGCAGCGCGAGCGGGTGCCGGAACATCGGTCCGGCATGGACGCAGGTGTGGAACTCGCCGCGCTCGCCGCAGGGGTCCACGCCCGTCGGCAGGTCGGCCAGCAACGCCGCGTCGAACTCGCGACCGCTGAACTCACCGGGCAGTTGCGTGGTGTCCACGCAGCACAAGGTCGCGCGCAGGCCGCCCGCGATCATGTCCCGCGCCAGCGTCGCCGTGTCGGCACCGAACAGCGGCGTGTCGATGCGCCAGTCCAGCCGCGCGCACAACGCCGCGCGCCACTGGCGGACGTCCTCGAGGAACAGGTCGCCGAACGCGATCGTGCGCAGCCCCGGCCAGCGCGAGCGCGCCTGCGCCAGCGCCGCGGCGAAGGCGGCTTCGTAGCGGGCGTTGTCGCACTGCTGCGGGATGCGCGCCTCGACCAGCGGCAATCCCGTGGCCGCCGCCTGCGCCAGCAGGATGTCGCGGCGGATGCCGTGCATGGCGATGCGATCAAAGCCGTCGGTGACGGTGGTGAGCAGGCCGACGACATCGACGTCGGCACGCTGCCGCAGCGCGTGCAGGGTCCAGGCCGCGTCCTTGCCGCCGCTCCAGGACAGGAGGATCGGGTCTCGTTGCATGCGCACAGCTTAGCGGCGCCAAAATCTGAACGGGAAAACCACGCGGTCGCGTCGCGGGCATGGCGAAATTTTGGCCACGGCTTCCCCGAACTGTGGACCCAGTACCGGTAGCGCCAGGAACGAATCGGGAACATGCGCCGGCGCCGCTGTGGGGGAGCAGCGGCGCGGTCGGCACAGGACGTATCGACGGACCTCCGGGTCCGGCTGCGGGGTCTTCGGACCCCGTGGCAATCGGCGGGATGCCGGCCCGCACCGTCCATTCCCGAGGTAGTTCCGATGCAGTTTTCCCCCACGGCGGCCCGTGTCGCCTTCAGCGCCGCGCTGCTGCTCCTGTTCCCGATGAGCGTGCCGTCGGCGCATGCCGCGCCGCGCGCGGCGACCACCGCCACCACGCTGGAAGGCGAGCTGGAAGTGCTGGTCGAGGACTACGCCGATGGCCACAGCCGCGAGCGCCATTTCCTCAAGACCGAACAGCGGCGTTTCGAACTCAAGTCCGAAGGCAAGCGCAATGGCCTGCTCAGCGGCGCACGCGTGCGCGTCCGCGGCCAGCTGGCCGGCGAGACCCTGGCGCTGTCCAGCGATTCGGGCAGTGTGCAGGTGGTGCAGGCGGCCCTGCCGTACACCATGGGCGAGCAGCGCACCGCGGTGATCCTGGTGAACTTCCAGGACAACGCCCCCCAACCGATGACTGCCACCGCGGTCAATGACCTGGTGTTCGGCACGGTCAACAATTTCTACAAGGAAGCCTCGTTCCAGCAGACCTGGCTCACGGGCGACACGTTCGGCTGGTACACCATCCCGGTGAGCAGTGCGACCTGCGATACCGCCTCGATCTACACCGAAGCGCAGAAGGCCGTTGCCGCCAGCGGCGTCGACCTGTCGACGTACAAGCGCACGATCTTCATGTTCCCGACGATCAGCGCCTGCGGCTGGGCCGGGTCGGGCAATGTCGGCGGCGCGAAGACGAACGCGTGGATCAACGGCAGCTTCACCCTGCACACCATTGGCCACGAACTCGGCCACAACCAGGGCCTGAGCCACGCGCACAGCCGCGACTGCGGTAGCACCACGCTCGGCGCCAGCTGCACGGTGGCCGACTACGGCGACGTCATCGACATCATGGGTTCTCTGCGCGCCGGCCAGTTCAGCCCGTTCCAGAAGGAACTGATGGGCTGGCTCAACGATGGCGTGTCGCCGCCGATCCACACCGCCAACGTCAGCGGCCGTTACTCGATCGAGCCGTATTCCAGCAGTTCGGTCGGCCCCAAGGCGATCAAGATCCCGCGTGGCGTGGACAGCAGCGGCAAGCAGCTGTGGTACTACATCGAGTACCGCCAGCCCATCGGCGCCGATGCCATGCTTGGCAGCGTCGGCAACCTGACCCGCGGCGTGATCGTGCGCCTGGCGACCGAGGGTGACCGCTACAGCAGCGACCTGCTCGACACCACGCCTGCCAGCTACATCACGACGAACGGCGACTTCCAGGACGGCGCGCTGGCGGTCGGGCAGACCTACAGCGAGGCGGCGGCGAATGTGTCCTTCACGCTCGTCTCCGCCGACGCCAATGGCGCGACGCTCGACGTGAGCATCGGTAGCGGCGGTTCGACGCCGACGTGCACGCGTGCGGCACCGGTCGTGAGCGTGAGCGGCCCCGCGACGGCGGTGGCCGCCGGCACCGCGGTGAACTACGCGGTGAGCGTGACCAACAAGGACAGCAGCGCCTGCAGCGCGACCAGCTTCAGCCTGGCGCGCAGCGTGCCGAGCGGCTGGTCGGGCACGCTGGCGGCGACGAGCCTGACCCTGAGCCCCGGCGCCAGCGCGAGCACCACGCTCGGCGTCGTCTCGGCGGGCACCGCCGCGGCCGGCAGCTACGGCATCGGCGTGGGCGTGAGCAGCAGCACCGGCGCCATTCATACGACCAGCGCCTCGGGCAACTACACCGTGTCCGCGCCAACCGGCACGTTGAGCGAAGCGGTGGCGACCGACAAGGCGAGCTACGCGCGCGGCGAAACCGTGTACATGAGCGCGCTGGTGAAGAAGGACGGCGTCGCCACGGCCGGTGCCAGCGTGAAGTTCACCGTGACCCTGCCGAGCGGCAGCACCACGGTCGTCAGCGCGAGCAGCGGCAGCGACGGTTATGCGCGTGCGACCTATCGCACCGCCAAGGGCAAGGGCGCTGCCGGCAACTACGGGCTCCGCGCGGAGGCTGTGCTCGGCGGCACTGCGGCCAGCGCCAGCGGCAGCTTCCGCGTGCTCTGACGCGAAACGCGCCCGTCTGGCGCAGGCATGCAGGGGGCGACGGGGGTTCCGTCGCCCTCCGCGTTTGCGATGAAAGAAAGGGCGGTGGATGCGATCCACCGCCCTCGTTGAACGCACGACCAAAGGGGGGAGGGAGTCGTGCGTACGGACGTCATGTCCCAGCTGTCATGTCCAGGTCCTCATGCCATCACTGCGATTGCGGCGGCGGGCACAGCGCACACTGGATGTTCTCGCTGTCGTCGACCGACGTCTTGCTGATGGCACCTTCGCCGGTGGCCAGGACCTCGTTGCCGAAGTTGGCCTGCTCGGGTTCGTCGGTGGCCGAGTCGGTGGCGGTCGGCACGTAGCAGTGGTCGATCGGCGTGATGGATGCGCCAGGCGCCAGTTCTCCGTTGGTGATCAGCGTGGTCGGTGCCGCGTGCGTCGGATCATCCACCAGACTGATCTTGACCAGCTTCTCGGTCGACGTGTTCTTCAGGGTGATGGTGTTGCATACCTGGGGCTGCAACGTGCCGTTGACCACCACCAACTTGACGGTGTCGCAGGTCTTGCCGACCAGGATGGCCGTCGAGATGGACTGCTCGCACGTGTCTTCGGCAATCATCGAGTAGCTGTCGGTGATGTCACGTGCGCCCGTCGGCGAGGCCGATGCCCTCGCGGTGACGTTGTTGAAGACTCGGTTCTTCGTGTGGTCGCACTCCAGCGTGGCCGTGACCGATGCACCGGGGGCCAGTTCGCCGGCCAGGATCTCCTTCAGTTCGTCCTTGGCGAGGCTGTCGTCCACGATCGGCGACTTCAGGCGGCAGGCCAGGACACCCGTATTCGCGTCGGGGATCGTGATGTCTTCCTCGAACGCGGTCTTGTACACCGGGCCGAAGCCGGTATTGGTTACCGTGACATCAAGTGTCGTGGTCAGGAACGTGCCGGTCGGGTCGATCACCGGGGTGGTGTTGGTCTTGCACCGCTTGGTGACCGAGATGTCGCACAGGTTGAAATCGCCGATGGCGTAGTCCTTGAGTTCGGCGGTTTCCGAGTGCGAAGTGCGCGTTTCAGCCATGAAGCTGGAGAAGCAGACGTCGCCGATCAGCGCGGTGACGTCGATCGCACCCTCGTAGAAGCTCTCGTGCGGGAAGTTCGAGTCCACCGTCGAGCCCTTGGGGATGTACGTCCACGGCGAAACGGTGTTGTCGCCCTGGTTGGTGATCGCGCACGCCGTATCGTCGTTGGTGCAGACGATGAAGCCGCTGGACGATGCGAACTTGATCTCGTTCAGGAAGCCGTGGCTGCCGTTGCCGTCGCTCTGCCAGCGGAATATCTGCACTTCGCTCTTGCTGCCGCCATTGACGAAGTCGACCTGCACCAGCACGTCGTCGTTGGAGTGGGTGCCGCTGAACGATGACTTCGGACCGCTCGCGGCGACGGTGACGTCGTTCTTGAAGAACCAGAAGCCAAGCGCGGCGTCGCCATCGTTGGCGAAACGATCGGCACCGAAGAAGATGAAGAGATGCTTGGGCGTGGCCGGGTTGTCGTCGTGGTCGACCGAGTAGGCCTTGGCGTAGGCGTTGGTGATGTTGTCCTTGTCGGGAGACAAGCCGGAGGTCTTGCGCTCCCACGTGTTGATCTCGTGGATGTCCTTGTTGCTGCCGAAGAAGGCGCTGGTCTCGGAGGTGCCGGAATTGTTGCGGTCGTCGATGAAGGTCGCGCCGCTGTTGGCCGGTGGGTTGGGCACGCCGTTGGCGATGGGCGCCAGCACGCTGTCCCAGTCATCCAGGCCGCTTTCCTTCACGGCATTGCCGTCCAGCTCGAAGGGGGAGTTGAGGATGGGCGATGCATCGTCATGCACCGCCTGGGCAGGAGGCGGAATGAACATGAGGGTGCCTGTCAGCCCGATCGTGACGGCCACAGTCAGCATGGTGGTGATCCACGTCGACCATGGCCGGGAGGTTTTGCGATTAGCCATGTCCGTGTCTCCGGAAGCGGTTGGGGGAAGTCGCGACCTAGGGACACAGATCGGCTGCGACGCCCCAGCTTCCGCCCGCCCCTCCCCCCTCGGAATCGCCCTCCCGGGTGCACACCCATCGGATGGCCGGCCTCATCCCTCCCGCACGTTGTGAACCACAAGGTGTGCGCGAACCCGCGCCACGGGGGAGGTCCCATGTCGGGTCTGCCGGTACTGGCTTTTGGACGCGACCGGCGTTGGGCGGTGCATCTCCAGCGCGTGTTGGCGCCGCGCGGGGAGCTGGACTGGTGCGGCGTGTTCACCGTCGAGACCCTGCCGAGCCCCACCGGCCGCCCGGCGATCTGGCTGCTGGACGGAGACGATCTGCGCACGGCGCGCCTGCCGGTGCCCGACAGCCAGTCGTCGCGGATCTACTGCTACCGGCATCCGGATGTCGGCAGCCTGCGCAGCTGCGCGCGCCTGGGCGCCAGCGGCTGCCTGGAGAAGCTGGCGTCGCCCGACGTGCTGCTGCGGGCCCTGCGAGCGGTCGAGTCAGGGTTGTTCGCGGTCGACAGCGCTCTGCTGACGCGGGCCCTGGCGGCGGAGCGGCGGGCGCCTGCGCCGGTGAACAACCTCGGTCATCTCACCGAGCGGCAGCGCGAGATCGTGCACTGGGCCGCCATGGGCATGAGCAACAAGCAGATCGGCCGCCGCCTGGGGATCAGCCCGGAAACGGTGAAGAGCCACCTGCACCAGGTGTTCGAACGCGAGGGCATCAGCGGCCGCGTGGCGCTGCTGGCACTGCACCGGCCGGACGGGCGCAAGCCGCCGGTCGGCGAGACGGTGGTTCAGGACTGAGCGTCCAGGGCCGGCTGTGCCGGCGACGCGCAATCAGGCGGCGGTGACGTCGCGCAGCTCCCAGCTGCTGCCGGCCAGCAGGCGCAGGCGGTGCTTGAGCACGTTGCCCGGGATCGTGCTGGTCACGACCAGCACCACGTGCAGGTTGTCCTGCTGGCCGTGCACGGTGGCTTGCGGATCGGTGGCGCCGTAGGAGGGATCGACGCCGTCCGGATCTTCCTGGCGCTGGCGCCAGCGTTCGAACAGCGCGGTGGTGCGCAAGGCGTCCTGCAACTGCGCGGCGAACTCCTCGGCACCGTGCGCGTTGAAGGCCAGGGCGGGATCGCTGCCGCGCGCGCGCGTCGGCTCGGGCAGGCTGATGTAGTAGCGCGTTGCCATCCTGGAAGTCCCCTAGTGGAGTCGACCGCAGCTTAGGCCCGGATTTATTGCCCGCATGTGAATGCGGGCGGAGACATCACGACTCGACGATCACGGCGCGATCGCGATTCGACCATCGCGACCCGCTCGTCACAGCTTGATCGTCACAGCTCGATCTTGCCGGTCTCCGCGGCGTAGCCCAGGGCCAGGCCGCCCTTGCCGATGTTGACCATGCTGGTGAGGCTCATCACCGTCTCGAACAACTCGATGTTGTTCACCACGCAGGCCTGGCGCAGCTGCGCATAGCCGGGCAGTTCGCGCAGTTCCTCGAGCACGCCGCCGTAGCTCACGCACATGGTCGGGGTCATCAGCTCGCGCTTCTCGATGCGCGAGGTGGCGTGGTCGAACAGCTTCTGCGCGGCGTTGTCGAAGTTCTTGACCTTGCCCACCGGCCCGGTCTCACCGCGGTTGCAGTGCAGGATCGGCTTGATGTCGAAGGCGGTGCCGAGCTTGGCGGCGAGGAAGCTGACGCTGCGGTCGCCGCGGATGCGGGTGCGTTCGCGCATGTAGTTGAGGTCGCGCGGGATCAAAAAACCCTGCGTGTGCAGGGCGAGGTTCTCCAGTCGCGCGCGGATCTTCGGCGTGCCCTCGCCGGCGTCGCGTAGGCGCACCGCCTCCACCGCCATCACGCCCTGGGCGGCGAACAGGTTCTGCGTGTCGATCACGCGCAGGGCGAAGGGCGAGTTGTTGCCCGCCGCCGCGCGCGGTTCCTTGTATTCGTTGAGGATCGCGAAGCTGGCCTGCTGCGCGTTGTCGAAGATCTGGCTGCGCGTCTTGGTGATCGTCAGGCAGAACACGAAGTCGTAGTCGATGACCAGCTTGCCGAGGAACAGCTCGCGGATCTGCTCGACCGCGAACGGGCTGCTCTCCGCTTCCCAGCCGCGCTCGGCCAGGTGGGTCTGCAGGAACTGCAGCGCCGCTTCCGGGTTGCGGTAGTCGGCCAACATGGCCGAGCCCATGCGCACGGTGGTCGGGAGGATCGAGATGTTGTGGGCCTGCAGGTAACTTTCCGGCAGGTCGCATGGCGAGTCGACGACGATTCCGATGCGCATCTTGGCTTCCCCCTGGCGGCGCTTTTTTGATCAGTGCCGCGCAGCATACGCCCGCGCACGGGATTTCGCCCATGACGGGCAATGCAGGTCGTGGCGTTTCAACGGGTGGCGGCGCGTCAGCGCCGTTGCACGCCCACCGGCAGCGCGCCGACGCGCTGCATCTCCGGATCGGCCAGCAGCGCCGGATTGCGCAGCGCAGCAAGCGCGAAGGCGTGGGCATCGTTGCCCCAGAACAGGTGCTCTGCGAACGCCAGGGTCGGCACGCCGTAGACGCCGGCCGCGATCGCCGCTTCGGTGTTCGCGCGCAGCCGCGCCTTCGTGTCTTCGCCCTGCGTCGCGGCAGCGTCGATGCCGAGCGCGGCCGCCACCGGCGCGAGCGCTTCGAAGCTGTCGCCCGGATGCCCGTCCTTCCAGATCCAGTCGAAGATCGCATCGACGGCCTCTGCGCTGGCGCCCGCGGCCACGCACAGGCGCAGCGCGGCCAGCGGATTGAACGGGTGCACGGGCGGGAAGCGCAACGCCACGCCTTCCTGCCGCGCCTGCCACAGCACGTGGCGGTAGGTGAATTCGCGCTTGCCGGGGATCTCCGCCGGTCCTTTCTGCCCGCATGCGGCGAGCACCGCGCCGAACACGATCGGCACCGGCGTCACCGCCTCGGGCAGCGCCTTCACCTTCTGCCAGTGCAGGTAGGAGAACGGCGAGATGAAGTCGAAGTACCAGCGGATCGGCATGGCGCTCAATGCCACAGGCCCAGGATCGCGCCGTAGAGCACGAACTGCAGCACGTGGTAGCCGCCGTCGATCAGCCACAGCTTCAGGCTGCGCTGGGCGAAGGCGTAGTTGATGCCGAAGCTGGTGGCGACGAAGGCGAAGCCGACCAGCGCGCCGTGGTGCAGGCCCAGGTGCAGCGACGGCGCGGGGCCCAGCAGCATCGCGAACGCGATCGCGGCGACCAGCGCCAGCACGAACGCGCTGCCGAACACGCGCGCCGGGTGCGCGGGCGCCGCATTCGGGTCGACGCCGGCTTCGCGGCACCAGGCGTTCTTGAACAGCGGCCCGTACCAGATGCCGCCGAGCACGAACGCGGAGACGGCGGCGGCAACGGCGGCCAGCCAGTTGATGTCGGTCGACATGGATGGCTCCCCCCGAGCCCTGTGCGGAAGCCGAGCATAAGGCCTGGCGCAGGGTTGCGGTGTCATCCGGCGCGGCGGACACTGCCCGGGCAGCCTGGGAGACGGGGCATGAAGGCAGCATGGTGGGCGATGGCGCTGTTGGCGTGGCTGGTGCTGATGCCGGCCGGCGCCGAGGCGTCGCACGCGAGCAATGGCGTCGCCCGCATCGAGCGGTTGCACGATGGGATCGCGACCACCGCTGCGCAGGTTCAAGCGCAGCCGGAACGCGCCTGGACGCCGACCGCCGAACCGCACCAGCTGGCCGGCGCGCAACACGGCGGGTGGTGGCGCGTGCATGCGCTGCCGGCGCAGGGGTCGCGGCTGCTGCTGGTCTACCACCCCTACAGCGCGCGCCTGACCGTGCTGGCGCCGCCGCACTACCAGCCGCAGCGCGGGTCGATCTTCGATCCGGGCGCCGACAGCGGACACTCGCGTCGCGCGCTGGCGTTCGCCTGGCCCGACACCACGGCGCCGATCTATGTCGGCGTGGAGGACGCGCGCTACCCGCTGCAGCTCGCCGTGCGCTCGTCGCGCGATTTCGCCAGCGAGGACTATGGGCACGTGCGCGTGCTGTGGCTGTGCCTGGGCATCCTGATCGGGGTCTCGCTGGTGACGCTGCTGTTCTGGCTGCAGCTGCGCGAACGGGTGTACCTGCTGTTCGCCGCGACGATGGCGCTGCAGCTGCTGTACGTGCTGCTCGCCTACGGCGATGCCTATGCGCTCGCGCCGTTGTCGTGGCTGGCGCGGTTCGGTGCGGAAGGCATCTGGTTCGTCGCCACCAGCTCGACGATCGTGACCGTCTTCTTCCTGCTCGATTTCGCCGAACTGCGCCCGCGCGCACCGCGGCTGAGTACGGCGCTGTTGTGGGTGGGTGCGATCCTGCCGACGCTGCTGCTGGCCGCGTTGCTGGTGTCGGCGGTGCTGCCGGGGACCTCGCGCAACGCCTGGTTCCCGCCGATCGGCAACGGCCTGCTGCTGCTCGCCAACGTGATCGCGATCGTCACCCTGGTGGCCGTGTGGCTGCGCGGCGGCCGCCACGCCGGCTTCGTCCTCATCGCCTGGGTGCCGCTGGTCTTCGTCACTACCGCGCGCGCGCTGCAGCTGGGCGCGGGGCAGCCGCTCAATCCGTGGCTCGAATATGGTCTGCCGCTGATGCAGGCGTTCGCCGCGGTGGTGCTGGTGCTGGGACTGGCGCACCGCATGCGCACCTTCCAGCGCGAACGCGACGCCGCGCAGCAGGATGCCGAACACGATGCGCTGACCCGCGTGCTCAACCGCGCCGGCATGATGCGTCGGCTGGACCGCGCCATTGCCGACAGCCGCCATCGCCCGATGCCGCTGTCGGTGTTGTTCCTCGACCTGGACCACTTCAAGCGCATCAACGACACGCACGGTCACGCCGTCGGCGACGCCTGCCTGTGCGCGGTGATCGATGCGATCCACACGCAGATGCAGCCTGAGCAGCAGCTGGGCCGCATCGGTGGCGAGGAATTCCTGCTGCTGTTGCCGGGCTCTGCGCGCCGGCACGCGCGCGACCTCGCCGAGCGCATCCGCGAGCAGGTGGAAGCGCGGTGCGCGAGCGTGCAGGGCGCGCCGGTGGGCCTGACCCTGAGCATCGGCGTGGTGGAGTGCCAGGCGATGGACGGCACGCAATCGCTGCTGCAGCGCGCGGACGAAGCCATGTACCGCGCCAAGCATGAGGGCCGCAACCGCGTCGTCGTGCTGGACGCGCGCGATACGGCGGAGCGGCGCAATGCGGTGATGCCGTAGCTCGATCAACGCGTTCGCAACGAACCCGCAGGCTTGCTCGCTGGGCGTCCCTCTCCCCGCGCGCGGGGAGAGGGTGCCGAAGGCGGGTGAGGGGAGGCGAGCGCAGCGAGCTGCTGTTGCTGTTGTCCTTGCTTCTAGTAGCAAAAGCAAAGGCAACTCGCTCCGCTCGCCGCCCCTCATCTGCCCTGCGGGCATCTTCTCCCCGCAGGCGGGGAGAAGAGCTAGAGGGTGCGGAAAAGGACGCAGAACGGAAGCCGCATGCATGACGTGCGTGTTGTCGCGATCAGTCATTGCACAAAAAAGGGCCCGCATGTGGCGGGCCCTTTTGTCGCACCGAAGCCGCTGTCCCGTGCGGCGCTATTCGCCGCCGCGCGAATACGCCCGCGGCATCCCGCCCGCTTCCGCCGGCGTCGCCGCGCGCAGGTAGCGGTCGCGCAGCTCGGTCTGGCGGCTGCGCATCGGGATCGCGCGGCCATCCAGCCACACCTGCATCGCCACCGTGTTCACTTCCAGCGGATCGCCGCTCCACAGCACCAGGTCGGCGCGCTTGCCGACCGCGATGCCGCCCAGGCGGTCGCCGACGCCGAACGCTTCGGCCGGCACCCGGGTCAGGCCGGCCAGGCCGTCCTCCCACGCCAGGCCGTTGGCGACGGCGTTGCCGGCGAGCTGGCGGATCTTGCGCGCGTTGTGGGTGGCGTCGCCCTCCTGCGTGAAGCCCACCGCGACGCCCGCCGCACGCAGGCGCGCGGCGTTCTCCAGCGTCGCGTTGATCTCGTCGAAGTTGGCCGGCAGGTTCGCCAGCGGGTTCACGAACACCGGCACCTTCGCCGCGGCCAGTTGCGGCGCGAGCTTCCACGCCTCAGAACCGCCCTCGATCGCGACGCGCACGTTGTGCCGCGCCGACCAGCGCAGCAGCTGGCGGATGTCGGCGGCGCGGTGGACGCTGACCATGACGCGGCCGCCACCGTTGAGGTACTTCGCGAGCGCGGTGCGGCCGGCCGGCGTCAGCAGCGCCATGTTCGAATCCGCCGCGATGCGGCCGCGCACCTCGTCGACCAGCTGGTCGAGCAGCATCCACTGCGCGGCGCGCGAGTTGCCGGTCAGGCCCGAAGCCTCGCTGCCGAGGTTGACGAACAGCACGCGTGCGCCGAGCGGATCCGGGCTGCCGTCGAGCCGCACCACGCCGCCCTGGCCGCCGATGATCGAACCGCCTTCGGTGGTGCCCGCGCCCAGCAGGGTCCAGCCGATGCCTTCGATGCGCTCGACCGGCAGCAGCACCGAATCGGGGTTGTAGGCGAGGGTGACGTCGAACTCCGGGCGCACCGTCATCTGCTTGGTGCCGGCGCCGAGGCCGACGGCCGCATCGACCGTGCTCTTCTCGCCGGAGACCTCTTCCAGGCCGATCTCGGTGACGCCGCCGAACAGGGTCGGCGTCAGCGGGCGTCCCTGCGCGTCAATGACCTGCGCGTTGGCCGAAGCGGTGAGGCCCTTGCCGACGGCACGGATCACGCCGTTGCTCACCAGCACGTCGCTGTTCTGCAGCGTGCCCTGCGCGGTGGCGGTGTGCACGGTCGCGTTGCGGATCAGCACGTCCTGCGCATGCGCTACGCCGGTGGCGAGCAGCAGCGCGGCGGCCAGCGTCTTCATGGTCGAACGCTTCATTGCACACCTCCGGTGGCGCCCTGGCCAAGCATGAAATCGGACTTCGGCTGGCGCGTGCGGTCGTTGCGGTCGTAGATGCGCGCACCGTCGATGTAGACCTGCTCCGCCTTCGCATAGACGCTGAAGGGATTGCCGTTCCACAACACCACGTCGGCCATCTTGCCGTTCTCCAGCGTGCCGGTGCGGTCGAGGATGCCCAGCGCCTTGGCCGGGTTGCGGGTCAGCCAGCCGATCGCGCGTTCGGGCGCGATGTCCATGCCGGCGAGCTTGGCGTGCGCCATCACCTTCGCCGCTTCCTGGTTGAGGCGCTGGATGCCCTCTTCCGAATCCGAATGCACGATCGCGCAGCTGTTGGCCGGGCGATCGACCAGCGCGATGTTTTCCTGGATGCCGTCGAAGGCCTCCATCTTGAAGCCCCACCAGTCGGCCCACAGCGCGCCGCACACGCCTTCGGCGGCGAGGCGGTCGGCGAGCTTGTACGCCTCCACGCCATGGTGGAACGCGGCGACCTTGAAGCCGAATTCCTTGGCCAGGTCGAGCATCGTCGCCATCTCGTCGGCGCGGTAGCAGTGGATGTGCACGCGGATGTCGCCGTTGATCGCGCCGGCCAGGGTGTCGAGCTTGAGGTCGCGCTTGCCGCCGGTGTCCTTCTCGCTGTCGGCCTTGCCGTTGCCGTTGTCGGTGCCCTTCTTCTTTTTCTTCAGGTACTCGGTCGCGTCGATGAACGCAGCGCGGTAACCGGCCACGTTGGCCATGCGCGTCGACGGTCCGCCCTTCTGCCCGTACACGCGCTTGGGATTCTCGCCGCAGGCCATCTTCAAGCCCCACGGTGCGCCGGGGAACTTCATCGCCTGGTAGGTGGTGGACGGCACGTTCTTCAGCGTCACGCCGCGACCGCCGATCAGGTTCGCCGAACCCGGCAACACCTGCAGCGAAGTGATGCCGCCCGCGAGCGCGGTGGCGAAGCCGGGATCCTGCGGCCAGATCGAATGCTCGGCCCACACGTTCGGGGTGACCGGCGAGGTCGCCTCGTTGCCGTCGCTGTGCGCGCTCACGCCCGGGCTCGGGTATACACCCAAGTGCGAATGCACGTCGATGATGCCGGGGGTGACCCACTTGCCGGTGCCGTCGACGCGGGTGGCGTCGGCGGGGGCTTGCAGTGCCGTGCCCACCGCGACGATGCGGCCGTCGCGCATCAGCACGTCGGCATCGTCCAGGCGCTGGCCGGTGCCGGTCAGCACCGTCGCGTGCTGGATCAGCACCGGCGCCGCGGCGATCGCGCGGTAGGTGCTCGGGTACGGATCGTCGGTGAAGCTGGGACGTGCCACGGTCGTCGCCGCCGGTGGCGCGGTCCGGGTGGTTCCCGAGTGGGCGCACCCGGCAATCAACGTCACCGCCAGGGCGGCAGCAAGAGGTTTGAGCATTGCGAAATCCCCTGTAAAGACGCGGCAACGTAGCCCGAAGCCGGCGCGGCCGCCACCCGACGATGGTCATGCGCGGGCGTGGCCGCGGTCACGCTCCGGACCGATCGCAGCCGGCGGCGGGCGTTGCGCGGCCATGGCGGGCTTGGACGCGGCGCGCGCCGGGCCTAATCTGGGCCCATGCCCACGAGGTCCCCATGAAAGACAAAGAACAGATCGTCGGCAACTGGTTGCCGCGCTACACCGGCGTGCCGCTGGACCAGTTCGGCGAACACATCCTGCTGACCAATTTCGGCGGTTACCTGCACACCTTCGCCCGTCTCACCGGCGCCCAGGTCGTCGGCCTCGACCGGCCGATGCCCAGCGCCACCGCCGACGGCATCACCATGATCAATTTCGGCATGGGCAGCCCCAACGCCGCGACGATGATGGACCTGCTCACCGCGATCATGCCCAAGGCGGTGCTGTTCCTGGGCAAGTGCGGCGGCCTGAAGAAGAAGAACCTGCTCGGCGACCTGGTGCTGCCGATCGCCGCGATCCGCGGCGAAGGCACCTCGAACGACTACCTGCCGATGGAAGTGCCGGCGCTGCCCGCGTTCGCCCTGCAGCGTGCGGTGTCGACCATGATCCGCGACCTCGGCCACGACTACTGGACCGGCACCGTCTTCACCACCAACCGCCGCGTCTGGGAACACGACGAGGCGTTCAAGGAAAAGCTGCGCGCGATGCGCTGCATGGCGATCGACATGGAAACCGCCACGGTCTTCGCCGCCGGCTTCGCCAACCGCATCCCGTGCGGCGCGCTGCTGCTGGTCTCGGACCAGCCGATGATCCCCGAAGGCGTGAAGACCGAAGCCTCCGACGCCAAGGTCACCGGCGAGTTCGTCGACAACCACATCCAGGTCGGCATCGAGGCGCTGCGGTTGATCCGCCGGCATGGCAAGTCGGTGCGGCATCTGCGGTTCGACGAGTGAGGTCCGCCATGCAGGGATGCATGTTGGCGTTGCTCGCGGCGCTCCTTCCGTCGCAGTTGTCTGCGGCGGAAGGGAAACAAGCAGAAGAGCTTGGCCTTCGTGTATCCGCGCCCATCGAGATCGGCGCGGACGGCCGGGCCGAGATCGGCGAGATCAAGGGCGCCTCCGGGCCGCTGGCGGAACAGGCGAAGGCGCTGCTCGCTGCCGCGCGCTACCTGCCCGCGCGACGCGACGGCCAGCCGGTTTCGAGCCGCACGCGGGTTGGGGCCATGCTCGTGCTGACGCCCGTCGGTGATGAGTTCGAGGTTTCGCTGCGCTGGGCCGAGGTGGGGCCCTCGGGTGTCCGCCTTTCGCCACCCAACTACCCAACCGAGATGGCAAGGCGCGGCCGGCACGGGATCGCGGAACTCCGGATCCTAGTTGGGCCCGACGGCGGAGTCCTCAACGCCAACACGGTGACCGCGACCGATCCCGCTTTCGAACAGGCGGCGATCAAGGCGAGCCGCACCTGGAAGTACACGCCGTTGCTGATCGAAGGCCAGCCTGCCGTGTACGAAGTGATCCAGCCGCTCTGGTTCCACGGCATGAAGAAACAAGCGGCCCAGCCGGAGTTCCGGTGTCCGTCGAGCGACTCCACGCCGCGCTGGGAGGGGCAGGGTAGCTGCATGGACCACATCGAGATCACGTACGCGGTGACTTTGAGACGAGTGGACATTTGAGGCGGCGCGGTCGCAGCCCCTGCGACCCCCATCGCGCACACTGCGTCCTCAAGAGGGAAGAGGCATGGAAAAGATCGTCTACCTGCTGGTCGGCGCCGCGATCACCTGGGGCCTGTACTTCATCCAGCGCCGGCTGGAACGGCGCACGGCCACCGAAGCCATCGAGCGCAACCAGAAGCTGCTGAACCTGAAACAGGGACTGGAACAGGCCAGCACCAGCCTGGAGGAGCTGCGCCAGTTCGAGCACCGGCTGATCGGCAAGGCCGAGGCGGCGGTACGGATCGCCGGACGTTACGTCAGCCAGGCCGGCGAAGTGGCGCGGCGCAGCGATGCGCTGCTGGTGCACGACGACGAGGTCACCGTGCACGCGGTCGCCGATTTCCAACGCGAGGACGCGCGCCTGGACGCGGCGGTCGCGCACCTGCGGCGGCAGCTCGACGGCGACAACCTGGCCGCGTTCGAACACGTGCACCTGGCGTGGCTGGCGTTCCGCGAACGCTACGCCCGCTTCATCGCGCAGTCGTACTCTGGCGGCGCGATCCAGCCGCTGATCCATGCGGTCACGCTGGAGAGCATCACCTCGGCGTGGATCGCGGAACTGGATACCCAGCTTGGCGACGACGATGCCGACGCGTTCGATTGAACGCACGATGGCAAGCGATCGAATGGAATTGATTGAAGGACTGCGAATGAAGGCAACACCATGAGCGCGACTCCCCGCGACATCGTCGGCTTCTGGCGCGAGGCCGGTCCGCAACGCTGGTTCGGCGGCGGCGATGCGTTCGACGCCGAATGCCGCACACGCTTCCTCGACGCGCACTTGCTGGCCGCGCGCCGCGAGTTCGAGCATTGGCTGGGCGACGCCGAGGGCGCGCTGGCGCTGGTGCTGCTGCTCGACCAGATCCCGCGCAACGCGTTCCGCCGCAGCGGCCATGCCTATGCCACGGACGGCCTCGCCCGCGAGTACGCCACGCGCGCGTTGACGCTTGGCTTCGACACGCAGGTCGACGTGGCGCTGCGCACTTTCTTCTACCTGCCGTTCGAGCATTCCGAGGCGATGGTCGACCAGGATCGCGCCGTGGAGTTGTTCGCACGCCTGCCCGGCGACGGCCTGCGATGGGCGCAACTGCACCACGACATCATCCGTCGCTTCGGCCGCTTCCCCCACCGCAACGCCGCGCTCGGCCGTGCCAGCACCACCGAGGAGCGCGCGTTCCTCGCCGAGGGCGGCTTTGCCGGTTGAGCCGTTGACACCGCGCCGACGCGCGCGGCCGATACTCGCGACGAATCCTTTGCGAGGGAGGCAACCATGGCCGCAGGCCGATTCCTGGGGGTGTTGCTGGTGCTCGCCGCGGTGGCGGACGCCGGCGCGCAATCGTTGCCCAACCAGCCGGTGCCGGCGCTCGACCTGCAGCGCTACGCCGGCACCTGGCACGAAATCGCGCACCTGCCGATGTTCTTCCAGCGCAAGTGCGTGGACACGATCACCGCGACCTACACGCCGCGGCCCGACGGCACGATCATGGTGCGCAACGCCTGCCGCGGGCGCGACGGCACGATGGTGCAGGCCGACGGCGTGGCGCGCCCGGCGGGCGGCAGGCCGGGCGCGCTGGAAGTGCGCTTCGCCCCGCGCTGGCTGTCCTGGCTGCCCGCGGTGTGGGCCGACTACTGGGTGGTCGAACTCGATCCCGACTACCGCTGGGCCGTGGTCGGTGGCCCGTCGCGCAAGTACCTGTGGGTGCTGTCGCGCGAGCCGGACATGCCGCGCAGCCTGTTCGAGGAGATCCGCGCGCGGGCCGCGGCGCGCGGCTATCGGGTCGATCGGCTGCAACCGGCCGCGCCGCTGCGCTGAGGCACGGCCGGCGCCGCGCGGTACAGTCGCCGCGGACCGACCTGCTGGAGTGCATCGATGCGCGCGCTGACCCTCGTGCTGCCGCTGTTGCTCGCCCTCGCCGGCCTGGCGCGTGCGGCGGATGCGCCGTTGCCGCGGATCCAACCCGAGGCGCTGCGATCCGACGTGGACCTGTTGCAACAGGCCTTCGAAGCGCTGCATCCCGGCCTGTATCGCTACCGCACGCCGCGCCAGGTGCGCGCGGACCTCGCCAGGCTGCGCGCGGAATTCGACCAGCCGCGCGGCGTCGACGAAGCCTACCTCGCGTTGACCCGCTTCTCCGCCGCGCTGCGTTGCGGCCACACCTACCCCAACTTCCACAACCAGAGCCGCGCGGTGCAGCAGGCGCTGTTCGAGCGCGACGACCGGGTGCCGTTCCGCCTGCGCTGGCTGGACGGCGCCATGGTGGTCACCCGCGACTACTCCGGGCATGCGGCCATGCGTCCCGGCACGCGCGTGCTGGCGATCGACGGCGTGGCCGCGGCGGACCTGCTGGCGCGCATGCTGCCGCTGACCCGCGCCGACGGCGGCAACGACGCCAAGCGCATGGCCCAGCTGGACATGCGGGGCAACGACCAGTACGAGACCTTCGACATCCTGCTGTCGCTGCTGCAGCCGGCCGCCGGCGGCCAGCGCCGTTACCGGGTGCAGGCGCCCGGGGCGGCGGCGCCGGTTGAACTGGAGCTGCCCTCGCTGAGCTACGCCGCACGCCTGGCCCAGCGCGACGTGCCCGACACCAAGGGCGACGCGCCCGCTTGGACGCTCGATCTGGGCGATCCCGCATTCGCGGTGCTGCGCATGCCCTCGTGGGCGCTGTACGACAGCCGCTGGGACTGGCAGGGGTTCCTCGCGCAGTCGTTCGCGACGCTGGTGGCGCGGCGCGCGCCGGCGCTGGTGATCGACCTGCGCGGCAACGAGGGCGGGCTCGACATCGGCGACGAACTGCTCGCGCACCTGGCGCAGCGTCCGCTGGCGCTGCCGGCCTACCGTCGGCTGGTGCGCTATCGTGCGGTACCCGCTGCGCTGGTCCCCTACCTGGATACCTGGGACCCCTCGTTCAAGGACTGGGGCGCGGCCGCGCGGCCGTACGACGCGCGCTACTTCGAGCTGCGCCGCGATGGCGACGACGATGGCAGCGGCATCGCCCCGCGGGCGCCGCGCTATGCCGGGCGCGTGTTCGTGCTCACCGATGCCGCCAACAGCTCGGCCACCTTCCAGTTCGCCCTGCAGGCCCGGCGTTCGGGGCTGGCGACCCTGGTTGGCCAGGCCACCGGGGGCAACCGCCGCGGCATCAACGGTGGCGCGTTCTTCTTCCTGCGGCTGCCGGGCAGTGGCCTGGAGATGGACCTGCCCCTGATCGGCCGGTTCCCGGTCGCGCCCGAACCCGACGCCGGCGTCGACCCGGACATCGCCGTCGCGCTCACGGCGGACGACATCGGCAACGGACGCGATGCGGCGCTGGCGGCGGTGCGCGCCGCGTTGCAGGAGGCGCCGCGATGACGAAGCGCAAGCCACCGCCGTGGCGGCAGCCGAACCCGCGCAAGGGCAAACCCGCGCGGCCGCTCAGTGAGAGCCAGAAGGCGGCGGCGCGGCAGCGCGCCGAAGCCGCCGGGCGCCGCTATCCCAACCTGGTCGACAACCTGTGGGCGGCGCGGCTGCCGCCGGACTGAAATCAGCGCGACGGCAGCGCAGGGCGGTCGTTGCGCATCTCCGGCCAGCGCTGCGGCACGCGACGGACCCCATCGAGCCGATAGCCCATCGCCTCCAGCCGGTCCAGCAGGGCTTCGTATTCGACCTCGGGAATGCGAGGCGTGCGCGCCATGATCCAGGCGTAGTCGCGCTTGCTGCGGGCGATGATCGTGGTCCGGTAGTCCGGGTCCAGGTAGGCGATCACGTACTCGGCCCGCACCGGCCATACGAACTGCATGCCCCACACCGCGTTGCCGGTGCCGGGACGCACGTAGCCCACGGGCTGCATCGTCTTCAGCGGCGCGTCATGGCTGCCGCGGCGGAAGCGGAACGTGGTCCGCACGCGTCCGTGCGCGTCGAGCCGGTAGCTTTCCACCGCGTTGTAGGCATCGCGTTCCGGGCGACTGGGGACGTGGGCGATCACGTACCAGTCGCCCATGAAGCGCGGCAGGTCGACCGCGGCAACGGGGCGGACCGAAGGCGGCTCGTGCGCGCAGGCGGAGAGGGCCGCCGACAGGGCGAGGGCGAGCAAGGCGGACGGTGCGTTCATGCGCGCTCCTTGCGGCAGAAGCGGTAGTGCGCCACCAGCCACTCGCGGCCGTCGGCATGACCGAACAGCTCCGCGCATGCCATCCAGAACATCCGCCACCGCTGGAACCACAGCGGCGCGGCTTCGCCATAGGCCGCGCGCAGCACCGGCATCAGTGCGTCGCGTTGCTGGTCCTGGCGCTCGAGCCACTGGTTGGCGGTGCGCTCGTAATGCGTGCCATCCACCAGCCACCGTGCCTCCAGGCGCAGGTCATCCTGGAAGAACGCCAGCGTGTCCGCCGAAGGCATCAGGCCCCCGGTGAAGAAATGTCGCCCCATCCAGTTGTCCGTTCCGGCCGACTCGAACGGGTACAGGAGGGTGCGATGGCAGAAGATGTGCACGAACAGTTTCCCGCCCGGCCGCAACCAGGTGCCGATGCGCGCCAGCAGCGTGGCGTAGTTGCGCACGTGTTCGAACATCTCGATCGACACGCAGCGGTCGAAACCCGCGGGCTCCAGCACGAGCTCGGTGACGTCGCGGGTCAGCACGCGCACGTTGCCGAGGCCCAGCTCGGCGCAGCGGCCTTCGATGAACTCGCGCTGCGACCTGGAGTTGGACACCGCGGTGACCCGGGCATGCGGATAGCGCTGCGCCATCCACAGCGTCAGCGAGCCCCAGCCGCACCCCAGCTCCAGGATGTCCTGTCCGTCGGCCAGCCCGGCGCGTTCCGCGTACAGCGACAGCATCGCCTCCTCGGCCTGCGCCAGCGTCTCGTCGCCATTCTCGTAGTAGCACGCGGAGTACTTCAGGCGCGGCCCCAGGCAGTGCTGGAAGAACGCGGGCGGCAGCTCGTAGTGCTGGCGGTTGGCGGCGTCGGCGTGGATCGCGACCGGGCTGGCCCGCAGTGCCGCCAGCTGGCGCGCGAAGCGTTCCGACTGTGCCTGGACGCTGTCCGCGCATTCGCTGCGCAGCCGTTGCGCACACAGGCGGCGGATGCCCCAGCGCACCAGCGCGTCGGGTAACAGGCCGCGTTCGGCCAGCCCCAGCAGGCCGGGCGCGGGTGCATCGGTGGCGAGTTCGCGCGGATCGCGTTCAAGGGCTGTGCTTGCGGAGGTCATCGGTCGTTCCTCGGGAACCAGGGAAACAGCATTGGCGTGGTGCGCTGGTAGCGGCGGTAGTCTTCCCCCCGCGTGCGCAGCGCCTGCGCTTCGGTGAAGGGAATGCCACTGAGCCAGCGCAGGAAAACGAACATCACCACCGGTCCGGACCACGCCAGCCAGGCCAGCGGGGAGCCGACCGCGAGCAGGACATAGGCGAACCAGTGCAGCCATTCGAAGAAGTAGTTGGGATGGCGCGAGTAGCGCCACAGCCCGGTGCGGCAGGTGCGTCCGCGATTGCGTGGATCGCGGCGGAAGCGCGCCAGCTGCGCATCGGCGATGCCCTCGCCGGCGACGCTGCCCACCCACACGGCCACGCCCGCCCACCACCACGCCGTCGCGGCGTCGACCGGGTTGCGCGCGACGGCGACGAACGGCACCGCGAACAACACCACCAGCGCGGCCTGGAACTGGAAGAACGCGAACCAGCGGGCACCGCCGTCGCCCCAGCGCGCGCGCAGCTGCGCATAGCGGCCATCCTCGCTTTCGCTGCGCACCCGCCGCCACAGGTGGTAGGCCAGGCGCATGCCCCACGCGCCGCCCAGCAGGGCAACCGTCAGCCGAGGCCAGCGCGCACCATCCGAAAGCGCCGCCACCAGCACGGCCGCGCCGCCGACGCCCGCCGCCCACAGCACGTCGACGATGCCGGCGTTGCGCCGGCGCTGCTGCCAGACCCAGCCGGCGGCCTGCATCAGGGCCGCCAGGCCCCACACCACGAGCAGCACCGCGCCCGGCGTCACGACGGCTCCTCCGCGGTGGCCGCTCGCACGGGCTGCCACGACTGCGCCAGGTGGCCGAGCAGGGCCAGGACCAGGGCCCACGCCACCGCCAGCATGACTACGCCGCGCGCCGGCGGCGTCGCGAAGGTCACCGCACCGAAGCCGCGCTCCGCCGCGAGATAGGCGGCCGGGCCGCCCAGCGCGCCCACCGCCGCGGCCCACGCCGGGCGCCCTTGCAGGAAGCGCAACGAGTGGTTGATGGTGAGCGCGAACGCCGCCCACACCGCCAGGATCCAGGCCGGTGCGAGCAGCGCAGGATCCGGCGTGGCGTAGCGCAGCCAGCCGGAGGCCGCCAGGGTGCCATCCAGGATCACCCCTAGCGCGACGGCCACGGCGAGCAGGCGCAGGTCGCTCGCCCGGTGTTGCGAGGCCAGCCACTGCGCCGCTACGAACACCGCGGCGGCGGCCAGCGCCCAATACGCACGTCCATGGGCGGCGCCGGTCACGGCGATGATCCACACGGCCTGGTAGCCGACGGCATTGGCGAGGGCGCGCATGTCAGGCCTCGATCGACCGCGGCCCGGCCGCGTCGAGCAGTTGCCCGGCTTCGCGCTGGCCGGGGCGGGCGAACAGCAGGTGCGCAACGCCGATCGCGCGCTCGCGGAACCCACCCTCGCAGTAGGCCAGGTAGAACTCCCACAGGCGCACGAAGCGCGCGTCGAAGCTCTGCGCGCGCACCGCCGGCAGGTTGGCCATGAAGCGTTCGCGCCACGCCTGCAGCGTGCGCGCGTAGGACGCGCCGAAGTCCTCCAGTTGCAACAGGGCGAGGTCGCAGCTGCGCGTCTTTGCGGCGAGCAGCGCGTTGATCGACGGGATGAAGGATCCGGGGAACACATGCCGCTTGATGAAGTCGACCGAGTGCAGGGCGCGTTCGTAGCGGTGGTCCTCGATGGTGATGGCCTGGAGCAGCGCCAGCCCGTCGGGCTTCAGCAGGCCGGCCACGCGCTCGAAGTACGTGTCCAGGTACGGCGCGCCGATCGCCTCGACCATCTCGATCGACACCAGCTTGTCGTACTGGCCGCGCAGGTCGCGATAATCCTCCAGCAGCACGCTGACCCGGTCCTGCAATCCCGCTTGCGCCACCCGTTGGCAGGCAAGCGCGTGTTGCTCGCGCGAGATCGTGGTCGTGGTGACGTGGCAGCCGTGGCGCGCCGCGGCATGCACGGCGAAGCCGCCCCAGCCGCTGCCGATCTCGACCACGCGGTCGCCTGGCTGCAGGCGCAGCTTGCGGCAGATCGCCTCCAGCTTGCGCGTCGAGGCCGCCTCCAGCGTGTCGTCCGCGTCCGTGAACAGCGCCGAGGAATACATCAGGTCCGGCGACAGGAACAGCGCGAAGAACTCATTGCCCAGATCGTAGTGCGCGGCGATGTTGCGGCGCGCGCCGGCGCGGGTATTGCGGCGCAGGGCATGGAGCGCGCGCAGCACGCCGCCGCCGAGCCGCGCGGTGCCCGACTCCATGCGATCGAGCAGGTCGCGGTGGCGGACCAGCAGCCGCACCAGTCCGACCAGGTCGCTGCAGTCCCACAGGCCGTCCATGTAGGCCTCCGCGGCGCCGACGCTGCCGTTGCGCGCGATCGCGCGGTAGAACCCGGGGTCGTGCACCGTGACCTCCAGCGGCATCGCTCCTGCGACGCCTTCGCCCAGGACGACCTCGCCAACCGCATCGGCCAGCCGCAACGGCTGCCCGCGCAGCCCGGACAACTGCGCGAGCACGCGCGCGCGCAGGACGCGGTCGAGTCCACTGTAGGAAGCGCGTGGCAGCGCCGCGGTGTCGGCCCGTTCGTTCATTGGTGCCCTCGTGGCTGGGTATGGGTATGGGTATGTGGATGGGTATGCACCGGCGTGCGCTTCAGCCACAGGCGCAGGGCCTGCCAGTGGATCGCGCCCACGACCTGCGCGGTCATGGCGGGATAGCGCCACAGCACCCGCGCGAGTGACGCACGGCCAAGCGGTCGTCGCTGCAGGCGCAGGCTGGCGTCGAACTCGCGTTGGCCGCCGCACAGCACGTCCATGTGCACGTGCAGGTCGTCGCCGGGCGGAGTGAAGGACCAGTGGTAGTCGCGTTCCATCGCCATGAACGGCGAGACATGGAAGCGCTTGCCGAACTCCCAGTGCAGCGCGCGGCCGAGCGGTCGCGCCGCGTCCACCGGCAGCACGTAGGCATGGCGCTCGCGCCAGGGCGTGTTGGTGATCTCCGCGACGATCGCCTCGAGCCTCCCGCGCGCGTCGTGGCAGTAGTAGAAGCTCACCGGATTGAACACGTGGCCGAAATAGCGCAGGTGCGTGAGCAGGCGGATCGCGCCGTCCGGCCGGCGCCCGGTGGCCGTTTCGACGCGATCGCGCACCGCCTGCGCGAGCGGCACGCCGGGCGGGCCCAGATAGTCGCTGCGGCGGAACTCGGCGAGGTTGCGCCGCTGGCTCGACCACAGCCAGCGGCCGGCGAACACCCGGTCGATCTCGTCCAGGTCCAGGTACAACTGCGCGATGCGATAGCCGAACGCGTGCGCGCGCGGCATGCAGCGCCGATGCACGACCGTGCCCTCGTACACGGCGCTGTGCAACGGCGTGGAAGGCGATGGCGCGGTCAGGACTGCGGCCACAGCGCGGGCACTCCCCTGGGGTCGATCGTGATGGACGCAGGGGCGGGCCGCGGGGCCCAGGCGACGCCCAGCGCCTGCGCGACGTCCACCGCGCTGCGCATGCCGTCCTCGTGGAAGCCCCAGCCCCAGTACGCGCCGGCGAACCAGGTGCGGCGGCGGCCCTGGATCTCGGCACGGCGGGCCTGAGCCGCCACCGATGCGGTGGTGTAGACCGGGTGGCTGTAGCGCATGCGCCGCAGGATCCGCGCGGGATCGATCGCCGCGGTACGGTTGAGCGAGACCACCAGGGGTTGCGGTGTCTCCAGGCCCTGCAGCAGGTTCATGCAATAGCTGACGGTGCACGCATCCGCAGGATCGCGCGGCACGTGCGCATTCCACGCGGCCCAGGCCTTGCGGTTGCGCGGCAGCAGCCGGGCGTCGGTATGCAGCACGGTTTCGTTGTCCTGGTAGCCGATCGAGGCCAGGATGCTGGCTTCGCGCTCGTCCGCGTCGGCGAGCAGTGCCAGGGCCTGGTCGCTGTGGCAGGCAAGGACGACGTGGTCGAACTTCTCCATGTGCGTGTCGGTGACCACCTCCACGCCTTCAGCGTCGCGACGCAGCAGGCGCACCGGCGTCTGCCGGCGGACCTCGACCCGCCAGTGGCGCTCCATCGCGCGGACATAGCTGGCCGACCCGCCGCAGACCACGCGCCACTGCGGGCGCGCGCGCACCTGCAGCATCTCGTGGTTGGCCATGAACTGCGCGAGGTAGCGCGCGGGGAATTCCAGCACCTGCCGCGTCGGCGACGACCACAGCGCCGATGCCATTGGCACCAGGTGCTCGTCGCAGAACGCATCGCCAAAGCCCTCGCGCGCAAGGAATTCGCCGAGCGTCGGGCCAGGATCGTTGCCCTCGAGCAGGTGCGGGGCGATGCGGTAGAAGTGCAGCAGGTCGCGCAGCATGCCCCAGAACCGCGGCGATACCAGGTTGCGGCGCTGGCAGAACAACGCATCGAGGGAGGTCGCGTTGTACTCGACCCCGCTGGCCTCGCTGTGCACCGAGAAGCTCATCGTCGTGGCCCGGGTGGCAACGCCTAGTTCGTCCAGCAACCCGGTGAACAGGGGGTAGTGCGCGCGGTTGTGGACGATGAAGCCGCTGTCCACCGCGTAAGTGCGCCCGTCCATTTCGATCGCATGGGTATGCGTGTGCCCGCCGAGGTAATCGTTGGCCTCGAACAGCACCACCTCGTGCGCACGCGACAGCAACCAGGCCGATGCCAGCCCGGCGATGCCCGCGCCGACCACCGCGATGCGCATGTCAGCGCTTCCCCGCCCGGGCCAGCACCCACGCGGGCACCGGCTTGAGATCGCGCACCAGTCCGACCGCCGCCATCGCGCGCAACAGGTACCAGCTCAGGTCGACTTCCCACCAGCGGAAGCCCTGGCGCGCCGAACCGGGGAAGAAATGGTGGTTGTTGTGCCAGCCCTCGCCGAAGGTCAGCAGCGCCAGCCAGGCGTTGTTGCGGCTGTCGTCGCGGGTTTCGAAGCGGCGGCTTCCGAAGCGGTGCGCCAGCGAATTTATGGTCACCGTGGCGTGGAACAGAACCACGGTCGAGACGAAGAACCCCCACACCAGCAGCTGCGGGCCGTTCGTCGCCAGCTGCGGCGCGCTCCGTTCCAGCACCGCGCCCAACGCGTACAGGCCCGCGGCCAGCGCAACCGGCACCACGGTGTCGTAGCGGTCGAGCCAGCGCAGCTCGGGGTAGCGGGCCAGATCCGGCACGCGCTCCCAGTCGGTACGGAAGCCGTCGCGGGTGAGGAACCAGCCCGCGTGGCTCCACAGGAAACCGTGCACGCCGGGCGAGTGGGGATCCAGCGCAGTGTCGGCATGGCGGTGGTGGTTGCGGTGGTGCGCCGCCCACCACATCGGGCCACGTTGCACGCAGGCCGACCCGATCACCGCGAACACGAACTGCACCGCGCGCGAGGTGCGGAAGGTGCGATGCGCGAAGTAGCGGTGGTAGAACGCCGTCAGGGCGAACATGCGCACCGCGTACAGCGCCGCGGCGATCCACAGCGCCGTTGCCGACACGCCGACCGCGAGTACGCCCAGGCAGGCCAGGTGCATGGCGATGAAAGGTGCGGCACGCAGCCAGTCGATGCGCGAGCCGACGTCGGCTTCGCCGTCCCGCGCGGCGGGCGCCGCGGTATCGAACCAGCGCCGCACCGTCGCCAGCGCCCGCGCCGCGCCTCTGGGATTGCCTGACATGCTCGCTCCATTGATCGGGACTACCGGCTATACGTCGCCGGTGCCCCGATGGATGCAGCAGGATCAGATCTGCCGGATGCCGCCCTGGGCGACCACCGGCCCGGTCGGCGCGGCGTGCGGAATGCCGGCCTCGGGCTCCAGCGTCACCGCGAAGGTGGCGCCCACCGCCACCGCAGCGCGCGCGGCGGCGGGAATCTGGATCGTGTGCGCCTTCTCGTTGGAGACGAAGCCCAGGGATATCGGGGCGCCGCCCGCCGGGATGATCCACAGCTCGTTGACGCGTCCGGTGGCGTCGGCCGGCACGGGCACGGGCACCATCAGCACCTTGCCGCGCGCGGCGTCGAGCGTGGCGATCCAGCCAGTCGAACCATCGCCGCGGGCCAGCACGGTCACCGGCCGCGCCGCTTGTTCCTCGCCCGGCGGCTGCACGGCTACCGGTGGCGGCAGGCTCGGGGCCGGCAGCCGCGTCCGCAGGCCGAACACCGTTGCGCCGATGCCCGCCGCAACCGCAAGGCCCGCCGCCGCGCGCCAGAAACCGACGCGGTCCCACGCACGGACCGGCATGGCCCGCTCCGACGACCACCCCAGTCGGGCGCGGATGCGCGGCCACACCGACAGCGACGGTGCGACCGCATCCACGCGCAGCAGCCACGGGGCGAAATGTGCCTCCCAGCGGTCGACCCAGTGTGCGAAATGCGGGTCGGACGTAATCCGCGCCTGCGCCTGGCCGCGCTCGCGCGCGTCGAGCACGCCCAGGACGTACTCGCCGGCCTCGACCTCGTCGCCGGGCGGCCGCGGGGATTCCTCGTCGAAACGTTCGTTGGGCAGGTTCATCGTTCCAGGCACGCGCGCAGTTGCAGGAGACCACGGCGGATCCAGCTCTTCACCGAACCCAGGGGCGAGCCCGAGCGACGCGCGAGTTCGTCGTAGCTGACCCCTTCGAAAAATGCGGTGCGGATCAGCGACTGCCGCCGCGCATCCAGTTGGCGCATGCAATCGTCCAATTGCACCCGGTCAGTGACGACCTCCGCCAGCGCCGCCGGGCCGGGCGAGGCATCGGCGGCGAGTTCGACGAGCTCGACCGGCGCTCGCAATGCCGGCGCGGGCAGGTGGCGCAGGCGGTCGATCGCACGGTGGCGCGCGATGCTGCCCAGCCACGCCATCGCGCGTGCCCGCTGCGCATCAAACTGCGCGGCCTTGCTCCACACCGAAACGTAAACCTCCTGCAGCACCTCTTCCGCCTCGCTGCGGTCCGCCAGCACGCGCATGCACACGCCCAGCAGCGTGCTGGACGTGGTCCGGTACAGGGCCTCGAATGCGCTGCGGTCGCCGCGGGCCACGTCCCGCAGCAGGGCGGCGACCAGGTCGGCCTCTTCGATCGCGTGCACCGCCGTGTCGTCCATTCCCCATCCTCCGGGCCACATGCGGGCCATGCGTCGGTGCGACGCCCGCGCGTTATGCCACGCCCGGCGCCAGGGTGCCAACCGGGCAGAGGGGGGCGTGCCCGGGTCAGATCGTGCAGCGGCCATCGAGCGGCTCGCGCAGGGCTCGCGTCAGTCCGGCAGGTTCCGCTGCCGCGCGCAGGTGATCGGGGAACTCGATCCGGACCGGCAGCGGCCGGCCACGGGCGTCGCGAATGCTGCCGATGCCGTCGAATCGGGACAGCCAGCCATCGCGGCCGCGGTACCGGACCCGGGTTTCCGGCGCGGCGAAGCCGTACCAGGCGTCCAGCCGCATCGCGAACACGGTGTCGCCCTGGTCGCCCGCGTCCGCCGGCAGGCGGCGCAGTTGCACCGGCAGCAACGCGGTGCGGGCCGGCAGCAGGAAACTCGCGGACAGGGCCGCTCCGGGCGCGAGGCGCATCCCGTCGCGGCGGACCAGCGCATCGAAGCCGGCATCGACCACCGCCGTCGCCGGCAGGGTCAGCACGCGCCAGCGCGCGGGGACACGGGCATGGTCCTGGCGGAACACTTCGCGCCTGCCGCCGCGGGTACGCACCCCCTCGCGATAGCCGTCGCGGGCGTCATACAGCTCGAAGTCGGGCGCGATCGCGCTGGGACGGTCGCGCACCAGCTTGCGCGCGAACGCAGCGCCATCCGGGCATCGGTACAGCACCAGGCGCGTGGCGATACCGTTCTCTTCATAGCGCCAGTGCTCTTCGCGATAGGCGAGGGCGGTGCCGGCGGGGACACGGAAGGCCAGGCCCTCGTAGCGTTCGACCGCGAGCGTCGGGGCGGCCGCCAGGAGGATTGCCAGCGACAGCGTCGGGGGGCAGATACGCATCAGGGGGGCGCTCCGGTTAAGGTTCGCCTCTCATACGGCGCCGGGCGGCGCGCGGATGCGGGGCGGATGCGTACACCCCCGCCGCGTGCGGCATCGGTGCCGGCTTCAGGCGAGACCCCCGCATGCCCCACGCCCTGGTCTGGTTCCGCAACGACCTGCGCCTCGCCGACAACCCGGCGTTGCAGGCGGCCGTGCGCGCCGGCTTCGTGCCGGTGCCGGTCTACATCCATGCGCCGGACGAAGAGGGCGACTGGTCGCCCGGTGCGGCTTCCGATGCGTGGCGGCAACGTTCGTTGCAGGCGCTGGCGGCCGACCTGCAGGCACGCGGCTCGCGGTTGCAGGTGTTCCGCGGCGATTCGCTGGCCACGTTGCAACGGCTCGCGACGCAGGTGGGCGCCGAAGCCGTGTTCTGGAACCGGCGTTACGAGCCGGCGATCGAAGCGCGCGATGCCGGCATCAAGCGCACGTTGCGCCAGCAGGGCCTGCGCGCGGAAAGCCACAATGGCGCGCTGTTGTTCGAGCCCTGGCAGGTGCAGGGCAAGACCGGCGATCCGTATCGCGTGTTCACCCCGTTCTGGCGCACCGCGCAGGCGCAGTGGCGCCTGCCGGCGGCGAGCGAACCGCCCGAGCGCCTGCCCGCGCCGCCCGCATTGGAAGGCGCGGTCGATATCGCGGCGCTGGCACTCGCGCCGACGCTGCGCTGGGACGCGGGTTTCTGGGACGAGTGGACGCCCGGCGAAGCCGGCGCGGTGGCGGCCGCATCCGCCTTCGCCATGCAGGCGCTGGACGGCTACGGCGACGGACGCGACCGCCCGGATCGCCGCGGCACCTCGCGCCTGTCGCCGCACCTGCATTTCGGCGAGATCGCGCCGTGGCGGATCGTGCGCCTGCTCGAAGGCGTGGCCGTGGGTGAGGATCGCGAAGCCTACGTGCGCGAACTGGGCTGGCGCGAGTTCGCCCACCACGTGCTGCACCACTTCCCGCATACGCCGGAGGCCAACTTCAATCCACGCTTCGACGGATTCGCGTGGGCGCAACCGACCCCGCAACAACTGCAGGCGTGGCAGCACGGACGCACCGGTATTCCCATCGTCGATGCCGGCATGCGCGAGCTGTGGCACACCGGCTGGATGCACAATCGCGTGCGCATGATCGTGGCGAGCTTGCTGTGCAAGAACCTGCGCGTGCACTGGCGCGAAGGCGCGCGCTGGTTCTGGGACACGCTGGTCGACGCGGACCTGGCCAGCAATTCATTGGGCTGGCAGTGGGTCGCCGGCACCGGCGCGGACGCGGCGCCGTACTACCGCGTGTTCAATCCGGTGCTGCAGGCGCAGCGGTTCGATCCGGCCGGCGACTACATTGCGCGCTGGGTGCCGGAGCTGGCGTCGCTCGCGCCGGCGCAACGGCATGCGCCGTGGACCGGCACGATCCCGCGCGGCTACGTGCCGCCGATGGTCGACCTGGCGAAGAGCCGGCAGGCGGCGCTGGATGCGCTTGCGCGCAACGGGCGTTGAGCGATCTGCGTCGACGGCGCGCCATCCCCGGGTGCGGCTTCGCCTTACCCGGGCTACGAAGGCATGAATCGAAACCGTTGTAGCCCGGGTAAGCGCAGCGCACCCGGGATCCCTTCATAAGCGCAGCGCACCCGGGATCCCTTCATAAGCGCAGCGCACCCGGGATCCATTCATCGGGATCGCCTCAATACCGCGGCACGTGCGTATCGGCTTCCAGCGCCCACGCTTCGATCCCGCCTTCGACGTTGTAGACGTCGCGGAACCCCAGGCCGCGGAAATGCTCCGCCGCCTGCGCGCTGCGCCCGCCGTGGTGGCACAGGAACGCCAGCGGCGTGTCCTTGGGCAGGTTCTCCAGGTGCACCAGGCCTTCGCCGTCGAACACGGAGAACGGCACGTTCACCGCTGCCAGCGCGCGTTCCTCGGCAGGGCGCACGTCGACCAGGGTCAGCGAACCCGCGGCGGCGCGCGCGTGGGCTTCCACCACCGCCAGCACCTTCACTTTCGGCGGCGCGTTCGGGTTGTCGATGACCAGGCCGCGGCCGCGCTCGTCGTCGACCCAGTCGATGCTCATGCCCTGCGCGCGGCGCGCGCTGGCCATGTCGAACTGCGCGCGGATGCCGTCGTGTTCGATCGCGATCGCGTTGGCGTCCACCGCGCCCAGCTGCAGCTTGGCGTTGAAGCGCGCGTCGACGTCGACCTGCAGCGCATAGCCGTCGCCGGCATTGGCCAGCGCGTCGCGCAGCATCGCCGCGGCGGCCGGGGTGATGGTGATCGAAGGCGGGGTGCGGTCGGGCGCGGGCAGGCCGAGCAGCGAATGCAGTTCGCCCGAATTCACCATCTGCTCGATGATGTCGCTGCCGCCGACCAGGTCGCCGCCGACATACAGCTGCGGGATCGTCGGCCAGTCGCCGTAGGCCTTGATGCCTTCGCGGATCTCCGCATCGGCCAGCACGTCGACGTGGGCGTAGTCGACGTCGAGTGCCGCCAGCGCGGCGACGGCCTTGGCCGAGAAGCCGCATTGCGGCGCGCGTGGCTCGCCCTTCATGAACAGCACGACGCGGTTCGACTGCAGCAGGGATTCGATGCGCGAACGCAGCGCGGGGTCGAGGGACATGGGGGCTTCCGGAGCGGGGATGGGCGAATTTTACGCTTCGGCGCCGCTGCTTTCAGCGCGGTGCCGCGTTGCGTGGGATCGGCGCGGGCCGGCATGATCGCGGCCATGTCGCTGCATCGCCCCCCTCGCTACCCCCACGCCTGGATCCCCTGCCTGCTGCTGTCGCAGCTCGCGGTCGCGGTGGTGTGGTGGCGCCTGGGCTGGGCCTGGGGCCTGCCGGCGATGCTGCTGTCGCACCTGCCGTTCCTGTGGGGCACGCTGAAGCCGGATTCGCGCATGTTCAGCCCCGTGCTGCGGCGGCTGCCGGGCGCGGAGCAGCGCGTCTGGCTGACCATCGACGACGGCCCGTCCGACGACACCGCGGCCGTGCTCGACCTGCTTGATCGCCACCGCGCGCGCGCCACGTTCTTCGTCGTCGGCGAGCGCGCGCAGCAACGGCCGGAGCTGGTGCGCGAGATCGTCCGTCGCGGCCACGGCATCGGCAACCACAGCCAGGGCCATCCGCAGGCGTGGTTCTGGGCGCTGGGGCCGCACCGAATGCGCGAACAGGTCGCCGCCAACCAGGCCACGCTCGCGGCGATCACCGGCACCGCGCCGCGTTGGTTCCGCGCGGTCGTCGGCATGGCCAATCCGTTCGTGGCGGCGCCGCTGCGCGAACACGGCCTCGCCCGCGTGGCGTGGAGCGCGCGCGGCTTCGACGCACTGGCGTCGGATCCGCAGACGGTGGTGGCGCGGATCGAACGCGACCTCGCGCCCGGCGCGATCGTGCTGCTGCACGAAGGCGCGAAACACGGGCGCAACGTGGACACGCTGGCGCTGCTGCTGCAGCGGCTGGATGCGCTCGGCTACGGAACGCTGTTGCCGGAAGAGATCGAAGCTGCAGGGCCGACAGTTGATGCACAACCGCAGCATGCCATTCCCCTCGCCCCGCTTGCGGGGAGAGGGACCGCGTCGCGCAGCGACGCAGGGTGAGGGGTCGTCGCAAGAATCAGAAGCGCCCCTCATCTGCCCTTCGGGCATCTTCTCCCCGCAGGCGGGGAGAAGAACATCGGCGTAGCAACGCCTACAGCTTCGTCGCCACCACCCGCCAGTTGTTGAACGGCGTATCGCCGTACAGCGGGGTGAATTCCGCTTGCAGGCCCGCGGCATCGAAGCGGGCGCGCAACTGTTCCGCATCGGGATAGCGCGACGGCCCGGCATTCATCCAGCCCACCGCGCGCGAGAGCACGTCGACGGCGCGGGTGACACGTGCGCGACCGCTGCCGTCGGCCAGGCCGGTGCGGATCACCAGCTTCGCCCCGGGCACCAGCATCGCGATCGCCGCATCCAGCGCGCGCGCCTGCGCCTGCGGCGGGATGAACTGCAGCACGTCGAGCAATGCCACGCTGCCGCGATGCGTCGGGTATTCGCGCGCCAGGTCGATCGTGGCGAAATCCACGTCCGCCAGGCCCGCGCGCGACGCCGCGCGCCCGGCGCGGGCAACCTTGCCGGCATCGTTGTCGACACCGCGGTACGCCAGCGCGATGCCCTGCGCGCGCAGGGCGTGCGCGAGCAGGCCGAGCCCACAGCCCAGGTCGAGCAGCGGCGCCGTGGTTCCGCGCAGCGCATCGCACACGCCCGGGTACAGCGGATCGCTGCCGAGCTTGGCGCGGGTGTAGCAGTGGTCCCAGTAGTTGCCCCACGGCCGCGCGGGCAGGAAGGCGTTCGCGATCGCGCGCACCTGTTCGCGCGGCAGCGGCCGCGTCGCGCCCGCGCTGGCAGTCATTGCGCCAGCAGCTTGCGCGCGACCGGCAGCGCGGCCTGCGTCCACAGCGCGTACATCGCCGCCGAAGGGTGCAGCCCGTCGGCGGCGACCATGCCGGCTTCGGTGCCGTGTTCGCGTGATGCCGGAGTGATGTCGACGAAGGCCACGCCTTCCTTGCCGCACATGGTGCGCGCGGCGGCGTTGAAGGCGTCGATCTCGGCGCCGATCGTGGCCGCATCGCGCAGGTCGCTGGCGGCGAACGGGGTCACGCCCCAGTCGGGAATCGACAGCACCAGCACCCGGTCGGCGCGGCCGCGGGCGAAGCGGACCGCGCGCTGCAGCAGGGTGTGGAATTCCTCCGCGTACGCCACCGCGCTGCGGTTGCGGTACTGGTTGTTGACGCCGATCAGCAGCGAAACCAGGTCGAAGCTGCCCAGCGGCTCGGCCGAATCGATGCCCCAGTCGAGCTCGTCGGTGGTCCAGCCGGTGGTCGCGATGATGCGCGGGTCGGCGAGCGCGATGCCTTCCTCGCGCAGCGCGCGCGCGAGCTGCACCGGCCAGCGGCCGTCCTCGGGCACGGCTTCGCCGATGGTGTAGCTGTCGCCGAGGGCGAGATAACTGAGCGTGTCGTTGGCCGCGTCCATGGCGGCATTGTAGGGCGGGCCATGGCCCGCCGTGTCCACGCCGGATCGACGGTGCGGTGGCGGGCTTGAGCCCGCCTACGCCATCTTCACGCCACCGCGGCGCGGCGCGCCTGCGCCTGTTCCGCGTAGCGGTCCAGCACGCGTTCGATGCGGCGGAACACTTCGCGCAGGTCGTCCGGCTGCGGCAGCAGGGTGACGCGGAAGTGGTTGCGGTAGGGCACGTTGAAGCTCGAACCCGGCACCACCAGCACGTCCTCGGTTTCCAGCAGTTCCAGTGCGAAGCGGTGGTCGTCGAAGCCGACCGCGGCATCGCCGGTGACCGCCGGGAACGCGTACAGCGCGCCGGCCGGCGCGACCAGCTCCAGGTGCCGGCTCGCCGCGACGCTTTCGCTGACCGCGCGGCGCGCCTCGAACAGGCGCCCGCCCGGCAGGCACAGCGGGGTGATGGTGTCCTCGCCGTGCAGCGCCGCTTCGATCGCGAACTGGCCCGGCACGTTCGCGCACAGGCGCAGCGCGCCGAGCAGGTCCATGGCGTGGTGCAGGTCGCCGCTGGCGAGCGGGTCGCCGCTCAGCACCGCCCAGCCCACGCGCCAGCCGCAGGCGCGGTGCACCTTGGACAGGCCGCCGAACGACAGGCACGGCAGGTCGCCGGCGATCGGCGCGACCGGGGTGAAGGTCGCATCGTCGTACAGGATCGAGTCGTAGATCTCGTCGGCCATCAGCAGCAGCTTGTGGCGCTGGGCGACGGCGACGATCTTCTCCAGCAGCTCGCGCGGGTACGCGGCGCCGGTCGGGTTGTTGGGGTTGATCAGCACGATCGCGCGCGTGCGCGGCGACACCAGCGCCTCGATCTCCTCCGCGCTGGGGAGGAAGCCGTTTTCCGGCCGGCACTGGTAATAGACCGGGCGACCGTCATTGAGGATGGTCGCGGCGCTCCACAGCGGGTAGTCGGGCGAGG
The DNA here is from genome assembly GCF_014489475.1 of Lysobacter terrestris. Classification (GTDB taxonomy): domain Bacteria; phylum Pseudomonadota; class Gammaproteobacteria; order Xanthomonadales; family Xanthomonadaceae; genus Agrilutibacter; species Agrilutibacter terrestris. The sequence continues at coordinate 1,266,147 of NZ_CP060820.1, read as the reverse complement.
GCAGCAGCACCTCGTCGCCGGGGTTGAGCAGCGCGCGCAGCGACAGGTCGATCAGTTCGCTCACGCCGTTGCCGACGAACACGCGCTCCGGCGAGGCATTGGGCGTGCCGCGCTGCTTGTGGAAGGCGGCGATGGCCTCGCGCGCGGCCGGCAGGCCCTGCTGGTGGGTGTAGGGGTCGGTCTGCTCGATGCGCTGTGCGATCGCGCGCTGCAGGTGCTCCGGCGCGCGGAAGCCGAACGCGCCCGGGTTGCCGATGTTGAGCTTGATCTGCTTGCGGCCCTGGGCCTCCAGCTCGCGGGCGCGTCGCGCCAGTTCTCCGCGGATTTCGTAACGGACTTCGGACAGGCGTTCGCGGGTCTTCACGGGGGGCAGGGACATCGGCGCAGCAACGGAGGTGGGCGGGCCAGACTAGCGGAAAAATCCCGCGGATTCAGCGCGCCGGGGCGATTGCGCCGCATGAAAACGCGGTCGCGGTCGCGTTCCGGTTCGGCGCGCGCCCGCACGGCCGATCCCGCACCGCTAGAATCCGGCCATGCACGCCTCTTCCGCTCCCGTTTGACCCCCGAGCTCGCCGCCCTGCAGGCGATCGGCTGGCCCCTGGCCGACGATGGCCTGCCCACCGAGCCCGCCTGGCGCGAGGCCCTGGTCCTGCGCCCCCACGCCCGCCCGGCACGCGTGGTCGAGCAGCACCGCAGCGGCTACATCGTCGCCGACGGCCCCGAGCACAACTTCGGCGTCGAATCCCTGCCCGAGTGGCAGCGCCCGGCGAACTACCGCAAGGGCGGCATCGCCCCCGAGGAGCGCCCGGCGGTGGGCGACTGGGTGCTGATCGAAGGCGCGCCGCCCAAGCACGCCAAGGTCGTCGAGCTGCTGCCGCGCCGCACCGCGATCAAGCGCGCCGCCGCCGGCGAGCACTACAAGCAGCAGCTGATCGCCGCCAACATCGACACCGTGTTCGTGGTGTGCGGGCTGGACGCCGACTTCAACCCGCGCCGCATCGAGCGTTACCTGCTGCTGGTGCGCGGCGGCGCCGAGCCGGTAGTGGTGTTGACCAAGTCCGACATCGCCGAGACCGAGAGCAGCGCGGCGGTCGGCGTGCTCGCGCTCGCCGCGCAGGATGTCGCCGTGCGGGCGGTCAATGCCAAGGACCCCGCCAGCGTCGCCGCGCTCAACCCATGGCTGCAGCCCGGCCGCACCGCCGTGCTGGTGGGTTCTTCCGGCGCCGGCAAGTCCTCGCTCACCAACACCCTGCTCGGCATCGAGAAGATGAAGACCAGCCAGGTGCGCGAGAGCGATTCCCGCGGCCGCCACACCACGACCTACCGCGCGCTGATCCCGCTGCCCACCGGTGCGTGCCTGATCGACACCCCGGGCATGCGCGAGCTCAAGCCCACCGGCGAGGAAGACGTCGCCGAGAACTTCAGCGACATCGAGGCGCTGGCCGAGCAGTGCCGTTTCCGCGACTGCAAGCACCAGCGCGAACCCGGCTGCGCCGTGCGCGCGGCGATCGAGGCCGGCAAGCTCGATCCGCAACGCTTCGCCAACTTCCTCAAGCTCAGCGACGAAGTGGCCGTGGCCGCGAACAAGGCGGCCAACCGTCGCGCGCAGAAGGCCGACGACAAGGTGCAGGGCAAGGCGCTGAACAAGCGCCTGGACGAGAAGTATGGGAAGCATTGAGCGTGCTACCCCGCCGTTCTCCCTCCCTTTCGCGCAGCGAAGGGGAGGGCTGGGGTGGGGTGCTTTTGCTTCTGCTAATACCTCGGATCGTGTAGTAACAACAGCAACAGCTTTCGCGCCCGTGGCGCGAGTTACTTTTCTTTGCTTGCCCAAAGAAAAGATAACCAAAAGAAAGGGCACCCCGGGGCTACGCGCCCTTCGCGCATCCTGCGCTACGGGTTCGCGTCCGGCGACGGGATTTTTCGAAGGGACTTCCTGTCCCTTCGAAAAACGGCGTACATCCGTGTACGCCGCCCTGCGGGTCTACCGCCGCCGACCGCCGCTTCGCACGGGGCCCCATGAAGGGCAGCGCGCATCCATGCGCGCAGAAGCAACGGCGAGGGCAAGCACGAATGCCCTCGCAGGCGTTTCACCATGACCGACCTCAGCCCCGACCTCGCCCACCATTCCGCGCTCGACGCGCGCATGGTCAAGGCGGTGAAGGGCATCAAGCTGCTCGGCCTGGTGAGCTGGCCGGCCAGCGCGCAGAAGCGCTTCCTCGACGAAGCCGCGCAGGGCCGCTACGCGTTGCCCGTGGTCGAGTACCCGAAGTACGACTTCGGCGAGGCGCGGCGCGAACTCGACGCGATCGCGCGCGAGGCCGACCCCGACCATCCGCTCGGCCACTACCTGTGCGATTCCGCGCGCAGCTGGTCGATCGCCGCGGCCCTGCTCGAGGCGCTGGGCACGCCCGCGGTCACCGCGCATTCGATCGAACTGTTCGGCCGCCCCGACGAGCCGTTGCCCGGCAACGGACCGACCACGCGCGAGGCGGCGCGGCATTTCATCGACATCGCCGACGAACTCGACCGCGAACTGCTCGCGCCGTCCGAATGCGTGGCGATCTCCGCCACCGCGCTGCAGCTGCAGCTGCAGGCCGCGCTCGATGACTTCTTCGACAAGCGCGTGATCGAGGTCGTGCTCGACCCCGACCTCATCGCCAAGGCCGCCGCCGGCGCGACCCGCATCCGCCTGCGCCACGGTGCCGCCTTCAGCGATTACGACCGCCACCAGCTGATCGAGCACGAGGCCTTCGTGCACTCGCTCACCGCGCTCAACGGCCGCGAGCAGCCGCACCTGCCGAGCCTGGCGCTGTCCTCGCCGCGCGCGACCGCGACCCAGGAGGGCCTGGCGGTGTTCGCCGAGCAGATCACCGGCTCGATCGACATCGAGCGCATGAAGCGCATCAGCCTGCGCATCGAAGCGGTGGCGATGGCACTGGGCGGCGCCGACTTCCTGCAGGTGTTCCATTACTTCCGCGACGCCGGGCAGAGCGACGCCGACAGCTTCACCTCGGCCCAACGCGTGTTCCGCGGCGTACCGACCACCGGCGGCGCCGCCTTCACCAAGGACACCGTGTACCTGCGCGGCCTGATCAGCGTGCACACCTTCTTCCGCTGGGCCCTGCGCCACAACAAGCTGCTGCTGTGCCGGCGCCTGTTCGCGGGGAAGATGACCCTGGGCGACGTGCAGCGCTTCGAGCCCTTGTTCGACAGCGGCGTGCTGGTGCCGCCGCGTTGGCTGCCGCGCTGGATCGTGCGCGCCAACGGCCTGGCCGGGATGCTCGCGTTCTCGCTGTTCGCCAACCGCATCCGCCTGGATGCGGTGGCGCAGGGCGAGGATTTCCTCGATCTCTAGCGGGAAAGCGCCCCTCATCCGCCCTCCGGGCACCTTCTCCCCGCACGGGGGGAGAAGGAACAACGCCCTCGCACCCCTCGCCCCGCTTTGCGGGGAGAGGGACAGCGTCGCGCAGCGACGCAGGGTGAGGGGTCGTGCCGAGCCCGGCGGCCACGGTGACGTCTGTCAGACCCCCTGCAATCCCCCCGGGCTACAATCGGGAGCCCTGCCGCATGCGTGCCCAGCGATGTCCGACGACCTGAAACAAGCCGCCCTCGATTACCACCGCATGGAACCGCGCGGGAAGATCAAGGTGTCCGCGACCAAGCCGATGGTGACCCAGCGCGACCTCGCGCTCGCGTATTCGCCGGGCGTGGCCTACGCCTGCGAGGAGATCGCCCGCGACCCCAAGCTCGCCAGCGACTACACCGCGCGCGGCAACCTGGTGGCGGTGATCTCCAACGGCACCGCGGTGCTCGGCCTGGGCGACATCGGGCCCCTTGCTGGTAAACCCGTGATGGAAGGCAAGGGCGTGCTGTTCCAGAAGTTCGCCGGCATCGACGTGTTCGACATCGAGGTCGACGAGAAGGACCCGGACAAGCTGGTCGAGATCATCGCCGCGCTCGAACCGACCTTCGGCGGCATCAACCTCGAGGACATCAAGGCGCCGGAGTGCTTCATCGTCGAGCGCAAGCTGCGCGAGCGGATGAAGATCCCGGTGTTCCACGACGACCAGCACGGCACCGCCATCATCGTCGGCGCCGCCGTGCTCAACGCGCTGGAAGTCGTCGGCAAGAAGATCGGCGAAGTGAAGCTCGCCACCGCCGGCGCCGGCGCGGCCGGCATCGCCTGCCTCGACATGCTCGTGGCGCTCGGCATGAAGCCGGAAAACATCATGGCCTTCGACCGCGAAGGCGTGCTCTACACCGGTCGCGGCCACATGGACCCGGACAAGCAGCGCTACGCCCGCGACACCGACAAGCGCACGCTTGCCGACATCGTCGACGGCGCCGACGTGTTCCTCGGCCTGTCCGCCGGCGGCGTGCTCAAGCCGGAAATGGTCGCGACCATGGCCGCCAAGCCGATCATCCTCGCGCTGGCCAATCCGTATCCGGAAATCCTCCCGGAAGACGCGAAGAAGGTGCGCCCGGACTGCATCATCGCCACCGGTCGTTCGGACTACCCGAACCAGGTCAACAACGCGCTGTGCTTCCCCTACATCTTCCGCGGCGCGCTCGACGTCGGCGCCACCACGATCAACGAAGCGATGAAGCTCGCCTGCGTGCGCGCCATCGCCCAGATCGCGCGCATGGAGTCGTCGGACCTGGCTGGTTCGTACGGCGGTGAAATACCGAGCTTCGGGCCGGAATACCTGATCCCGCGCCCGTTCGATCCGCGCCTGCTGACCCTGCTCGCACCGGCGGTGGCGCGCGCTGCGATGGATTCGGGCATCGCCACGCGCCCGATCCTCGACATGAAGGCATACGAGGAAAAACTCGCCACCTTCATCTACCGCACCGGCCTCATCATGAAGCCGATCTACGACCGCGCGCGCAACGACCGCAAGCGCGTGGTCTATGCCGAAGGCGAGGAAGAGACCGTGCTGCGCGCGGTGCAGACGGTGATCGACGAGGAACTGGCCTTCCCGATCCTGATCGGCCGCCCCGAGGTGATCGAGCAGCGCATCGCGCGCCTGGGCCTGCGCATGAAGTCCGGCGTCGACTTCGAACTGACCAACATCAACTCCGATCCGCGCTTCGACGACTACTGGCAGCAGTACCACGCCAAGACCGAACGCCGCGGCGTCACCCCGGCGGCGGCGAAGAACCTGCTGCGCTCGCGCCCGACCCTGATCGCCGCGCTGATGGTCGAACGCGGCGAGGCCGACGCGATGATCTCCGGCCTGGTCGGTCGCTTCCACAAGAAGCTCGGCTACATGCGCAGCGTGTTCGACTTCGAGAAGGGCGTCACCGGCACCGCCGCGATGACCGGCGTGATCAACGACCAGGGCGTGTGGTTCTTCCTCGACACCCACGTGCAGCTGGATCCGTCCGCCGAGCAGATCGCCGAAGCCACGCTGCAGGCGAGCTACCGCCTGAAGCTGTTCGGCATCGAGCCCAAGGTCGCGCTGCTGTCGCACTCCAACTTCGGCAGCCACGACAACGCCTCGGCGGCGAAGATGCGCAAGGCGTATCAGCTGATCCGCGAGCGCGTGCCCAAGCTCGAGGTCGACGGCGAGATGATGGCCGACACCGCGTGGGACGAGGAGCTGCGCCACCGCATCTTCCCCAACTCCACGCTCAAGGGCCGCGCCAACCTGTTCGTGATGCCCAACCTCGACGCCGCCAACATCACCTACAACATGGTGCGGGTGATGACCGACGGCGTGGCGATCGGGCCGATCCTGATGGGCCTGGACAAGCCGGCGCACATCCTCACCCCGGCCTCGACGCCGCGCCGCGTGGTCAACATGACCGCGATCGCGGCGGTGGACGCGCAGATCCGCGCGAGCCGGAAGTAATGTTGATGCGCCACGCCGACCGCGTGGCGCTTTTTTGCTCGTCATTCCGGCGGCTTTCAGCAGCGAAGCTGATCTAGCCGGAATCCAGCCACGTAGCCCGGGCAAGGCCGCAGGCCGCACCCGGGGGAACGTAGCGGCGTGACGAAAGGCCCCGGGTGCGCTGCGCTTACCCGGGCTACGAGAACGATTCCGGGCCCGCCCATGCGCCTGAAGTACTGCAAGCTCCCGCACGGCAATTTCGGCGACGACCTCAACGTCGCGCTGTGGCCGGCGTTGTTCCCGGACCTGGAAGCCAGGCATCCCGAAACGTGGCTGTACGGCGTCGGCACCATCCTCGGTGGCACCCAACCGGACGGCCCGAAGGTCGTGCTCGGTTCGGGCTGCGGCTATCGCGGCACGCCGCGGCTAGGCAGCGAATGGCAGGTGTACTGGGTGCGCGGTCCGGGCACCGCTGCGAGGTGCCACCTCGATCCCGCGCTCGGCCTCGGCGATGCCGCGGTGCTGTGGCCGCCGCTGCAACGCGAGCGCGCGCCGGTCACGGGCCGCATCGGCCTGGTGCCGCACCACAAGAGCTACGACAGCTTCGACTGGGACGCGCTCGCGCGCGACGCCGGGCTGTATCCGATCGATCCGCGCCAGTCGCCGCAGGCCGTCGCCGATGCGATCGCCAGCTGCGAGCGCGTGCTCACCGAATCGCTGCACGGCGCGATCTTCGCCGACACGCTGGGCGTGCCGTGGCGCGCGCTGGTGCTGGCGCGCCGTTTCAACGACTTCAAGTGGCAGGACTGGCTGGACACGCTCGGCCTGAAGCTGCGCACCGCCGAGGTGCACGTCGAACTCAAGCGCGACGTGCCCGCCGCCAAGGCGGTCGGCAATTTCCTCGCGCGCTGGGTCGGCGGCCCGGACGAGCGCAACCACCTGCGCCCGATCCGCCCCGCGAACGCGTCCGACATCGAGCGCGTGCGCCAGGACCTGCTCAACATCGCCGCGGAGACGGGCTCGTTCGTGCTCAGCGATCCGGCCGTGCGTGCGGCCCAGCAGGCGCGCATGCGCGAAGCCTGCGCGCGCTTCGCCCGCGAGCACGGATTGGCTTTCACGCAGGCAGACTGAAGCGGGCCCGCGTTCGCCCCTCTCCCCGCTGGCGGGGAGAGGGTGCCCAACGGGCGGGTGAGGGGAAGCGAGCGCAGCGAGCGAGGCTGTTGCTTCTGCTACACGTCACGGACCTTTCGAAGCAAAAGGCACGCTCGCTGCGCTCGCGCCCCTCATCTGCCCTACAGGCATCTTCTCCCCGCAGACGGGGAGAAGAAGATCGAGGGCCCCCGCGCTTGCATTCACTGCCCCGAACTCCCTGCTGCGGTTAAAGTACGCTCCATGCCGCTCTGGTCGTTCCTGCTGCGTTTCCTGCTCAGCCTCTGCCTCATCCTGAATGGGACGGCGGCACTGGCGAGCGCGCACCTGCCGCTGCAAGACGCGGTCCCGGCCGCGATGCACGCGTCGCCGACCGCAACCGATGCGATGGCGGACATGCCCTGCCACCACGGCGAGCACGTCGTAGCGGCGACGGATGCGCAGGGCGACGCGCACCACCCCAAGGATTCCGGCACCACCCCCGACTGCTGCAAGTCCGGCGCCTGCCGCTGCGTATGCGTGCATGCCGCGCCGATCGGCGTCCCGGCATTGCAACTGGCGTCGTTCCCGCGTGCGCACGAACGCAGCGTGCGCCGCCTCGTCCCGGGCCACGCCGCGCCCGCGTTGCCGCACCCGATCCGACCTCCCATCGGCTAAGCGCCTTCCGCGCCCACGGCGCCCTTCGCACGCGCGTCCGGTTGCTCGCCAACCGCGCTGCCTGCGCACGCTTACGCTTTCCACGGAGTTCCCATGTCATCTGATGCTTTCGGCCGCGATGCCGACGGTCTGTTTAAGCCGTCGCGACGCCGCTTCGTCCAGGGCCTGGCCGCCGGCGGCGCCGTTGCCGGCCTCGGCCTGTGGCCCAAGCCGGGTTGGGCGCTGCAGTCCGCCGGCTATCCCGTCACCCTGGCCGGCACCGAGTTCGACCTGAGCATCGGCGAGACGCCGATGAATTTCACCGGCCGCACCCGCACCGCGATCACCGTCAACGGTTCGGTGCCCGCGCCGCTGCTGCGCTGGCGCCAGGGCACCACGGTGAACCTGCGCGTCGCCAACGCGCTGCCCGCCGGCTCCATCCACGGCCACCAGACGTCGATCCATTGGCACGGCATCATCCTGCCCGCCAACATGGACGGCGTGCCGGGACTGAGCTTCGCCGGCATCCATCGCGGCGAGACCTATCACTACCGTTTCACCGTCAACCAGGCCGGCACCTACTGGTACCACAGCCATTCCGGTTTCCAGGAACAGGCCGGCCTGTACGGCCCGCTGGTGATCGATCCGATCGAGCCCGAGCCGTTCGCCTACCAGCGCGACTACGTCGTGCTGCTGTCGGACTGGAGCGACCTCGATCCGGCCGCGCTGTTCGCGCGCCTGAAGAAGATGTCGATGTACGACAACCGCTACCAGCGCACCGTCGGCGACTTCTTCGGCGACGTGAAACGCAACGGCCTGGACGCCACGCTCGCGGACCGCAAGATGTGGGGCGGGATGCGCATGTCGCCGACCGACCTGTCGGACGTCAACGCCAACACCTACACCTACCTGATGAACGGCACCACGGCGCTGGGCAACTGGACGGGGCTGTTCCGCTCCGGCGAGAAGGTGCGCCTGCGCTTCATCAATGGCTCGTCGATGACCCACTTCGACGTGCGCATTCCCGGTTTGAAGATGACCGTGGTCGCCGCCGACGGCATGCACGTGCACCCGGTGACGGTCGACGAATTCCGCATCGCCACCGCGGAGACCTTCGACGTGATCGTCGAGCCCAGCGGCCAGGATGCCTTCACCATCTTCGCGCAGGACATCGGCCGCACCGGCTACGTCAGCGGCACGCTCGCGGTGCGCGAAGGCCTGCGCGCACCGGTGCCCAGCGTCGACCCGCGTCCGCTGCTGACCATGGCCGACATGGGCCACGGCGGCATGGGCCACGACATGAAAGGCATGGAAGGCGGCTGCGGCGCGAGCATGGGCATGAAAGGCGCCGAAGGCGGTTGTGGCGCCGACATGGGCATGAAGGGCATGGAAGGCGGTTGTGGCGCGAACATGCAGCCGGCGCCTTCCGATCCGCACGCCGGCCACGGTGGTGGCGGCATGCAGGCGCATCCGGCGAGCGAGAGCGGCAACCCGCTGGTCGACATGCAGACCATGGCGCCGCTGCCGAAACTCGACGACCCTGGTATCGGCCTGCGCGACAACGGCCGCACCGTGCTCACCTACTCGATGTTGAAGAGCACCTTCGACGACCCCGACGGCCGCGATCCCGGCCGCGACGTCGAGCTGCACCTCACCGGCCACATGGAACGCTTCGCCTGGGGCTTCAACGGGCAGAAGTTCTCCGACGTCGAGCCGCTGCGCTTCAACTACGGCGAGCGCCTGCGCATCGTGCTGGTCAACGACACAATGATGACGCACCCGATCCACTTGCACGGCATGTGGAGCGACCTCGAGGACGAGCAGGGCAATTTCCTGGTGCGCAAGCACACCATCGACATGCCGCCGGGCAGCCGGCGCAGCTACCGCGTGCGCGCCGATGCGCTCGGCAGCTGGGCCTACCACTGCCACCTGCTCTACCACATGGAAGCGGGAATGATGCGCGAAGTGAGGGTCGACGAATGAGCCGGCACATCCTCACTCTGGCATCGCTCGCCGCCGCGTTGCTGTCGGCCAACGCCGTCGCGCAGGAGCACGCGCACCAACACGAGCAGGCGCCAACGCAAACGCAATCACCGCCACCGGCGAGCGACGCGCATGCGCAGCACCGGCACGGCGACTCCGCAGACCAGGCCGCCACGCAGCAACCGGCGGATCACACCACGATGGATCACGCCACGATGGACCACGCCGCGATGGGGCACACCCCGCCGGCCGAACCCGTCGACCACGCCGCCATGGGCCACGCGATGCCGCGCGTCGCGGGCGAACCACTGACGCCGATCCCGCCGGTCACCGACGCCGACCGCGTCGCGGCCACACGGCCCGCGAGCGGCCATCCCGCGCACGACGACGGCCTCCACAGCTTCGTGCTGTTCAACCGGCTCGAGGGCTTCGATGCCGACGAAGGCCGCGGCGTGGAATGGGAAGGCCAGGCCTGGATCGGCACCGACCACCACAAGCTGTGGCTGCGCAGCGAAGGCGAACGCGCCGGCGGCCACACCGAAAGCGCCGACATCGAAGTGCTCTACGGCCGCGCGATCACGCCGTGGTGGGATGTCGTCGCCGGCGTGCGCCACGACTTCAAGCCCGGCGCGTCGCAGGATTTCGCCGCGATCGGCGTGGTCGGGCTGGCGCCGTACAAGTTCGAGGTCGAAGCCACCGCCTACGTCGGGCAGGGCGGGCAGAGCGCGCTGCGACTGGAAGCCGAATACGAAACCCTGCTGAGCAACCGCCTGATCCTGCAGCCACTGGTGGAACTCAACGCCTACGGCCAGGACGACGCGCGTCGCGGCATCGGCTCGGGACTGAGTTCGATGGAGGCGGGCCTGCGCCTGCGCTACGAAGTCACCCGCCAGTTCGCGCCCTACGTCGGCGTGGTGCGCGAATGGTCGTTCGGCCGCACCGCGGACCTGCGTCGCGAAGAGGGCGAAGCCGTCAACGACACCCGCCTCGTCGCGGGTATCCGCATCTGGTTCTGAGGACATGTCGATGCCATTCATTACGAAGAAATCGCTGCTCGCGCTGGGCGTCCTCGCCGGCATCGGAGTCGTCGCCGGCATCGGAGTCGTCGCCGCGACGGGCTTCGTCTGGTCCGGCGTCTACGACGTCGGCGCCGACGACCCGCATACGCGTCCCGTGTACGCGCTGCTTGAATCGCTGCGCGATCGCTCCGTCCAGGTGCGCGCCAGCAAGCTGCAGGTGCCCGGCCTGGACGACCCCGCGCGCATTGCACAGGGCGCCGGCAACTACGAGGCCATGTGCACCAGTTGCCATCTCGCGCCGGGCGTTGCGGAAACCGAACTCAGCAAGGGCCTGTATCCCGCGCCGCCGGACCTCACGCGTGCCAGCGTCGATGCCGCCGAAGCGTTCTGGGTGATCAAGCACGGCGTCAAGGCCTCGGGCATGCCGGCCTGGGGCAAGAGCATGGAAGACGCGTACATCTGGAACATGGTGGCGTTCCTGCAGCAGCTGCCATCGCTCGATGCACGGCAGTACCAGGAGCTGGTCGCGCGCAGCGGCGGCCATTCGCACGGCGGTGGCGAAACCGGCGGCCACGCCCAGGCGAACGCCGAGGCGGGCCACGACGACGCGCACCCGCATCCCGGCGCGCCCGCGGGCGACGACCACCATGCCGCCGACACGAGCGGCGGCGCGAAAGCGCCGGCGACGGACAGCGGAGCCACCACGCACGTGCACGCCGACGGCAAGCAGCACGTGCACGCACCAAAGCCGGCCACCGCAATCCAGTCCACCGCTGCGCCCGCCGCGCCGGCAACCACACCCGTGCCAGCGCAGCCAGCCGCGCCCGAAGCACACGACCAGCACGACCACCAGCACTGATCACAGGACCCATGCGATGAAAACGAACCTTGCTTTGCTCCTCGCCGGCGCGTTGTTGGTGCCGCCGGCATTCGCCCACGACCCGGCCGCGCCTGCCGCGCCTGCCGCGTCCGTGTCGGTGGACCCGGCCGCGCAACCCGCGCTCGCCGTTGTCGATCAGTTCTCCGCCGCGCTCAAGGCGGTCGATCTCGCGCGCGTTTCGGAGTTGCTGGCCGAGGATGCGCTGATCCTCGAGAGCGGCGGCGCCGAGCGTTCGCGCGAGGAGTACCTCGGCCATCACGCCAAGGCCGACGCCGAGTTCCTCAAGGATGCGCATGTCCAGGTCATCCGCCGCACCGCACGCAGTGCGGGCAGCCTGGCCTGGGTCGGCACCGAGAGCGAACTGCACAGCAGCAAGGACGGCAAGCCGACGACGCTGCTCAGCACCGAGACGATGGTCCTGAAGCGGGTCGGTGACGACTGGCGCATCGTGCACATCCACTGGTCGTCGCGTGCGAAGAAGGCGACGGCGGCCGCGCAAGGGAGCCAGCCATGAAACGTCCGTCCGCACGCCACCGCGTGTCGCCGAAACGTGCAACCGGGATGCCGCAGCGCATGAACCGGTCGCTGCTGGCCGCGTTGCTTGCAACCGCGCTGGCGCTGCCCGCGTGCGCCCGTGAACCGGCCCCGTCCGCGCAACCCCGCGCCGCGGATCCGCACGCGGCCCATGCTCCCGCCGCCAAGGCGAAGGCCGCGTCCGGCAAGGCGGTGCCCGTCGCCGCCGGCACGCTGCCGCGTGCCATCGTGCACAAGTCGCCGACCTGCGGCTGCTGCGAAGTCTGGGTCGAGCACCTCAAGCAGAACGGTTTCCGCGTCGAAGTGCGCAACGAGGACAACCTCAATCCGATCAAGGAGCGCCTGGGCGTGCCCTACGGCAAGGGTTCGTGCCACACCGCCCAGATCGGCGGCTACATCGTCGAAGGCCACGTGCCGGCGAGCGACATCAAGCGCCTGCTGAAGGAGAAGCCGGATGCACGCGGCCTGGTCCTGCCCGGCATGCCGATCGGTTCACCGGGCATGGAAGTGCCCGGTGTCGCCGCAAAGCCGTACACGGTGGAACTGGTGAAGCGCGACGGTTCGACGGTGGGGTATTCGACGCACGGGAAGTGAGCGGAAAAGCGCCCCTCATCGCCCTGCGGGCACTTCTCCCCGCAAGCGGGGAGAAGGAAAGGCAACACCGTTTGCTATGGGCTTTTCGTGAACGGTTGATTCACCCCCTCGCCCCGCGTGCGGGGAGAGGGACCGCGTCGCGCAGCGACGCAGGGTGAGGGGCCGTCGGCCAGCGCCCCACCCACACCCAATCGCTTGACTCTGGACCACACTCCAGACAACAGACTGCAGCGCATGTCTCCTCCAGCGAACGACACCCATGAAGATCGGTGAACTGGCACACCGCGCCGGCGTCGGCATCGACACCGTGCGCTACTACGAAAAGGAAGGCCTGCTGCCCAGGGCGCAGCGCCTGGCGTCGGGCTACCGCGTCTACGACCCGCAGGACCTGCGGCGCCTGCAGTTCGTCCGGCGCGCCAAGGCGTTGGGCTTCACCCTGCCGGAAATCCGCGACCTGCTCGCCCTGTCCGCGCACCGCGACGACGACATGGCGTCGATGAAGGCAGCCGCGACCGAGAAGCTCGCCGACGTGCAGGCCAAGATCGCCGAGCTCACCCGCATCCGCGAAGGCCTGGAAACGCTGGTCGCCTCGTGCCCGGGCCACGGCGCACTCGGGCAATGCCCGATCCTCAACGCCCTGGCGGAGGACGCGCCATGAGTACGCACCCGCACCCCCACGACAAGCCCGCGCACGCCGCGCACGATCACGCCGCGCACGGCTGCTGCGCCAACCACGCGCCGCCCGCGGCGACGGCGACCACGACCACCGACCCGGTCTGCGGCATGCAGGTCGATCCGGCGACCACGCCGCACCACGCGCGACACGACGGCGACGACTACCACTTCTGCTCCGCGCGCTGCCGCGAGAAGTTCATCGCCGCTCCCGCGCACTACCTGCAGTCGAAGCCGCAGGCGCCGGCCGCACCGGCGGGCACCATCTACACCTGCCCGATGCACCCGCAGATCCGCCAGGAAGGCCCCGGCACCTGCCCGATCTGCGGCATGGCGCTGGAGCCGGAGATGCCCAGCCTCGAGGACGACGACAACCCCGAACTGCGCGACTTCAGCCGTCGCTTCTGGTGGACGCTGCCGCTCACCGCGATCGTGCTGGCGCTGGCGATGCTGGGCCACCGCATCGCGTTCCTCTCGACCGATGCGCGCACCTGGCTCGAACTCGCCCTGAGCGCACCGGTGGTGCTGTGGGCCGGCTGGCCGTTCTTCGAACGTTGCGTGCAATCGCTGCGCAACCGCAGTCCCAACATGTGGACGCTGATCGGTATCGGCGTCGCCGCGGCATTCGGCTACAGCGTCGTCGCCACGCTCGCGCCCGACTTGTTCCCGGCCTCGTTCCGCGAACACGGCCGCGTCGGCGTGTACTACGAAGCCGCGGCGGTGATCGTCTCGCTCACCCTGCTCGGGCAGCTGCTGGAACTGCGCGCACGCTCGAAGACCTCGGCCGCGATCAAGGCCCTGCTCGGCCTCGCACCCAAGACCGCGCGCCGCATCGCCGCCGACGGCAACGAGGAAGACATCCCGCTCGCACACGTGCACGTCGGCGACCGCCTGCGCGTGCGTCCCGGCGAGAAGGTGCCGGTCGACGGCAGCGTGCTCGAAGGCCGCTCCAGCATCGACGAATCCATGCTCACCGGCGAACCGATCCCGGTGGAGAAGGAGCCCGGCGCGAAGGTGATCGGCGCCACCCTCAACGGCACCGGCAGCCTGGTCATTCGTGCCGACCAGGTTGGCTCCGCCACGGTGCTGTCGCAGATCGTGCAGCTGGTCGCGCAGGCGCAGCGTTCGCGCGCACCGATGCAACGCATGGCGGACAAGGTCGCGTACTGGTTCGTGCTCGCGGTGCTCACCGCGGCGGTGCTGACCTTCCTCGGCTGGGGCCTGTTCGGTCCGGAACCGTCGTGGACCTACGCCGTGCTCAACGCGGTGTCGGTGCTGATCATCGCCTGTCCATGCGCGCTGGGCCTGGCCACGCCGATGTCGATCATGGTCGCCACCGGCCGCGCCGCGCAGGCCGGCGTGCTGTTCCGCGATGCCGAAGCGATCGAACAACTGCGCCGCATCGACACGCTGGTCGTCGACAAGACCGGCACGCTGACGCAAGGCCGCCCCGCGTACCGCGACACGCTCGCCGCCGCCGGCTTCAGCGCGGACGAGGTGCTGCAACTCGCCGCCAGCCTGGAGCAGGGCAGCGAACACCCGCTGGCCGAGGCGATTCTCGCCGAAGCCAGGCGGCGCGGCGTCGCGCTGCAACCGGCACAGGAGTTCGATTCGCTTACCGGTCGCGGCGTGCGCGGCATCGTCGCCGGCCGCGGGCTGGTGATGGGCAATCGCGCCCTGATGGCGGAAACCGGCGCCGATCCCGCCCCGCTCGACGCCGCCGCCGAAGCGCTGCGCCGCCAGGGCGCGAGCGTGATGTTCCTCGCCGTCGACGGCCGCCTCGCCGGCGCCGTCGCGGTGGCCGATCCGATCAAGCCCAGCACCTTGCCCGCGCTCAACGCCCTGCGCGCCGAAGGCCTGCGCATCGTGATGGCCTCCGGCGACGCGCAGGCGACCGCCGCCGCCGTCGCCGCCACGCTCGGCATCGAGGAAGTGCACGGCGAAGTGCGCCCCGCCGACAAGGTCGCGCTGGTGCAACGCCTGAAGGCCGAAGGCCGCCGCGTCGCGATGGCCGGCGACGGCATCAACGACGCCCCGGCGCTGGCCGCGGCCGATGTCGGCATCGCGATGGGCACCGGCACCGACGTGGCGATGTCGAGCGCGCAGGTGACGCTGGTCAAGGGCGACCTGCACCGCATCGTGCAGGCGCGCGCGGTGTCGCGCAGCGCCGTCGCCAACATGCAGCAGAACCTCGGCTTCGCCTTCCTCTACAACGCGCTGGGCGTGCCGATCGCCGCGGGCGTGTTGTATCCGGTGTTCGGCCTGCTGCTGAGCCCGATGATCGCCGCGCTGGCGATGAGCCTGAGCTCGGTGTCGGTGGTGAGCAATGCGCTGCGGCTGGGGCGTGGAACCACGTCGCAAACGGTGGGGGAAGCACGTCGCGACAGCGCGCCGGGCGCCTCCTGCCACTGACGATTCAGGGCGTGCGCAAGTCCGGCAACGGCTGCGCCGCGAATTCGCCCAGGTGCTGGTCGACGCCCAGTTCGGCGCGCACTTTGAGCGCCGCGCGCGTCTCGCGCAGGTAGCGATCGTTCGGGCTCTCGCCGTCCATGTGCCGCTCGCGGTGGTGCAGGTGCCAGGCCAGCGCCGCGAAGCGCAGGTGCCGCGGCACGATGCCCGCATGCCACGCGCGCCAGGCCAGCTCGCTGTCCTCGCGGCCCCAGCCTTCCATGCGTTCGTCGAAGCCGTTGACGCGCAGCAGGTCGGCGCGGAACCAGCCCTGGTTGCAGGTCTTGATCGCGCGCGGCGGTCGGCGCCGGGCGCGGCGCAGGTTCAACGATGCGAGCGCGGGCCAGCGCAGCGCGTTGCGCCGCCGATCCAGTCGTGGCGTGAACACGCTCAGGTCGACCGTGCCATCGCTCAGCATCCGTTGCGACAACGCCGGGGTGGTCAGTGCGCGCGAGCCCTGCACGAAACTCCCGGGCTGCGCGTGGCGCAGGTGGTCGGCGATGAAGTCGCGATGCATCACCATGTCGCCGTCGATCATCAGCACGTAGTCGCCGCGTGCCGCCGCGATCGCGCGATTGCGCGAGCGCGCGGCCCGGAATCCGATGTCCTCCTGCCAGTGGTGCCGCAGCGGCACCGGGAAATCGCGTGCGATTTCTTCCAGCAGCTGCCGCGTCTCCGGTCCGGAACCGTCGTCGGCGACGATGACTTCGTCCGGCAGGCGCGTCTGCCGCGCCAGTCCGCGCAGGACCAGGCGCAGCGCCTGCGGCCAGTTGTAGGTGGTGACGATCACGCTCACTTTCATGCGGTTGCCTCACGCTGCGCGCGTGCCGCGACAACCGGACGAGGCAGGTCGTGCGAACACCGCGATGCGTCAATCTTCCTTGAGTGCATGCAGGGCATACTGGCGCGCATCCTTTTGAGGAATCGTTTGTGTCGTCCGAATCCGCCGATCACACCGCCCGCGAGCGTGCGCGCAACTTCGAGAGCCGCTTCGATGGCCGGTTGAACTACGGTTACAAGGGCATTCCGATCTTCGCCGCGCCCGGCCTGCACGAACTGGCTGCCGAGCGGCTCGCGATCGCGGTGACCGACGCACACGCGCAGGTGCTCGAACTCGGTGCCGGCGCGGGTGCCCTGAGCCAGCGCCTCGCCGATCGCGGCTACCGCGTGTGCGCCAGCGACCTGTTCGACGCCAACTTCACCCCGCGCGAACGGATTCCCTTCGTCGCCCTCGATCTCAATCAGCCCTTCGCGGTGCAACTGTCGTCGCGCTTCGATGCGGTCGTCGCGCTGGAGCTGATCGAACACCTGGAAAATCCCCGGCACTTCTTCCGCCAGTGCCGGCAACTGCTGCACCCGGGTGGCCACCTGGTCGTGTCGACGCCGAACCTCGCCAACCCGGTGTCGCAGGCGATGTTCCTGCGCGAGGGTGTGTTCCAGTGGTTCCGCGACACGGACTACCAGGAGCAGGGCCACATCATGCCGCTTGCGCCTGCAGTGCTGCGTCGCTGCTGGGCCGAGGCCGGTTTCGACTGCGCATGGGAAGGCAGCGTCAGCGATCCGTATCGCCTGCTGCATCGCCGGCGCAACCGCGGTACGCGGCTGCTGGCACGCATGCTGGCGACGCTGTCGAAGACGCCGCGCCCCTTGCAGGGGGAGGTGTACGTGGCGGTACTGCGGATTCATGCCGACGCCTAGTTACGTCGCTTCCGCCAGCTGTTGCGCACGTGCGACGTGCGCGTCCAGTCCGCGCTCGCAGCGGATCGCCCGCGTATCGCGGGTGCGCTGGAGCAGGACATCGTTGGGCAGGGCCTGGTTGGGTGGAATGCCATCCGGCCAGCGGGTCTTGTGCCACAGGTGGATGGCCAGCCCCGCGTAGCGCAGCAGGCGACGCTCCACGCCGGCGTGGCGCAGGCGCAGCGTGAGGTCATCGTCCTCGCGGCCCCAGCCTTCGTAGGCGTCGTCGAAGCCGTTGACCGTTTCCAGGTCGCGCCGCCAGACGCCGAGATTGCAGCTCATGGCGACGCCGCCCTTGCGGCGCGATGCCTTCCACCTGGCCAGCAGCGGCAAGCGCAACGCGTGCTTGCGCTTGAGCTCGCCGGAGCCCCTCGCGAAGGGCATGCGCAGCGAGAAGCGCGGCGTGCCGCCCGTGAGCAGGCGCGCCGCTTCCCCTTGCGAGGCATTGAGGCGGCCGCCCAAGAGGTAGCTCCCGGGGCGGATCAGGGCATGGTGGTCGGCGATGAACTCTCGATGCAGCACCATGTCGCCGTCGAGGAAGATCACGTAGTCGCCGGTGCTCGCGGCGATGCCGAGATTGCGCACGCGCGCCGCGCGGAAGCCCAGGTCCTCCTGCCACGCGTGCCGCAGCGGCACCGGGAAGTCGCGGGCGAAGGCATGGACCACCCGGGCGGTGTCCTCGCGCGAGCCGTCGTCGGCGACGATGACCTCGTCGGGCAGCACGCGCTGCGCGGCGACGCTGTCCAGGCACAGGGCCAGCGCCTCCTTCCAGTTGTAGGTGGTGATGATGAGGCTGGTGCGGGGGGCCATCGGGGGAAATGGCTCGCTCGGGCGGGGGAGCGCAATGCTAGCGCAATGCCTGTACGAGACAGCCAAGCCGCGCGTGAACCAGCGCACACCCCCGCGAGCGCAACCCGATACGCACCATCCCGCTGCTGCGACGATCAGCGTGAAGCACAGTTTGGTTGGTGCGTCAGGCGGGCTCGCGGCCCACACCGCCGGCCAGCATGCGGGTACGCAAACCGGTCGCGATCGCTGGGGCCGCTGAAATCGTTCCCATCGCCCCACTTTGCCGAACCGGGGACGTTTCCCCATGCCCCTGCGGGTCCCCATCCCACCCCCCGCTGCTAGAATCCCGACTCTAATCCACGACCCCACAGCGCCGGCCAGCGGGCCGCGCGGAGCCCCCATGACCAACTGGCTGAACGACCTGCTCGCGAACGACCCGGATCCGACCGAAACCAAGGAATGGATCGAATCCATGCAGGCGGTCATCGACCGCGAAGGCGCGGGTCGCGCCCACCAACTGCTCGACGGCATGGTCGAAGTCACGCGCCGCGCCGGCGCGCACCTGCCGTTCCAGCCCACCACCGAATACATCAACACCATCCCGACCCACCTGGAGGCCAAGAGCCCCGGCGACGCCGCGATGGAGTGGCGCATCCGCTCGATCATCCGCTGGAACGCGCTCGCCATGGTCGTGCGCGCCAACCGCAAGCCGGGTGACCTCGGCGGCCACATCGCCTCGTTCGCCTCCGCCGCCACGCTCTACGACGTCGGCTTCAACCACTTCTGGCGCGCGCCGTCCGCGGACCACCCGGGCGACGTCATCGGCGTGCAGGGCCACAGCTCGCCGGGCATCTACGCGCGCAGCTTCCTCGAAGGCCGCTTCAGCGAGAACCAGCTCGACAACTTCCGCATGGAAGTCGACGGCCGCGGCATCTCCTCCTACCCGCACCCGTGGCTGATGCCGGATTACTGGCAGGTGCCGACGGTGTCGATGGGCCTGGGCCCGATCAGCGCCATCTACCAGGCGCGCAACTGGAAGTACCTCGAAGGCCGCGGCCTGATGCCCAAGTCCGATCGCAAGATCTGGGCGTTCATGGGCGACGGCGAATGCGACGAACCCGAATCCCTCGGCGCCATCTCGGTCGCCGGCCGCGAAGGCCTCGACAACCTCTGCTTCGTCATCAACTGCAACCTGCAGCGCCTCGACGGCCCGGTGCGCGGCAACGGCAAGATCATCCAGGAGCTGGAAGGCATCTTCCGCGGCGCCGGCTGGAACGTCATCAAGACCATCTGGGGCAGCTACTGGGATCCGCTCCTCGCCCGCGACAGCCAGGGCGTGCTGCGCAAGCTGATGATGGAAACCGTCGACGGCGAATACCAGAACTGCAAGGCCTTCGGCGGCGCGTACACGCGCGAGCATTTCTTCGGCAAGTACCCGGAGACCGCCGCGATGGTCGCCAACATGTCCGACGACGACATCTGGCGCCTCAACCGCGGCGGCCACGACCCGCACAAGGTCTACGCCGCCTACCACCAGGCCACCCAGACCAAGGGCATGCCCACCGTGATCCTCGCCAAGACGGTGAAGGGCTACGGCATGGGCCAGGCCGGCGAGTCGCTCAACCCGACCCACCAGACCAAGAAGCTCGACGACGAAGCGATCAAGATCTTCCGCGACCGCTTCAACATCCCGGTCACCGACGCGCAGCTGGACAACCACCAGGTGCCGTTCTTCCACCCCGGCAAGGACTCGCCGGAAGTCGAATACATGCACGAGCGCCGCAAGGCCCTCGGCGGCTACCTGCCGCAGCGTCGCCGCAAGAGCACGCAGACCCTGGACGTGCCCGCGCTGGAAACCTTCGACCGCCTGCTCAAGTCCAGCGGCGAGCGCGAGATCAGCACCACCATGGCCTTCGTGCAGGCGCTCAACATCGTCCTGCGCGACAAGCAGGTCGGCCCGCGCTGCGTGCCGATCGTCGCCGACGAAGCGCGCACCTTCGGCATGGAAGGCCTGTTCCGCCAGATCGGCATCTACGCGCCCTACGGCCAGAAGTACAAGCCGGTCGACCGCGACCAGCTGATGTACTACCGCGAAGACGCGGCCGGCCAGGTGCTGGAAGAGGGCATCACCGAAGCCGGCGCGTTCGCCTCGTGGATGGCCTGTGCGACCAGCTACAGCACCAACGACCTGCCGATGCTGCCGTTCTACATCTACTACTCGATGTTCGGCTTCCAGCGCATCGGCGACAGCGCCTGGCAGGCCGCCGACATGCGCGCGCGCGGCTTCCTGCTCGGCGCCACCGCCGGCCGCACCACCTTGAACGGCGAAGGCCTGCAGCACGAAGACGGCCACAGCCACCTGCTCGCCAGCGCGATCCCGAACTGCCGCAGCTACGACCCGACCTTCGGCTTCGAAGTCGCGGTGATCCTGCAGCACGGCATGCAGCGCATGCTCGCCGAGCAGCAGGACGAGTACTACTACATCACCCTGATGAACGAGAACTACACCCACCCGGACATGCCGGAAGGTGCAGCCGACGGCATCATCAAGGGCATGTACCTGCTCAAGGACGCCGGCAAGCCCAAGAAGGGCGAACTGCGCGTGCAGCTCATGGGCAGCGGCACCATCCTGCGCGAAGCCATCGCCGCGGCCGAACTGCTCGACAAGGACTTCGGCGTCACCGCCGACATCTGGTCCTGCCCCAGCTACACCGAGCTCGCCCGCGACGGCGCCGACGCCGAACGCTTCAACCGCATGAACCCGGAAGCCAAGGCCCCGCGCAAGCCGTATGTCACCGCGCTGCTGGAAGGCCGCCAGGGCCCGGCCATCGCCGCGACCGACTACGTGCGCACCTTCGCCAACCAGATCCGCGAATACGTGCCGATGAAGTACACCGTGCTGGGCACCGACGGCTTCGGCCGCTCTGACACCCGCGCCAACCTGCGTCGCCACTTCGAAGTCGACCGCTACTACATCGCCCACGCCGCCATCGCGGCCCTGGCCGCGGAAGGGAAGATGACGGCGAAGGATGTGGCTCGGGCTATCAAGCAGTACAAGATTGATAGTGAGAAGCCGAATCCGGTTGGGGTTTGATTGCCTTTAGATGTTGACGCGTCTCAAAACTTGGATAGGGCGGAGGCTGGGGCCAGCACGGCAGGAGTCATCGTTCGTGTTGGTCTATTTCAACGAGCGAAGTGAAGCGCAGATTGGTGCAAGATCAGATCGAACGGTAGGGGTTTTTATTTCTGAGGGGCGACCGAAATGGGCTTACCTCAAGTGCCCCTGTGGCTGCGAGCGCCAAATCGCGCTGAATCTTATGACCTCGCAGCGGCCGGCATGGCGTCTCTCAGTTCGTAGCACTTCCGACTTTTCGGTCTTTCCTTCTGTTAACGCGACAACTTGTGGCGCTCACTTTTGGTTGACCCGGGGAAGGATTAGCTGGGCAAAGTAGGCCAGGCAAGTCCCAGATATGGATTCTCATCTCCGATGCACCACTGCGCGTGATCTGCGCAATGACATGCATCTCTTGGCGCAACTCTGTTAGTTCGTATGCGACTTTGGTCGAATGCGATAAGAACTTCTGAGGACTTTCGATCGCTTCCCATGAATCCTGTCAGGCGATTGAGAAGTTCGGAAACTGCAAGACTGGCAACAGTGGATGTAAATGCAATCACAGCTGGCGCGGTAGTATCGAGCTCAGGAGCGTAGCCTTCACGGGCCTGCTGCTCACGCTCTTGAGGCGAAAGCGCTTCGATACGCATAGCTTCAGCCGAAATTCGGCCTCGGCAGTAGAGGCACGATTCGCCAGGCATCAAAGTTGTGATGCGGCCATGAATGCTGCGGATCTCGCCATCTTTCGAGTCGATTAGGACCCCGAGATCAAACACTGGCAAGCAGTAGCGGAGCGCTACCTGCATCAGGATCGCACGCGGAATCTGCTTGTCAGTGCATCCAAAGATGATGTCGCAGTCACGGAGCCGCTTGGCGGCCGATTCTTCTGTGATGTGATGGGCTACCGCGACGACATGCGCATCCAGTCCTATGCGGTCGAGATGCTCCTTTGCGATCTCAACCTTGGGGCGTCCAGTTTGCGAAAGGCTGGATCCATAGACCCTGTTTACGTTTGTTCTCTCGAGTCTGTCGCCGTCAAAGAGTGTGATCCGGCCAACACCTAGTCTCACTAGTTGCTCAGCAATTGGCGAGCCGGTCCCTCCTAGGCCAACTACGCCTACATGCAGAGCCGATAACGTTTGCTGCGTGTCCCTTCCGAATGCGCGAACTTGGCGATCATAGACTTGCGGGACGCAATCATCGGTTTCGGCGCTGTATAAACGGAAGCGGTCACCTACAACGAGGACGCTGGCAGGGATGCGTCTCGGGGCGTACAGCCGAGCTCCCATACTGGTTTTGGTTACCACCATCGTTCCATGAATGCGGCCGGGTGCCCGGGCCTGCAAGAAGGGCAAGAGCTTCGCCTCTTCTTCATCGTCTTTGGACGAGAACTCGGTGATGCCATCGGGGTGCGAGTGAGCAAAGACAATGCACATTCCCTCCTCTCGAGCTAATTTCGCGATGCGCGTCAATGAGCCAGAGCCGATTGTGAGTCCGTCGTGCCGTCTTTCGAGGTAATCCGTGCTCTGGAGAGGAATCACAGCATGACAGACGAGCTTCGGGGTACCGCCCGCTGCTTGTCCGCAGATCAGAAAGGCGGCGCCCTCAAGGCCTGGCGTATCGAACAGATAGCTCTCTAAGACAATCTTCTGGGCTTCGAGCATGACGATTCGTGCGCTCTCGGTCATGCGCGCCCGGCTCCTTGAAGTTCTCGCTGAATCAGCGCGAAGAACGACCGCAGGCTGTCGATGCCTGGCCGCCAGCCGCCATTGAGATGGCGTGAAAAACGCTGCCAAGAGCGGCCGATGTGACTCTCAATGACCTCCGATGCTTGAGCGAACTGTCCGTTTGTCGATAGCCGAATAGGCGGATCGCAGTACCACATATCCAGTGGTGTCATTGGGTATTGCGGGGGGATGCGGACCATTAGGTCGGTGGCGGCGGGAGTAAAGCCGCCGCCACTCACATCGAAGCCTCGAACGATGACGCATGAGCTGCCGGCAGGATCGGGGACGACTTCCCACTCGTAACCCCGCTCACGCAAGAACGTCGTATCGCGATCAGGAATGGACATAGCTGCCACTCCCCGGATTGATGGTGCTCGGTGCTGTGTAGAACTTGCTCCCGGGCCGAACTTCGTAGTTGGACTCGGGCCGGATCAGTTCATCGTCTTTAGGTCCCGCAACCTCGAGCCAAAGATCAAGCTCCGGGCCAAGAGGAGGCGTTGGGAGCGCGCGCAACTGCGCCCCTAACGCGTGACGCGAGGCGAGTTCGAACTTCACTTCATCGATAAAAACGGGGATGTGTTCCTTCGAGTTGCTGTGGTCGGCGGCCATGCTCGGGCTCCAAGTTGGATTGTGGTGGCCACATAGTACATAAAAAATAGCTAATGTAAAGCCATAAACAACTTGCATAATTGGCCAGTTGCTGTAGACTCGTCCGTCTTAGGAGGTGACCCATGGCAACCAAGCGAACCATGACCCTGAATCTCACAGATGCTGAGATGGAAGTCCTGGAGCAGATTTCTACTGAAAAGGACATGAGCAAAACCGCCATCCTTCGCCAGGCTCTGCGTCTCTATCAGGTCATTACCGTTCGGCTGCAGGATGGCGAAAAACTCTTCTTTGAAGACGCTGTGGCGAAGGAAAAGAAGGAGCTAGTGGTCCTGTGACGAGAGCGCGTGAAATCGCCCTTGAGGATTTGCACGCGGGTCAGTTTGTGCGCGCCACATTGCTGGATCGGATAGATGTGGAATTTGCAGGTCGCGCAGACGATAGATGGCTAACCTTTACTGCCGCGGAGGTAGCCCAGGCGCGTGCAGAGGGAAAGGAGCTTTCTCCTCCACAGCACTTGCACTGGCGCTGGCAACGTAAGGTGGATGCTGCCCGTAATCTCCTTCCGTATCCGACGATGGCCATCGAATGCGAAGGAGATGCGCAAGGATTGATGCTGCTTAAGACTGATGGCGAGTTCGGGCGTCTGCCGGCGCAGGCCGGTAAGCCCCTCGTCTATGTCGTGTTTCTTGCCACAGCGCCCTGGAACTTGCCCGCTATCGTTGATAGGCCGCGCTTTCGAGGTGTCGGGCACACCTTAATGCGTGCGGCAGTGGAGCTCAGTCAGGAGCTAGGCTTTAAAGGGCGCGTGGGATTGCATTCGCTTTCTCAAGCTGAAGCGTTCTATGAGCGACTTGGAATGACTTTGTTGGATCGCGATATCGATAAGGAGAACCTCAGATACTGTGAAATGACTCAGGAGAGCGCCGAGGCGCTTCTTCGATGAAGGGTGAAAATATGAACTTCGAGACTATGCGCGAATGGTTGGCACGCAAACTAAAGCATGCCGACGACACGATGGCTGCCGCTGGCGGAACATCTTTGGAGGCTCTTCAGCAGGATGCTAGGTCGCGGATCGTTACTCCAGCTGCTTTGGCCGAGGTTCCAACTGAAATTGGAAAAGTTGTTCGGTATGTGCGCGAGCAGCGAGGCTGGACACGAGGTGATCTGGCTGAGTTGGCTGATATAGACGAAATTGAGATTTCTCTTATAGAAACACTAGAGGGGCAAGACCTTTCTCCTCGTTCGTTAGTGAACGTTGCAAATGTTTGTGGATTCTCGGTCACTAGATTTCAGCAACTAGCAAAGCACGTGGAAGTGCGATCGCACTATGCGGCTGATAAAGGGTTGAGGTTTGCAGCACGCTCCAAGAATGTCGGTGCCGTAACGCAAGAAGAGCTCGATGCAATAAGCGCACTAGTTGCTACCCTTTCGGATAAGGCATTAGACGATCGATGAAGAACTTGCTGCTCGATGGTCGTACCGCACGTGATATCGAGGATCGAGTGGCCCGTATACATCGCGATCTTGACTATCGCGGCGGTAAGGTCGAGCTGTCAGACGTTCGTGCGCTCATGAGCCTAGATCTCGCTTACTACGCGGCTGATGATGCGGGTCTGCTGAGCGAAGTTGTTCACAAGCTAACAATAGGGGCAAAGCAGGTCATCAAGCGACCACTTTTGCTCATTGAGGCTGTTCGCAAGCTTGAGCTGAAGGCACTGTTTGTGCCTGACAGGAAGCAGATTCTTATCGATGCATCACTGCCAGACCCAAAAAAGCGGTGGAGTGAAGGGCACGAAATACTGCATAGCGTCCTTCCCTGGCATTCGGCCTACATGCTCGGCGATACGAAAATTACTCTTACGCCCGGATGCCACGACCGAATTGAGGCGGAAGCGAACTTCGGCACTGGCCGCTTGTTTTTTCCGAAGGCCGAGTTCGAGCCTGTTCTAAGGTCAGCGCCTATGAGCATGCAGAGGGTCCGGCAAATTGCGAGCCACTTCGGGAATACGATAACAAGCACGCTGTGGCGCTGCGTCGAGTTCGACGATCAGCCTTCATTTGCTGTCATTGGGGCGCACCCGAACAGGCCGCAGCCTGGGACGCCTGATGTCGAACACATCGTTCAGTCGCCGGCCTTTGCGCAGCGCTTCTCTAAATTTTCGCCCCAAGATGCCACCGGTCTCATAAAGAGCTACTGCGGGTATCAGCGTACTGGGCCGCTAGGAATGGCGGAAGTGATGGTGCTGGATGATGATGGTCAAGCCCATGCATTCGTCGCAGAGACATTTTGCAATGGATACAACACACTGACCCTGGCTCAGTATCGCGGTCCGAAGTCGCCTCAAATAACTAAGCCCGAAACACCCCTGATCCTTTTGCCGGGATCCTAGGTATCGATCAGACGCTTTTCCCTAGCAAAGGCGTTTCATTAGTCCACGAGTACTGGCGCACCCAGTTGCTAGCCTTAATCGATTCCGGCCTTGCCGACTCGGTGTGCTCGAGCATAGTCCATCAAGTCTGATTCATCTGCCTCAGTCGCCAGCAGCTTCTTGAAGTCATCCGTGAGTGCTACGTAATTGTCCTCGCCGTAGCTACCGATGTAGACATCCTCCGAATAACGGTGTCAGAGACACTTCGCACTTCAGATTACTGTCAGAGCACCGGTGTACGAGACATGTGTGATCTCACGAAGCCAAGCTTCCGCTGCCGCCAAGGCTTGTTCGCGAGTCTGAGTTTCGGCGTCCTGGGTCGTTGCCCATACTATCTCATCGAAATCTGTGCCTGGCTTAGTCACACGCAGGCCAGGCTCATAGAACAAGGAACCCTCGAAGTTCGGCTCGGTCGCTGCTTCGACGATGAAACCATCAACTTCTCTTCGCACGGTGCTATCTCCTAGTAAAAATTGCTGGCACTCGAAACAGAGGTCAGGGTGCCATCACTCACACCCCACCCCATCCCCATCCCGATCCAAATGCCGCCCATACCCGGGATCGCCACGCCGCACCGGCGCCGCACCCGCCGCGCGGGCGGCGCTGCAGTTGGCGTAGGAGATGGAATCGTTGTCGTCGCCGCGCAGCCGTTGGCGCGGCATCGGCGTGGGCGCGAAGTTCGGTGTAGGCGCGCGTGGCGCGCTGCCGCGGTGACAGTGATAGCCACCGTGCTTGCGGTCGTGATGGCAGCCGTTCGCGTCGAGCCCGCCGCCATGGGCGTAGGCCGATCCGCAAGCAATGAGTGATGCGCCCCACAGCAGGACGCGTGGCGTCGTCAGCACTGGACACCCCCCGCGTCCTCCGTGACGACTCGACGGTATCACCGTGCAGTTGCTGCCGACAGTGAATCGCTGAAGCCGCCGCGACGCAGCATGGGAATGCCAGAAGCCGCAAAGTCCAAGGCCCGAACTGGCGCCGAACTTGGTCGCGCAGTCGGGCTTGGACCCCATCAGGTGCAGGCTTCAAGCTCCGGGCGCGAAGCGTCGACCCCGACAGCTCCACGCTTCGAGCTTGGAGGTCGAAGCTTCCACCTCCCCAGGTCGAACCTTGGACCCCATGAGCTCGAAGCGTCGACCTCGGAAGCTCCAGGCTTCGACCTCAAAGCCCGGAGCCTGGACCTCCCAAGGTCCGGCCTTGGACCTCAAAGCCCGGAGCTTCGACCCCGGGAGGTCCAGGCTTCGACCTCCCGAGGTCCAACCGTCGACCCTTTGGGGTCCAACCCTCGGGGCCGACCCACAAACAAAAACCGGCGGAGAGGTCGCCCTCTCCGCCGGTTCTCACTCCGGCAGGTGCCGGAGCGTTATGGCACCTCGCCGGTCAGGCCGGCTCGGCCTCCGCCACGCGGCGCTTGCGGGCGAAGCGCGCCGACAACTCGCGCCGCGCGCTCTTGAGCGCTTCGCCCTTGCCGGACACTTCCAGCAGGCGGTAGCCCTCCAGGGCGACGGCCATCATGTCGCTGCCCAGGGCCATCTCGGTGTCGTCGGCCTTCTCGACCAGCTGGCGCAACTGCTGCAGGCGCGGGCGCAGCTGCTCCAGCGCGGTGCGGTCGGCCAGCGCTTCGGCCAGGCCCAGGCTCGGCGGCACGATCTGCGGGTTGTTCGCCAGCAGGGTCAGCGCCTGCTCGCAGAAGTCGCGCGACTTGGGGCCCATCTTCTTCAGCTCGACGCGGTCGTCGGGTTGCAGCGCGACGAAGGGCGCGAACACGCGGCGCATGGTGGCAAGGGCGTCGTCGAAGTCGGCGAGGTCCTGCTCAACGAAATCAGGTTCTGCATGGGCAAGCTCCGTTTGCTGTGTGGATGTAAGGCCCGCGGGGTGCGGGCGGACACAGGGTCACGGAGCGCCGCGCGCGTGTCTGTCGGCGAAGGCCGCGGGGTGGGGTAGGACTTTTCCTACGGCGGCCGCGTCTTTCCCTTCGCGATAAAAAGAAACGGCCGGGTTGCCCCGGCCGTTTCCCTGTTGCCTGTTGTCTGTGGCCGCCTGGCCTCAGGCCTGACGGCAACGCCGCGCGCTCGTGCTCAGCGGCACGGTCCCCGGCGGTCGCCGTGGTCGAGGTGGGCGCCGATGGCATCACGCGGCAGTTCCAGCGTCTTCTTGCCCTTGTGGCAGACCAGCTCCTTGCCGGGCGGGCCGCCCAGTGCCACCGGCACCAGTTCACAGGCGGTGAGCGGCAGGACGAGCAGGGCGGCGAGCAGGTATTTCATCGGGGCGTCTCGGGACGGAAGGATGCGCACAGGGTAGTGGCGCGCTCCGCGGCGGAGTCGTGACGCGTGTCGTGGCTCGGCGTCGCGGGTTGAAAAAGCGCCGGTTGGCGCATCCAGCCCTGGTCTGGCCAAAAGCAAAAGAAAGAGGCGGCCAAAGCCGCCCCTGTTTTCTGGCGTGGAATCGGTCCGGCTAACGTCCGGCGGACTTTGCCGGCGGCTCCGGCTCAAGCGCCTGCTTGCACCATCCGTTGATCACGGGTTCGCACTTCATCTGGACGCTGCCTATCTCGACGTGCGAACGCTTGCCTGACGTGCGCATGGCGTGGCATTGGCGGCTGCCGTCTACCGGACAGGTGAAGCAACCGTTCTTCGTACAGCCGTGCAAGCCGCCGCTGTCGACGGTGTACGAGCAACTTCCTGGCTTCTCGGCATCCATCTTGTCGCACGCGGCCACCACTGCTTCCACCGGGGCCGCTTGGGCCGGATTGGCCGTCAGCACTACGAGACCCACCGCGAGCAGGGCCAGAGTCATGATCTTGCGCATAGACACCTCCATTTGTGCAGGCGCGTAACCTCGGGTTACGCGATCACCGGAATGCGGTCCGCTATGGGCCGGGCGGCGATGGGAAGCTCCTGCCCGTAGCAACGCGATTGATTACAGGGGCAGGACAGCGCCTGTCGCGTGGCGCACATTGCTTGATGCGCTGTACGTCGTCGCCTGCGACGCAAGTGGATGGCCTGATCGCGCCGATGACCCTGGCGCCGGTACGACGCATCGGTGCGGATGCCCGCATGGGCGCCCAGCCCGAGGCAGCGGCGGCTTGAATCGCGGCCGCGACGGCTCCGTCAGCGATTCGCGCCTAGAATGCCCGCCCCAACCTCCATTCCCGCGACGCCCCACGGCCTCGCCAGCAGGGCATCCGCATGGCCTCCAACGCCACCGTCTACAAGGCCGAGCTCCAGGTCACCGATCTGGACCGGCATTACTACGCGTCGCACAACCTCACCCTGGCGCAGCATCCTTCCGAAACCGACGAGCGCTTGATGGTGCGGCTGCTGGCGTTCGCGTTGTTCGCCGACGAGCGCCTGGCGTTCGGCCGCGGCCTCAGCGACGAGGACGAGCCGGCGCTGTGGAAGCGCAGTTACAGCGACGAGATCGAGCTGTGGATCGAACTGGGCCAGCCCGACGAGTCGCGCCTGCGCAAGGCCAGCGGGCGTTCGCGCGACGTGGTGGTGGTCGGTTACGGCGGCAACGCCGCGGAGGCGTGGTGGAAGCGCAACGCCGCCGCGCTGGCGCGCCTGCGCAACCTCACCGTGCTCGAACTCGCGCCCGCCGACGTGCAGGCCGCCACCGCGCTGCTGGCGCGCGGCATGCGCCTGACCGCGATGATCCAGGACGGCGAGCTGCAGCTGATGGACACCGACCGCACGGTGGCGATGCGGCCGTTGGTGCGGATGGCGCCGGAAGCGGCCTGACGAAAAACCGGATGCATCTGTACGAAGTCATCCGCTGGGGCAATCCGTCCGACGACCCGCATACCGGCGGGCCGAATGGCCACGACACCTGCTTCCTGGTGCGCGCGGCCTCGCTCGAGGCTGCGGCCGCGCTTGCCGACGGCGAGCTGCGCTTCGTGGCCGGCGCCGGCCTCGCCGACTGGGCCGAGGTCGCCTACCTGCTCGGTGACGACACCGGCACCGATGGCACCGCGCGCGTGCTGCGTGGCCCGTACATCCAGTCCGCCTATCGCCACGGCTGGCGGCAGTGGAATCGCGCCGGGCCGGGCGAGCCCTGGATCGAATCAGCGCGCGGATAGGCTCAGCGTTCCGGAATTGCCGCCGTAGCGAATGGCGCCAGCACCGTCCAGCCCAGGCGTGCATAGAGGCTGCGGCCGTCTGCGGTCGCGACCAGCAGCTGTGGACTTGCGTGCGACCTTCTCGCGGCCCCGAGCGCGGCCATCACCGCGACACCCAGGCCTTTGCGCCGGTGATCCGGCGCGGTTTCGATGCGGTCGTAGATGAAGACACCCGCGGTTTCCGCCGCGCAGCCGCTCGCGGCCAGCCCGCCATCGGGCGCGATGATGCTGGCCCGGGTGACGGGCCCGGCGTGGTGCAGTTCCATCCGGTAGCCATCGGGCAGGGGCCTGGTTTCGCCGCTGGCCGCGGTTGCGATCATGAAGTGGTTCGCGGGCTGGACCTCCCAGCGGGCCGGCAGGGCATCTCGCAGCTCCTCATCCGTGCCGCACAACTTCAGGTAATGGCGTGACGCCGTGATGGCGTGTGCGATGGCGCGTAAGCCATCGCACGGCCGCGGGAATACCCAACGTGTCGCTTCCTTCTCCGAGTGCGTGTCCACCCGGAAGCCGCCGCGATCGTGGACCGGAGGTGGGGCGCCGCGGGCGATGGAATGCGCGGTTTGCCAGGCGAAAACGAGCGCTGGATCGACGTGGGATGCGGTCATGGTGAGCGTGTGCGGTGCGTGGAGGAGGCCTTCCCGGCGACTGCACGTGCGGTGCCGAGTCGGCTCCCCGTCGCGTCGTCCCCGTGGCGTGTGCACTGAAGCATCGCCCGGTCTCCGCCGCTAGGACGACGGCGATCGGGCAGGGCGAAACGCTAGCGCGGCCCGATCTCGAGCTGCGTCAGGTACAGGCGCAGGTCGAACTCCAACTGGTGGTAGTCGGGTTCCATGTGCGTGCACAGCTGGTAGAAGGCCTTGTTGTGCTCGGCTTCCTTCAGGTGCGCCAGTTCGTGCACCACGATCATCTTCAGGAATTCGGCGGGCGCATCGCGGAACACGCTGGCGATGCGGATCTCGCGGCTGGCTTTGAGCCGGTCGCCGTGCACGCGCGAGATCGCCGTGTGCGTGCCGAGCGCGTGCTTCACCACCTGCAGGCGGTTGTCGTAGAGCACCTTGCCCAGCGGCACCGACTTGCGCAGGTGCCGGTCCTTGAGCGCCTGCACGTAGTCGTACAGCTGGCCGTCGTTGCGCACCGCGTGCGGCTGGGCGTACTTGTCGGCCAGCAGCGCGCCCAGCCGATCCTGTTCGATCAACTCGCGCACCCGTGCCTGCAGGTGCGATGGGTAGCCGGTGAGGTACTTCAGGGTCTGCATCGGGAGCGCGGGCGGAACGGGTGGCGGAACGGCCGGTATCATGGGCCGGAAATCCCCGGCACGAAACCGCGATATGGCGAAGGCGAATCCGCTCCAGGAACAACTGCTCAAGGCGGGCCTGGTCAAGAAATCCAAGGTCGCCGAGGTGGCGCACGCGCAGAACAAGGCGCGGCAGGGCAAGGGGCCGGCCACGCCCAACGAGATCCAGCTGGACGCCGAGCGCGCCCGCGCCGAGAAGGCCGAGCGCGACCGCGCATTGTCCGCCGAGCGCAAGGCGCAGGCGCGCAACGCCGAACTGCGCGCGCAGGCGCGGCAGATCATCGAGGACCGCAAGGTGCCGCGCGCGGGCGAGAGCGAGTACCGCTTCACCGCGGACGGCGCCATCCGCACCGTGCTGGTCAACGACGACCTGCGCAAGAAGCTGTCGGCCGGCGCGCTGGTGATCGTCCGCCTGGACGAACGCTTCGAGCTGTTGCCGCGCGCCGCCGCCGAAAAGGTGCGCGAACGCGACGCAAGCATGATCGTGCTCGACCATGGCCAGGAACCCGGCAGCGAACCCGCCGCGACCACCTCCGAAGACGATGCGTATTACGCGCAGTTCAAGGTGCCGGACGATCTGGTCTGGTGATGTGCGTGGGAGCGGGCGTTAACCCTCGCCCCGCTTGCGGGGTGAAGGCGGGCGCTTGTGCGCCATGGCGCACGCCCGACTGAACGCCATTGCGCCATGCGCAAGGGCCGGGGGCAGAGCGAGGGACCGCATCGCGTAGCGATGCAGGGTGAGGGGACGTGCGCGCTCAGGCAAAAGCGCCCCTCATCCGCCCTCCCCTCAGCGGGTTATCGCCCGCTTCGACCTTCTCCCCGCTTTGCGGGGAGAAGGAAACATCCAACGCTGCGATCACCTCGCGGCGCCAGCGCACGAAGACCACCGGAGACGTCGCATGAGCAAGCCGTACTTCCTGATCGACTTCGAGAACGTCCAGCCCAAGGCGCTGGACCGCCTGCAGCCGGGTGCCGCGCGGATCAAGGTGTTCCTCGGCCAGCACCAGACCAAGCTGATGCTGGAGCTGGTGCAGGCGCTGCAGCCGTTCGGCGCGGATGCGCAGTACATCCCGATCACGGGTAGCGGGCCGGATGCGGTCGACTTCCACATCGCGTTCTACATCGGCCGCCTCGCCGCCGCCGAGCCCGGCGCGGCGTTCACCATCATCTCCAAGGACAAGGGCTTCGACCCGCTGGTGCGCCACCTCAACGGCCTGGGCATCAGCTGCCGCCGCCTGGCCGAGATTCCCGGCAGTGCCGCCGCCGCGCCGGTGGCGGTCGCGAAGCCTGCAGTTGCAGTGAAACCCGTCGCCGCAGCGAAGAAGGCCGTCGCCCCGGCCAAGGTGCCGGGCAAGACCGCGACGAAGAAGTCGGCGAAGAACGTCAGCGTGACGGTGCTGCCGGAAGCCAACGGCGCCGCGCCCGCGACCAGGACCGTCCCCAAGGCGATGACGACGCAGCAGCGCGTGCCGCAGGTGGTGGATCGCCTGAAGAAGTCGAGCAAGCCGGCGAAGCTGGCCACGCTGAAGTCGTCGATCAAGTCGTGGTTCACCCCGCCGCTGGACGACAAGACGGTGGCGGCCATCGTGCAGAGCCTGCAGGACAGCAGGCAGATCACCGTGACCGGGACCAAGGTCGCCTACGCCTTGGGCTAGGCGGTGCCGGTCTTTCGTAGGATGGGTTGGGCGAAGCGAAACCCATCGTGGCGCTCGTGGAAAAGATGGGCGTCGCTACCCAGTCGATCGTCGCGGCGTTCGCGTGATGGATGGACTTCGTTGCCAACCCTCCGTCGCTACGGACATCCGCTCAAATCGGACACGATTTCCAAGCGGAAGATGAAGTCCGCCGCGGTGGCTGCATCCAGCTCCCTTTCTGTCGCTGCGTAATGCTCTAGGAATCTCATCAGCCCCTGGTAGTTTCCACAGCGCGTCCGGGGGAAACGGGCGTTGTTCTCGAACATGTGTTGGGTTGCATACCGCACGCTCCCGCCGAACGCCTGCATGTCGCTGAAAAGCTCCGTAGCTACGCCAGTAAGCGTGACCGGAGTCATGCGGAAAAGCATGTCCTGTTCGGAAAAGAAGTCGTTGTTGACGCCGCTTGAAAAGAAGAAGCGGCCGCCCGCGTAGGGGTTTACCAGGCTCGTCCATACCCCCACGCCGCCAGTGACCGGATCCGCGGGATCGACGACGATTTCCATCGTGTACTTCTGCCCTACGACAAGAGCTATGTCATGGAACCATGCTTCGACGAAGCCATAGTCGTTGAAGATATTGCGCGGGTCATCAGGTTCAATTTCCGTCGGCAAGTGCACGGTGCGGGTTGCCAAGAGGACGGCTTGGCTGTTCTCGCCGGCGTACAGGTTGTAGACGATTGGAGCTCTCGCATTGAGGGAGCCCACAAGTTCGTCGTGGATGCGGAAGCCGAAACGGATCCGGGCATCTTCCGCGGTGAACGACTGCGTCAACGTACCGGGAACGCCCGGCGCAAGGATGCTGCGGGAGTTGGTACTTCCATCGTCAACGACGACTTCGCCGGCAAACGCCGCGCCAGCTGCACAGCAGGCAAGGAAGGCCGCGAGGTTTCGTATGATGTTCATGGGCTCACCAGTGGCATTGGGTTGTGTGATCAGTCGAACAGGGCGTCGCTGCACGACGACGCAGGCAGTTTCTGCCGGCCTGAAAAATCCGCCGAAAAGAAGGCGATGAGTCTTGCAACAACGCGGACGGCCGACATCCTCCCTTTGGGGGATTCCCCGACTTGGGGGAGGCGGTCGCCGCATGACGTAGCCCTGGCACGCGCAGCGCACCCAGGCCTTCGCAACCTCAGCCGTAGTAGGTGAGGAACATGTCCACCGCCGATTCCGCCACGTGCTTCTGCTGCGCGGCGGTGAGCGGCGGCTGGTGCCCGTCCCTGCGACTGCTGGCGCAGTCGCAGGCTGGGTTGGCTCCATCAACCCAGCCCGTAAGACGGCAGTTGTTCGTCCTGATAGACGGCTGACAACACCCGGCTAATAACAGGTGACGGTGCCATTGGATTCGGTGGTGTTGCCGGTGCAATCCACCACCGTGCCTGAGCCGGGCAGCGCCGATTCCGGATTGAATGGACACCCCGCACCGGCGGCGATGCCCGTGCATCCGCTGCACTGCAGGGCGCCGCCGACGCGTTTGCAGCCGGAGCAGCACCAGCGCCCGGCCGCCACCACGGTCGGCCCGATCGCGGGATCCGGGTTTGCCACGAGCGGCCGATCGATGGGGCGTGGTGTCGCCACGCCTGCACGATCCATGGTGCGTGGCTCCGTCGCGCCTGACTGATTCGTGCTGCGTGGCGGTTGCGATGCAGCCGAGCAGCCGAGCAACAACAGTGCGAGCGAGGTAACGAGGGTCGCCATGAGCGCGGTATGTTTCATGTCCAACTCCTTGGAATGGGCGATCGAATTCGATCACCAACAACTACGCCAAGTTCCTGCGGCAGCGGACACATTCGCGGCGCGCGGATCGCGATCGCGTGCGACAAGACCACACACCTCTCCAGCGTAGAACGATGCCCACGAGTGACATGGGCGAGTCGGTGTTGGTAGCGATGTAACCGGCCACGCGCAGCGCACCCGGGTCTTCGCAGCCTCAGCCGTAGTAGGCGAGGAA
The DNA here is from genome assembly GCF_014489475.1 of Lysobacter terrestris. Lineage (GTDB taxonomy): Bacteria > Pseudomonadota > Gammaproteobacteria > Xanthomonadales > Xanthomonadaceae > Agrilutibacter > Agrilutibacter terrestris. The sequence goes on along the minus strand of NZ_CP060820.1, from coordinate 1,230,946 downwards.
CATGTCCACCGCCGATTCCGCCACGTGCTTCTGCTGCGCGGCGGTGAGCGGCGGCTGGTCCAGGGTGATCTGCGGCCAGAACGCGAAGCCCTTCACCAGTCCCTGCAGCTGCATCGACGCGAACAGCGGGTCGTCGGTCTTCAGGCGGCCGTCGGCGGCGGCGGCGCGGATCCAGATCGTCAGGCCTTCTTCGCGTTCGCCCATGCGCGCGACCATGTCCTGCGCGCGTTCGGGCGAGTGGATCGCGGCGGCGATGGCGACGCGGGCGAGGTCGACGAAGCTGCCGTCGTGCAGCAGGCGCAGCTTCTGCTTCACCAGTTCCAGCAACTGTTCGCGCAGCGGGCGGTCGGCGCGGTAGGCGAGGTCGAGGCCGTCGAGGCTGCTCTCCCACAGCTGGTGGAGGATCTGCGCGAACAACGCTTCCTTGCTCGGGAAGTGGTTGTAGACGGTGCGCTTGGACACGCCGGCGCTGGCGGCGACGCGATCCATGCTGGTGGCTTCGTAGCCGGACTGGCGGAACTCGGCCACGGCGGCGTCGAGGATGGCCGCGCGCTTGCGGTCGGTCAGGCGGAGGGGGGCGCTGGGGTCGCTCATGCGGAAAGTTTACACCCGGGGGTTTACTTTTTCCCGAACGTAACTACACTGTGTAGTGTACTTCTTCCACCCGGCCCACCCCATGCCCCGACGCCCCCGTTTCCGCCGCCTGCGTCGCCTCGCCCTGTTCTCCGGAGTCCTGACCGTGACCGCCTGCCTGCTCTCCGCTGCCCACACCAACGCCCCGCTCGCCGCCTACGCGGACTCGCCGCAGTCCGAGCGCGGCGTGTTCCGCAACCCCGTGCCCAAGCCCGCCGACGGCCTGCTCAAGACCCTGGGCATCGTCTGGAACGTGCTGCTCAACAAGCCGGCCGACGCGGTGCCGGCCGCCGCCCCGCCGGTGCTGGCGTTGACCCGCGCCCAGCTGGAGGCCGCGCCCGACCGCAGCCTGTTCCGGCTCGGCCACTCGACCATGCTGATCAAGCTGCGCGGCGGCTTCTGGATCACCGACCCGGTGTTCGCCGAACGCGCCTCGCCGGTGCAATGGCTGGGGCCCAAGCGCTTCCACGCGCCGCCGATCGCGCTCGAGGACCTGCCGCCGCTGCGCGGGGTGATCCTCTCGCACGACCATTACGACCACCTCGATCGCGACACGGTGCGGCGCCTGGCCCGCACTACCGAGGTGTTCCTGACCCCGCTCGGCGTCGGCGACCGCCTGGTCGCGTGGGGCGTGGATCCGGCCAAGGTGTACCAGTTCGACTGGTGGCAGGGCGCGACCATCGACGGCGTGCGGTTCACCGCGACGCCGGCGCAGCACTTCTCCGGACGCGGCCTGTTCGACGGCAACAAGACGCTGTGGGCGTCGTGGGTGATCGTCGACAACGCGCACGCCGACGCCACCCCCGGCGATGCCGCCGACGCGGACGGGTTGCGCGTGTTCTTCAGCGGCGACACCGGCTACTTCGATGGCTTCAAGGAGATCGGCCGCCGCTTCGGCCCGTTCGACGTGACCCTGATGGAAACCGGCGCGTACGACCCGCAATGGCCGTACGTGCACATGCAGCCGGAGCAGACCGTGCAGGCGCACCAGGACCTGCGCGGGCGCTGGCTGCTGCCGATGCACAACGGCACCTTCGACCTCGCGATGCATGGCTGGACCGAGCCGTTCGAACGCGTGAGCGCACTCGCGGCGCAGCGCGGCATCGCCCTGACCACGCCGCGCATGGGCGAACGCCTCGACCTGGCCGCGCCGCACGCGGCGACGCCGTGGTGGCGCGGCGTCGACGCTGTCGTCGACACGCGCGTCGCGCTGGCCAACGCGGGAGCCGCGCGATGAAGCTGCGCCTGCAGGCCCTGCGCGATCGCGACGACATGCGCCGCATCACCCATTCGTTGCTGCAGGTGGACATCGGCAGCCGCATCAACTTCGACCTCGAGGCGCAGCTGGTGCGCATCGAAGGCCGCCTCACCCTGGGCGATGCGCTCGCCGCGATCGCACGCGGCGGCTTTGAAGTCGCTTCGGTGGTGGACGCCGCGATCGTCGATGCGGCCTTCCGCACCAAGCGCAGCGAAGTGCTGGCGTTCTGAGCCTGGCGCAAGCGCTTGGCCGCGATGCGGCCATGCAGCCAACGTAGCCCGGGTAAGCGCAGCGCACCCGGGGGCCGGTTCGCGCAACGCGAGCACGACGGCGCGCATTCGCAGGCCGGTGTTGCCTTCGGAGGTCACGCACCCGGTCAGGGGTGTCTGCCGAGTCATGCGTGTTGCGATCAACGCTCCGCCCGATTCAGGAAATGGCGTCGCCATCGCCATGTCCGGTGCCCGCGAAGTCCTGCGTACTTTCTGGCATCGCTTCGCGCAGCTGCGAGCGATCAGGCAGCGGATCGACAGCATCCGGAGCAGGGAGTGCCGGCCACGCCAACACCTCATCGGAGGAGACGCCATGTCGACGTATGCCAGTTCCACCACCGCAATCGCCGCGCCCGCCGGTCGCGCCGGGTCGCGCCGCACGCGCCTTCGGGCGTGGTGCGGTCTTCTGACGCTGTGCCTGTTGTTGTGTTCCGCCGCGGCGTTCGCGGCCCGCACCCGCGTGGTTGCCTGGGGCGGTGAAGTCGGCAACCGCGCGCTCGATGTTCCCTATTCCCTGGACGATGCGGTCGCCATGGCCGTGCCGTACGTGCTGCGCGCCAACGGCGACGTGATCGAGATCGGAACCATGCCGCCGGTGGTGCGGGCGACGAACGCCAAGGGCATCGCCGTGAACGAGAACTGCCTGCTGGTCCTGTATCGCACGGGCACGGTCGCCGCGATCGGCGCCGACCCCGTGTGCGCGACGTTCGTGCCGGCCGGACTTGCGGGCGTGACCGCCATTGCCGCGGGTGGCGATTTCGCCATGGCGTTGACCTCCGACGGGCGCGTGCTGGCGTGGGGCGACAACTCGTCCGGCCAGACCGACGTGCCGGTGGGATTGCGCAACGTCGTCGCGATCGCGGCCGGTCGCAGCCATGCGCTCGCGCTGCGTTCCGACGGTCAGGTGGTGGCGTGGGGCAGCAACAACGATGGCGAGCTCGACCTGCCCCCGCTGGTGAACGTGGTCGCGATCGACGCCGGCAACGCCTACAACCAGGCGCTGCAGTCGAACGGCACGGTGGTGGCGTGGGGCGATGCCTACGACTATCCGCGACCGGTGCCGGTGGACCTGCCCCGCGCGCGTGCGCTGGGTGCCGGCAAATGGCGCCAGGCCGCGGCGGTATTGCGCGACGGCACAGTGCGCGAATGGGGCTTCCAGGAAGGCAAGGCCCTGCCGTCCGGGCTGGACAACGTGGTGAAGCTGTCGATGGGCCACGCCGTCAACTTCGCGCTGGTGAGTCGTGGAATCACCCCGGGCGAAGCGATTGCCGACATGCGCGTCGACCTGGATGCGCTGCTGGCGATCGAAGACGCCGACCGCGCCGTCCTCAATGGCGACCTGGACGCGGCCGCATCGGCGGTGGCGGCCAATCGCACCCCGCAGGCGTGCGAGGCGATGCGTTCGTTCGCGGCGCATGCCACGACGCCCGGCGTCCTCGCCTTCTATCCGGACCGCGCGCTGTATTTCGACGCGCAGACGCGCGACGTGCTCCAGTTGCTGCGTTGCGGACGCGGGCGCGACGGCTGAGGTCAAGCTGGCGTGGGCAACTGCAGCCTGGTAGCCCGGGTAAAGCGCAGCGCACCCGGGGCTTCGGCTTCCCGGTGCCTACCGGTGTCGGCATCGCGTCTGGCGCAAGGCCTGCGCGTCAGCGCCGCCGCCACCCATCGCCGGCATCCTCTTCCCGTCCGGGCTGCGCCGCGTAGGTGACGCTGCCTTCGTGGTACACCTCGATCAACCACGGCGCATCGTCGGCATACAGCCACATGTCCGATGCGTGTCGCATCAGCGCCACTGCATGGGTGGAGGCATCGGCGGCGGACAGCGCGACGCGCGGCCGGCCGACGATGCACCAGTCGACGATCACCTCGGTGGCCGGGGCGATCGCCAGTGCGGCCAGGGCCGCATCGAACAGCTCCTTCAATTCCGCGTCGCTGCCGCCGGGGGTGCTGACGGCGTGCGGCACGCGGTCCCAGCGCACGCTGGCGAAGCCGATCGGATAGCGGGTCAGGGGGCCGCGGCGTGTTTCGGTGCTCCACAGGAGTTCGTGACGCACGCCGGCCTGGGCCAACGCGGCGCCGAGGTAGCGCTCGAAATGCGCGACGTTCTCCGCATGCCGCTGCTGCGCCATGCGTTCGGCCTGCTGCGCGTACAGCTGCTCGCGCTTGGCGAGCAGGGCGGCGTGGCGTTGCGCGGAGGTGTCGTCGCTGCTCATGGTGCAGGCGGGATCGGGCTGGGGGTGGCAGCAGGATGGTAGCTGCTGTTGCCTTTCCTTCTCCCCGCTTGCGGGGAGAAGGGCCCGCAGGGCGATGAGCGGCGCTTTGCCGGTACAAGCGGGGAGAAGGGTCATCCATGCAGATCGCCCTCACTCCGTTCGCCGCACCTCGACCACGTGCGCCTGGATTCTTCCTTCGATGGCGCCGCTGCCGAAGCGCCGGGCCAGCGCGGTTTCGGCGGCTGCGGTGGCTGCGGCGAGGCGGGAGGTGTCGCGCGCTTCGATTTCGTTGCGCAGCGGCGTGCCCTCGCAGTACGCCACGGCGACCGTGCGCGGGTGGTCGGCGCGGGCGAGCAGCGTGACGGTGTCGATGCGCGGCGGTTGGGTGAATCCGCCGCGCGCCAGGTCGCGCGCGATGGTGGCGGTGTCGAAGTAGCCGTGCGGCGTGCGGGCGAGGAAGCGCGGCGGATCGTCGGGAAAGACGTCCGCCAGCGCGGTGGTCACGGTGTCGGCAAACACGTTCTCCCCAATGCGGTCCCACACGTTGAACAGCAGGGTGCCGCCGGGGCGCAGCACGCGCCGCGCTTGGGCGAACGCCTGGGGCTTGTCGGGAAAGAACATCACGCCGAACTGGCAGGCCACCGCATCGAACTCGGCATCGGCGAAGGGCAGGTGCTGCGCGTCCGCCGGCTGCCATTGCACCGGGCGCGCCGTGCCGATGCGCGCCGCGTATTGCAGCATCGGCGCATTGAGATCGGTGGCGACGATGTCGACGTCGCGGCCCAGCCGCGCGGCCAGCGCGCGCGTCACCACGCCGGTGCCGGCGGCGATCTCCAGCACGCGATGCGGCGCGAGCGCGGCCGTGCGTGCGGCGAGGTCGACGGCATACGCCTGGAAGATCAGGGGCACCAGGTGCCGCTCGTACAGCTCGGGCAGCGAACCGCCGAACAGTGCGTCGGATGCAGGTGGGCGCATGGCGTGCCTCCCGTTGCGGCGTGGCGTCGGGCCCACGATACGCCCGCCGCCCCGACCGGGTGATGGCTTCGCTGGCAGGGCCGTGGTTTAACAGCGCACCTTCGCGAGTGGAGTGCCCCGATGAAGCGTTTCCGCCTGTTGACCGCCTGCCTTCCGCTTGCGTTGGTGGCGCTGCCGGCGCTCGCGCAGGACCTCGCCATGACCGCCGGCAAGAACGCCAAGGTGGTGATCGACAACGACAAGGTCCGCGTGATCGAGTTGCAGATGGCGCCCGGCCAGAGCACGGGCATGCACTCGCACGGCGACAACATCGTGGTGTTCCTGAGCAGTGGCATGGCGATGCAGACCATGGCCGACGGCACCACCAGGGCGATGGAACGCAAGCCCGGCGAGGTGATCTGGAGCGATCCGGTCACCCACGACACCAAGAACACCGGCAAGGCGATGGTCAGGACGCTGATCATCGAGCTGAAGGAACCCAAGCCGTAACCCGCGCAGGGCGGGTTGGGCCGCACGTTGGATGCGTGCTGTTCAGCGGGTGTAGCCCGGGTTAGCGCAGCGCACCCGGGTGCGCATCGATTGCGCAGTGGCAACGCCAAAAACAAATGGGAGGCGCGCTGCGCCTCCCACAACCAATTTATAGAACAGCACCGGGCTTGCGGCAAGGCCCGGGGCGTGGCGCAGCATCGCCGGCCTGCCGAGAAGGCAGCACACCGGAGCGATGCGATGACCGATACGCAGACGTACTACCACGGCAGCAAGGCCGACCTCCACGTCGGCGACCTGATCGCGCCGGGCCATGCCTCCAACTACGGCAGCCGGAAACAGGCGGCCTTCGTCTACCTGAGCGCCACGCTGGACGCCGCGACCTGGGGCGCCGAACTGGCCGTCGGTGCCGGCCGCGGGCGGATCTACATCGTCGAACCCACGGGCGCGATCGAAGACGACCCGAACCTGACCAACAAGCGGTTTCCCGGCAATCCCACCCGGTCGTACCGCTCGCGCGCGCCGTTCCGCGTCGTCGGCGAAGTGGTGGAGTGGCAGGGGCATTCGGCCGAGCAGTTGCAGGAAATGCACGCGCACCTCGAGCGCCTGAAGCAGCAAGGTGTCGAAGCCATCGAAGAATGAGATGCGCAGGCACGTAGCCTGGGTAAGCGCAGCGCACCCGGGTTTCTCACCGCAAGCCATGGAGGGCAGCGGCGACACCGCATGGCGGAACGCAATCCGGCGCATGATCCGCATTCGCACGCTGACAAGGCCCCGGGTGCGCTGCGCTTACCTGGGCTACGGATTACGGCATCGGAACGCCGTAGCCCTGCCGCGCGGCACGGTGACCTCCTGCACATTCCGCAGCCGCGACACGCCCGCCGACAATGCGGAAAACCCAGCCCCGGAGCGGCGCTTGCGCAACCTCTTCTTCAATCGCGAACGGCGCCTGCGCAACGGCTGGTGGATGCTGCTGTTCATCGCCGTCGTCTTCGCCACGCGTTTCGCCTACACGCCGCTGTCGCACGCGCTCAGGGATCTGGGTATCGGCAAGCCGTGGCTGGAGCCGCTGGCGTTCGCCTTCATCCTGCTCGCGACCTGGGTGTGCACGCGCTTGCGCCGCGAGCCCTTGGCGAGCGTCGGCTTCCGCCTGGACCGGCGCTGGGCCAAGGAAGCCGCGTGGGGCACGGCGCTGGGCATGGGCTCGATGGCGCTGGTGGTCGCGTTGATGTGGGCGAGCGGCGCGGTCCGCCTGCAGCTGGATCCGGCGCGCAGCCTCGGCGCGATGGGCACGGGGCTGTACGTGTTCGTGTTCGTGGCGCTGTTCGAGGAAACGCTGTTCCGCGGTTTCCTGTTCCAGCGCCTGGTCGACGGCGCGGGCGTGTGGGTCGCGCAGATCGCGCTCGCGGTGCTGTTCGCCGCCGCGCACTGGGGCAACCCGGACATGCAGGGCGCGACCCGGGTGTGGGCGTCGCTCGACATCGCGCTCGGTGCGCTGATGCTGGGCATGGCCTACCTGCGCACGCGCAGCCTGGCCCTGCCGTTCGGCCTGCACCTGGGCTGGAACTGGATGCAGGGCCACGTGCTCGGCTTCGATGTCAGCGGCGTCGACCTGCCGGGCTGGTTCCTGCCGCAGCTGCTGGACCGGCCGGCGTGGATGACCGGCGGCGCGTTCGGGCCGGAGTCGACGGTGTTCGCGGTGGCGGTCGACCTGGCCGTGCTGGCGCTGCTGTGGAAGTGGCAGGGCAGCGCGGCGGCGCCCACGCGCGCGCCGGCGCTGCGCGTGCAGACGGCGTAGTGCCGGATCGCGCGGATTCCTTTGCCGGAGCGGGGCAGGTCCGTGACGACGCGCGATAACCGGCGGCGCGCATTTACGCGCAGCGGGTAAATCGGCTATGAACCTGACCCTCGTTCCGCTTCCGATGCGACCCCGCCGGTGACTTCCCGTTCCGTTCCGCCCTCCGCCGCCGCTCCGTCCGCTGCCGATGCCCAACTCGGCCATGCCCTGAAACCGCGCCAGCTGGTGATGATGGGCCTGGGCAGCGCGATCGGCGCCGGCCTGTTCCTCGGCTCCGGCGTCGGCGTGCAGGCGGCCGGGCCGGCGGTGCTGGTGTCGTACCTGATCGCCGGCGCGCTGGTGATCATCGTCATGCACGCGCTGGGCGAGATGGCCGCGGCCAATCCGGCGAGCGGCGCGTTCTCGGTCTACACCGGCGAAGCGCTCGGTCCCGCCGCGGGCGCGACCATCGGCTGGTTGTGGTGGGCGCAGGTGGTGGTCGTGGTCGCCGCCGAATCGGTCGGCGCCGCCGGCCTGCTCGCCACGGTCTGGCCCTCGCTGCCGGTCGCGGGCACCTCGCTGGTGGTGATGCTGCTGTTCACCGCGGTCAACCTGTTCGGCGTGCGCAACTTCGGCGAGTTCGAATTCTGGTTCGCGATCCTCAAGGTGGTGGCGATCCTCGCCTTCATCGTCATCGGCGTGCTGTTGCTGTGCGGGCTGCTGCCGCACGTGCCGTCGCCGGGGCTGGGCAATTTCACCGCGCACGGCGGCTTCGCACCGAAGGGGCTGGCAGGCATCGGCGCGGCGCTGTTGGTGGTGGTGTTCGCGTTCGGCGGCACCGAGATCGTCGCCGTCGCCGCCGCCGAGACGCAGGACCCCGAACGCAGCATCGCCCGCGCGATCCGCACCGTTGCCTGGCGCATCGCCGTGTTCTACATCGGCTCGCTGGCGGTGATCGTCGCGGTGGTGCCGTGGACCAGCGAATCGCTGAAGTCGCCGTTCGCCGCGGTGCTGCAGGTCGTCGCCATTCCCGGCGCCGCCACCGCGATCACCCTGGTCGCCGTGGTCGCGCTGCTGTCGGCGTTGAACGCCAACCTCTACGGCGCGTCGCGGATGATCTACTCGCTGTCGCGGCGCGGCGAGGCGCCGGCCTTCCTCGGCGGACTCGACCGCCGCCGCGTGCCGGTGGCGGCGGTGCTGGCGAGCGTGGTGTTCGGCTTCATCGCCACGCTGCTGGAGGCGCTGTATCCCGAGCGCGTGCTGCCGGCGCTGCTCAACCTGGTCGGCTCGACCTGCCTGATGGTGTGGACGATCTCGCTGCTGTCGCAGTTCATCCTGCGCCGCCGCGCCGACCGTGCCGGCACCGCGCTGCCGTTCCGCATGCGCGGCTTCCCGTGGAATACCGCGCTGGGGCTGGGCATCCTCGCGATGATCTTCGCGCTGGCGCTGCTGACGCCCGGCCCGCGCGTGCAGCTGCTGTCGACGATCGCGCTGACCCTCGCCATCGCCGGTGCGTGCGAGTTCGCGCGGCGCTGGCGGGTGCGCGCGGAGTAACAACCCCGTCCTGCGTCATGGCGGCCGGCGCGCGCGCCGGTAGCCGTACAGCGCGTACACGGCCAAACCCGCGGCCAACCACACCATGAAGCGGATCCAGGTCAGGCCGCTGAGGTTGAGCATCAACAGCGCGCAGGCCACGGCCGACAACCACGGCAGCCACGGCGAGAGCGGCACCTTGAACGGCCGCTGCAGGTCGGGGCGGCGTCGGCGCAGCACCGGTACCGACAGCGAGACCAGCAGGAACGCGGCCAGCGTGCCGATGTTGACCATCTCCTCGAGTTCGCCCACCGGGGTGAAGGCCGCTACCAGCGCGACCACGACACCCAGACCGACAGTGAGCCGCAGCGGCGTGCCGGTGCGCGGATGGGTGCGGCCGAGCGCGGGCGGCAGCAGGCGGTCGCGCGACATCGCGAACAGCACGCGGCTCGCGCCGATCAGCGCGGTCATCACCACCGTCGCCAGGCCGATCACCGCGCCCGCGGAGATCACCGTCGCGTAGCCCGGTTTGCCGACTGCGTTGAACGCCTGCGCCATCGCGCCGCTGGTCGCGATCTGCGTGTACGGCTGCATGCCGGTCAGCACCACGCCCACGCCGACGTAGAGCACCGTGCAGATCGCCAGCGAGGCGATGATGCCGATCGGCAGGTCGCGCTGCGGACGGCGCGCTTCCTCCGCGGTGGTGGCGACGACGTCGAAGCCGAGGAACGCGAACACCACCAGCGCCGCGCCGGAGAAGATGCCCGACACGCCGAACATCGTCGGCTGCACGCCGAACAGCAGCTGCAGCAGCGGCGCGTGCACGCCGCCGGTCGTGGCCGGCGCCGGCGCGCTGGGCGGGATGAACGGCGAGTAGTTCGCCGGATCGATGAAGCGGATGCCGGCGAGGATCACGAACAGCACGATGCCGACCTTGATCACCACCAGGACCAGGTTGACGCGCAGCGATTCCTTGATGCCGTAGGCGACCAGCGCCGTCAGCACGGCGACGAGGGCGAACGCGGGCAGGTTGAACAGCGCCTGTGGCGATTGCGGCGAGATCGCCGTCGGCAGGGCGATGCCGAGCTGGCCGAGGAAGATTTCCAGGTACACGCCCCAGCCCTGCGCCACGACCGCGGCGGCGAGCGCCAGTTCGAGCATCAGGTCCCAACCGATGATCCACGCCACCAGTTCGCCCAGCGCGACGTAGCTGAAGGTGTAGGCCGACCCGGACAGCGGGACCGACGCGGCGAACTCGGCGTAGCACAGCGCGGCCAGCGTGCAGCACAGCGCGGCGAGGACGAAGGACAGCATCACCGCCGGCCCCGCATGCACCGACGCGGCCTTGCCCGCGACGGTGAAGATGCCGGCACCGATGACGACCCCGACGCCGAAGACGGTCAGGTCGAGCGCGCTGAGGTTGCGCTTGAGCCGGTACTCGGGCGCCTCGCGTCCGGCCAGCGCGCGCTCGATCGACTTGGTCCGCAGGATGCCCGTGCCCATGGTCGACGCACCTCCGACAGTCGGGAACAAACTTGACGGCGTCCCTGCGATATCGGCGCTGCGCCCTCGTCTTCCCGCTGCGGGAAGACGCGGCGACGACCGGCTAGTACTCCAGTGTCACCGCCATCAAGCGCAGGCTGGCGTTGTTGCTGCCGAGGCGATGGATCTCGAAGTACCACCACGGGCCTTCGGGGTTCCAGCCTTCGCCCGGTTCGACCACGGTCGACTGCTCCAGCAGGGCGGTTGCGTCTTCGGGCAGTTCCAGCGCGGGCGAGAGGAAGCCGCCGTAGGTCTCGAAGCCGCTGCCGTGGTGGAAGGCGATCGCATCCACGGCGAACACGTTGCTGCCGGGCAGGCCGCTGGTGGCCTGGTAGACGAAAGTCAGCCGCACCTTGTCGCCGCGGAAGTCGAGTGGGCGGCGCATGGTCAGCGTCGCGGTGCCGCTGTTGTTGGCCCAGTCGATGCCGCGCGCATCCAGGGTGAACGCGGCGCCGCCGTAGGACAGCGCATGTGCGGGGATGCTCAGGCGGTTGCGGTAGGCGGTGCAGTCGCCGGCGGGCGTGCATTCGGACGGCGCGGCGTGTACGGGCGTCGCGGCGAGGGATGCGGCGGCCAGGGCGAGCGCGGCGAGGGCCAGGGAGAGGGGTTTCATGCCGGTGGATCTCCATGCAGGCGAGGCCGGGCCGGTCTGCGCTCGCGCGTCCGTGGGGTGGCGTGCATCACCTGACGCTCCGGCCGGCGCAGCGCGCTGTCGCGTGCGGCATCTCCATGCCGCATCGGGTAATACGCGGGAGTCGCGGCGGCAGCGGCCAGACTCACCGTGATGGGTGTGGTGCGCGCAGCCGTCAGCGAAGACGCGACTGATCGTGCGCAACCGGGGCCGGATCTGCGCGTCGCATTGGTGTGGCAATGACCTTTACACATGGGTTCGTTGTGCGTAGGTTCGGGGCGTGCCGGAATCCGCCTGTCGCGGTTGTGCGACCGAACAGGAGCGATACCCATGAAGTACCTGACCTTCCTACTGATCTCGGGCCTGCTGGTGCCGCCGGGCGCGCAGGCGCACGAAGGCGCGCACGCGGCGGCCACGCCGACGGCGGCGGTGTCCGCACCGAAGTTGCAGGCGACGCTGCGCACGCTGTGGCACGGCCATGTCGAGAAGACGCGCGAGTACGCGTTCGCGGTCAAGGCCGGCGACGCCAGGCGCAGCGAGGCGGCGGCCAATGCGGTGGTGGCCAATGCGAAGCAGTTGTCCGCCGCGGTCGCCGGCTTCTACGGCAAGCCGGCCGGCGAACGCATGCTCGCGTTGCTGGCCGGGCACTGGGGCGCGGTCAAGGCGATGACCGATGCCGAACGCGCCGGCAACCGCAACGGCGTGAACGCGGCGATGGCGACGCTGACGCAGAACGCCGGCGAGATTGCGGTGTTCCTGTCCGGCGCCAATCCCTACCTGCCGCAGGATGCGGTGCGCGGCCTGCTGATTGCGCACGGCGCGCATCATGCCGCGCAGATCAGCGAAGTGATGCGCGGCGATCGCGTCGGCGAAGCGAAGACCTGGGCGGCCATGCAGCAGCACATGGACACGATCGCCGATGCGATGGCGGGCGCGCTGGCCAAGCAGTTCCCGAAGCAGGCGAGTTGAACCGGTAGTCCGGACGCACGCGCGATGGCCGAACTCCGCCACCTCGGACAGACGCAACAGGCGCTGCTGCGGCACATGCTGCAGCAGCCCGAGGGGATCGGCGTGGAAGCGTTGTGCGAGCGCCTGCGCATCAGCCACAACGCGGTGCGGCAACACCTCAACACGCTGCTGGTGAAGGGCTGGGTGGAGCGGATGCCGCCGCGACCGACCGGCGGCCGCCCAGAGGCGCGCTTCCGCCTCACCGCCGAGGCGCACGCGTTGTTCCCGCGCAACTACGCGCAGATCGCCGGGGCGTTGATGCAGGGCGTGATCGCGCGGCTGGGCGACGACGGCGCGCGCGAACTGCTGGTGGCGCTGGGCCAGGACCTGGGCGCGGCCGAGCCGGTGCCCGATCCGCAACTGCCGCGCGAGGACGTCGCCGCCGCGCTGGCGAAGCGCATGGATGAAGTGGGTTACGAAGCGGTCGCCACGCAGCGCGGCGGCGAGGCGCAGGTCGAGGCCTACAACTGCGTGTTCCACGCGCTTGCCCGCGCGCACCCGGACGTGTGCCGCTTCGACGTCGCCTTCATGGAAGCGGCCTCCGGGCATCGCATCCACCACATGGAATGCATCGTGCGCGGTGGGCATGTATGCCGGTTCCGCATTGGCGAGGTGAAGGCGAAGGGGTGATCCGCAAACGCAGCGGCGCCTTTTTCTCTCCGTTGCGATAAGGGATGGTTCCGACATCGCACGCTGTTCTTCTCCCCGCTTGCGGGGAGAAGTGCCCGCAGGGTCCCTCGCTGTGCTCCCGGCCCTTGCGCATGGCGCAAGGGCGTTCAGTCGGGCGTTCGCCAGTGGCGCACAAACGCCCGCCTTCACCCCGCAAGCGGGGCGAGGGGAATTACGCGCGAAGCAGTTGGCGCCGGCATCGATGGCTCCGACCCGCACACGCAAGACCCAGGCCATGACCGGCGCGCCCTCCATGGCCGACGTGCCACCGCCACAGCGTTGGCTGTCGTGTCCCATTGCGTGGAGCCATGCCGATGCCTGCTTCGTTGAGCCGCCGCCGTTTCCTCGCCGTGCCCGTCGCCCTGGGCGCCGGTGCGCTGCTGCCGTCCTTCGCCGCCGTGCTCGCGCAGGAGACGCCGGCATTGCCGGACCTGTCGGACTGGGCGCGGGTGCGTGCGCAGTTCACCCTGGATCCTGCGTACCTGCACTTCGCCAGCTTCTTCATCGCCAGCCACCCGGCGCCGGTGCGCGATGCGATCGAAGGCTGGCGGCGGGCGATCGACCGCAATCCGTTCCAGGTGGTCGAGCACGGCATGTTCACCGACGACGCCTCCAACCTGCCGCTCAAGGTGCAGGTCGCGATCGCGCGCTACCTGGGCGGCAAGCCCGAAGAGGTCGCGCTGACGCGCAGCACCACCGAAAGCCTCGCCCTGGTCTACCACGGCCTGCCGCTGCAGCCCGGCGACGAGGTGCTGACGACGGTGCATGACCACTACTCGCACCACGAGTCGATCCGCCTGGCCACCGAGCGCGCCGGTGCGACGATGCGCCGGCTGGCCCTGTTCGAGGATGCGGCGACCGCGACCACCGCGTCGATGATCGAGCGCCTGCTGCAGGCGATGGCGCCGAACACGCGCGTGGTCGGGCTGACGTGGGTGCATTCGAGCACCGGCATCCGTCTGCCGGTGCGCGAAATTGCCACTGCGCTCAAGGCCAAGCACCCCGGGGTGCTGCTGGTGCTGGACGGCGTGCACGGGCTCGGCGCGGTCGACGAGACGGTCGCGACCATGGGCGCGGACTACGTCTGCGCGGGCTGCCACAAGTGGATGTTCGCGCCGCGCGGCACCGCGCTGGTGTGGGCGAACGCGGAGAACTGGGCGCGGCTGCGGCCGACCATTCCCAACTTCAGCGACCTGGAGTCGTACAACGCGTGGATGGAGGGCCGCGATCCGAACACGCCCACCAACGCCGCGCGCATGACGCCGGGCGGTTTCCACGCGTTCGAGCACCAGTGGGCGATGGCAGCGGCGTTCGCGATGCACCAGGCGATGGACCGCACGCGCGTGGCCGCACGCATCCGCAGCCTCAACGACCAGCTCAAGGCCAACCTCGCGCAGAACCGCAAGGTGCGCATCCACACGCCGATGTCCGGCGACCTGTCCGCCGGCCTGGTCGCCTTCGAGGTTGCCGGGAAGTCGCCGGACGAAGTGGTGAAGGGGTTGCTGGAGCGCCGCGTCATCGCCAGCACCAGCCCGTATGCGGTGAGCTACGCGCGCCTCGCGCCGAGCCTGGTCAACACGCCGGAGGAGGTCGAACGCGCCGCGGCGGCGGTGCACGCGGTGGCAGGATAGGGGGCATCGCCGCATGGTTCCGCCCGCCGCCATGGCTCCGCGCCTTCCACGCCCGCGCCTCGCGCAGTTCCTGCACCACTGGCGCCGCGCGCTGGCGCTGCTGCTGCTGTGCGCGCTGGTGGCGCTGCTGCTGTCGGTCGATGCGTTGTTTGCGGCGCTGCACCAGCTGCTCGCGCAGGCCGCGCCGTACATCGGCGCGCATCCACTCGCGGGGCGGGTGGTGTTCGTGGCGCTGTCGGGGCTGTCGGCGATGCTCGCGTTCTTCTCCAGCGCAGTGCTGGTGCCAATGGCGGTGTACAGCTGGGGTCGGGCCGGCACGGCGCTGCTGCTGTGGCTGGGCTGGCTGCTCGGCGGCGCCTGCGCCTACGCGACCGGACGCTACCTGGGGCGGCCAATGGTGCGCGGCCTGGTCCCGGCCCGGCTGGCCGACTTCTACCTGCGGCGCCTGCCCGCGCAGGTCGACTTCCCGACTGCGCTGCTGTTCCAGGTGGCGATGCCGTCGGAACTGCCGGGCTACCTGTTCGGCCTGCTGCGGGTGCCGTTCCGCCTGTACCTGGCGGTGCTGGCGCTGGTGGAGGCGCCGTTTGCGGCCGGCACGGTGCTGCTGGGCGAGAGTCTGATCCGCCGCCAGGGCGGCTGGATGCTGGTGCTGGCCGTACTCGGCCTGGGCACCAGCCTGCTGGCCGTGCACCGGCTGCACCGGCGTCTGCGTGCCGGCGGTGGCGAGGAGGACTGAGGGCACGCGGCCGGGCCGCCGCCGGCCCATTCATCCGGAAAACCTGAACCGCCCGGGGGGGTGGGATTGCATTACGGGCCAGCACCGCTTACCGTGCGCGCGCTGAGTTCGTAAGGGTCACTGAATCGTGGCCTGATGCTGTAGGTGCCGGCGCCATGCCGGACGTTCGCTACAACGTTGTACCCGCTTCTCCTTGCAACCAGCTTTCCTGCCGCAACCGCGGCGATTTTTCCTTGTAAGGAGCAGCAACATGTCCGACCGTGAAACCGGTACCGTCAAGTGGTTCAACGATGCCAAGGGCTTCGGCTTCATCAGCCGTGAGAATGGCGAAGACGTCTTCGTGCACTTCCGCTCGATCCAGAGCAATGGCTTCAAGAGCCTGCAGGAAGGCCAGAAGGTTACCTTCACCGTGGTGAAGGGCCAGAAGGGCCTGCAAGCCGACGCCGTGCAGCCGCTCTGATCCGAGCGCCGCACCGCTGATGCAACGAGAAACCCGGCTTCGGCCGGGTTTTTCTTTTTCCGGCCCCCCGCCGCGATATTGTCCCGGGCCGCCCCGGCCCCATGTAGAGGAACCCGACCGGTTCCCCCGCTGGAGCGCCCCATGAGCGATTACCGCAAGACCCCCGACGCCCTCGCCCGGCTGACGCCGGAGCAGTACCGCGTCACCCAGGAAAGTGCGACCGAGCGCCCCGGCACCGGCGAATACCTGCACAACCACCGGGCGGGCCTGTACGTCGACATCGTCTCGGGCGAGCCGCTGTTCGCGTCCTCGGCGAAGTTCGAATCCGGCTGTGGCTGGCCGAGCTTCACCCGCCCGATCGTGCCGGCCAACGTCAGCGAGCTGCGCGACACCTCGCACGGCATGGTCCGCATCGAGGTGCGCTCGGCGCACGGCGACAGCCACCTCGGCCACGTGTTCAACGACGGCCCGGTCGACCAGGGCGGCCTGCGCTACTGCATAAATTCGGCAGCGTTGCGCTTCATCCCGCGCGAGGAGATGGCCGCGGCCGGCTACGGCGACTACCTCGACCAGGTGGAGGACGTGCGATGAGCACCGGACTCGAGCGCGACGGGTTGGAGCGGGCAATCCTTGCCGGCGGCTGCTTCTGGGGCATGCAGGACCTGATCCGGCGCATGGACGGCGTGGCCGCCACGCGCGTGGGCTACAGCGGCGGCGACGTGCGCAACGCGACCTACCGCAACCACGGCAGCCATGCCGAGGCGATCGAGATCCTGTTCGATCCGGCGCGCATCGGCTACCGCGAACTGCTGGAGTTCTTCTTCCAGATCCACGACCCGACCACGCGCGACCGCCAAGGCAACGACCTGGGCACCTCGTACCGTTCGGCGATCTTCTTCACCACGCCGGAGCAGCAGCGCGTCGCGCTCGACACGATCGCCGACGTCGATGCCTCCGGGCTGTGGCCGGGCAAGGTAGTGACCGAAGTGGCGCCCGCCGGCGACTTCTGGGAAGCCGAGCCCGAGCACCAGGACTACCTGCTGCGTTATCCCGAGGGCTACACCTGCCACTTCGCCCGTCCCGGCTGGAAGCTGCCGCGGCGGGCGACCAGCGCGTAAGCGCGGGTCCGCATGAAACGACAAGGCCCCGCAGCGCGGGGCCTTGTTGCGTCAGTGCCTGGCGTGCAGGTGGGTCAGGGCAGCCTGCGCAGGTGGTGCTGCGGTTGCGCGCACACCACCACGCTGTCGGCGCCGATCGCGGTGCCCGCGGCGTGCACGCGGTCGCCGGGCTGCAGCGCCTGCACGTCGTCCGGCGGCGGCGCCTTGCACAGGTTCCAGCGCGCCGGCAGCTGCACGCGCACGGTGCCGTTGGCCGTCGTTACCGTCACCACGGCGTTGCCGTCGTAGGTCCACGGCGTGGTGTCGACGGCGGTCACGGTGCCTTCGAGCAACGCTTCGCGGCCGTCCACGAGTGCACCGGCGGGTGCGGTGGCGCAGGCGGCCAGTGCCGCGGCGACGAGGGCGAGCAGCAGGCCGCGGGCGGGTGTGGCGGCGGGCGGGCGAGGGGTGCGTCGGATCATCGGCGGGGCAGGCGTTGGGAGGAGGGCGCAGTCTACGCAGTGGCGCGCGGACGCGGCTGCGGCGTGTGTCCCGGTATCCTCGCCGCGAGGCGGGTATCGTTCGGATGCCGGAAGGCGCCGGTCGGCGTCGGGGGAATCGCGATGGGGCAATTGGGTCATAGCGTGCGCATGGTGATGATCGCGGCCTGCATGGCCGGCATCGGCTGCGCCCATGCCGCATCGCCGCCCGCGCCGGCCAAGGCGCCTGCCGCCGCCCCGCGCAGCGAACCCACGGAAGCAGCCCAGCGCGAAATGCGCCAGGCCGCGCTCAAGGTGCAGCAGCGCCTGCGCGCCGAACAGCGCGCGCGCGAAGAGGCGCAACGCGCCGGCACCAAGAACGAGCGCTGCATCGGCGGGCAGCGCATGCGTCGCGTCGCCAACGGCTGGGTCGACGCCGGCGCCTGCTGAGCGCGATCGCGGCCGACTTGCGGTACGGACCGGGCGACGATTCCCGGATCGCGCGGTGACGCGGCTCAGGTGCCGGACACGCCCAGCGTGCCGCGGAACGCATCGACCTCGGTCAGCGATCCCAACCGGTGCGCCTTCTGCGCGCGCGTGAGCGCCTCGTCGATCTTGTCGCGCTGCGGGTTGGCTTCCCAGCGCTCGACCTTGAACACGTCGGCGCGCGGGTTCTGCCGCAGCACGTCGGCATCCTGCAGCCATTTCCAGTCGCCGGGCATGAGCTCGTGGTGCATGGCGAAGGCGCGGGCGCTGGCATAGCTGTGCGAATAGATGAGGTTCATGGCGGCGTGTCGCACGGGGCAGGCCTGCATTGCGGCAACTCGCCGTTGGCGTTGTCGATTACCCGGATGGGGAGGGTCTGTGCGGATTGCGGGTGACACCCGTCGCAATCTGTCCCGCTGGCCGCGCTACCGGCGTTGATCGCGTTGCGGCACATGCAGGATGCGTGGCGTCCGCGCCTTCCCCCCGCGACGGAGAACCGCATGAATTCCAAGACCCTGTTGACCGCCATCGGCCTGGCCGTGGCGACGAGCGCTGCGCCAGTTGCGATGGCGGGCCAGGATTCGGCGCTGAACGCGCAACTGCAGCAGCTGCGCCTGGCGACCGCCGCGTTCCATTCGCTCGACAACGCGATCGCCGCCGGCTGGACCGAGCAGCTCACGCCCTGCCTGTCGTCGCCGGAAGGCGGGATGGGCTACCACCAGGTGAACTGGAACATCTTCTTCGATGCCGAAGTCGACGCGACCACGCCGGAACTGCTGGTGTACGCGCCGACCAACACCGGCGGCAAACGCCTGGTGGCGGTCGAGTACCTGGTGTTCGCCAATGCGCTGGGCAGCAATCCGGTGCCGGAGCTGTTCGGGCAGACCTTCCACTACAACCCCGCGGTCGATGCCTGGGTGCTGCACGTGTGGCTGTGGCAGGGCAACCGCAACGGCCTGTTCGCGGACTGGAACCCGAGCATCAGCTGCGATTGAGCGGCTGCGATTGCGCGCGCGAGCACGCGTGCACATGCGGAAGGCCCCGCCATGCGGGGCCTTCCTGTTGCGGTCGCCGGATCAGTAACCCAGTGCCTGCACGATCAGGCCGGTGGCCACTTCGACCAGGAGGTAGCGGTCGTCCATCGGCCGGATCCAGCGGTAGCCGCGCGGTGGCGCGTCGAGCCGGTACATGCGGTAGTCGTCGATGTAGTAACGCGGTTCGACCTCGACCAGCACGATGCGGTCGCCGCGCTTCCACGCCTGCTTCTGCCAGCCCAGGTGGCGGCCGTTGTCGTGGCGGCCATCGGCCTGCGTGTGGCCCGGCGGATGCTCGTGCTTGCGGCCCTTGTCGGCGAACGCGGGTGCGGTGAACGCCAGCAGCAGCGCGGCGGTGATCAGTGCCTGTCTCTTCATCTCGCTTCTCCGTGCCTGGTGCAAGCCGGCACCTTAGGGGCGCGCGGATGAAGGCCGCGCCAGCCGGCGCTGAACCCGTCGCAACGGTTCACGGTTGCGGCGACGGCGTGAAATCGTTGCGGCGGTGATCCGATGTCGATGCTCCGCGACCGCGCGATTGCCGCAGTCATGCAACGAGCGCGCCGCGGATGACCGGCGGCATGCCGATACCGCGTGAAGCTGATTACTGGAATGCGTTGTTGGCACGTCTGCTGGCACGTGTGGTTTGGAGTCGGTCTACGTCTGCAGCCGTGGGGAGCTGCGCCAAGGAGGTTCGCGATGCACGCGCGCAGCCGGGAAGAGTCACCGTCGTCCGGGGCATCCTCCATCGCGCAGTCGCTCCGTTCCCGGAGCATCTGCCGCGGCGGCTTCCATGCCTTCGCGCTGCTGGCGCTGTGCTGGCTGCTGCCGGCGAGCGCATCCGCGCAGGGGTCGGTCGCGGCGTGGGGATTGGCGCTGGACGGCCAGACCGCCGTGCCCGCCGACACGAATGGCGCGACCGCGATCGGTGCGGGCCACCTGTTCAGCCTGGTGGTGCGCGCCGACGGCACGGTCGCCGCGTTCGGGGCCAACAGTTTCGGCCAGATCGATGTGCCCCCGGGATTGAGCGGCGTCACCGCGGTGGCCGGCGGTCTCTGGCACAGCCTCGCGCTCAAGGCGGATGGCACGGTGGTGGCGTGGGGCGGCAACGCCAATGGCCAGACCGACGTACCGCCCGGCCTCAGCGGCGTGACCGCGATCGCCGCTGGCTTCCAGCACAACCTCGCACTGAAGTCGGACGGCACGGTGGTGGCCTGGGGCAGTGATTTCGAGGGCGCGGCGACGGTGCCGCCCGGCCTGGACGGCGTGGTGGCGATCGCCGCCGGCCGCTCCCACAGCATGGCGTTGAAGTCCGATGGCACGGTGGTGGCCTGGGGCAGCAACATCGATGGCCAGCTCGACATCCCGCCCGACCTCGACAACGTCGTCGCGATTGCCGCCGCGTACGCGCTCAGCATGGCGTTGAAGGCCGACGGCACGGTGGTGGTGTGGGGCGATTTCGACAACCCGCGCCCGGTGCCCGCCGGGCTCGGCGACGTGGTCGCGATCGCCGGCGGCGACCAGCACTGCCTCGCGCTGCGCGCCGACGGCACGCTGGTCGCATGGGGATTCGACAGCGAAGGGCAGGGCCGCATCCCGCCCGGGCTGGGCCGGGTCACGCGGATTGCCGCGGGCGGTTACCACAACCTGGTGCTGCGCGACGCGGTGTCGCCGGAGCAGGCGATCCACGACCTGCGTGGCGATCTCGACGCCATCGATGCCGGCATCGCCCGCGCGTTGCGGGTGAAGTTGAACGCCGCGCTCGCGGCGCTGGCCGCCGACACGCCGGCGCGGGCGTGCAAGGCGCTGCACGGCTTCGGCACGCTGGTGCAGGCGCAGCGCGGTGTGCAACTCACCACCGTGCAGGCCGACTACCTGCTGGCGCAGGCGCACGACATCGGCGCCCTGATCGGTTGCGACTGAGCGATACGTCACCGGCAACGGCGGCGGGCGAGTGCAACCCGGTGGCGCGGCGCTGTGCTGCGGCCGCGCCGTAGCGCGCTAGAGCGCTTCGCTGCCCACCGCATGCCGCGGCTTTGCCGCGCCGACGCGGCCGCGCACCGCGTCCATGTCGCGGATCGGCCGCACCTCGATGCTGCCGGTGCGCGACCACGGGAATTCCATGGCGATGCGCACGGCTTCCTCGAAGCTGTCCGCCTCGATGATGTTGAAGCCGGCGAGCATTTCCTTGGTTTCGGCGAAGGGGCCGTCGACCACGCTGGTGCTGCCGTTGCGCGTGCGGATGGTGCGCGCGGTGGCGGCCGGCTCGAGCTGGCGCGATCCTTTCAGCTTGCCGGCGGCGTGCAGTTCGTCGGCGTGTTCCAGGCAGCCGCGCATCAGCTTGTCGTACTGTTCGCCGGGCAGCGCGTCCAGCAGGGTGGCGTCGGAATAAACCAGCATCAGGAATTGCATGGGGGATCCTGTCGCATGTCGTGGGTGGCCGGCGCGGATGGCCGGGATGTGACCGCCGGCACGATAGCGCCTGCGGGCCGTGTCGCGCACGGGACTACCGGCACACGTCGCCACCGCCCGCAGCCGGAATACTCGGCCATTGCCCAGGGCTCCCGGAGCCATCGATGCTGAAGCGGATCCTTCCCGCCCACGTGGACAACCGCTTCCGCGGCCACGTGCTGGCGCTGTGGCTGTTCGCACCGCTGACGCTGATGAAGCTCGCGCTCGGCCTCGTGCACATCCTGCGCGCCGACGGTGGCGCGCAGTCGGTGTCGACGATGCCGCTGGACACCTACCCGGCCGGCGCAGCGCAGAACATCATCGCGCTGATGGCGCGCATGGGCCTGGAGCAGGTGCTGCTGGGCGCGCTGTTCCTGCTGGTGCTGCTGCGCTACCGCGCGCTGGTGCCGCTGATGTACCTCGTCGCCGTCGCGCACTTCGCACTGCAGTACAGCGTTGCGGCGATGAAGCCGCTGGCGCTCGCCGGCACCTCCGGTGCCAGCACGATGCACCTCATCATCGGCGTGGCCAGCGGCATCGGCCTGCTGCTGTCGCTGTCGGGGCGCGGCTATCGCCGCGCATCCGTCGGCCGGTAACGAACCCCGTCGTAGCGATCCCTTCCGCGTCACCCTGCGCCGCCGCGCGCCTGTCTAGGACCTTCCATGCGTATCGCGATACTTGCCGCCGCCCTGTTCGCCGCTGCCAACGCCACCGCCGCCGACAACCCCTGGCACGCGAAGGCACGCGGCCTGCTCAAGGAGGCCGTCGCGATCCCGACGGTCGCCGGCCGCGGCAAGGTGCCCGAACTCGCGCAGCACCTCGCCGCGCAGTACAAGGCGGCGGGCTGGGCCGACGGCGATGTCCGCGTCATGCCCTACGACGCCACGCCCGAGAACAAGACCGCCGCGCTGATCGTGCGCTGGCCCGCCGCGGGCGCGACGAGCGCCAAGCCGATCCTGCTGCTCGCGCACATGGACGTGGTCGAGGCGCACGCCGAGGACTGGTCGATGGATCCGTTCACGATGGTCGAGAAGGACGGTTACTTCTACGGCCGCGGCACCAGCGACGACAAGATGGGCGTGGTCGCGGTGACCACGGCGCTGCTGCAGCTCAAGGCGCAGGGCTTCAAGCCCAGGCGCGACATCGTCGTGCTGTTCACCGGCGACGAGGAAACCACCGGCCGCGGCGCGGTGCTGGGTGCCACCGAATGGCGCCCGCTGCTGGACGCCGAGTACGGGCTCAACGCCGACGGCGGCGGCGGCGGGTTCAGCGCGGACAAGCGTCCCATCGGCTTCACCTTCCAGACCGCGGAAAAGACATACGCCGACTACACCTTCACCACCCACAACGCCGGCGGGCACAGCTCCAAGCCGCGGCCGGACAATGCGATCTACGAACTGTCCGCCGCATTGAACCGCCTCGGCGCCTACCGCTTCGAGCCCGCGCTCAACGCCACCACGCGCGCCTACTTCAGCGAACGGCAGAAGGGCGAGCAGGGCGCGCTGGGCGATGCGATGCGCGCCTGGCTGAAGAACCCCGCCGACGGCGCCGCGGCCGATGCGATCGAAGCCGACGCGGGCGAAGTCGGACTCACCCGCACGCGCTGCGTGGCGACCATGCTCGCCGGCGGCCACGCGCCCAACGCCTTGCCGCAGACGGCGAAGGCGACGGTCAATTGCCGGATCCTGCCCGGCGTGTCGCCCGACGCGATCCGCGACGAGCTGCAGCGGATCGCCGGCGGCAAGGTCGAAGTCGCCCGCCTGGACGCCTACAAGACCTCGCTGGATTCACCGCTGCGCGACGACGTGCTGCAGGCATATGCGAAGAGCGTGCACACGCGCTTCCCCGGCGCGCCGGTGATCCCGGAGATGAGCACGGGTGCGAGCGATGCACGCCCGTTCCGCGAGAACGGCATCCCGATCTACGGCGTCGACGGTTCGTGGGGCATCGTGCCCGACGACGTGCGCGCGCACGGCCGCGACGAACGCCTGCCGGTCAAGGCCCTGGACGACGACGTCGACCATTGGGTGCGGATGCTGAAGTCGCTGGCGGGGTGATGCTCTCGCGATTGATCGATTGATCGATTGGCCGATTGATCGCCCTTTCCCGCGTCGTGCCCGTCCCTCTCCCTGTCGCTTGCGACGGGGAGAGGGTGCCGAAGGCGGGTGAGGGGGCGAGCGCAGCGAGCAGCTGTTGCCGTTGCTCTTGCTGACTGCTGGAGAAGCAGCTCGCTGCGCTCGCCGCCCCTCATCTGCCCTGCGGGCATCTTCTCCCCGCACGCGGGGAGAAGAGAAACGCACGAGCCGAAAGTGCGATGAAGTTCTTCAGCCCGCGCCAGGCCGCACATGCAGCCCGAGCGCACCGGCGACGATCGGCAACGCCTCGTCGTCGCGCTGGCGGGTGATGAAGCCGGCGTGGTGTTCGCCGCCGGCTTCGTAGGTCCACAGCGTGTAGTGGTGCTCGCGCAGGCGGTCGAAGGCGGTGCCGATCAGCGACGGCACTTCCGCATCGGAGAGGAAGTCCTCGTCCGAAGGATCCTCAACGCCCCAGTCGATGCGCAGGTTGAAGCGCGCGGCGAGTTCGTCGAGCACTTCGATCAGGCCGCCGGGGTCCTCGTTCTCGACGAAGAAGCCGGATTTCCAATCGATCACGTCGCGCAGCGCGTCGGCCGCGTCGGTGCCTTCGTCGAGCGCATCGCGGGCCGCGGCGAACTGCTGCATCGCCGCATCCTCGTCGTCGGGATTGATCAGCAGCAGCAACTGCCACGCCAATGCCTCGACGGCGGCGTCCTCGTCGATGTCGGCTTCCGGGTCGAACGCGCGGGCGAAGTTGTCGTCCGGGTCGTAATCGCGTTGGGTGCTCATGGTCGGAACCTCCGGGCGGCGACAGCATAGGCCTTTCCGCGCGGCGTTGCCGCGACCGACCTTCACGCGATACGCCGCGGGGGCAGCGGCTATGCTGCCGCGGTCTTCCTTCACAACCCCGCACCGATGGACTGGATCGACCTGCGCAGCGACACCGTCACCCGCCCGACCGCCGCGATGCGCGAGGCCATGCTGCGCGCGGAGGTCGGCGACGACGTGTACGGCGAGGACCCGACCGTCAATGCGCTGCAGCAACGCCTCGCCGACGAGCTGGGGTTCGAAGCCGGCCTGTTCGCGCCCAGCGGCACGCAGGCGAACCTGCTCGCGCTGCTGGCGCATTGCCAGCGCGGCGACGAGTACGTGGTCGGGATGGACGCGCACACCTACAAGTACGAAGGCGGCGGCGCGGCGGTGTTCGGTTCGATCCAGCCGCAGCCGATCGTGCACGCGGCGGACGGCACGCTGCCGCTGGAGGTCGTCGCGCAGGCGATCAAGCCGCACGATCCGCACTTCGCCCGCACGCGCCTGCTGTGCCTGGAGAACACCTGGCACGGCCGGCCCTTGCCGCACGATTACCTGCGCGAGGCGCGCGCGCTGTGCGATCGCCACGGTCTCGCCCTGCACCTGGACGGCGCGCGGCTCTACAACGCCGCGGTCGCCGATGGCGTGGCGCCGCGCGCGATCGCGCGCCACTTCGACAGCGTGTCGGTGTGCCTGTCGAAGGGGCTGGGCGCGCCGGTGGGCTCGGTGCTGCTGGGCACGCGCGCGCTGGTGGGCGAGGCGCGGCGCTGGCGCAAGGTCGCCGGCGGTGGCATGCGCCAGGCCGGCCTGCTGGCGGCGGCGGGACTGCATGCGCTCGACCACCACGTCGCGCGCCTGGCCGACGACCACCGTCGCGCCGCGCAACTCGCCGCGGCGCTGGGCGACGTGCCCGGCATCGCCGTGGCCGGGCAGCACACCAACATGCTGTTCATCGACGTACCGGCGGAACGCCTGGCCGCGCTGCGCCAGCACATGGACGCGGCGTCGATCCGGTTGTCGATCGGTTATGCGCCGCGGGTGCGGCTGGTCACGCACCTGGACATCGGCGACGCCGACATCGCCCACGTGGTGCAGGCCTTCCACGCGTTCGCCCGCGCCGGCTGAGCGCTAGCGTTCGCGGCGGCCGGCGTCGGAGGATTGCGGACGGCTCAAGGACGGTCGCCGTCGGCCTGCACGGCGATGCGCCCGCGCACGTCGTCGCTGCGCGTGGGCGCAGTCGCGGCGTGCGGCGACGGAGGCGCGGCCGGGGCCGGGGCCGGCACCGACGCCGCGCGTTGCTTCTGCAGTGCGTCCTGCCGCTCGGCCGAGGCGATCAGCGCGGCCATGACCAGGGTCATCGGGCAGCGAGCCGAAGTGGTCGCCTGCGTGCGAGACGCGACACTGGGCGCAGCGCGCGCCTCGGCTTCGGCCGGTTCGTGCGTCTGCGCGCACAGCAGTGCGGGCGACAGGGCCACTGCCGTCGCCAGCAACAAGCGTGACCAGTGCATCTGCCTGCGCATGAGTGCTGCCTCGCTGGGGCGGATGCACGCAGCCTAGGCCCCCCGCTCCTTGTGCAGCCGTGAATTTCCGGCATCGGCGGCTGAACGGCGCGGCGTCCATGATGGCCGGTGGCGATCGGCTCAGCGAAGTCGATCCGGCGTGAGCAGCGCATTCGCGGACCGTGACGGCGCGCAGGAAAAACCGTGCCGGATCGGCTGTGCAGGATCGGGCGTGCAACCGTGCCGTCAGTCATCCCTGGCGCCGCCGCGGCCGCTGCTACCATCGAAGGCCGTTGTCCGCCCTCACATCAGGTATCGCATGAACACCACACCCGCCCGGCGCGCGTTGGCCGCTTCCCTGTTGTCCCTCTCCGTGGCGTGCGTGCTGCAGCCGGCCCTGGCCGCCAGCCCGAAGGCGCCGAGCTTCGACACCAAGCGCCTGTCCGAACAGGTGAAGGTGCTGTCGTCCGACGCATTCGAAGGCCGTGGTCCGGCCACCGCGGGTGAAACCAGGACGATCGAATACGTGTCCGCGCAGATGCAGGCCGCCGGCCTGCAGCCGGGCGGCGACATGAAGGACGGCAAGCGCCTGTGGACGCAGGCGGTGCCGCTGCTGCGCGCCGAGATCACCGGCACGCCGACGCTGTCGCTGAGCGAAGGCGGCAAGGCGCAGGCGCTGACCCAAGGCGAGCAGATCGCCGTGCGTGCCCCGCTCAACGGTGCCTCGCACGTCACCATCAAGAACGTGCCGCTGGTGTTCGCCGGTTACGGCGTCAAGGCGCCGGAGCGCAACTGGGACGACTTCAAGGGCATGGATGTGAAGGGCAAGATCCTCGTCGTCCTGATCAACGATCCGGATTTTGAAACCGGCACGGGCGACTTCGGCGGCAAGGCGATGACCTACTACGGTCGCTGGACCTACAAGTTCGAAGAAGCCGCGCGCCAGGGCGCCGCCGGCCTGCTGATCGTGCACGAGACCGATCCGGCCTCCTACGGCTGGGCGACGGTGAAGAACTCCAACACCAACACCATGTTCGACGTCGTGCGCGACGATCCGGCCGCGGTGCACGCGCCGCTGGAGGGCTGGATCCAGCGCGACTTCGCGGTGAGCCTGTTCAAGCAGGCCGGCCTCGACTTCGACGCGCTGAAGCAGCAGGCGCAGACGCGCGACTTCCAGCCGGTCGAGATCAAGGGCGCGACCTTCAGCGCCGACTACGACGCCGACTCCAAGGTCATCACCTCGCAGAACATCGTTGGTCTGCTCGAAGGCAGCAAGAAGCCCGATGAGTACGTGATGTACAGCGCGCACTGGGACCACCTCGGCGTCGGCCAGCCTGACGCCAAGGGCGACCGCATCTACAACGGCGCGGTCGACAACGCCACCGGCACCGCCGCGCTGATCGAACTCGGCCGCGCCTTCGCCCACGCGAAGAAGAAGCCCGAGCGTTCGATCGTGTTCCTCAACGTCACCGCGGAGGAGAAGGGCCTGCTGGGCTCGGAGTACTACTCGTCCAAGCCGCTGTACCCGCTGGGCAAGACCGTGGGCGTGATCAACATGGACGCGCTTGATCCGCACGGCCCGGCGCGCGACTTCAACATCTCCGGCAGCGCCAAGCTGGAACTGCTCGACCGGCTCGTCGCCACCGCGGCGAAGTGGAACATGCACTATTCGCCCGATCCCAAGCCCGAGGCGGGCCACTTCTTCCGCTCCGACCACTTCCCGTTCGCCAAGCGCGGCGTGCCGGCGATCTCGTTCGGCTCGGGCGACGACCGCATCGACGGCGGTGTCGCCGCGAGCAAGGCGTGGAGCGAGATGTACACCCGCGACCGTTACCACCAGCCCGCCGACGAATGGGAAGCCAGCTGGCCGTTCACCGGCATGGCGCGCGACCTGCAGGTGCTGTACACGCTGGGCAGCGACCTCGCCAATTCCAGCGCGTGGCCGAACTGGGCGCCGGACTCCGAGTTCCGCGCCGCCCGCGATGCCAGCGCGGACGCGCGCAAGTAACGCGGCGTCGCGCTCGCGGTCACCAGGAGCCCCGCCACCGGCGGGGCTCTTCGTTTGCGGCAGGGCTACCTGATCGGGTGAGGCCCGCACGCCAGTGGCTTGATTGCGCTGGCGTTGCGCCGCGCGTCGTGGCGGCGCGGCGCCGGGCGGTGGCCGTCGTCACGGCAGCGCTGCGTTCCTTGGGGGTGCTCCGCCCGCATGGGCCCCTTGGACGCGCACCATGAAATCTCGCCTCATTGCCACTGCACTGGCCGCGGCGGTCCTTGCCGCGCTCGCCGCCTGCCAACGTGAAGCAGCGCCGGAAGCCGCCCCCGCCGCCGACGCCGCGGCCCCCGCCGCCACCGCACCTGCGGCGGAACCGGCCAAGGCCGCCTACACCGACCTCGAACAACTCGCCCAGCGCGTCGTCACCCAGAGCGCCGCGGTGAAGGAGGGCGAGGTCGTGCTGATCACGGGCCGCACCAGCGACGCCGAGCTGCTGGAGAACATCGCGGTCAACGTGCGCAAGGTCGGCGGCTTCCCGCTGATCGAGTACGGCAGCGACCGCCTCGACAAGCGCATGTTCTTCGACGTGCCCGACAAGTACGACACGCAGGCGAGCGTGCTCGGCAGCAAGCTCGCCGACATGGTCAACGTGGTGATCTCGGTGGGCAACGATGCCACCGAGAACCTGTTCGAAGGCGCCGATCCCAAGCGCCTGGCCGCGCGCGGCAAGACCGGCGAGCCGGTGATGCAGAAGTTCCTGCGCAAGGTGCGCAACATCGAGATCGGCAACAACCTGTATCCGACGCCGTGGCGCGCCGAGCGTTACGGCCTCGCCCAGGACGAGCTCGCGCGCACGTTCTGGAACGGCGTCAACCTCGACTACAGCGAACTGCAGACGCGCGGCGCGCAGGTGAAAGGCGCGATTGCCGCGGGCGGCGAGGTGCACATCACCAACCCCAACGGCACCGACCTCAAGCTGAGCGTGAAGGGCCGCCCGGTGCTGGTCAGCGATGGCGTGGTCAGTGCCGAGGACATGAAGGCCGGCGCCGCCGCCGCGGCCGCGTACCTGCCGGCGGGCGAGGTCTACACCACCCCGGTTGCCGGCAGCGCCGAAGGCAAGGTGGTCGCCACGCGCCTGTACTTCCGCGGCAAGGAAGTGAGCAACCTCACGCTAACGGTGAGCGGTGGCAAGGTGACCGCGATGAGCGGGGAAGGGCCGGGCTACGCCGACCTCAAGGCCGGCTACGACGCGGTCCAGGATCCGCGCAAGGACCAGTTCGGTTTCATCGACATCGGCATCAACCCGAACGTGCAGCTGCCGGCGACGAGCAAGGTCGGCAACTGGGTGCCGGCCGGATCGGTGACCGTGGGCACGGGCGTCAACATCTGGGCCGGCGGCGACAACTCGGTGCCGTACGGGCTGGTGATGTTCCTGCCGGGCAGCACGGTGACGCTCGATGGCAAGGCCATCGTCGAGAACGGCGCGCTGAAGCTGTAGCGCCGCGCCACATAGGCGCACACGAAATCGATGCACGCGAAAAGGCGGCCCGCGGGCCGCCTTCTTCGTGGCCTTGCATGCGACGCGCCGCTAGCGCGTGGAGACGCTCCGCGCGGGCGCCGGCAGTTCGCGCGCGAGCCAGCGCTCGAGCATGCGCTCCTCGTACTTGAGCGGATCGTTGGACACCAGGCTGGTGCCGATCAGGTAACCCGGGTCGCGCAGCTTGCGTTCGCCCTGCGCGATGACGGTGCCGTTCGCGTCGGTGCGGGTGAACTGCAGGCTGATGCGCGGCGGATAGATGTCGCGCAGGAAGCGCGTGTCGAGGAACTGCGGGCCGCGCCAGGGCTCGTAGTCGCCGGCGAGGTCGACGTCGGTGAGGGTCACTTCCAGGCGTTCGCCGGCGGGCAGGCGCGGCGCGGCGTAGTCGCGCACGTGCCGGGCCAGTTGTTCGACCCAGTCGCCGCGGCGCGATTCGATGCGGTTGGAGCTGTAGCGGATCTCGGCGAAGTTCGCCGGATCGTCCCAGCGCACGTCGACCGGGCCAGCCGCGGCCAGCGCGCGTGGCGCATCGGCGTCGGTGACGTAACGCAGGCGTGCGGCGGCGTCGTGGTTGGCGAGCAGTCCACCCGCCAGGCCCGCCGCGAGCAGCAGGGGGAGGAGGGGCTTCGAGCGCATGGCGGTCTCCTGTCGTGTCGGATATCCACGGCAATTGTCCTCCCGCGCGCGGCGCGATGGAGGATGCCGCGAAGCGATCCGTGCACCCGTTCATCCGCCAGTCGTCAACCGCGCGACCGGCAGGCGTGCGCGGGCGCGACCGTGCCCCGCATGGCCCGTCCGCGGGACGCGGCGTCCCGGAAATCGCGGCTAATCGCCCCGGCGCCGGACGGCTAACCTGCATGCCTTTCCCGAGCCGCGAGAACACCCCATGCCCCTGTCGATGTACGACGCCTCCGTTCCCGTCTTCGCCCGCACCCTGCGCAACCTCGACCGCGTGCTCGCCAAGGGCGAGGCCTACGCGCGTGAACGCGGCGCCGACCCCGACGCGCTGCTGCAGTCGCGCCTGATCTTCGACATGCTGCCGCTGGTACGGCAGGTGCAGATCGCCACCGACATGGCCACGCGCGGTGCCTCGCGCCTGGCCGGCGAGGAGACACGCAGCGTCGAGGACAACGAGACCACCTTCGCCCAGCTGCATGCGCGCATCGCCGCCGCCCTCGCGCACATCGAGGGCTTCGCGCCCGCGCAGTTCGTCGACAGCGAAAGCCGCGCGATCACGGTCAAGAGCCGTCGCGGCGACCTCGATTTCGACGGCCGCAGCTACCTGTTCGAATACGTCCTGCCGAACCTGTACTTCCACGCCACCACCGCCTACAACCTGCTGCGCCAGGCGGGCGTGGCGATCGGCAAGGCCGATTACCTCGGCGTGGCCTGAACGCAGCGCGTCGTCGTTGACGCAGTTTGCGCGTCGCGTTGACGCGCCCTGCACGTTGCGCAACCGCGGATGACTCCGTCGCCGGTGGATTCACCGGCGATTGGCGTGTCGCTGCGAAGACTGCAGCCTCCCCCCGCCTACACCAGGGTCAACGACGTGAAGTTCGCGGACGGCGTGTGGAAGGCCGACGCGCGCAGCGCCAACGGCAACCGCGTCGACGTACGCGTGGACGCGTCCACCGGCGAGGTCTATCCCGACGAGCAGGTCGCCAACCTCAGCGAAGCCGACGTGCGCGCGCAACTGGCCGCGGCCGGCTACACCCACGTGCACGACGTCGACTACGAGGACGGCATCTGGAACGCCGAGGCGGACGATCCGCAGGGCAAGGACGTGGAAGTGAAGATCGACCCGAAGACCGGCAAGGTGATCGGCAAGGAAAAGGACTGAACGCTCCGGTCATGCCCCGCAACGAACAAGCCCCGCATGCGCGGGGCTTGTTCGTGATGCGGTCGTGGCGATGCGCCGTTGTACTGGCGCTGCGTGACGTTGCGATCAGTGGTGCAGCAGGATGTCGGCGATGATGCCGGTGGCCACGGCGACGAGGATGTAGCGGCCGTCGTCGGTGCGGATCCAGCGGTGGCCGGACGGCGGACGGCGCAGGTGGTAGTACTCGTAGTCGTCCACGTAGTAGCGCGGCTCCACGTACACCACTTCGATGCGTTCGCCGCGACGGTAGTCCCGGCGCTCCCAGCCCCTGTGCTTGTACGACTGGCGGTAGTAGCCGCGATCGTCGTCGTCCCGATCGTCGTCATCGTCGTAATGATGGCGATCGTGGTGGCGGTGGTGGTCGCCCGCGAACGCCGCCGGGGCGGCGAGGCAGGCGAGCACGAGCGAGGTGGCGAGCAACAGGCGCTTCATGCGGTTCTCCGGAGGCCGTGGGCCGGGCGTGCGCCCGGCCCGGGCAGGGCTCAGTGGTGCAGCAGGATGTCGGCGATGATGCCGGTGGCCACGGCGACCAGGATGTAGCGGCCGTCCGGATGGCGGACCCAGCGGTGGCCCGGCGGCGGCGCGGACAGGTGGTAGTGGCGGTAGTCCTCGACGTAGTAGCGCGGTTCGAGGTAGACCACCTCGATGCGCTCGCCCTTGCGGTAGTCCTTGTGCCAGCCCTTGTGCTTGCCCGGCGGGTGTCCGTCGTGGCCGCCGCCATGGCCGTGGCCCTTGCCGCCGGCGAAAGCGACGGACGTGGAGAGCAGCAGTGCGGCGAAGGAAGCCGCGAGCAGGATGCGTTTCATGGGTTCCCCCTGGGTTGTTCGGTTCGGTGTGTGGTGTGGCTGCTTGCGGGCCGATGGTAGGCCCGCGACCCCACCGGCTGGGGCGAAGTTCACCACGACTTGCTTGAACCTTGACCGCCATCTCCGTTGCAGGGCGGGGGACGTTTGCCCCGTATTCATGCACGCGCCGCAGCGCCGTCCGTATCGGCGCGCCGCGATTGCCCCGTGCCCGGGACGGTTCCTCCCTCGAATGGCGGCTTATCAAGGCGCGTTGCGGTGCCTAGCCTGTGCGCCTCCCCCGAGGTTTCCCTCACGCCCATGCTCACGCCACGCCAGGCCCAGTTCGCCTTCGTCCCGCTGATGGTCACCGTGATGTCGGCCGTCATCAGCCTGGTCATGACCACGGTCCACCACGGCCTGCGTCCCGGCCTGCTGCAGGCGTGGCTGGGCAATTGGGGCCTCGCCTTCGTCGTCGCCTTGCCGGTGGCGTGGGTGACCGTACCGACCGTGCGTGCGCTGCTCGCGCGCCTGACCGATACCGCGCCGCCACGGCCGTCGCGCGGCCTGGGCGAGATGGGCTGAACCATGGCGCACGGTCCCGCACCGCGGCTCGATTACGATCAGTCCTCCGCCCCGCTGGAGCCGTCCCACATGGATGCCGTCGTTTCCATCCGCGACGTGAGCAAGACCTATGCGTCCGGCCACGTCGCGCTCAAGCACGTCGACCTCGACATCCGCCGCGGCGAGATCTTCGCCCTGCTCGGGCCCAACGGCGCCGGCAAGACCACGCTGATCAGCATCGTCTGCGGCATCGTCAATGCCAGTACCGGCACCGTGCTCGCCGATGGCCACGATATCGTGCGCGACTACCGCGCGGCGCGCGCGGCGATCGGGCTGGTGCCGCAGGAGCTGTCGACCGACGCGTTCGAAACGGTGTGGGCGACGGTGAGCTTCAGTCGCGGCCTGTTCGGCAAGGCGCCGAACGCGGCGCACCTGGAGAAGGTGCTGCGCGACCTCTCGCTGTGGGACAAGCGCGACGCCAAGATCATGACCCTGTCCGGCGGCATGAAGCGGCGCGTGCTGATCGCCAAGGCGCTGGCGCACGAACCGCGGATCCTGTTCCTCGACGAGCCCACCGCCGGCGTCGACGTCGAGCTGCGCCGCGACATGTGGCAGATGGTGCGCGCGCTGCGCGAGAGCGGCGTCACCATCATCCTGACCACGCACTACATCGAGGAAGCCGAGGAGATGGCCGACCGCATCGGCGTCATCAGCAACGGCGAGCTGATCGTGGTCGAGGACAAGCACGTGCTGATGCGCAAGCTCGGCAAGAAGCAGCTGACCCTGCAGCTGCAGGAGCCGCTGGCCGCGGTGCCGCCCGCGCTGGCCGACTTCGCCCTGGAACTGGCCGACGAGGGCCACGCCCTGGTCTACACCTTCGACACCCAGCGCGAGCAGACCGGCATCGCCACGCTGATGCGCCGGCTCAACGAGCAGGGCATCGACTTCAGGGACCTGCATTCCAGCGAGAGCTCGCTGGAGGAGATCTTCGTCAGCCTGGTCCACGGCAACAACGGGGCCCGCGCATGAACGTGCACGCGATCCGCGCGATCTACCGCTTCGAGATGGCGCGCACCTTCCGCACCCTGATGGAGTCGATCCTGTCGCCGGTGCTGTCGACCTCGCTGTACTTCATCGTGTTCGGCGCGGCGATCGGCTCGCGCATGGGCGAGGTCGACGGCGTCGGCTACGGCGCCTTCATCATCCCCGGCCTGGTGATGCTGTCGCTGCTCAACGAGAGCGTGTCCAACGCCTCGTTCGGCATCTATCTGCCGAAGTGGTCGGGCACGATCTACGAGCTGCTGTCCGCGCCGGTGTCGACCACCGAGATCCTGCTCGGCTACGTCGGCGCCGCGGCGACCAAGTCGCTGATGCTGGGCACGCTGATCCTGCTGACCGCGCGCTTCTTCGTGCCGTACGAGATCGCGCACCCCGGGTGGATGCTCTGCTTCCTGGTGCTGACCGCGCTGAGCTTCAGCCTGTTCGGTTTCATCGTCGGGGTGTGGGCCGACAGCTTCCAGAAGCTGCAGGTGATCCCGCTGCTGATCCTGACGCCGCTGACCTTCCTCGGCGGCGCGTTCTATTCGATCACCATGCTGCCGCCGCTGTGGCAGAAGGTCGCGCTGTTCAACCCGGTGGTGTACCTGATCAGCGGCATGCGCTGGAGCTTCTACGGGGTCAGCGACGTCAACATCGGCGTGAGCGCGGCGGCGATCGTGGGTTTCCTGGCGCTGTGCCTGGCGCTGATCGCGTGGATCTTCCGCACCGGGTATCGGCTTAAGGCGTAGGTCGTCCACGAAGCCGCTCCTCATCCGGCGCTTTGCGCCACCTTCTCCCCGCACGCGGGGAGAAGGGAACCGCTCGCGAACTCGTACAAAGCGCGAACTCTTACAAGAAAAAGGCGGGCCTCGGCCCGCCTTTTTCACTCGCCGGCCTGCGGCGCCGGGTTGAGGAACCACGCTTCGACCGTGCCCTTCACCTTCATCGTCATCGGCTGGCCGCGGCGGTCGAGCGACTTGCCGACCGGCAACTTCACCCAGCCTTCGCTGATGCAGTATTCCTCGACGTTGTGGCGCTCGACGCCATTGAAACGGATGCCGATGCCGCGTTCGAGGACAGTCTCGTCGTAGAACTTGCTGCGTGGGTCGTTGGAGAGGTGGTCGGGAGGCGTGTCGGACATGGTCGTGCGTGCTCGCGGGACAGAGGCGCGCATTGTAGGCGAGCCCCGTCCTCCGGCGCCTCGCGCGGCCTAGGCGGCGGCCGCTTCGGCGTGGCCGCGTGCGCCGAGCACCGCGAGCACGTCTGCCGTATCGACGACGCGTGCGAACTCCGCGCGCAGGGTGGCGAGGTGGGCGCGGTGGATCTCCTCGGCCGCAATCAGGCGGCCGTCGGCGTCGGGCAGGGCGAAGCAGGCGCAGGCGTCGCCGACGACCACCGTGCGGTAGCCCAGGTTGGCCGCGACCCGCGCGGTGGTCGACACGCACATGTCGGTGACCAGGCCGAACAGCACCACCTGCTCCACGCCCAGCCGGCGCAGGCGCAGGTCGAGGTCGGTGCCGATGAAGGCGGCGTTGACCGACTTGGTGACCAGCGGCTCGCTGCCCTGCGGCTCGAAACCGGGGCGCAGGGCATTGCCCGGCTGGCCCGGCGCGAACACCGAACCCGGCTTGACCGAGTCGTGGCGCACGTGGATCAGCGGCAGGCCGGCGGCACGCCACGCCGACAGCAGGCGGCGACCGTTGGCTTCGATCGCGGGATTGTTGCTGCGTGCGGGGTCGAGGTCGAAACCACGCTGCATGTCGATCGGGATCAGGGCGGTGCGGGCGTCGAGGACAAGGGGCATGGCGGGAACTCGTGGCAAGGGGAAGGCATCTTCGTGGTGCGCGCGCGCCGGTCTCAACCCGGCAATGTGCCGGTGCGGCCGGCGATGTGGCGCCATAATTCGCGGATGAAGAAACTCGACGACATCGACCGTCGCCTGATCGCGCTGCTGCAGGACAACGCACGCCTGTCGACGGTGCAGTTGGCCAAGGCCGTGGGCCTCTCGCGCAGCGCCGTGCAGGAGCGGATCGCGCGGCTCGAGCAGTCTGGCGTGATCGCGCAGTACACCGTGCGCCTGGGCAGCGGCGGCGATCCGCTGCGCGCGTGGCTGCTGCTGCGCTACGCCGATGGCTTCAGCTGCGACGACGTGATGCCGCAACTGGAGGCGCTGCCGCAGGTGCAGTCCTGCCACAGCGTCGCCGGCGAAACCGACATGCTGGTGCTGGTGCAGGCCGAGACGCCGTCGATGCTGTCGGACCTGCGCGAGGCGGTGGCCGGCTTCAAGGGCATCGACGACGTGACCACGCTGCCGGTGTTGCGCACGCTGTTGGAGCGGTGACGCCGGTTCGGCGGTGATGCGGGAGTATCCGGGCAGGTGGTCCCGGGTGCGCTGCGCTTACCCGGGCTACGCATCTGCCCCGGGACGTTACGGCGCCTCGCCGCGGCCCTGCGCCTTGGCGCGGGCGATGACCGCCTTCACCAGTTCGCGTTCGCGATGGCGCGAGATCGCCTGCGCGCCCAGCGCGATGGCGCGTTCGCGCAGTTCGGCGGTGACGTCGTAATGCGCGCCGCTGGCCTTGTCCTGGAAGGCGCGGCGCGGAATGCCCAGGCGCGCGGCCATCGCGTGCAGCTCGTCCAGCGTGTCCGCCATCAGGTGCGCCCAGCGCTGGCCGCGCCAGGGATGCACGGCGTCGTCGACATAGACCGTCATGGCCCGCAGTGTGCCATCCGCCGCACGGGCGCGCGGCCGTGGCCGTCTATGATGGCCGCATGTGCCTGATCGCCGTCGCCTGGCAGGACCATCCCCGTTACGCATTGGCCTTGATCGCCAACCGCGACGAATTCCATGCGCGTCCGGCGACGGCCGCCGGCATCGATCCGGCGGCACCGGACGTGTACGGCGGGCGCGACGTCGAAGCCGGTGGCGGTTGGCTGCAGGTGTCCACGCGCGGGCGCCTCGCCGCGGTGACCAACGTGCGCGTCGGCCGCAATCCGGAAGCGCGGCCGCGTTCGCGCGGCGCGCTGGTGCGCGACTACGTGCGCGGCGATGCGGGCGCGGCGGCCTACATGGCGCAGGTGGCGCCGATCGCGCAGGAGCACGGCCGCTACAACCTGCTGGCCTGGGACGGCGACGCGCTCATGTTCGCCAGCAACCACCCGCAGACCGTTTCGGCACCGGTGGCAGCCGGCATCCACGCGATGTCCAACGGCGCCTTCGACGCGCCTTGGCCCAAGGCCGGGCACGCCACCCGCGCGCTGCGCGCCTGGCTGGAGGCGCCGGCCTCGCTGCGCGATGGCGACGTCGACCGCGCGGCACTGGAGCCGCTGTTCGTCGCACTGGCCGATACGCAGCCGGCGCCGGACGCGGCGCTGCCGGACACGGGCGTGGGCCTGGAGATGGAACGCTGGCTGTCGCCGCCGTTCGTGCGCGGCGAACGTTATGGCACGCGCTGCAGCACGGTGGTGCTGGTGGAGGCGGCGGCGATCGTGTTCGCCGAGCGGCGCTTCGGTGCGGATGGTCGGCCGCAGGGCGAAAGCTTCGCCGTGTTGCCGCGTGTGGGCTAGCCTCGTTACGGGTGCTTCGATCGTCGCCGCGGGATCAGGGTGGCGAGATCAGGGTAGCGAAATCAGGGCGGCGCGACGTCGGCCCGCATCGTCTTCTCGCCCCACTGCGGCACCCGCCAGCGCATGCTGCGTTCCGCCTGGGCGCTGGTGTTACGGCGCAATCCATCGGTGATGCGGAAGTCGGACGGAATCGCGCGCGACGCGATCTCCGGCTTGCGGGTCAGTTGCGCGAGTACCTGCTGGAGCGCGGTCTGTTGCGCGGCGGCCGCGACGGAGACCGCCGGCGCCGCGTAGACGTCGGTGCGATTGCTCAGGTCGCCCGTGGTCTTCACGAAGAAAGGCACGAAGACGTTGTTGCGGCTGACCAGCGCCTGGTAATCGCCGAGGAAATACGCACCGCCCGCCTGCGGCGCCGTCGTGACGTCGAAGGACGTGGCCACGCGCGTCTCCGTCCAGGTCACGCCGCCGTCCGACGAGCGCGCCAGCCAGTAGTCCGCGAGCAGGCTCGCTGCCGCCGTGTTGTTGCGCAGGTCGTAATAGGTGACGCCGACGTCGCCGTTGGCGCGCACGTGCACGGAAGGCGTGAAAGCCGCCGCGCCCGCCGCGCTGACCCGGCTCGGCGCGGACCAGGTGGCGCCGTTGTCGGTCGAGCGCGAGATCGCGATCGAATCGAAATTGCCGTTGTTGAAGCGCGCGTCCTGCCAGACCACGAACAGGTGCCCGCTGGCGCCGACGGCGATCTGCGCCAGGCTGGCGCCGTCGCGCACCGGCACGTTGCTCTGCGGGTCGCGCGTGCCCACGGCGAGGAGGTCGGCGATGCGGGTCGGTCCCGTCCAGGTCACGCCGCGATCGAAGGAGCGGATGACATCCAGGTGCGAAACGGTGCTCGTGGCGGAGACGCGGTCGATCTGGGTGAACAGGTTGACCAGCGTGCCGTTGGGCGCGACAACGATGACGTTGCCGAGCGTCTGGCTGGCCGGGCCCGGGTCGTAGATGGCGCGCGCGGCTTCCCAGGTCACACCGCCATTGATGGTGCGGCTGAAGTAGCTCGGCCCCCCGGCGTCGCCGGCCACCAGGCGATCCCAGGTCGCATAGACGAAGGCCGCAGCGAACGGGTCGGCGGTGATCGTGTTCTTGTCGTTGAAGAAGCCGGCGCCATCGCGGATCAGCGTCGTCGGCGCGCTCCAGCTGCGACCGCGATCGGTCGAGCGCACCACGAGCATGGCATTGACCGAACCGGCTTCGAACGAAGCACCGGTCGTGACCAGGCCCATCGCATACGCGGTGCCGTCCGGCGCGAAGGTGACCCAGGGATCGGTCGCGCGCGCGTAGTCGCCACCGTTGGCGAACGTGCCGCCACCGCACCGCGACACCGGCAGCGGCGTGCGCGTCCAGGTCTGGCCGCCATCGCTGGAGGCCGCGCTCATCAGGCCGCGCGACGAGCCGTTCGACCAGCGATCCTGTTGCCACACGCCGATCAGGTTGTTGGGGTTGCTTGGATCGACCGCCACGTGCGGCTCGACTTCCGCGTTCTGGAATACCGTTCCGGTCGTACCGCCATCGCAATTGAGCGTGAAGGGCGACGGTCCGGATGCGCGGTACTGCATGTCCGTCAGCGGCGGCGGGGGAGGTGGCGGCGGGGGTGGCGTGCCACCGCCCGAGCGGCTGCCGCCGCCACCGCCGCCGCAGGCGCCGATCGCCAGCACGAGCAGCGCGCCACATACCCAGGCCAGGCCCGGCTTCGCATCGCGTGCGCGCATCGCAGCTCTCCCCTTGCAAGGATGCCGGCGAGTCTAATCAATGCCTTGTTATCCCAGTGCCGCCGGGTCGATTCCGACAAGAAAGGCCAGCCCTTGCAGCGCGTGTGCCCGGCATGGGCCAGGGCGGCGTCGACGATTGCGCGAACGTACGGCCATGCGGGTCGCCGGGCAGCGACCGGGTCGCAATGTGTGCGAACGACAGGCGCCATAATCGCCGCCGACGCACGAAGCGTCGGAAGGACCATCACACATTGGAGGGGAAGCATGCGTAAGTTGGGGATGATCGCGGCGGCGTGCATGGCAGTCGCAGGAGCAAGCGCCTGGGCGGTGGGCGGCAATGGCTTTGGCACGGAGGATGCTGCCGGCAAGGAGCAGCTGGGGCGGATGCTGGATGCGCGCAAGCCGTCCGTGGCCGAAGCGGCCGAGGCGCGTTTCGAGCAGCGACTGGCGGCGCAGACCACGCGCGAGTCGACGCTGGATGTGGGGGATGCCGATTCCTTCGGCCATCAGGTTCGTTGGCTGGGCCTGGCATCGGGCCGGCCGTTGGTCGTGCGCGGCGATTGCACGCCGCAGCCCGGCGAGGATCCGGGCCTGCTGTGCATGCAGGTCGATCCGACGAATACCGGCACGCAGTTCGGCGAGTTCCGCGACGTGGCCCACATGACGTTGCCGGCGCGCAGCACCCAGACGCTGCTGTGCCACTGGCTGACGCCGACCATGGCCGCCACGCTGGTGAACTACAGCGGCTACGACAACCGCGTCGCGCGGCTGACGATGCAGCCGTCCATCACCGTCGAGAACGAGGTGCTCAACGCTCCCGGCCTGGTGGACCCGGAAACCGGCCTGCCCTTGAACGGCAAGCTCGACGTGTTCGCCAGCAGCAGCCAGCTGGTCGCGCTGCTCGACCAGGGCGAGCAGGTGCCGCAGCGCCTGAACTCCACACGGACCTGCATCGGCGGCTACGTAAACAAGCGTTCGCTGATCGAGTTCTACGGGCTCACGGAGGCGCAGGCCAGGGAGTTCTTCAACAAGCCGACCACCCTCCGGCTCAACATGAATGTCTTTGCCAGCCAGGTATCGTTCGCCAGCGTGTCGTACGCGATCCGCTTCGTGGGCGATTGAGATCCAGAACCCTGCAGCAGCGAAGGGGGGCGGAAGCCGCCCTTCGCGTTTCCGGGTGTCGGTGCCGCCGCGTGGCCTCAGCGCGCGGCGAGCGCCGGCGTGGCGTGGAAGCGGCGTGGGTAATCACGTTCGTCGCTGATGGTGCTGACGACCTCGTCGGCGAGGTCCGGGGCCGCATAGACGACGTAGGCGATGTCGCCGGCGTCGCGTACGCCGACGTGGTGCAGGCGGTAGCGGGGGAGGCCGCCGCCGGTGTTCTCGGGGTAATGCAGCGGCGGGCGATCCGTGTCGAGATCGAGTTCGCTGTTGTCGACCGAACCGCCGATGAAGAGGGCGCGCATTCCGGCACTCCTGCAGATAGGCCAGTCCCGATCATGCCCGCGGTGGTGTTGGCCGGGTGTTAATGGCCGCGGCGCCGCGCCGATACGCACCCGCCAGAGCGTGCCCGAGGAGCGCGCCCGGTAGAACGCGCCGGTAGAATCGGCGCCTGTTCCCGCTGATTGAAGCCGCGCGTGTCCGCCGACGGTCCCGATTCCGCGCTCGAAACCCTGCTGCTGCCGCTGCTCGACGGCCCGCTCGCGTGGCCCGAAGCCGGTGGCGCGCTGTTCCTGCGCGCGCGCGACGGCTGGCCGCTGCACCAGCGCGCCTGGCCCGGGCTGGTGTGCGAGCAGAGTTTCCGTCCCGAAGCCGATGCCTTGCAGCGCTCGGGCTTGCCGCTGGTCGAGGCGGACGCGGACACGCGGCATCCGCTGGTGCTGCTGCTGCCGCCGCGGCAACGCGAGGAAGCGCGCGCGCTGTACGCCCGCGCGATCGCGCGCACCGCGCCGGACGGGCGCGTGCTCGCGTGCCTGCGCAACGACGAAGGCGCGAAGTCAGGCGAGGCGGACCTGGCGCGGCTCGCCGGTCCGGTCGCGAGCCTGACGAAGAACAAATGTCGCGCGTTCTGGACCGCGCCGCTGCACGGCGCCGCCGATCCCGCGCTGTTTGCCGAATGGCGGCAACTGGACGCGCCGCGTGCGATCGCCGGTGGCCGCTTCACCAGCCGGCCGGGCGTGTTCGCGTGGGACCGCATCGATGCTGCTTCGGCGCTGCTCGCCGCGCACCTGCCGCCGGACCTGCACGGCGAAGCGGCCGACCTCGGCGCGGGGTACGGCTACCTCGCGCACGAGTTGCTCGCGCGCTGCCCGCGCATCACCGCGCTCGACCTGTACGAGGCCGAGCGTCGCGCCCTGGACCTGGCGCGGATGAACCTGGCCGCGCAGGGCGCCCGCGTGGATCTCGCCTACCACTGGCACGACGTCACCACCGGGCTGGGCAAGCGCTTCGATGTGATCGTCAGCAATCCCCCGTTCCACGCGCAGGGCCGCGCCGATCGTCCCGACATCGGTCGCCGCTTCATCGCCGTGGCCGCCGAAGCACTGCGCCCCGGCGGCCGCCTGTGGCTGGTGGCCAATCGCCACCTGCCATACGAAGCGGAACTGGCGCGCCAGTTCGCGCAGGTGCGCGTGGTCGTGCAGGCCGAGGGCTTCAAGGTGTTCGAAGCGACCCGCCTGCCGTAACGACCACGCTTCGATACTGCCAATGCCGCGCACGCGGCTGACGACAACCAATTACCAGCGCTTTAAAGAACGCCCAAGAAATGAAACTCGTAAAACTGATCGCCAACCTCGGCTACGGCAGTCGCAAGGACGTCACCGCGATGTTCCGCGCCGGCATGGTCACCGACGCCAACGGCGAGGTGCTCTACACCGACGACCAGGCTGCGCACGCGGATATCCGCATCGAAGGCGAAGCGCTCGATCCGCCCGCCGGGTTGCTGATCATGCTGCACAAGCCGGTGGGCTACACCTGTTCCACCAAGGATCCCGGCCGCATCGTCTACGACCTGCTGCCGCCGCGCTTCCGCCTGCGTTCGCCGTTGCTGTCGACGGTGGGCCGGCTGGACCGCGACACCAGCGGCCTGCTGCTGCTGACCGACGACGGCGCGCTGCTGCATCGCATCGTGTCGCCGAAGACGCACCTGCCCAAGGTCTACGACGCCACGCTCGCGCACGACCTGCGCGGCGACGAAGCCGCGACCTTCGCCAGCGGCACGCTGCTGCTGGAAGCGGAAACCACGCCACTGGCGCCGGCCACGCTGGACGTGGACAGCCCGCGCGCGGCGCGCCTCACCCTCACCGAAGGGCGCTACCACCAGGTGCGGCGCATGTTCGCCGCGGTCGGCAACCACGTGGAGGCGTTGCACCGCAGCCGCATCGGCGGACTCGGCCTCGACGATCTGCCCGCGGGGCAGTGGCGCATCCTCGACGCGCCCGATCGCGAGCGCCTGTTCGCCGCGGATTGATGGTTGCCAACGGATCGCCGCGAGCTGACCGGCGCGGCTTGATCGCCGCAGATCGCGTGCGGGCTCACGCTGCCTTCACGCGCCCGGCGTGAAG
The DNA here is from genome assembly GCF_014489475.1 of Lysobacter terrestris. Lineage (GTDB taxonomy): Bacteria > Pseudomonadota > Gammaproteobacteria > Xanthomonadales > Xanthomonadaceae > Agrilutibacter > Agrilutibacter terrestris. The sequence goes on along the minus strand of NZ_CP060820.1, from coordinate 1,188,517 downwards.
GCGTTCACCTTTTTCCGTCCGGTGTTTTTTCACATTTGGTGCGAATCTGCGGCGGCGGTCACGCGTTGGGCGGGGTTTCCGAAATCCGGCCTGAATCCGAGCCTGAACGGTCGTGGTTGCGGCCGGTTGCCGGCCTAGCATCTGTCCCGCGCCGCAACAGCGGCTACTCACGACGAGGACGGATGCAATGACTGCGAAGCACACCCTGCTGTTTGTCGCGCTGGCCGCGACCCTGTTCGCCGCGACGCCGGCGTTCGCCCAGGACGTTCCCCCGGATGCCACCGAAACCGACGCCGGCGTTCCCAAGGATCGCCTGGTGGACGAGTACGCCGATCCGCTGTTCGCCGGCGATGAAGTCGCGGCGGGCGACGCGATCACCGCGCTGCGCACCGGCGGCGGTCTCACCGTGGTCTCCACGGTCACGCGCCAGGCCACCAACCCCGATGGCACGCCGGCCACCAACCCGGACGGCACGCCGAAGATGGAAACGGTGACGGTGGAAACCGTCGTCGCCAACGCCAACGGCCCGATGGGCTGGGGCGAGGTCGATCATTCGCTCGGCCTGGCGCAGGCGCTGGTGGAAGGCGGCCAGGCCGGCACCTTCGACGAGGCGCTGCTCGGCGCGGCGGTCACCACCACGGTCACCAATCCCGACGGCACCACGACCACGACGACCACCTACGAAGGCGGCATCCTGGAGATGCGCGCCGACGGCATGGGCTGGGGCCAGATCGCGAAGGAACTGGGCTTCAAGAGCCTGGGCGAGGTCAAGAGCGGCCGTTACGCCGATGCCGAAGCGGGCACCACGACCGTCGCTGCCGACGCCAAGGGCAAGGGTGCGGCGAAGGTCGCGAGCGAAAGCCGCGGCAAGTCGGCCGAGCACAAGCCCGAGCGTGCCGCCAAGGCCGAACGCGTCACCGGCAAGCCGGAAAAGGTCGAGCGCATCGCCAAGGTCGAGCGCCCGGCCAAGATCGATCGCCCCGAACGCCCGAGCAAGCCCGATCGCGTCGGTCGCCCCTGATCGTTCGCACGGCACCACCACGACGGGCGCCAGGTGCGCCCGTCGTCGTCAAAAGCGGTCGCGCAACATGACCGGCAGTTCCCTACAAGGAAAACAGATGAAGCGTTCTGCAGCATTCCTCTCCCTGCTCCTCGTCGCCGGCGTGGCGCATGCGGACGATGGCCTCAGCCTGGGCCTCGGCGTCGACTACAGCTCGGGTGACTACGGCAGCGACACCACGACCAAGATTTTTTCCGTGCCGGTCAGCGCCAAGTACGCCACCGGCGACTGGACCTTCAAGGCCAGCCTGCCGTGGGTGCGCGTGGACGGCGACGCCAACGTGGTGCCGGGGCTGGGCAACCTCGTGAACCTCAACCCGAAGGGCCGCGGCCGCGGCAATTCCGGCGGCGGTGGCGGCGGCACCACGGCGCCGACGTCGGGCACGACCTCGGGCATCGGCGACCTGCGCCTGGCCGCGACCTACGCGATCCCGCTGCAGGGCCGCTGGGGCGTCGACCTCACCGGCAACGTCAAGATCGCCACCGCCGACGAGGACAAGGGCCTGGGTACGGGCGAGAACGACTACGGTGCGGCCGTCGACGTGTACCGCAGCGTGGGCGCGGCGACGACGCTGTTCGGCGGCGTGGGCTACACGGTGCTGGGCGAATCGGACTTCATCGAAGTCGATTCGGTCTACAACGCCAACCTCGGCGTCAGCCACAAGCTCGGCAACAGCAGCATCGGCGCGATGTATGACTACCGCCAGCCGACGTCGGAAGCCGCCGACGATCGCAGCGAGGTCACCGGCTTCTACAGCTTCCCGACCTCCGACACCGGCAAGTTGCAGCTCTACGCCACCAAGGGCCTGAGCGACGGCAGCCCGGACTGGGGTGCGGGCGTGAACTTCACCGCCGGGTTCTGACGCGGGCGGTGGTTGGAAAACGGCGGCCATGGGCCGCCGTTTTTCGTTGTTGGTCCCTGCATCGGAAACGAGCCGCGCGCGTCGAACTCTTCTTCCCGCCAGCGGGGAGAAGAGGCCCGCAGGGCCTGCCCCGAACGCTCTAGTCGGGGGGGGGGGGCGACGAGGGGGCGAGCGTAGCGAGCGTGCTGTCATCTGTAGTACGCAAAGCAAAGCAGGCGCTCGCTTCCCCTCACCCGCCTTCGGCACCCTCTCCCCGCAAGCGGGGAGAGGGATACAAACCGGGGGTCGTGCAATCGATGGCGTTCCTTCTTCTCCCCGCTAGCGGGGAGAAGATGCCCGCAGGGCAGATGAGGGGCGGCGAGCGCAGCGAGCTTGCCGTTGTTTGCAGCACGAGAAGCACAAGCAGGCGCTCGCTGTTGTTCCAGCCTGCCGTGCGCTTTAGTCGCCCGACTCGTCCCGCAACCGTTGCCACCCTGCAAACCCCAGCCGTTCCAGCGTGGCGATGTTGCGCGCGACGATCGCATCCGGATCGGGGAAGGCCGCGACCGCGCGTTCCACGCTCGCTTCGCGCAGCAGGTGCAGGGTCGGCCACGGCGAGCGGTTGGTGCAGTTGCCGACGTCGTCGTCGGCGGTGCCGGCGAAGCGGTAGTCGGGATGGAAGCTGGCGACCTGCAGTTCGCCTTCCAGGCCGAGTTCGGCGACCAAGCCGTCGGCGACATCGAGGAAGTCGTTGTATTCGATGAAGTCGCCGAGCACGTGCGGATGCACGATCAGCGTCGTGTCCGTCTGCGCGGGATCGGCGGCGTGCAGCCACAGCAGTTCGTCGTGCAACTGCTGCGCCAGCGCCTGCGGATCGCGCGCGTCGCTGAGCACGAAGCGCACCTGTTGCTTGCTGTGGACCGCCTTCGCGAACGGGCACAGGTTGAGGCCGATCACCGCGCGTTCCAGCCAGCGGCGCGTGTCGGCGATGGGATCAGGGCTGTTCATGGCTGCCGCGCATAGCTGACGGTGAGCAGTTCCCAGACGTGGCCGTCGGGCACGTTCCAGTACACCAGGCGGCCGCCGTTCCAGTGCCCGACCTGCATGTCGTCGGCGCCGTGCGGCGCGCTGCGATAGGCGATGCCGGCGGCGCGGATGCGGCCGAGGATCGCGTCGAAGTCGTCCGCCGACACCCGGAAGCAGTAGTGCTGCACCGGGAACGGCCCCTCGGCCTGGTCGAAGTCGAGGGTCAGGCCGGCGTTGACGTACACCGGGCAGAACGGACCGACGCCGGTTTCCGCCCACGGCACGCCGAGCAATTCCGCCAGCTGCCGTGCCGCCGCGTAGCGGTCGTGCGAAGGCACCAGCAGGTGGTCGAGCTCGATGGTCATGGCGTTCGCCGGTGTCGCGGCGATATCAGTCGCGAAAGTTGTCGAACTGCAGCGGGCGCTCGAAGTTGCCCGCGCGCAGCAGGGCGATGGCGTCCTGCAGGTCGTCGCGCTTCTTGCCGGTGACGCGCAGCTTGTCGCCGTTGATCTGGCTGTCGACCTTGAGCTTGGCGTCCTTGAGCGCGCCCTGGATCTTCCTAGCGAGGTCGCGCTCGATGCCCTGCTTGACGGTGATCTTCTGCCGCGCGCCGGCGAGGTTGGTTTCCACGTCGCCGAACTCCAGGCAGCGCACGTCGATGCTGCGCGCGATCAGGCGCGCGCGCAGGATGTCCTCCATCTGCTTGAGCTGGAAATCGCTCGGCGCCGACTGGCTGATCACCTGCTCCTCGAGCACGAACTTGGCGTCGACACCCTTGAAGTCGAAGCGGGTGGACAGCTCGCGGTTGGCCTGGTCGACGGCGTTGGTCAGCTCGTGCTGGTTGACTTCGGACACGATGTCGAAGGACGGCATGCGGGACTCCTGGTGGGACGGGGTGCGAACGTGGGGGCGAAAGGGTAACGCAAGCGGTGTTGGCGCTGGATAGACTGCCGGCACCCCCGGTCCGCGAGAAACGCCCATGCACCGCACCCCCGCTTACGCCGCCGCAACCGCCGGCGCGCCGCTGGCCCCCTTCAGCATCGAGCGCCGCGCGCCGCGGGCGCACGAAGTGCTGATCGACATCCTGTATTGCGGCGTCTGCCACTCCGACATCCACCAGGCCCGCGACGAGTGGGGCGGCAGCATCTTCCCGATGGTGCCGGGCCACGAGATCGTCGGCCGCGTCGCCGAAGTCGGCGCGCACGTCACCGGCTACAAGGTCGGCGATGCGGTCGGCGTCGGTTGCTTCGTCGATTCGTGCCGGCAGTGCGAGCCTTGCCGCGCCGGCGAGGAGCAGTACTGCGACCAGGGCATGACCGGCACCTACAACTCGCGCGAGCGCGACACGCAGGCGCCGACCTACGGCGGCTACTCCACCCGCATCACCGTCGACGAGCAGTACGTGCTGCGCATTCCCGAGGCGCTGCCGCTGGACCGCGCCGCGCCGCTGCTGTGCGCCGGCATCACCACCTACTCGCCGCTGCGGCATTTCGGTGCGAAGGCGGGCAGCGAGGTCGCGGTGGTCGGGCTGGGCGGGCTCGGCCACATGGCGGTGAAACTGGCGCGGGCGATGGGCGCGCGCGTGACCGTGCTGAGCAGTTCCGAATCCAAGCGCGCGGACGCGCTGGCACTGGGGGCGCACGAATTCGCCGCCACCCGCGACGCGGCGACGTTCAAGCAGTTGGCGCGGCGCTTCGACCTGATCCTCGACACGGTGTCGGCCGAACACGACTACAACGCCTACCTCGGCCTGCTCCGCCTCGACGGCACCATGGTGCTGCTCGGCATCCCCGAGCGGCCGGCGCCGGTCTCGGCCTACGCGCTGATCGGCAAGCGCCGGCGCCTGGCCGGGTCGCTGATCGGCGGCATCCGCGAGACCCAGGAGATGCTCGATTTCTGCGCCGCGCACGGCATCGCCTCGGACATCGAAGTCATCACCATCGACCGCATCAACGAAGCCTACGAACGCATGCTGCGCGCGGACGTGCGCTACCGCTTCGTGATCGACATCGCCAGCCTGCGGGACTGAGCGGGCCGCCGCAGTTCCTGCTCACCGTTACTGCACCAGGTATCCGGATCGGTCGGCGACGTCGATCGTCGCCAGCATGCCCGAGTTGAACTCGAGGTAGTCCGCTTCGATGCCGTCGCTGAAGATCACCCCGTAGCCCGACATCTGCGAGAGCAGCTTCAGCGGTTGCCGCGCTGTCACCTGCCCGAAGACCAGTCCGGTCTGCGTGGTCTGGCTCGGGAACGGCTCGCGTACGGTGAAGTGCAGGTGGTCGGCGTCCCACGGGAAGCCCTTCTCGCGCAGTTCCTTCACCCGCGCCTTGAGCGGCTGGCCCGAGATGCCCGCGGCACCCGCCAGCAGGCTGCGGAACCAGCCGGTCGAGCCCAGGCCAGTGGAGACGATCACGCCGCTGGAGGACTGCACCTCGCGCTGTTCGCCCAGCGCGATTTCGTAACGGGCGGAAACGTGTGAACGCGGCCCCACGAAGATGTCGTTGACCGCGTGCAGTTCCTGGCCGTCGCTCAGCCGCACGCGCGCCATGGTTACCTTGCGCAGCGCCCGCTTGCCGGCCTGCGCCTGCGGCGCAATGGCACCCAGGTCCTCCACCTTGAACGGCAGCAGCACGCCGTCCCAGCGGGCCGGGTCCGGATTGACGCCGATGACTGGCTGGCCGGACAGGTACTTGAGCGTGTTGGCGACCAGGCCGTCCTGGCCGAGCACGACGACCAGCGCATCGGGCGCGAAGAGGAAGTTCGGCAGGAAGCCGCGGTCCAGCCGTTGCACGCGCCCGTAGCGGCGCAGCGTCGCCTCGGCGGCCTGCACCGCCTGCTGGTAGGTGCGGTGTTCCGCCTCGTAATCGCCGAAGTCCGCGCCCAGGTGCTCGACGTAGAAGCGCGCCTGCTCGACCGTGTTGAAGCGCGCCAACAGGTCTTCCAGCCGCGTCTTGCGCACGACGAGCACGATGCGTCGGGTCAATGGATCCATGGCTCAGCCCCGGGCTTGCGCGGGCCCCTTGCTGGTGAGCTGCTGGAGCAGGTCCGGGGTGATGTTGAGCTCGCCGATGCGCTGGGCGTTCTCGGCCAATCCCTGGAAGGCCATGGCGATCAGCGCGCCCGGATCGGCGTTGCCGACGGTCAGGGCCTGCAGCACCTTCGGGTCGATGCCGTGCACGGCCTTCATCACCGCGGCCACCGCGTACGCCTTGGCATCGGATTCCTTCTGCGCGTTCTCGACCCGCAGCGCGGTCAGCGCCTTGTTGCGGTCTTCCAGTTCGATTCGCCCGGCCATGTCCTGGTGCTGGATCTGCTGGCGCTTCTCGAGCGCCGCGCGCTCGGCTTCGAGCTGCGTTTCGCGGATCTGGCGCTTCTTGGTCTCGACCGCGATCTCGGTGTTGAGTTCGTTCTCCTTGATCGCGCGCTCCTGTTCGATGGCCGAGTTGCGACGCAGGTAGGTCGCATCGTCCGCCTGCTTGAGGATCTGCTCGCGCACGGTCGCTTCCAGCGCGCGCGCGGTTTCCGGATTCGGGCGCACGGCGAGGACCGCCAGGTTGACCAGTTCCAGGCCCAGGCTCGCCAACCCGTCCGGCCGGCGCAGTCCCTCGCGCACCGTCTGCACCAGTTGCTCGGAGCCGCGCAGCAGTTCCTGCAGGGACCGTCCGGACAGGACCGCGCGCAACTGCACCTGCACCGCGTTGACCACGCGCTGCGGCAGCCGCGACGGATCTTCCGAGACGTACTCGCTGTTGGGCTTGAGGCTGAAGTTCATCAGGCTCGCGAGCAGCTTCGGATCGGCGACGCGGTAGGTGACCTGGCCCTGCACCGTGACCTGCTGGAAGTCGCTGCTGACCTCGTTGAACATGAAGGGCACGTCCACGCTTTCCAGCGGGACCGACACCAGCGAGGCGTTGGGGGCGAAGTAGAAGAACGCCAGCCCCGTGCCTTCGCGCACTGGCTGGCCGTTGCGGTACTGGATGACGTAGGTGCTGGGCGTGGCCTTGGCGTAGCGCAAACCGAACATGATTTCCTTTCCCCTTGGTTGCCGGCGCCGGGCCGACGGCGTTGTGGATCAACCGCGGTGGTCGTCGGCGCTGGCCGCTGTGGCCTTTGCTGCTGACCTGGTGACGCCGGCCCACTGCCTGCGCGTCGACGGTGATCGCCCCGGCCCATTGTTCCATTCCGCCACGTGTTCGCCCAGCGCAGCGAGGGTTAGGGCGGCCGGGGATGGTGTGTGCGGGAGGAAGGCGGCCCGCTCGCTTACCATGTGCCGCCGCGTGCCTTGCGCGCGTATCGATGCCGCCCAGGAAATCCCCCGCCGTGAATCCCGCCCGGACGCAGACGTTGCACGCGGTCGCCTACATGCTGGCGGCGGTGCTGTTGTTCGCGCTGATGGACGCCGGGTTGAAGACGCTCAGTGCGCACTATCCGCCGTTCCAGGTGTCCGCGATTCGCGGCGCGTCCTCGCTGCCGCTGGTGCTGGCGTGGGCGCTGTGGAGCGGCGGGGCGAAGTCGCTGTTCCGCGTGCGCTGGTCGCTGCACCTGCTGCGTGGCGTGCTCGGGGTGGTGATGATGGCGTGCTTCGTGTTCGCCCTGCGCACGCTGCCGCTGTCGGAGACGTATTCGATCTTCTTCGTTGCGCCGCTGATGATCACCGCGTTGTCGGTGCCGTTCCTCGGCGAGCGGGTCGGGCCGCGGCGCTGGACCGCGATTGCCATTGGCCTGTGCGGCGTGCTGGTGGTGCTGCGACCGACCGGCGCGGGCGTGTTGAGCCTGGCCGGGCTGGCGGTGCTGGTGGCCGCGTTCGGCTATTCGGTCTCGGCGATCACGGTGCGGATCATCGCGCGCACCGACAGCACGCAGGCGCTGATGGTGTGGCTGCTGTTCTTCATGGCGCTGGGCGCCGGCGCGCTGGCGTTGCCGCACTGGGTGCCGGTGCGCGCGGCCGACGCGTGGATCATCGCCGGCATCGGCGTCGCCGGGGCATTGGGGCAGTACGCGATCACCGAAGCGTTCCGCCTCGGCGAGGCTTCGCTGATCGCACCGCTGGAATACACCGCACTGGTGTGGGGGGTGATGCTGGATGCCGCGCTGTGGGGCGTGCTGCCCGATGCGGTCACCTGGCTCGGTGCCGGAATCATCATTGCCAGCGGCCTGTACCTGCTGCGGCGCGAACGCGTGCACGCGGAAGCCGAGCACCCCTGAGCGCGGCTTCGGCTCGATGAGAGCGACGGGCCCGATGTGCTTGCTGCCGGCCGCACCGACGCGGCCGGCTGTGCCGTGCTCAGCCGCCGGTGCCCGCGTTCAAGGCCGCGCCGAGCGCGGCATCGCCGTTCACCAGGTCGCGCCAGCGCAGTTCCTGGCCGTTGCGACGTCCCTTCTCGACCAGCTTCAGGCCATCGCCATCGATGGTGAGGGTGTAGGGCTTGTCTTCGATCTCGATCTCGCGGCGGATCGGCTTGTCGAGCTTGGTGGTCATCGGCAGAGCTCCAGCAGAATCGAACGGCGCAGGCAGGCTAGCCCGCAGGTGGAAAGACTTTGTGAAAGGCCGGTTTTGGCAAACACGGCCAGGCAAACGTGCCCGGGCAACGCGTCCAGGCACCGCAAACATCGTGCCGGCCATGCGCCGGCGTACCGACCGTGATTGCCCGACCGCACTGCCCGACAGCCCGCCCAATGGGTGACTGTCGTTGCAGGAATACGAAATCAGGACCGCTTCACCGGCCGCGTTCGGTTGGCGCTGCCGCCGGCCAGCGGACACAATAGGTACTTTCGCGCTTGCGGAGCCCCCCATGGCTGAGTTGAAGGAAGCACGCGTCCCCGACATCGGGGGATACGACGACGTGCCCGTGATCGAACTGCTGGTCGCCGTGGGCGATACGGTGAAACCGGACCAGGGCCTGGTCACGCTGGAATCCGACAAGGCGACCATGGAAGTCCCCGCGCCGTTCGCCGGCGTGATCCGCGAACTCAAGGTCAAGGTCGGCGACAAGCTGTCCGAGGGCAGCGTCGTCGCCCTGATCGAAGCGGCCGATGCCGGCGCCGGCACCCAGCCCGCACCCGCCGCGGCCGAACCGCCGCGCGCCGAACCGGTCGCCGCGAAGACGGTGGCCGCCGCCGAGACCGCGACCCGGGTCGAACCGGTCGTGGTGGCCGCGCAGCCCGACCGCCTCACCCAGCAATCCATCGCCGAGCAGCAGGGCGCCGCCATCGTCGATGCGGCGCTGGCCGCGCGCCCGGGCATCGACCCGGAAGCCGCGCCGCCGCGGCCTTCCAGCGCGATGTCGCCGCCGGTGGCGTTCACCGCCGACGAACTCATGCCGGACAAGGTCCCCTACGCCAGCCCGGCGGTGCGCCTGTTCGCACGCGAACTCGGTGTCGACCTCTCCCGGGTGCAGGGCAGCGAGCGCGGTGGCCGCATCGGCAAGGACGACGTGGCGAAGTTCGTGAAGTCGGTGATGAGCGGCAGTGGCGTTGCCGCCGCGGCGCCGGCTGCGGCCGGTGGCGGCGGACTCAACCTGCTGCCGTGGCCGAAGGTCGACTTCAGCAAGTTCGGCGCAGTGGAAACGCGCGAGCTCTCGCGCATCCAGAAGATCTCCGGCGCCAACCTCGCGCGCAACTGGGCGATGATCCCGCACGTCACCCAGCACGACGACGCCGACATCACCGACTTGGAAGAGCTGCGCGTCGCGCTCAACAAGGAAAACGAGAAGGCGGGCATCAAGCTGACCATGCTCGCCTTCCTGATGAAGGCGGCGGTCGCGGGCCTGCAGAAGTACCCGACCTTCAACGCCTCGCTCGACGCCAGCGGCGAGAACCTCACGCTGAAGAAGTACTTCCACATCGGCTTCGCCGCCGACACCCCCAACGGCCTGGTCGTGCCGGTCGTGCGCGACGTCGACAAGAAGGGCGTGCTGCAGATCGCGCAGGAAACCAGCGAGCTGGCGAAGAAGGCGCGCGACGGCAAGCTCGGCCCCGCCGACATGCAGGGCGGCTGCTTCTCGATCAGCTCGCTCGGCGGCATCGGCGGCACCAAGTTCACCCCGATTGTGAATGCGCCGGAAGTCGCCATCCTCGGCGTGTCCAAGTCGGCGATCCGCCCGGTGTGGGATGGCGCGCAGTTCGCGCCACGCCTGATCCTGCCGCTGTCGCTGAGCTACGACCATCGCGTGATCGACGGCGCCGCCGCCGCGCGCTTCACCGCGTATCTCGCGCAACTGCTGGCCGACATGCGCCGGGTGCTGCTGTGATGCGCCGCGCTGCTTGCACCGGCTTGCTGCTGGCGATGGCGTTCGCGGCGCCGCTCGCGCACGCGGACGAGGCGCAGTGCCGGATCGCGCTCGGCCGCGGTTGGCCGCCGGCGACGGAGAACTACGGCACCGCCGTGGAGAAGCTGCTCTCCGGCGACCAGCCGGTCGCCTGGGGCTTCACCCTGCTGCCGCGCACCGGCGCGGAAAGCGGCGTGCAGCTGATCCCCGACCCGGCGGGCGGCGACTGGACGCTGCGCCACGCCGTTGCCGACGAGCGCGTGCACGCGTGGAGCGGCGGCAAGCTCGAACTGCGCACGCAACAGACGCCCGACGTCGAGCAGGCGGCCATTCCGGCCGCCGTGGCGACGCGCCTGATCGAGGACTGGCGCCACGCGCTGGGTGCGGTCGCGGTGGAAGGCAGCCAGGCGCCTTTCAGCGAAGAGGACACCTGGCTGTTCGTCGTCGGCGATCCCGCTTCCGGTGATGTGCTGCGGGTCAGCGGCCTGCGCCCGGATTGCGAACTGGGCGAGCTGATGCGCGAGCAGATCGACCTGCTGATCGAGGCCAGCGACGAGGGCGACGAGAAGCGCGCGAAGCGCTGGCGCCAGCTCGGCGAACAACTGGATCGCATGCGCCAGATGGTCGATGGGCCTGCCGCGACGGTGGACGAATCGGACGCCGAGGCAGAAAAGCGTCGCGGCTGGACCCTCTTCAAGTAACGCTTTTCCCCGGGCGCGCGAATGTCCGCGTCGACCTATTGAACGGAAGCCGGCAATGGCCAACATCGAAGTCAAGGTTCCTGATATCGGCGGTTACGACGACGTACCCGTGATCGAAGTGCTGGTCGCGGTCGGCGACGTGGTGAAGCAGGACCAGGGCCTGGTCACGCTGGAGTCGGACAAGGCGACGATGGAAGTGCCCGCGTCGGCCTCCGGCAAGGTGGTCGCGTTGAAGGTCAAGGTCGGTGACAAGCTGTCGGAAGGCAGTGTCGTGGCCATCATCGAATCGGAGGCGGGTGCGGCCGCGCAGGCATCGCAGCCAGTCGCGCCGGCGGCTCCAGCCGCGCCCGCGCCTGCCGTTGCTGCGCCTGCCGCAGCGACTCCGGCAAAGGCGCCGCAAGCCGCTGCAGCCAGCGGCCGCAAGGCCGACGTCGAATGCCGCATGCTCGTGCTCGGCTCGGGCCCAGGCGGCTACACCGCGGCGTTCCGCGCCGCCGACCTCGGCCTCGACACCGTGCTGGTCGAACGCTACGCCACCCTCGGCGGCGTCTGCCTCAACGTCGGCTGCATTCCGTCCAAGGCGGTGCTGCACGCGGCGGCGGTGATCGATGAAGCCGCGCATGCCAGCGACTACGGCATCGACTTCGGCAAGCCGAAGATCACCCTGGACAAGCTGCGCGCGTACAAGGACAAGGTGGTCGGCAACCTCACCAAGGGCCTGGCCGGCATGTCCAAGCAGCGCAAGGTGCGCGTGCTCGAGGGCGTGGGCAAGTTCGTTTCGCCCAACGAGATCGAAGTCGTCGGTGCGGCCGGCACGCAGCTGTTGCGCTTCGAGCAATGCATCATCGCCGCCGGTTCGCAGGCGGTGAAGCTGCCGGGCTTCCCCTGGGACGACAGGCGCGTGATGGATTCCACCGACGCGCTCGATCTTGCCGACGTGCCGGACAAGCTGCTCGTCGTCGGCGGCGGCATCATCGGCCTGGAAATGGCGACCGTGTACCGCGCGCTGGGTTCGCAGGTCACCGTGGTCGAATTCATGGACCAGCTGATGCCGGGCGCCGATCCCGACCTGGTCAAGCCGCTCGCCGACCGCCTGAAGAAACAGGGCGTCGCCGTGCACCTGAAGACCAAGGCCGCGGGCACGCAGGCGCAGAAGGACGGCCTCAAGGTCGCGTTCGAAAGCGCCGAGGCCGGCAAGCCGGCGTCGATCGAGGCGCAGCTGTTCGATCGCGTGCTGGTCGCCGTCGGCCGTGCGCCCAATGGCAACAGGATCGATGCCGACAAGGCCGGCGTGAACGTCACCGAGCGCGGCTTCATCCCGGTCGACCGGCAGATGCGCACCAACGTGCCGCACATCTTCGCCATCGGCGACCTCGTCGGTAACCCGATGCTCGCGCACAAGGCGACGCACGAGGGCAAGCTGGCCGCCGAAGTCGCCGCCGGCGAGAAGAAGGAATGGGTCGCGCGGGTGATCCCGTCGGTGGCCTACACGGATCCGGAGATCGCCTGGGTCGGCGTCACCGAAACCGAGGCGAAGGCCAAGGGCCTGCAGGTCGGCGTGGGCAAGTTCCCGTGGGCCGCGTCGGGCCGCGCGATCGGCCTGGGCCGCACCGAGGGCTTCACCAAGCTGGTCTTCGACGAAGCCACGCACCGCATCGTCGGCGCCGGCATCGTCGGCGTGCACGCGGGCGACCTCATCGCCGAACTGGCCCTGGCCATCGAGATGGGCTGCGAAGCCGCCGACATCGGTCACACCATCCACCCGCACCCGACCCTGAGCGAATCGGTCGGCATGGCGGCCGAGGTGTACGAAGGCACGATCACCGACCTGTACCTGCCGAAGAAGAAGTAGGCCCGGCCGCGGCCGCAAAAGGCGAAGCCCCGGCCTCGGAACCAGGGCTTCGCAGGCCTGCGGGATCGACGAGGAAGAGCAGGCCTGTGGATCGGACCCGGGGCTCCGGCAAAGGTTCCAATGAACAGGGGCGGGCCGCCGCAACGCGGGTTTTTCCCCCTCCGAGGCCCGGCCCGGCGGCGGGAATCGCCCCCGGCACCGGCGCGGCGTCCCGTAGCCCCCGGCTTTTCGCGGTTGCTCCGGAAAAGTTCCCGCTGCTATACTTTTGCGGCTTCGCAGGGCGCTTTTCTGCCCCTTTTGTCCACCCCAATGCTCTCCGTACGGAGCTTGCCGCGTGTCGAATCCAATCGCCGCGGGCCGGCGGCTGGCGCAGCGAGCGATCGCCTGGCAGGCCGTCGCCACCGTGCTGGTGGCACTGGCCTTCCTCGCCAAGGGATTGCCCTCGACGCTGGCCGCACTGGTCGGCGGCGGGGTCGTCACCCTGGCGGCCTGGCTGTCGGCGCTGGTGGCCTTGGGGGGCGGGGTGAGTCCTGCGGGTGTCGCGTTCGCGCGGCTGTTGATGGGGATGGCGTTGAAGTGGCTGTTGGTGCTGGTCGCAATCGTGATCGCGCTGGCGCTGTTCCGCCTCCCCGGAATACCCCTGATGGCCGGCGTCATTGCGGCCACGCTGGCCCTGGTGCTGGCCAATTCGATCAGACGATAGGTGTCGTTTCGTGAGTGAATCTAGTGGCGGCGGTTTGACCGGATACATCCAGCACCACCTGACCCACAATCAGGCGGTCCATGGCGCTCCGGCCGATCCTTCCAATTTCAACTGGGACTCCTGGGCCGTCGCCCTGGCGCTGGGCCTGCTGTTCGTGCTGTGGTTCGGCCGCGCCGCGCGCAAGGCCACGGCCGGCGTGCCGAGCAAGGGCCAGGCCTTCGTCGAGCTGATCGTCGAATTCGTCGACGGCCAGGTCCGCGACACCTTCCACGGCGACCGTCGCACGGTCACGCCGCTGGCGATCACCATCTTCATGTGGATCGTGTTCATGAACACCATGGACCTGATCCCGCTCGACCTGCCGGGCATGCTGGTCACCCTGGTCAGCGGCGAAGAAGCCGCGCACCACAGCTACTTCCGCATGGTCCCGACCGCCGACCTCAACACCACGCTCGGCATCTCCGCGTCCGTGTTCCTGATCCTGATCGGCCACGCCTGGTCGGCCAAGGGCGGCATGGGCTTCGGCAAGGAACTGCTGACCGCACCGTTCCACGCGCACGGCTTCGGCGCCATCGTGCTGGCCCCGGTCAACCTGGTGATGAACATCATCGAGTGGCTGGTCAAGCCGATTTCGCTGGCCATGCGACTGTTCGGCAACATGTACGGCGGCGAGCTCGTGTTCATGCTCATCGCCGGCCTGATGGCGGGCTGGGTGACCTTCCTGCCGGGCGTGATCGCCAACGCGGCGTGGGGCATCTTCCACATCCTGATCATCCTGCTGCAGGCCTTCATCTTCATGATTCTCACCGTCGTGTACATCGCCGGTGCGCGCGAAGGCCACTAAGTAACACCCAGTCATTCGGCATTACCGCTTTTCCCTTCAACCGCTTCACCCCTTAGACAATCGCTGGAGAACCACCATGGAATTCATCGCTCACGTGCAGGGCCTGACCGCCGTCGCCATCGGCATCATCATCGGCCTCGGCGCCCTCGGCGCATGCCTCGGCATCGCCATCATGGGTTCGAAGTTCCTCGAGTCCGCTGCACGTCAGCCGGAACTGATCCCGGTGCTGCAGGGCCGCATGTTCCTGCTGGCCGGCCTGATCGACGCCGCGTTCATCATCGGCCTCGCCGTCGCCCTGTTCTTCGGCATCGCCAACCCGCTGCTGAGCGCGCTGCAGAACGCTGCCGCCTAAGCAAGCCGGACGTGCTGCGCTCCGTCCGGGGCGCGGCACGGAAGTAACTCCCGGCGCGGCCTCGGTCGCGCCGGTCTGAAGAAATCCGTCGAGGACGCGTCGTGAATATCAACATGACTTTCTTCGGCCAGATGCTTTCGTTCTTGATCCTCGTGATCTTTACGATCAAGTTCATCTGGCCGCCGCTGAACGCGGCGCTCGAAGAACGCCAAAAGAAAATCGCCGAAGGTCTGGCCGCCGCCGACAACAGCCAGCGCGCCCTCGCGCAGGCGCAGGAAACCGCTGACGGTGAACTGCGTACGGCTCGCGCCAAGGCCAACGAGATCATCGAGCAGGCCCACCAGCGCGCCAACCAGATCATCGATCAGGCCAAGAACGACGCGATCGCCGAAGCCGCCCGCCAGAAGGCCGTGGCCGAAGCCGAGATCGTCGCCGCGGCCAACCGCGCCAAGGAAGACCTGCGCAAGCAGGTGTCGACCCTGGCCGTGACCGGTGCCGAGAAGCTGCTGCGCCGTGAGATCGACGCCAACGCCCACAAGGCGCTGCTCGACGAACTCGCCGCCGAGATCTGAGACCGATGAGCCAGGCCCTCACCCTCGCACGTCCCTACGCCCGCGCTGCCTTCGGCATTGCGCGGGACGCCGGCGACTACGCGTCGTGGTCGAACGCGCTCGCGTTCGCCGCGCGTGTCGCCGCCGATCCGCAGGTGGCCGAACTGCTCGGCAGCCCGCGCCTGGGCCACGCCGACGCCGTGTCGCTGCTCGCCATCGATGGCGCCGGCGACTCGCTGCGCAACTTCCTCGCCCTGCTGGCGGACAACCGCCGCCTCGCGCTGCTGCCGGAAATCGCCGGCCTGTTCGAAGAGCTGCGCGCGGAAGCCGAGCGCGTGATCAAGGCGCGCGTCACCTCGGCCACCGCGCTGGGCGACGGCGAGCTCGAGGGCATCAAGGCCGCGCTGAAGAAGCGCTTCGGCCGCGACGTGCAGGTCGAGACCGCGGTCGACGCCTCGCTGATCGGCGGTGCCGTGATCGATGCGGGTGACGTGGTGATCGACGGCTCGCTCAAGGGCAAGCTCGGCCGCCTGCAGTCCGCGCTGACCAACTAAGACATCCGCGAACTGCGCTTCATGCAGTTCGCGGGAAGTTAAAAAGCAATTCCATTTGCAAACGTCGGCGGCAACGTCGACACATAGGGAACCACCCATGGCTACCACGCAGCTCAACCCGTCCGAAATCAGCGAACTGATCAAGACCCGCATCGAGAAGGTCAAGCTGGCCGCCGAAGCGCGCAACGAAGGCACCGTCACCTCGGTGTCCGACGGCATCGTGCGCATCCACGGCCTCGCCGACGTGATGCAGGGCGAAATGATCGAACTGCCGAACGCCACCTACGCGCTCGCGCTGAACCTGGAGCGCGACTCGGTCGGCGCCGTGGTCCTGGGCGACTACGAGCACCTGCGCGAAGGCGACACCGCCAAGACCACCGGCCGCATCCTCGAAGTGCCGACCGGTCCGGAACTGCTCGGCCGCGTCGTCAACGCGCTGGGCGAAGCGATCGACGGCAAGGGTCCGATCGACGCCAAGGTCTCGGCTCCGGTGGAAACCATCGCCCCGGGCGTGATCTGGCGCAAGTCGGTCGACCAGCCCGTGCAGACCGGTTACAAGTCGGTCGACTCGATGATCCCGATCGGCCGTGGCCAGCGCGAGCTGATCATCGGCGACCGCCAGACCGGCAAGACCGCGATGGCCATCGACGCCATCATCAACCAGAAGCACTCGGGCATTAAGTGCATCTACGTTGCGATCGGCCAGAAGAACTCGACCATCGCCAACATCGTGCGCAAGCTCGAAGAGCACGGTGCGATGGCCTACACCACCGTCGTCGCCGCCTCGGCGTCCGAATCGGCCGCGATGCAGTACATCGCCGCCTACTCGGGCTGCACCATGGGCGAGTACTTCCGCGACCGCGGCGAAGACGCGCTGATCATCTACGACGACCTGTCCAAGCAGGCCGTGGCCTACCGCCAGATCTCGCTGCTGCTGCGCCGCCCGCCGGGCCGCGAAGCCTACCCGGGCGACGTGTTCTACCTGCACTCCCGCCTGCTCGAGCGCGCCGCGCGCGTCTCCGAGGAGTACGTCGAGAAGTTCACCAACGGTGCGGTGAAGGGCAAGACCGGTTCGCTGACCGCGCTGCCGATCATCGAAACGCAGGCCGGCGACGTTTCGGCGTTCGTGCCGACCAACGTGATCTCGATCACCGACGGTCAGATCTTCCTGGAAACCGATCTGTTCAACGCCGGTATCCGTCCGGCCGTGAACGCCGGCATCTCGGTGTCGCGCGTCGGTGGCGCCGCCCAGACCAAGATCATCAAGAAGCTGTCGGGCGGCATCCGTATCGCGCTCGCCCAGTACCGTGAGCTGGCGGCGTTCGCGCAGTTCGCCTCGGACCTCGACGAAGCCACCCGCAAGCAGCTCGAGCGCGGCCAGCGCGTCACCGAGCTGATGAAGCAGAAGCAGTACGCGCCGATGTCGATCGCCGAACAGGCGCTGTCGATCTACGCCGTCGACAAGGGCTACATGGACGACATCGCGGTCGCCAAGATCGGCGCGTTCGAAGCCGGCCTGCACGCGCACTTCGCCAACACCCAGGGCGCGCTGATGGGCGACGTCGCCAAGTCCGGCAACTGGAACGACGACATCGAAGCCACCTTCAAGAAGGGCATCGAAGAGTTCAAGGCCACCGGTACCTGGTAATTCGTAGGCTGGGCCATGGCCCACCTGTGAAGTTGAGCGAAATCGAACGGCGGGCTTGAGCCCGCCCTACCGAGAAGAAAGATGGCAGGCGGACGCGAAATCAAAACCAAGATCAAGAGCGTGCAGAACACCCGCAAGGTGACGCGCGCGCTCGAGATGGTCTCGGCCTCCAAGATCCGCAAGGCGCAGGATCGGATGAAGTCGTCGCGCCCGTACGCGCGCGCGATGAAGCAGGTGATCGGTCACCTGGCCCAGGCCAACACCGACTACCAGCATCCGTACCTGGTCGAGCGCAAGGACACCAAGCGCGTCGGCTACCTGATCGTGTCGTCCGACCGCGGCCTGGCCGGCGGCCTCAACAACAACATGTTCCGCAAGCTGCTGGGCGAGATCCGCAAGTGGCAGGAACAGGGTGTCGAGGTCGACGTGGTCACCGTGGGCCAGAAGGCCTCGGTGTTCTTCCGTCGCGTCAAGGTCAACATGCTCGCCACGGTCACGCACCTGGGCGATACGCCGCGGCTGGAACAGCTGGTCGGCGTGATCAAGGCCATGACCGATGCCTACACCGAGGGCAAGGTCGACAAGGTGTTCCTCGCCTACAACGACTTCGTCAACACGATGGTCCAGCGTGCGACGTTCGACCAGCTGCTGCCGGTGCCGCCGGCGGAAGCGCAGGTCGCGCACCACGACTGGGACTACATCTACGAGCCGAACGAGAAGACCGTGCTCGACCACGTGCTGACGCGTTACATCGAGTCGGTCGTGTACCAGGCGGTGCTGGAAAACCTCGCTTCGGAACATGCCGCGCGCATGGTCGCGATGAAGTCGGCGTCGGACAACGCCACCAAGCTGATCGGCACCCTGCAACTGGTCTACAACAAGGCCCGTCAGGCAGCGATCACCCAGGAAATCTCCGAAATCGTCGGCGGCGCGGCAGCGGTCTAAGCGCTACGCCACCACCCAGTTATCAAGAGTTATCAAGAGGCTATGGCAATGAACCAGGGCAAGATCGTTCAGATCATCGGCGCGGTCGTCGACGTCGAATTCCCGCGCGAGAGCGTGCCGAAGGTGTACGACGCGCTGAAGGTGCAGAACACCGACATCACGCTCGAAGTCCAGCAGCAGCTGGGTGACGGCGTCGTGCGCACGATCGCCCTCGGTTCGACCGACGGCCTCAAGCGCAACCTGATTGCCGACAACACCGGCAAGGCGATCTCGGTGCCGGTCGGCGCCGGCACGCTGGGCCGTATCATGGACGTGCTGGGCAACCCGATCGACGAAGCCGGCCCGGTGCAGGCCTCGGCCGCGTGGGAAATCCACCGCTCCGCGCCGTCGTACGAAGAGCAGTCCTCGGGCAACGACCTGCTCGAAACCGGCATCAAGGTCATCGACCTGATGTGCCCGTTCGCCAAGGGCGGCAAGGTCGGCCTGTTCGGCGGCGCCGGCGTGGGCAAGACCGTCAACATGATGGAACTCATCAACAACATCGCCAAGGCGCACTCGGGTCTGTCCGTGTTCGCCGGCGTGGGCGAGCGTACCCGCGAGGGCAACGACTTCTACCACGAGATGAAGGACTCCAACGTCCTCGACAAGGTGGCGATGGTGTACGGCCAGATGAACGAGCCGCCGGGCAACCGCCTGCGCGTCGCGCTGACCGGCCTGACCATGGCCGAGTACTTCCGCGACGAGAAGGACGCGTCGGGCAAGGGTAAGGACGTGCTGCTGTTCGTCGACAACATCTACCGCTACACGCTGGCCGGTACCGAAGTGTCGGCGCTGCTCGGCCGCATGCCGTCGGCGGTGGGTTACCAGCCGACCCTGGCCGAGGAAATGGGCGTGCTGCAGGAACGCATCACCTCGACCAAGACCGGCTCGATCACCTCGATCCAGGCCGTGTACGTGCCCGCGGACGACCTGACCGACCCGTCGCCGGCCACCACCTTCGCCCACCTCGACGCCACCGTCGTGCTGTCGCGCCAGATCGCCTCGCTGGGCATCTACCCGGCCGTGGACCCGCTGGACTCGACCTCGCGCCAGCTCGATCCGAACGTGATCGGCAACGAGCACTACGAGACCGCGCGCCGCGTGCAGTCGACGCTGCAGAAGTACAAGGAACTGAAGGACATCATCGCGATCCTGGGCATGGACGAGCTGTCGGAAGAAGACAAGCTGGCCGTGGCCCGCGCGCGCAAGATCGAGCGTTTCTTCTCGCAGCCGTTCCACGTCGCCGAAGTCTTCACCGGCTCGCCGGGCAAGTACGTGTCGCTGAAGGACACGATCCGCGGCTTCAAGGGCATCTGCGACGGCGAATACGACCACCTGCCGGAGCAGGCGTTCTACATGGTCGGTTCGATCGAAGAAGCGGTCGAGAAGGCCAAGAAGATCGCGGCGTAAGCAGTGGTTGGCGTAGGGCGGGTTTCAACCCGCCTTGCGAGTGGCAGTTGAGCAATACCGATCGAAGAGTGGCGGGTTCAAACCCGCCCCACGAAAGAGAGACACATGACCACCTTCCGTTGCGACATCGTCAGCGCCGAAGACGAAATCTTCCACGGTGAAGCCGAACTCCTGGTCGCCACGGGCGAACTGGGCGAACTCGGCATCGCGCCGCGCCACGCGCCACTGATCACGCGCCTGAAGCCGGGCAAGGTCATCGTCACCCTGCCGGGCGGCGAGCAGCTCGATTTCGCGGTCTCCGGCGGCATCCTCGAAGTGCAGCCGCAGGTCGTGACCGTGCTGGCCGACACCGCGATCCGCGCGCAGGACATCGACGAAGCCGCGGTCCGCAAGGCCAAGGAAGAAGCCGAGCGCATCCTCGCCAAGAAGGATCCGAAGATGAGCGCGCAGGAAGCCGAAGCCCAGCTCGCCATGAGCCTGGCGCAGCTGCAGGCGCTGGAGCGCCTGCGCAAGAACATGAAGCACTGAGCGACGCCAGTCGCGACGAGAACGCCGGCCCGTGCCGGCGTTTTTGTTTTCTGCGGATCGCGGCGACTAGCGCCGGTACACCCAGTGTCGCGACACGCCGAAGCTGATGCAGGCGAGCAGCAGTTCGACCGCGGGCTTCGCCGCCCAGGCCCAGCGCAGGCCGGCGAGGTCGGCCACGCTGCCGATCGCCCAGGTGCTCATACCGGTCATCACCAGCCACAGCAGCAGGAATCGCCGCAGCTGCTGCGGCCCGAGCTTGCTGTTCTCGTCGGCGAAGGTGATGCGGCCGTTGAGCCAGAACCCCAGCACCGCGCCGCTCACGCGCCCGGCAACGTTCGCAAGTTCCACCGGCACGCCGAAGTGGCTGAGCGTCACCATCGCGCCCCAGTCCACGAGGTACTGCAGCAGCCCGATCGCGATGTAGTGGCTGCCCTGGCGCAACAGGCTCATCGCGTGGTCTCCGCGCCGATCCGCCACCACTCGATTTCGCCCTGCGCCATCCGTCGCGTCGCGCCTGCGCGTGCGAGGCCGGCGCGTTGCGCAGCGGTCAGGGCGGCAGGACGCACCAGCACGTCGGAAATGCCCTCGCGGGCGAACAGCGCCGCCCACGCCGTGCCGTCGACGTTCGCCTCCGCCTCCGCCTGCGCCGCGGCGCGCTGCAGCGGCCGGTCGTAGTACGAGGTGCTGCGGCCGCGCGTGCCCAGCTCGGCGATGTACGGGCGGCTGGCGTCCAGCGCCAGCACGTTGGCGTGTGGCACGGCGCGGATCGCGGCGATGAGGTTGCGCTCGGGAACGTGTGCGCCCAGCAGCGGCGCGTCGCGGCCCGCCGCCAGGATCGTCGTCTTCACCGCGCCCACGCGCAGCAGCCAGAAGCCGTTGGCCTGGAAAGCGAGGTTGAGCACGCATACGCCCGCGAGCAGCCACGTCGCGCGCCGGGGATCGATGCGCAACGCGGTGACGGCCAGTGCCGGCAACAGCAGCACCAACGCCGGGAAGACGTAACGCAGGTACTGCAACGGCAGCAGCAGGGCGACGCACAGGACGGTCGCCGCCACGGCGAGGGCGGTGGTCGCGCGCTGACGCAACGCCAGCAACCAGGCGCCGGCCAGCGCGACCAGGACGAAGCCGCCGCCGCCGGGAAACGCTTCGAGGTAGCGATCGGTGTGGAAGCTGAGGTTCCAGGGCAGCCAGGCGTCGAACCCGGCATGCCAGCGCGCGTCGTCGAAGTTGCTGGGATCGAAGTAGGGCGACTGGAACCACGCGTTGAACAGCGGCAGGAACGGATTGCCGGCGACGTATCCCGCATAGGCGTAACTCGAACCGCCGATCACCAGGACCAGCGCCAGCGCCGCGAGCAGCGCGGGGAGCGCAGGCAAGCGGCGATGCCGCCACAACGCCCACGGCAGCAACAGCACGCCGAGCAGCGCGGCGGCGAGCTTCAGGCCGAGCAAGCCACCGACGAGCACCGCGCCCAGCCAGAGTCGCGGCCGCGTAGGTTCCGGCGCCTGCAGGATGAGCCAGCCGAGCCAGACCAGCAGCGCCGTCGTCGGCGTTTCCGTCTGCATGCTGCCCGCCAGTGCGGCGGTGAGCGGCAGGCTCGCGTACAGCGCCACCGCGAACCACGCCGCGCGCGGCGTGCCCTGCAAGGCGAGCGCGATGCGCCACACGCCCACGGCGGTGAGCGCGATCCACAGCAGGTTGAGCGGGCCGCGCGCCTCCGCGCCGGCGATGAGTTGCGGCACGGCCTGCAGCACGTCACCCGCCCACGGCGCCAGCGCCCAGATCTGCGGGCCGGGGTCGAGCGGATACTGGTGCGCCTGCAGCAGCTGCCACGGCAGTCGCAGGTGATAGACGACATCGTCCGCCTGCATCGTCGGCAGCCAGCTGCCGGTGCTGGCGAGCCCGAGCACGAGCACCGCGAAGACGGCGGTGCGCGGCGCCGCGTCCACCGCGTCGCGCCATCCGCGCAGGCCCTGCGTGCAGGCGTCCCGCAGCGCGCGCCGCTGCCATGCGACCAGTGCCACGCAGGCTGCGAGATAGGTCGCGCGGTAATGCAGCGGCAGCGGCAGCAGCCAGCCGAGCGCGCCGGCCCACAGCACGAAGCCGACGACCACGCGCAGTGCGGCCGGTGCGCTGCGATCCACCAGCCCGCCCAGGGCCAAGGCCGCCAGGCCGAACAACGCCGTGGCCAGCAGCGGCAGCGGTCCGGCAAATACCGCGAGTGCCAGCAGCCAGAGCAATGCCAGGCCGCTGGCCAGCCGCCACTGCCACACGCGCTGGAGCAGGCGCGCGGCGCCCAGGCTCAGCAGCGCCAGCACGATCAGTTCGGCGAAGCGGCCCGCGCGCCACTGGGACAGGATGCCGGTGCTCGCCAGGCCGGCCACGCACAACGGCACGCCCGCCCACAGCAGCGCGCGTTCCCAGGGTCGCGCGGCCGCGCCGGCATGTCCATTCACTGAAATCGACGCGTCGGCAGTCATCGCCTCAATGCTACCAGTGCAGCCTAAAATGCCGGCATGTCCCATTGCACGGAAATCCCATGTCGGCTCCCCTGCACGTAGTCATCCTCGCCGCGGGCGAGGGCAAGCGCATGAAATCGACGCTGCCCAAGGTGCTGCAGAAGATCGCGGGCCGGCCCATGCTCGCGCACGTGATCGACAGCGCCCGCGCATTGCAGCCGGCCGGGATCCACGTCGTGTACGGGCATGGCGGCGAAGCGGTACGCGCCGCCTTCGCCGACCAGAGCGACCTGCAGTGGGCGGAGCAGGAACGGCAACTCGGCACCGGCCACGCGGTGCAGCAGGCGATGCCGGACGTGCCGATCGACGCGCGCGTGCTGGTGCTCTACGGCGACGTGCCGCTGATCACCGCGGAAACCCTGCAGCGCCTGATGGCCGCGCCGGGCCGCATCGCGGTGCTGGTCGCCGACCTCGACGATCCCACCGGCTACGGCCGCGTGCTGCGCGATCCGGAAGGCCGCGTCGGCCGCATCGTCGAGCACAAGGATGCCGACGAGGACCAGCGCGGGATCAAGACCGTCAACACCGGGATCATCATTGCCGACGGCGAACCGCTGCGGCGCTGGCTCGAACACCTGCGCAACGACAACGCGCAGGGCGAGTACTACCTCACCGACGTGTTCGCCTCGGCGTCCACCGAATTCGACGCGGCCGAGATGGTGCACGTCGCCGATCCGATCGAGACCGAAGGTGCGAACGATCCCTGGCAACTTGCCCAGCTCGAACGCGCGTTCCAGAAGCGCGTCGTGCGCGCGCTGTGCCTGCAGGGCGCGCGCGTGGCCGATCCGGCGCGCATCGACATCCGTGGCCGCGTCAGCGTGGGCATGGACGTGGAGATCGATGCCGACGTCGTGTTCGAAGGCGAGGTGAAGCTCGCCGACGGCGTGCGCATCGGCCCGTTCTGCCGGCTCAAGGACGTGACCCTGGGGCCGGGCACCGAAGTGCGCGCGCATTGCGACCTCGATGGGGTCGTCGTCGAAGGCGCGGCGCAGATCGGCCCGTTCGCGCGCCTGCGCCCGGGCACCGTGCTCGCCGACGGCGTGCACGTGGGCAACTTCGTCGAGACCAAGAACGCGCGCGTGGGCGTGTCGAGCAAGGCCAACCACCTGACCTACCTTGGCGATGCGGTGATCGGCAGCGGCGTGAACATCGGCGCCGGCACGATCACCTGCAACTACGACGGTGTGAACAAGTCGACCACCACCATCGAGGACGGCGCCTTCATCGGCTCGAATTCCTCGCTGGTCGCGCCGATCACCGTGGGCCGGAACGCCACCATCGGCGCGGGTTCGGTGATCACCAAGGACGCGCCGGCCGACAAGCTCAGCATTGCCCGCGGCAAGCAGCTGTCGATCGACGGTTGGCAGCGGCCGGTGAAGAAGCCGAAGTGATGTCGGGTTGCAGCGCTTGCCCGCAATACCCGCGTTCGTCATGAACGACGTGGTGATCCGCGCGATCGAGCCGCGCGACCGCGCCGCGTGGGAACCGTTGTGGGCGGGATACAACACGTTCTATGGCCGCTCCGGTGCGAATGCGTTGCCGGCGGTCATTACCGAAAGTACGTGGCAGCGTTTCTTCGATCCCGCGGAACCGGTGCATGCGCTGGTCGCCGAATGCGGTGATCGACTCGTCGGTCTCGCGCACTATCTCTTCCATCGCAGCACGATCCAGATCCAGCCGAGTTGCTACCTGCAGGATCTGTATACCGTGGAGCAGTCGCGCGGCTTGGGTGTCGGCCGCAATTTGATCCTGGCCGTGTACGAGCGCGCTACGTCCGCGGGATCGCCGCGGGTCTATTGGCAGACGCATGAGAGCAACCACACGGCGATGCGGCTCTACGACCAGGTGGCGGAGCGTTCGGGTTTCGTCGTCTATCGCAAGATGTTCTAGGGAGCCCGACTTTACGCCGGCAACACCAGCGACACGCACAGCCCGCCGCCTTCGCGGTTGAGCAGGGCGATGCGGCCGCCGTGGGCTTCGGCGATCTCGCGCGCGAGCGCGAGGCCCAGGCCGGTACCATGGCGCTTGGTCGAGTAGAACGGCAGCAGCGCGTTGGCCAGCACCGCCTCGTTCATGCCGCTGCCGCGGTCGAGCACGTCGACGCGCCAGGCTTCCGGCAGGCGCCGCAGCGACAGCGCCACGTCCTCCGGCTGCGAGCCGGATTCGTGCGCGTTCTTGAGCAGGTTGATCAGCGCCTGCTCCAGCTGGGCGACGTCGATGCGCGCGATCGCGTCGGGCGATTCTGGGCCGTCGTAGACGAAGTCCACCTGCGAACGCAGCTGCGCGACGAAGCGCGGCCACGGCACCGACTCCAGCCGCGGCGACGGCATCTTGGCGAAACGCGCGTAGTCGCGGATGAAGCCTTCCAGGTGCCGCGCGCGATCCTCGATGGTCGCCAGCGCGGTGGGCAGGCGTTCGAGCTGGCCGCGGCGCAGCAGTTCCGCGCCGGAGTGCGCCAGCGAGGCGATCGGCGCCAGCGAATTGTTGAGTTCGTGGCTGATCACGCGGATCACCTTCTTCCACGTCTGCACTTCCTGCCGGCGCAGCTCGGCGGTGAGCTGGCGCAGCAGGACCAGCTCGTGGCGGCGGCCGTTGAGGCGGAAGTGGCGGCGGGCGAGGTGGTAGATGTCCTCGCTGCCGTTATCGAACTCGTTGATGTCACCGACGGTGAACATGCCGTCGCCACCGCGCTCGAACGCTTCACGCATCGCATCGGGCGCCTGCGCCATGATCTCGTCGAAGGCGCGGCCTTCCAGGCGCTTGCCTTCGCCCAGCAGTTTGCGCGCGGCGATGTTGCCCAGGACGATGCGCCGCGCCGGATCCACCAGCAGCATTGCCACCGGCGTGTTCTGCACCATGGTGTCGAGCAGCAGCTCGCGCTGTACCAGCGACAGCCGCTGTTCGCGCAGCGCGTCGCCTAGCTCGTTGTGGCTGGCGACGAGCTGGCCGAGATCGCCGCCACCGCGCCAGGACAGGCCGAAGCCGAAGTCGCCGTCGCGATAACTCGCCACCGTGCCGGCCAGCGCGCGGAACAGCGAATTCATCGGCGCGAACGCGCGGCGCACGTGGTAGACGAGCAGTGGCAGCAGCGCCGCGACGGCGACGCCGCCCGCCAGCCACGGATTGCCGAGCCAGCGCGCCAGCAACAGGGCGATCGCCACCGCCAGCGCCATGTACGCCAGCGCGATCGCGGCGAACACCAGGCTCAATGGCAGCCGCTGCCGCCAGCGATTCATCGAGGCCCTGCCTGAAGCGCGAAACGTTTCATGGCCGGTCGATGCCGAGTCGTTCCAGGCGCCGGTACAGCGCCTGCCGCGACAGGCCCAGGTCGTTCGCCGCCTGCGCGACCACGCCGCCGGCACGCGCCAGCGCCGCCTCGATGCTGGCGCGATCGGGTTCGTCGCCGCCGTTGCCGGCCGCGACCACGCGCGCCGGCGCCGCGGGCAGGCCGAGGTCGGCCACGCCGATCTTCGTGCCGCGCGCCAGCAGCGATGCGCGCTGGATGGTGTTGCGCAGTTCGCGCACGTTGCCCGGCCAGCCGTGCGCGAGCAGGGCGTGTTCGGCATCGGCGTCGAGCTGCTTACCCGGCGGCAGGAAGTGCCGCGCGAGCGGGAGGATGTCGTCGGCGCGTTGCGCCAGCGGGTGCAGGCGCACCTCGATCGCGTTGAGGCGGTAGTACAGGTCCTCGCGGAACTGGCCCGCGGCGATCAACGCGGACAGGTCGGCATTGGTCGCGCTGATCACGCGCACCTTCACCGCGCGTTCGCGGTTGCCGCCGAGGCGTTCGAAGCGGCCCGTCTCCAGCACGCGCAACAGCTTCACCTGGCCAGCGAGCGGCAGCGTGCCGATCTCGTCGAGGAACAGGGTGCCGCCGTCGGCGGCTTCGAACTTGCCTTCGCGCGCACGGTTGGCGCCGGTGTAGGCGCCGGCCTCGGCGCCGAACAGTTCGGCTTCGATCAGCTCGCCCGGCAGCGCGCCGCAGTTGAGCGCGACGAAGGGACCGCCCTTCACCGCCGAATTGGCGTGGATGATTTCCGCGTACTTCTCCTTGCCGGCGCCGTTCGGTCCGGTGACCAGCACCGGCAGCTCCGAACGCGCCACCTGGCAGGCCAGCGACAGCGCGGCTTCGCTGGCGGGGTCGGCATAGACCAGGCCGCGCAGGTCGAATTCGCGTTCGAGCGCATCGCGTCGCCGCTGGCCGCTGCTGCGATGACGGGCCAGTTCCTGCTTCGCCTGCGACAGTTCGAGCAGGTTGTTGACCGTCGCCAGCAGCTTGCGGTCGTCCCAGGGCTTGGCCAGGTAATCGGCGGCGCCGGCTTTCACCAGGTCCACCGCGGATTCCAGGTGCGTCCATGCGGTCAGCAGGATCACCGGCAGGTCCGGGTGCGCGGCGCGGATGCGCGCGAACAGCTCCACGCCTTCCTCGCCGGACGTGGTGTCGGCGTGGAAGTTCATGTCCTGCACGACCAGGTCGAAGGATTCGCGCGCAAGCAGGGCGAGGCCGTCCGCGGGCGAGGTGACCGAACGCGTGTCGAGGTCGTGCAGGGAGAACAGCGTCTCCAGCGCCGTGGCGACCGAGGGGTTGTCGTCGATGACAAGGATCGTGGGCATGAGCTGGGGGTTAGGGGCTGGGGACTGGTTGCAGCCGGGTGTTCAGTGACTTCGTCAGCCCTCGCATCATCCTGCCGACGCGGTTGGCGTCAAACAGTATCCGATCGAACTCGTGATCGTCGGCAAACCCGAGTCGGTGGGCGATCACCAGCTGTGTTTCCAGTTCGGCTAGTGATCCAAGGCTGATTGAAAGGAACCGGAGAAAGTCGCGTGTGCTTGAGCGTGCATGCCCTTCCGCAATGTTCGATGGCACTGAAACCGCTGCCCGCCGAAGTTGGGCGGTCAAACCAAAGCGCTCATCGGATGGAAAGCGCGAGGACAACGCGTAGATGGATCCCACCAGATCGATGGCCTCGCGCCAGACTTCCAGTTCCCGATAGCTTTTCATCGGCGGCCTCCAGCCCCCAATCCCCAGATCCCAGCCTCAAGCTTAAACGCTACGCGTGGCGACGGCCGGCGGCACCGAGGCCGCGCGGCGCGCCGGGCCGAACACCGACACCTGGCCCAGGCCCCACAGCACCAGTGCACCGATCGGCAGGTACAGCGCGGGCAGGCGCGGCAGTTCGTAGGCACTCATCAGCAACTGGTTGATGCCGTACGCGCCGATCATGCCGATCACGATGCCGAGCGTGGCGAGCAGGAAGTTCTCGGTCTGGAAGTAGCGCAGGATCTGTCCCCTGGTCGCGCCCAGCGCGCGGCGCACGCCGATCTGCTTGGTGCGCTGCTGCACCCAGAAGCTGGCCAGGCCGACGATGCCCAGCGCGGTGACCACCAGCAGGGCGATGCACACGGCGATCAGCAGCCACACCATCGAGCGGTCCTGCTGGAAGAACTCGTTGCGGTACTGCTCCTGCGATTTCTGCTCGAGGATGATGCGGTTCGGGCTGTTCTTCTCCAGCACCTTCACCGCGTCCTTGAGCACGCGCTCGCGCTGATCGGGCGTGGTACGCAGCACGTAGTAGCCGCCGACGTCGTAGGGCATGCGCACCGGCAGCACGATCGAGTGGCCGGGCAGCATTTCCTTCGGGCCGAAGTACGGCCGCAGCAGCGTGTCGACCACGCCGACCACGGTGATCGGCTTGTCGTCGCCCAGGTAGAAGACCTGGCCCACCGCGCTCTTGCCCGGGTACAGCTTGGTGGCGACCTCGCGGCTGATGATCGCGACGCCGGTGCCGGCTTCCTCGAAGCCCTTGTCGGGATCGTAGTCGACGTACTCGTCGGCGTTGAAACCGCGCCCGGCCGCCAGCTTCACGCCCAGGGCCTGGATCAGTTCGCCGCTGTCCAGGTAAGTCGTCGCGTTGAGCGTCGACTCGGTCTGCTCCGGGGCGAGGGTGACGCCGCTGTTCCACGAGGAATTGCCGAACGGCACTTCGTTGGTCGATGCCGCCGCGCTCACGCCGGGAATCGACCGCAGCGCGGCGAGGTCCTCGCGGGTGAGCGCCGCCGCGTTCTGGTTGGTGCCGATGCCGGTGAGGTTGACGATCACCGCTTCGCGCTCGGCCACGCCGCTGGGCATCTCGATGCGGGCGATGCGTTCGCGGATCAGGAACACGGCGTTGCAGATGATCGCGCAGCTCAGGGCGATCTCGAGCACGATCAGTGCGGCGGCGGTCTTGTGCCGGCGCAGGGTCGAAAGGATGGGGCGGAGTTCCATGATGTGCCTCACTGGGTCTTGAGCTGGATGGCGGGCGTGACCTGGCACGCCCGCCACGCGGGCAGGGCGCCGGCGAACAGGCTGGCGACCACGGCGAGCGCGAAGGTGGTCGCCAGCATCGTCGGGTCGAGGTGGGCGAGCGCGGCGTGCTCGACCGGCTGCTGGCGCACGGCCCACAGGCCGAGCACCGCCAGGCCCAGGCCGAGCACGCCGCCGACCAGGCCGACCGACACCGCTTCGATCAGGCACTGCGCGAAGATCGCGCCGCGCGATGCACCCAGGGCGCGGCGCACGCCGATCTCCGCCGAGCGCCGCATGAACTTCGCCAGCAGCAGGCCGACGGTGTTGAGCAGGCACACCAGCAGGAAGCCGAACGCCAGCCACATCTGCAGGTTGACGTCGTCGGGCACGACTTTCTGGTCGCGCAGGAAGCCCATCAGGTCGCGCATCTGCACGTTGTTCGGGCGCTGGAAGCGGCCGGCGGCGCGTTGCTGGTCGGAGTAGTTCTCGAGGAACGCCTGGTAGTCGCGCGCCTTCTGCGGCGTGTCCAGCTGCACCCAGAACTGCATCCACACGCAGGGCGCGCCGACGTCGGTGGGCTTCAGGCCTTCGACGCGGTTGTCGTAGCAGTTCATGTTGCCGCTGCGGGCCAGGTCGAGGTCGCGCGAGGTCGAGAACGGCAGGAACAGCTGCTCGGATTCGCCGTAGCCGTGGCGGCTGCTGTTGAGGTCGTAGAACTTCGGCACCGGGCGCCACTTGTCGAGCACGCCGACGACGCGGAAGTCGGTGCCGTCCAGGCGCAGGGTCTTGCCGACGCTGTTGCCACCGCCGAACACCTTCTCGTTGAGCGCCCTGGAGACCACCACGTCGCGTGCGCGCGCCTCGTCCGCGGCGGCGTTCCAGCCGCTGCCGTACAGGAACGGCACGTCGAACATCGGGAAGAAGTCGGCGCTGGTGTAGCGCGCATCGGCGGAGAACGGCAGCAGGTCCGCGCGCTGCGGCTGCACGGCCACGCCGCCGCCGGTCATCAGCGCCTGGCGGTCGCCGCGCTTGGCCTTCAGCAGCGCCTCGGCGTCCAGCCGCGTCAGCTGGTCCGGCGGGTCTTCGCCCGGGCGGAACTCCTGGTTGGTGCGCGGATCGATCTGCGGATAGAACAGCGTCTGGCTCTTGCCCGGCAGCGGATCGCCGGACAGCACGTGGTAGACGGTGAGCGTGGTCATCGCCGCGCCGATGCCCAGCGCGATGGCAAGCACCATCAGCGCGGTCAGCACCTTGTTGCGCCTGAAGCTGCGCAGGGCGAGGTTGAAGTAGTAGCCAAGCATGGTCGCCATGGTCGCGGCCTCAGTTCGATTCGACGGTGGCGGCCGCCAGGTCGCGGGCACGCATCAGGCTCGATTCGACCGAAATGTCGGTCGCCATGCCGTCGACGATATGCACGTTGCGTTGCGCGCGCGCGGCCAGCTCCGGATCGTGGGTGACCATGACGATGGTGGTGCCGGCGGCGTTGATCTCCTCCAGCAGTTCCATCACCCCGCGCGCCATCTGCGAGTCGAGGTTGCCGGTCGGTTCGTCGGCGAGCAGCAGCCGCGGCGTGCCGGCCAGTGCGCGCGCGATCGCCGCGCGCTGCTGCTGGCCACCGGACAGCTCGGCCGGGTAGTGCTTCATGCGCGAACCCAGGCCGACCTGGCCCAGCGCCTGCTCGATGCGCTGCTTGCGCTCGGCAGCGGCGAAGCCGCGATAGCGCAGCGGCACGTCGACGTTGTCGAACAGGTTGAGGTCGGGGATCAGGTTGAAGCTCTGGAAGATGAAACCGATCTTGTGGTTGCGCAGCTTGCTGCGTGCATCGTCCGACAGACCGCGCACGTCATGGCCGTCCAGGGTGTAGGTGCCGCCGGTGAATTCCTCGAGCAGGCCGGCGATGTTGAGGAACGTCGTCTTGCCCGAGCCCGACGGCCCGGTGACGGCGACGAACTCGCCCTCGCGCACGTGCAGGTCGAGCGAACGCAGGGCGTGGGTTTCGACGAGTTCGGTGCGGTAGACCTTGGTGACGGCTTGCATGTGCAGCATGGCGGGGATTCCTGTGGTCGGTTCGAAGATGGGGCGGGTCAGCGCACGCGGAAGGCGGGCAGGTCGTCGCGGCGGCGCCAGTCGAACGCCCACGGCGACAGCGCGACGCCGTTGGCGGCCTCACGGGCCGCGGCGAACTGCACCAGCGCCGGCGTGATCAGCTCGGACAGCGGGCGCGGCACCGCATCGGCGAGTTCCTGCGACGTCCATTGCGGCGCGAAGGCAGCGGGGGACGGCGGTTGCGGCGATTTCGTGTTCATCGACTTTCTCCGGTGGGGGCGTCGCGCGCGCCGTTGCTCAGCGCACGCGGACGAAGGCGGGCAGCTCGGCGCTGCGCAGGTAGTGGCGGTGCCACTTGCGCGCGGGCTGCGCGGCGAAGGGCGAATTGGCGGCGAGGACCGGGGCGGTGAATCCGACCAGGCCCAGGGTGATGCGCTCGGACAGGCGCAGCGGCACGGCGTCGGCGAGGTCCAGCGCGGACCAGGTCCGCGGGAAGTCATGCGACGGATAAGCCGGATTGGCATGGGTGCTCATGATCATTCTCCAGTGATGCGGACTTTTTCGGATTCGCCGAAGCCGTCGGCGCCGGACACCACGATGCGATCGCCTTCCTTCGCGCCGCCGAGGATCTCGACCGCGCCCAGGCTGCTGGCGCCGGTGCGGACCGGACGCTTCACCGCGCTGCTGCCGTCCATCACCCAGGCGCTGTTGCCGCCGCCCTGTTCGAGGAACGGACCACGCTCGACCATCAGCACGTTGCGACGCGTGTCGAGCAGGATGCGCACGCTCATGCGCTGGTTCTGGCGCAGCGCGGGCGGTTGCTGGTTCTTGAAGCGCAGGCGGCCGGTGACTTCGCCGTTCACCACTTCCGGCGACACCGCGGAGATCTCCGCGGCGAGCGTGCCGCTGGGGCCGGTGACCTGTGCCGGCATGCCGATGGCGAGGTCGCGGGCGAAGCTCTCGGGCACCTTGATCTCGACTTCGAACACCGACAGGTCGACCACGCTCAGCACCGCTGCGTTGATCGCGACGTTCTGGCGCTGCGCGACCATCACCTGGCCGACCTGGCCGTCGAACGGCGCGCGCAGGGTCAGCGCGTCGACCTGGCGCTGCAGTTCGGTCACCACCGCGCGCTGGCGATCGGCGAGCAGGCGCTTGTTGCGCATGTCCAGGCCGGCGCCCTGGCCGAGCAGGCCGTATTCGTTGCGGGCGCTGGCCAGGCCGAGGTCGGCCTTCTTCAGCGTGTCCTGCGAGCGCGCCACGTCGATCTGCGCCACGGCGCCGCCTTCGAAGGCGCGCTGGTTGCGCTCCAGGTCGCGCTGAGCGGCCTGGCGGTCGATCTGCGCCTGGTCGAACAGCTTGCGGGCGTTGGCGCGGGTGATCTGCGCGTCGAGCACGGCGCGGCTGGATTCGGCCTCCAGCCCGGCGAGCGCGGCCTGTTCCTGCGCGAGCCGGCTGCGCAGCTCGGGGCTGTCGATCTCGGCGAGCGCCTGGTCCTTCTTCACCCGGTCGCCGGCGACGACCTGCAGGGTCACCGTGCCGCCGGCGATCGCGTACAGGGTCGGGCTGTTGGCGGCGATCACGCGGCCGTCGGCGGAGATGTCGCGGACCAGGTCGCCGCGGGTCACGCTGGCGATGCGCAGGCGCGAGGCATCGAAGGAGCGCGCGCCGGCGGTCCAGCCTGCCAGCAGCCAGCCGACCACGACGACCAGGCCGGCGGCGCCCACGCCCGCGACCAGCATGCGACGGCGGCGCGGCGCCAGCGTGCGGGCGGAAGCGCTGGTGCTGTCGCCGTGGAGGGGCCGGTCCTGGGCGGAGGTGTCGCGGATGCTCATGTGCGGGCGTCTGGGAGAGGGTGCTGATCTCCTATAAGCAGGACGCGTGCCAACTTTAACTATTTGAAATTCAATGGATTTATCGGCGCCGTCCGGGTGTCCGCACTGTCCGGACGGGCGCGAGGGTGTCCGCGCGGACAGCGGCGGCCATCGGCTGGCGTGGGTATGGCATCACCGCTGCAACGGCTGTGGTGCGCGCGACGCATTCAGGCGCCCATGGCGGAGCCGGTAAACTGCACGCCTATTTCCAGCGGAATCCCCCTCCATGTGCGGCATTGTTGGTGCTATCGCGAATCGCGACGTCGTCCCCGTCCTGATCGAAGGCCTCAAGCGCCTGGAATACCGCGGTTACGACTCCGCCGGCATCGCCGTCGTCGATGGCGCGGGCGCGGCGAGCGAAGTGCGCCGCGTGCGCCGCACCGGCCGCGTCGCGGAGATGGAGAACGCCGCTCAGGCCGAGCAGTTCAGCGCCCGCCTCGGCATCGGCCATACCCGCTGGGCCACCCACGGCGGCGTCACCGAAGCCAACGCGCACCCGCACATCAGCCACGGTGTCGCGCTGGTGCACAACGGCATCATCGAGAACCACGAAGAGCAGCGCGAACGCCTGCGCCAGCTCGGCTACGTGTTCGAATCGCAGACCGATACCGAAGTCATCGCCCACCTCATCCACCACCACCTGCAGGGCGGCGACGACCTGCTCGGTGCGCTGCAGGCCACGGTGCGCGAACTGCACGGCGCCTACGCGCTCGCCGTGGTCAGCCGCAAGGAACCCGAGCGCCTGGTCGCCGCGCGCATGGGCTGCCCGCTGCTGGTCGGCCTCGGCGAGGGCGAGAACTTCGTCGCCAGCGACGTGTCCGCGATCGTGCAGGCCACGCGTCGGGTGATCTTCCTCGAGGAAGGCGACACCGCCGAAGTCAGCCGCGATGCGGTGCGCATCTTCGACGGCGAAGGCCGCGCGATCGAACGCGACGTGCACGTGTCGGACGTGTCGCTGGCGTCGCTGGAGCTGGGCCCGTACCGCCACTTCATGCAGAAGGAAATCCACGAGCAGCCGCGCGCCATCGCCGACACCATCGAGGCGGTGATGGACAACAACGCCTTCTCGGCCGAGCTGTTCGGCGCGGGCGCCGAAGCGGTGCTGTGCGACATCGAGGCGGTGCAGATCCTTGCCTGCGGCACCAGCTATTACGCCGGGCTGACCGCGCGCTACTGGATCGAGGCGATCACCGGCCTGCCCTGCGCCGTCGACATCGCCAGCGAGTACCGCTACCGCAGCGTGGTGGCGAACCCGAAGCAGCTGGTCGTCACCATTTCGCAGTCGGGCGAGACCCTCGACACGATGGAGGCTCTGAAGTACGCCAAGTCGTTCGGCCAGGACCGCACGCTGTCGATCTGCAACGTGCCCGAGAGCGCGATCCCGCGCGCCAGCCGCCTCGTCTACTACACCCGCGCCGGCGCCGAGATCGGCGTCGCCTCGACCAAGGCCTTCACCACCCAGCTGGTTGCGCTGTTCACCCTGACCTGCACCCTGGCCAAGCTGCGCGGGCGCCTGGACGCGACGCAGGAAGCGCGCTACCTCGAGGACCTGCGCCAGCTGCCCGGCAGCGTGCAGCACGCGCTGAACCTGGAACCGCAGATCGTGTCGTGGTCCGAGCGTTTCGCGCCGAAGCAGCATGCGCTGTTCCTCGGCCGCGGCGTGCACTACCCGATCGCCCTGGAAGGTGCGCTCAAGCTCAAGGAGATCTCCTACATCCACGCCGAGGCCTACCCGGCCGGTGAGCTCAAGCACGGCCCGCTCGCGCTGGTCGACAGCGACATGCCGGTGGTGGTGATCGCGCCGAACGACTCGCTGCTGGAGAAGGTGAAGTCGAACATCCAGGAGGTGCGCGCGCGCGGCGGCGAGATGTTCGTGTTCGCCGACGCCGACAGCCAGTTCGGCGAGTCCGAGCAGGTGCACGTGATCCGCACCCCGCGCCACGTCGGCGTGCTGTCGCCGATCGTGCACGCGATCCCGGTGCAGCTGCTCGCCTACCACGCCGCCCTGGCACGCGGCACCGACGTCGACAAGCCGCGCAACCTGGCCAAGTCGGTCACGGTGGAGTGATCCGCGGCGGTCTGGTGGTTTTTTGGTGTTTGGTAATAGTTGGTCCAACCAGGTAATAGTTGGTTCAACTAGAGGCGGTGGGGCCAACAATAGTTGGTCCAATTGCTCAGAGGGACGGGGAATAAAGGGGGGCATCCACCGGGTCATCCCCTATGTCACCGCGACAGATCCAGTCCGAGCAGGTTCCGGCTACACGTCGGGCCAACGCTTAGGCTGCCCCTCGTGGTGATAGCCCTGAGCGCTTGGGGCTGAGTTGTCCGAGAGGCTGCGGCAGGGTCGGCATTCAATAGTTGGTGCTTCCATGCAGGGCCCTGCCAAAATGGCCCCATGAGCCAACTCCAGAACATCGAAGCCATCGAAAAGCGCCTGTGGGGCGCCGCCGACCTCTTGCGCGCCAACTCCGGCCTGGCCAGCAACGAATACTTCATGCCGGTCATGGGCCTGATCTTCCTGCGCCATGCCTACAGCCGCTACCTGGCGGTCAAGCCGGCGATCGAGGCGGGTCTCCCCAGCCGTGGTGGCAAGACCCGAGCCTTGACCAAGGAAGACTTCGGCCAGCAGGGCGCCATCTACCTGCGGCCGGAGGCGCAGTTCGACCACCTGGTGAGCCTACCGGACTCGGCCGACCGCGCCGCCGCCATCATCGCGGCCATGAACGGCATCGAAGCCGACTACGACGCCCTGCGCGGCGTGCTGCCCAAGGCCGAGTACCACAAGATCGCCAATCAGGACTTGGGCGAGCTACTGCGCAAGCTCAACCCCGAGGAACTGAAGACCGCCCACGGCGACATCTTCGGTCGCATCTACGAATACTTCCTCACCCAGTTCGCCGACCAGGGCGCGCACGACGGCGGCGAGTTCTTCACCCCCATCTCCATCGTGCAGATGATCGCCAACCTGATCGAGCCGGCGCGCGGCACCGTGCTGGACCCGGCCTGCGGTTCCGGCGGCATGTTCGTGCAGAGCGCCAACCTGGTGGAGCGCAACCACGGCGACCCCACCAAGGCGCTGACCTTCTACGGCATGGAGAAGAACGCCACCACCATCAAGTTGGCGCAAATGAACCTGGCGGTGCACGGCCTGCAGGGCAACATCGCCGAGGCGATCAGCTATTACGCCGACCCGCACGAACTGCTGGGCAAGGCCGACTACGTGATGGCCAACCCGCCGTTCAATGTGGACGAGGTGGACGCCGAAAAGGTCCGCAAGGACCCGCGCCTGCCGTTCGGCCTGCCCGGCGTCAACAACAAGGGCAAGGTCAGCAACGGCAACTACCTGTGGATCTCCTACTTCTACAGCTACCTGTCGGTGCGGGGCCGCGCCGGTTTCGTGATGTCCTCGCAGGCGTCCAGCGCCGGCAGGGACGAGGCCGCCGTGCGCCGCAGGCTGGTGGAAACAGGGCATGTGGACGTGATGGTCGCCATCCGCGGTAATTTCTTCTACACCCGCACCGTGCCTTGCGAGCTGTGGTTCTTCGACAAGGCCAAGCCCGAGCAGCACCGCGACCGCGTGCTGATGCTGGATGCGCGCAACGTGTACCGCAAGGTGACGCGCAAGATCTACGACTTCAGCCCTGAGCAACTGGCCAACCTGACCAGCATTGTCTGGCTGTATCGCGGCCAGTCCGACCGCTTTCTCTCGCTGTTGCGGGAGCACTTGGGCCAAGCCATTGTCAACGCGCAGGCCAGTCTTGATCCGCTGCTCGACTACCTGGAGCGGGGGCGCGCGCTGGCCGAGGCTGTGGGCCGGCTTGCCGATGAGAACGGTGAACCGGAAGCGCAGGCCGCGCAACGTGCGATGGACGAGGCGCTGGCGACCCTTGTCGCGGACGTAGCCGCGTATGCCAAGGTCGTGCAACAGCAGGCCGCGAGACCAATCGCCGAGAACGCCAGCAACGCCACCCTGCACAAGGCCAGCGAACGCCTGGCGCCGCTGGCCGAAACCAGCCGCGACCTGGTCAAGGCCGCAGACCACCTGCACAAGCTGGCCGGCCACGCGCTGGAAGCGCTGAGCAGCGAAGGCAAGGGTCGTGAACTGAGCCGCCTGCGCAAGACCGCGGACGAAGCCCGCAAGGCCGCAGTCGACGCGTTGAAGCCGGTGCGCTACTTCCATCGCCAGGCGCTCTGGTTGCAGGAGCGCTTCCCCGATGCCGAGCTGCGCGATGTGCCGGGGCTGGTGAAGCTGGTCAGTTGGGCCGAGATCGAGGCCAACGACTGGTCGCTGACGCCGGGCCGCTATGTGGGCGTGGCACCGGAGGAGGTGGACGAGGATTTCGACTTCGAGGCCGCGCTGCGCGATATCCATATCGAGCTGAAGGGCTTGAACGAGGAAGCGGTGGCGCTGGCGACGAAGATCGCGCGCAACTTTGAGGAGTTGGGTGCGTGAGTTGGACCCGTAAGCCGCTCGCGCAAGTGGCAGAGTTGTGTCTTGGCAAGATGCTTGATGCGAAGAAGAACAGAGGGGAGCCCATGCCCTATCTGGCGAACGTGAATGTTCGCTGGGGTGCGTTCGAGCTGGATGATCTTCGGGAAATGCGATTCGAGCCCCATGAGCTGGATCGCTATGGCTTGAGATACGGAGACATCGTCATGTGCGAGGGTGGCGAGCCTGGCCGCTGCGCGATCTGGAAGGACGAAGTGCCGGGAATGATGATCCAAAAAGCCATTCACCGGATTCGTCCGAATGAAGAGCTGGATTACCGGTTCCTGTACTACTTGTTCCTGCATAAGGGACGGAATGATGGTTTCAGCGGGCTGTTCACTGGCGCGACCATTAAGCACCTTCCCGGTCAGAACCTCGCCAAGGTTGAGGTCGCGTATCCAGCGAAGCCGGAGCAGAAACGCATCGCCGATCTACTTTCTGCCTATGACGACCTGATCGAGAACAACCACCGCCGCATCAAGTTGCTGGAAGAATCCGCCCGCCTGCTGTACCGCGAATGGTTCGTGCACCTGCGCTACCCCGGCCACGAGCACGTCAAGATCGTGGAGGGCGTACCGGAGGGGTGGAATCGTCTGACGCTACGTGATTCCTGCGAGTACGTTGAAGATGGCGATTGGATTGAGTCAAAGGATCAGGGCGGCGACGACTACCGGCTCCTGCAGGTATCAAATATCGGCGTTGATTCGTTCGTCGAGACTGGAAACTTCAGATACGTTACTGGCGAGACTTTTCGAAGGCTCAACTGTCGAGAAGTCTGCCCGGGGGATATTTTAGTTTCGAGAATGCCGGACCCGATTGGTCGCGCATGGTTGGCAACGGAGATGCCATGGCGAATGATTACGGCTGTTGACGTGGCAATAGTCAGACCCGATCGTTCGCGCGTTACGCCCTATTTCTTGCTTCAGCACCTGAACTCTAGGGCAAGTCTCGAACTAGCCACGCAGCACGCAACAGGGACTACACGTTTACGCATTTCGAGAAGGAGTCTCTGCGCATTGCCTGTAGTTGTTCCGCCAATCACGTTGCAGAGCGAGTTCGACGAGGCAATTGCCGGCAACTATGAGCTTCGGTCGAACCTGCAGAAACAGGTAGGCAAGCTCATCCAAGCCCGCGACCTCCTACTCCCCCGCCTGATGAGCGGCGAAGTGGTGGTTTGATAGGCTGCGTCAGGGGGGATCTTTCGCATGGCCTTGAACGAAGACACGCTGGTCCAACAAACCACCGCGGACTATCTGCGCGACGTGCTGGGCTGGCGGTCCGAATACGCCTACAACACCGAAGTGCTGGGGCCGGAGGGCAGCTTCGGCCGCGCTAGCGAAAAGGATGTGGTGCTGACCCGAATCCTGGGCGAGAAGCTCATGGCCTTGAATCCGGGTCTGCCGCTGGTGGCCTACCAGGATGCGTTGCGCCAGATCGTGGAGATTGGCGCCGGACAGAGTGGCATGACGGCCAATCGGGACAAGTACCGCCTGCTGCGCGACGGCGTGAAGGTCGAGTTCCGCAAGGACGACGGCCGCCTGGATGCGAGCACCTTGCGGGTGTTCGATTTCGACACCCCAGACAACAACGATTTTCTGGCCGTGCGCGAACTGTGGGTCAAGGGCGACCTGTATCGCCGCCGCCCGGACATCATCGGCTTCGTGAACGGCATCCCGTTGCTGTTCATCGAATGCAAGAACATCCACCGCAACCTACGCAAGGCCTACGACCAGAACCTGAAGGACTATCTGGATACGGTGCCGCAGTTGTTCCACCACAACGCCTTCCTGCTGCTGGCCAACGGTAGCGAGGCCAAGGTCGGCGCGCTGAGCGGCAAGTACGAGCACTTCCACAACTGGAAGCGGCTGGAAGAAGCCGAGCCCGGCGTGGTGGACATGGAGACTCTGCTCAAGGGCGTGTGCGACAAGCGCAACTTCCTGGACCTGTTCGAGAACTTCATCCTGTTCGACGACGCGGGCGATCGGACCATCAAGATCGTGGCCCGCAACCACCAGTTCCTGGGCGTGAATCGGGCCATCCGTGCGGTGGGCAACCGGCAGCAGAACCTGGGCAAGCTGGGTGTGTTCTGGCACACGCAGGGCAGCGGCAAGAGCTATTCCATGCTGTTCTTCACCCGCAAGGTGCACCGGCGCATCGGCGGCAATTACACCTTCCTCATCGTCACCGACCGCGACGACCTGGACGGCCAGATCTACGGCACCTACGTGGGCTGCGGCGTAGTGGGCGAGAAGGAGGACTGCCGCGCCGTCAGCGGCGCCGGCCTCAAGGATCTACTGGGCCAGCACAAGGGCTATGTGTTCAGCCTGGTGCAGAAGTTCAACGAGCAAGTCAGTCCGGACGACCCGTATTCCAAGCGCGATGACCTCATTGTCATCAGCGACGAGGCGCATCGCACCCAGTACGGCACGCTGGCGTTAAACATGCGCAACGCGCTGCCCAATGCCGGTTACATCGGTTTCACCGGTACGCCGCTGATGGGTGACGACGAGGTCACTCGCCGCGTGTTCGGCGACTACGTTTCCACCTACGACTTCCAGCGCGCCGTGGACGACGGCGCCACCGTGCCGCTGTACTACGACGCGCGCGGTGAGAAACTCAAGGTCGCTACCGACGACCTGAACCAGCGCATCGCCGACAAGCTGGCGGAGTTCGAGGACGAACTGGCCGGCGACCCGGACGCGCAGCGCCGGCTGGAACAGGCCATGGGTCGCGACTACCACGTCATCACCGCAGGCGAACGCCTGGACCGGATCGCCCGGGATTTCGTCAAGCACTACGCCGAAGGCTGGGAAAGCGGCAAGGCGATGTTCGTCTGCATCGACAAGCCCACTTGCGTGCGCATGCATGGGCTGATCGAGAAGTACTGGACCGAGCACATCCATGCGCTGACGCTCGAACGCAACCGGGACACCGACGAGCAGTCACTGGCCCAGCGCACGCGCCAGCTCCAGTGGATGGGTGACACTCGGTTTGCGGTGGTGGTGAGCGAAGAACAGGGCGAGGTCGAGCGCTTCCGCAAGCTGGGCCTGGACATTACGCCGCACCGCAGGCTGATCAAGGACGGCTGGGTGGTACCAGGCGAACCAAAACCCTTGAGCATGGAGGACGCCTACAAGAAGGCGGACCACCCGTTCCGCGTCGCCATAGTTTGCGCCATGTGGCTGACCGGCTTCGACGTGCCGACGCTGGGCACGCTGTACCTGGACAAGCCGCTGAAGGCCCACACCCTGATGCAGGCTATTGCCCGCGCCAACCGCGTGGCCGAGGGCAAGACCAACGGCCTGGTCGTGGACTACTGCGGCATCCTGAAGAACCTGCGTCGCGCGTTGGCCACGTTTGCCGGGACCAAGGGCGATGGCAACACCGGTGGCGAGGGCACGGATCCGGCCCAGCCGGAAGAGCGTCTGCTGGAACTGCTGGATGGCGCGCTTGCGGAGACGTCCATCTGGCTGGACAAGCGCGGCGTGCCGCTTTCCAAGATTCTGGAAACCAGCGGATTCCAGCGCAATCGAGCGATCCTGGACACCAAGGAGTCGATCAACGAGAGCGACGAAACCCGCAAGCGCTTCGAACTGATGGCGCGCGCGGTCCAGACGCGCTTCAAGGCCTCCGTCCATGTTGCAGGCGTGAATGAGCGGCGTGCACGGGTGGACGCGGTGATGATCGTCTACAAGAGTTTGCGCGACGACATCGTGCACGCCGACATCAGCCACATCCTGCAAGCACTGCGCGACGAGGTGGATCAGGCGATCGTGACGGCAGAGGCAGGGAATACGGGAACGGAAGACTCCGGTGTGAAGGACGTCGCCGATCGCCTGTTCGACATCAGCAAGATCGACTTCGACAAGCTGCTCAAGGAATTCCAGCGCAGCAAGCGCAAGCAGACTACGGTCCAGAGCCTGAAAGCCGCCATCGAGTCGAGGCTAGCAAGGTTGCTAGCCCAGAATCCGCTACGCAAGGACCTGCAGGAGCGCTACGAGGCGATCGTGGCTGAGTACAACCGGGAGAAGGATCGCGCCACGATCGAAGCGACTTTCCAGCACCTCACCCTGCTGGTCCAGGCCATGAGCGAGGAAGAGCAGCGCGCCGTTGAACTCGGCCTGGACGAGGAGACACTGGCGCTGTTCGATCTCCTGCGCAAGCCGGATTTGGACAAGGCCGGTATCGAGAAGCTCAAGAAGGTCTCCCAGGGCTTACTGGCAACGCTTAAGGCGCGACTCGCCGAGATTGCAGATTGGCAGGCAACCGAAGGCAACCGGGATGCCGTACGCGTCACCATCCACGACTTCTTGTACGCAGACGCCACCGGCTTGCCGGTGGATAGTTACGACGAGCAGGACGTGGAAGCGAAGACCGACGCGGTGTACCAGCACGTCTGGCGGGCATACCAAGTCCTGCCGTCACCTGTTTTCAGTAATTGAAGCATCGGGCAGCAGTAGGGATGCCGATCGACCACAAACGGACATAGGACTCGCTGTTGATGGCTTCGTCGACTCCAACTATTGCAGAACTCTACCTCGCATTCCGCCAGGCAAAGGCAGCGCTATATTTCGAGAAGCGTGGCGTCGGCCTTATCGAACTTGCGGCATACGAGCAAAACCTCCCTGAGAATCTGAAGGCACTTCAGGCCAAGCTCGCGAAAGGAAGATGGTTCGACAGGCTTCAGATCGGGGAGGTATGGATTGTACCTAAGCGTTTCCACGCCAATCAGGATGAAGGTGATGGCGTCATCTGGATCGGGTCGACACGGCAAAAATCTGCCTCACGACCCATTGACGTCCAGCTTCGCATAACCCCTCATCCCGATTTTGCAATTGCAGAAGTGCTCTACTTGTGGCGCTTTGGCGGGCTTCTTGATTCTCTTCTCTCAGATGATGTCCTGGGTTACCGGCTTGACCTTCGCGAGCGACAGGTGCTCCCGCATCGACGGTGGCTGTTCGAGTATTGGCCAAAGCGCTACCAGCAGTTTCGTGCCGCACCCCTTAATGCGGCAAGGAGCAATCTAGAGCTTGGCGAGCAGACACTTATCGTCA
Source organism: Lysobacter terrestris (assembly GCF_014489475.1). Classification (GTDB taxonomy): domain Bacteria; phylum Pseudomonadota; class Gammaproteobacteria; order Xanthomonadales; family Xanthomonadaceae; genus Agrilutibacter; species Agrilutibacter terrestris. The sequence goes on along the minus strand of NZ_CP060820.1, from coordinate 1,145,927 downwards.
GTGGAGACCTCGCAAACTTCTATGACACCATTGATCCTTCATTCATGCTCAGCAGCGCGCTCGTATCTGAGCTGCAGGCCGCTGGGGCCACACAAGCCGTTGTTGACGAGTACAGGAGTGCGACGGCCTCGTTGCTTCGCGCATACGCGCGGTTCTATGAACTAGCGACGAGCCGCGCCGCGACGCCCATTAGCGTCGGGGTTCCGATCGGAGCACTGACAAGCCGAATAGTCGCGAACCTTTCCTTGGCCCCGCTAGATCGGCACGTCGCGTCGCGCCCGGGGGTAGTTTGCTACCGAAGATACGTCGACGATTTGGTGATAGTTGCGCGCGCGGACGACGAGCGCGGTCTAGTTGAAACGATGCGGCGATTCCTGCCATTGCACGACGACGGTGACGAGGTGCTTCGCCTGGACGTCGATGCGCTTAATCGCGTTGGCTCCGAGTTCCAGCTGCAGAAGACTAAGGTACGTGTTCATCATTTGGCTGGTGTGCCCGGCGCCGATTTTGTCGAGGCAGTCGCATCGGACTTTGCGAAGGCGTTGAGTGAACGGCGAGCCTTTGTTGATTCTTCGACTCTCGTTGGTGACGGCGTTAGGCATCTAATTCGGGCCGGTAATGCGGAAGGTTCGCCCCTTCGAGTTTTGCGGGAGGCTGACCGTGCTCGCCTTGAACGCTTCGCACTGTCGACGAGCTTGCGCTCTCTTGAGCGAGTGTCAAGCTTGATTGATCACAAGGAGGCACGTGAGCTGGTTAGGGGATGTCTAGAGCGAGTTGGTCGCGTTCTGGACGCCGAGGGTAACTGGGTAGACGATCTCGAAGTTTCCCTGCGCCTCCTCAAGTTGGCGATCTGCACTGGCGACTGGAAGTCGGCAACTGAACTTCGCAAGCGAATGGATCGCGTATGGGGCAGTGTCGAAGTACTGCGCTCGACGACGGCTAGGCTCTACTACCGAGGGCGCGAGATCAACCCCAGTAGAGCTGGCCCGTGGACGTGGCTACGCAACTATCTGCACGAGCGTCGTCTTGAGGCCATCTGCTCATGTCTTCCGATCGGTATGGACGCCAAGCAGATCGCAACTCGGTTTCCGGGCGGACTACGGGTTAGGACAAAGGAAGTCAAAGCCACTGTGCTCCGTCGTCGCGCTGAGCAGCTCGCTTCTGCTGACCTTCGTTCTCGTGACCACGAAGACGATGCTCTCCCCAGCCGCCGGATCGTGGACGTAGACCGTGCTTGGCTGCGCTCTTCTTTAGTGCGAGACCAGGAGCTGTCGTTACGCTTGGCGACGATCGATGAGTTTATCCAGCGATGCGAAGACCTCGGGGATCGTCCGTGGGTGATGCCTGCCGCGCGCCTTTTTCTATGCACGCGTCCACCGTCGTACTTCGACATCGCGCGACGTTGGCTATACCGCGTTGAAGAGCAAGGGTTTGATAGTTCGGTGTTCGACAGCTTGATTAAAGTTGTCAACGCCATTCGTGGCACCGAGTACAACGACGCTGTTGGCAATGTCATTGATCGAAGCACGATATCGATCCAGCGTTTCTCGGCCGAGAAACCTGCTGCCGTCGGTTCGCCCGCGCCTGAGCCTCGCATTATCCTAGGGAACCTGGTCGTTGATGACGACGCGTGGAAAGCAGCCGCAACACGTGTTCCAGGGAGTCCATTCGGAGCCCCGCTGCTGACTAAAAACAGGTTGCAGGGTCTGGCAGATGTTCTCGATAAGGCGGCCCGTGCTTCGCGAGGCAGAGCGTCCGAGGTGCTCGTACTTCCCGAACTATCACTGCCTCGAAAGTGGTTCAGGACCGTTGCAAATCACGTCGTAAAGGCCGGTCAATATGGCCTGGTAGCCGGGCTCGAGTACATCCATCACGACAAGCACCCATACGTTGCGAACCAAGTTTTCGCAGTCCTGCCCGGACCCTTCATGTCGGTTGCTGCCTGGCCGTGGACGAAGCGCTTGCCTGCAAGAGAGGAGGCGAGCCTTCTATCGAAGCTGCGAAGTCCCGTTTCGTTCAGGCCCCCAATAGCAAGCCCAATCCCTCGGACGGTCATACACTCTGAGTGGGGCTCGTTCTCAGTGCTCATCTGCAGCGAGCTGATTGAAGCAAGGCGCGTTGCCGACCTCCTCGGACGTGTTCAGGTTGTACTTTGTCCCGCTTGGAATCCCGATACGGCATCGTACGATCATCTCATTCAGTCCGTGGGCTTCCAGCTCCACTCCGTAATCGCAATCGCGAACAATGGCCACTATTCGGACTGCCGTGCATGGGCCCCAAGAGCTGAGCGCTGGGAGCGTGACCTTTGTCGCCTCATAGAGCGCGATGTCAATGATGTCGTCTACGTTGATGTCCCGTTGGCGAGCCTGGCTGCATTCCATGGCGGCGACAAACAGGCAAAGGACAAGTACGAACGTCTTCGAGCCGCCCTGAATCGGCGAGACATTGTAGGAGCGCGTGCAGCGCTGGAGACGCTCACAGAGGATCTGCCGGGTGCGTGGCGGCCGCTTCCGCCTGATTGGAACTAGGCCTCGTGCCGGCTGCCCTTAGTAGGTACGGCCGTCGCGACTCCGCCACCGTTTGTCGTGTTGGGACTTCGGTGCGTGCGTTGAACTGGCGGGCTACGCCCCCAACGCAGTGCGACACCGATGGAGCAGGCACGGGCTAGGCGGCAGCTCGCGACTCGGAGCGGACATTCCGGAGCTGCCCTCGAGTATTGGAGTCACGTATCCACGCGGCCGGTAGAATCGCCGAATGTCCACGCCGCGCAAACCTCCACAACCCCAGATTCCACCCTCCTTCGTTTGGCATCCACGCAGTGGACTCCATGCCGGCTGTATCCAGCGCATGCGTGACCACTTCTGCCGTCCTGCAGAACCGATGGGCGAAGCGTGGTTCATGGGCGAGGAGCGGCGCATGTTCGATTTGCTGCTCGGCAACCTCGAGGAGCTTTCACTCGAAGAACTGCGCGGACCGCTCGAAGAGATTGCGTCTGGAAATTCCAGTTTCGGCCCCATGGACGAATGGACCGTCTGGTATCGCTACTTGCTGGCGCAGCTCGTCCCACGCCACGCAGAGCGGTCGTTCGACAGCCTGTACCAGCACCTCGTCGCTGCGTTCATCGCCGTGCATCCGCGTCGCATCGACGAGCCATACCCAGGTTTCGCCGATGACGCTAGGCAGACGCTGGGTCGCTGTCTGATGGATCCGTCTCGCTGGACGGGAGATCGGCTGGCGGTCCCGGCGCCCGAGGACCCGTTCGCCGGCGGGAGGCGCGCTGCGTTCGAGTGGAGCGTGGCATGCGGGGACTTCTCGGCGGGCATGTTCTTCTGCGCGAAGTACCTCATCGACGACGAGCTCGATGCTTGGCTCGACTCGGTATTCGCAATCCGTTGCCCGCTCTGGACCACTCAGCTCTACACCTGGCTGTTGGCGGTCCATCCTTTGCTTGTGGAGCGCGTCCTGGAGCTGGCCGACCTCGATTCCGACCCGTCGACAAACGTTGTGTGGCATGGGGCGCACGTGTTGAAGGGCGACTTTTCCGGCGTCTACGAACCAACGCCGTCGCCGCTGCCCTTGTTGTCCCCGGATCGTTGTAAGGCGGTACTGGCTGGTGCGCGCAGGCACGTGTCGGAAGCGAGCTATTTCGCCTGGCTCGACGCAATCAGGCCATATGCTTATCTGGAGACGATGCTTGGTGGCACGCCGAGCCGCTTCGCCGATGCATTCAAGATCGTCTAGCAGGTCCGCTTCTGGCCGTATGCGATTGCTCGCCCCGAACGGCAGGAGCTAATGCATTGATTTAGAACAATTATGTTTCCGAGCATAAATTATGCTCGACAAAATAATTCGCCATAATTGGGCGGCTGACCAAGGCGCGGCGGTCCCAAGCAGTGGCCCTCTGGGCGGAGTCTTGAGCGTGAAACAACCGGATTTCGATTTGCTGGCGCGTTTGTCAGAACTGTCGGATGAAGAGAAGCATCAGCGGATACTTGCTGGCCTTGCCGATGTGGATGCGGGTCGAGCGGCGACTGGACTTCTACATTGGGCGGCGAGCCTCAAGTCCGGTGCGACCCAGAACAGAGAGTCTGTTCAATGTTGCTATTCGGCTTTTCGGATGACCCAATCTGTAAGTCCTGCATCGAGTGTCATGCGGGCAAGCTTCGCCGCTTCTATCACGGTAATAGCCTCGTCATCTGTGGTGGCGGTGCCGGTGTGGTAGACGTAGAACATGCGGTTGAAGACCCCATCCTTTCTTTGCTGGGCGTAGGCTTCAAACTCGGCTTGACTCGTCCTCGATTTCACCTGCACGAAAGCGCGCTCCCCCGTGGAGGGTAGTTCGAGATCAAGATCTAGGAGCTTCCGAGTGCCGCCGGTTGAATCAATTCGACGCCAGCCGCTCGCTCCGAAGATGAGTTCGACCAAGACCTCAAAGTCTCGCGGACCGAGGCGACGTATCAGCGGTACCAACGAGTCGATCAACTCTGAACGCACCGCTTCGGCGCGTTTAACTTCTTCGCTAAGCTCCGCATTGATGCGGCGTACGACATGGGCGGCAGCCTTCACCGAGCACGACGTGCCCCGGTAGGCAGCAAGGCTTGTAATGCTTCCTGGCAGGTTCGACTTGAGAAGCGGCTTGCCGTCGCGATCGACACAGCGCCAACCACCTCTCACCTTTCGAACCGAGCTTAGATCTGGTTGTATGGGTTTTGGCACTCCCGGTTCAAGGAAGCCCCAATAGAAGCGCTCACCAACGAATGTGATCCATAGATCTTCGGGGCCGGCCTCGAAATAGGATCGGGTCTCATTGGTGAAGCGGGTAGCCGTTCCCTGAGACTTCACCGCCCGCCAGGATGCGGCCAGCTCGCTCCAACGTCCTTCCGCGGCCCATTGCAGTGTCTCGGGGTTCCCACTATCGGTGCCGAACTGGAGCAGCCCCTGCTCGATGCACTCCTTCTCCCAAGCCCCACCTTCTCCCAGCTTGATGTAGCGAACACTCTTCGGGGCGATTTTCGGCCAGTCTTCCATGGGGTTTGCTCGCTAGTGTGATGGCTATGTCTGCCAGAGAATAGGATGGGTCGATAACCGGCTGGGGAGCAACGGCAAGGATGAAGACGAAGATAATTACCGAGGCGGATGCACTTTTTGAAGCGCTCGAAGAGCTATCTAACTGGGCAGACCAGATCGATATGAGCTTCGCTTGGGTGAGCTCGGGGCAAGGTCAGGGGAGGCACTGGAAGGCGATGCGCCTGGACAAGGTTGGCCGTGCGGTTATTGGAACCGCATTCGCTCAGACGGAGCCCCGAGCTCTGGAAGTATTGGATGAGAAGCCGGGCCGCCTGCGCCTTATGATCAACTCCGAGGGTACCTTTCATCCCAAGGTGGTAGTTGGACGTAAGGGCGATCGTGCGAGGGCGATTGTTGGTTCGGCGAACTTTACAACGGCCGCCTACACGGCCAACACCGAGCTCTCCGTATTCCTCGATGGTCTTGCAAAGGACAACGAGCTTCGTTCGCTCCAAGCGTTCATCGATGAGCAGTGGACCCTGGGCACCCCCTTGTCGACAGACTGGCTGGATGAATACAGGCAGGTGTGGGAGGCGGCGAGGCGGAAGAAAATCGTCGTCCCGGGCGCGAAGCTAGAAATCTCTTCTATTTCAAGCCTGAGCATGTCGTGGGAGGCCTACGTCAGTTTGATCAATGCTCAGCAGAACAGGCCGCTTGCCGATGGCAACAAGGTTCGGGTGTTCGGCAGTCACCCCTCTTACTTTCATGAAATCGATGAGGCCGCGAAGATCTTTCGACAAGAACCTACCTTTGCGGATATCTCCAAGGCCGATCGTCAGTTCCTGATGGGAATGGGAAGGTCTAGCGGTTTCATCGGAACGATGCGTGCAGCGGGCTACGCGAAAGAAATTGTGAATGAGTCTCCCGCAAAAGTTGGTGCAGCCTTAGACCTCGTTCCGTTAGGGGGCCCCGTAGCCAGAGGTTTGGTTGAAGAGGTTCTCAACAAGCTGACTCAGCTGAAAGGCGTCAAGGTCGGCGTTGCGAGCCGCCTTCTGGCCGTCAAACGGCCCGACGTATTCGTATCCGTGAACAATGGAAGCAAGCCCCAGCTAGCTCGACTGATTGGTGGCAAGCGGATTGACACCGTTAAACAGTATCTGGCTCTTCTGGATCACATCTGGTCGACCGAGTGGTATGCCGCTAGCGAGCCCGAGGAAGAGCATGGCGCGTCCATCTGGCACCGTCGGGCTGCCCTGCTTGATTCGGCTCTCTACGAACAGGTTTGAACGGAAGAGGGCGAGCGTCTTCTCGCAGCTTTGCTTTTGTCCGCTTCTGGCCGGAAGCGGACATTGCGGCGTAGTCCACTAAGCCAGTCATCCGGGTGGGGATGACGGAGCCACCGCGCCCGCGCTACTGTCTCCCTTGGGTGCAGGCTGGGAATCGCCATGGGAAAGCAGTCCGACGCGAAACGGAAAGCGAAGTTGAAGGATCGTCGCAATAAGGTTGAAGCGGCCCTGGTCAGAGCAGTGGCTACCCAGAGCAAGGTTGCCGAGTGGTCGGCCGCCCACGATACCGAGCCCAATATCATCGCGGAGCTCGTCGACGAACATGGGGCTGTTCTCGCGTACGTCGAAGGCAACGCCGACGAAAGCTGGACTGTGGTGGTCGACGCCGAGCCAGTCGCCGGCGCGAGTGATGAGTTCGTCGCACTCAGCTTTTTCCTTGGTGCCGCGGTGGATGATCAGGCGGCTGGCAACACGTCCTTTATTCAGTTCACGCCTTGGCTTCTTGAGGAGATCGAGAAGCGCTGCGAAGCAGAGAGAATGGAGTGGCAGGACTTTCTACGCTCCCTGTTGCCGCTTGACAAGCAAAGTTTAGCGCTACCTCAGCAGCGAGTTTTCTAGCTCAGACGTCACCTTTGTGCTTCGCGGCCATTGCGAACTACCGTCTTGATGGTGTGTTCGCCTGCTACCCGAGGCTGGGCGTCCACTGCCGACCCAAAGCCGCCATATGGTCTGCGAACTACGAGATGTGGCTACTGCCGCCCTTTGTGCGAAGCGCTCGTCCTTCAGTACTCTCGTGTGACGCGGTCTAAGATGCCGCACGCTCGTTCGACGCTGCCAGTCGGTTAGTAGCAACTAAGGAGAGACGATGTACGTATCGGAGATCCATATTCGTGGTTTTCGCTGCTTCAGTGCGGACAGTCCTCTAACGCTCAAGCTTCGCTCGGGCCTAAATATTCTCGCGGGCCCGAACGATGCAGGAAAAACCGCGATCATTGACGCGCCCCGTCATGTGCTTTGGACGCGTGGCGATGATTTTGTGCGCCTCGATCCCGGCGACTTCCACGTGAGCGCCGGCGGCGAGCGAGCCACGGAAATGCTAATCAGGTGCAGCTTCGAGGGCCTGGAACCTGATGAAGAAGCCCGCTTCCTTGAGTGGTGCACCAACGAAAATGGCGTCCTTCGACTTTATGTTTGCTTACGTGCCTCCCTGCGTAAACAATCCGGCGGCGGTTTCGCCGTTGCGACTCAGTACCGCGCCGGCCGCGACGCCGACGGGTTGCCCCTCGAAGGTGAACTGCGCGAATACCTGAAGGCGACCTACCTCAAGCCGCTGCGTGACGCGGAGCGAGAACTGCGCTCCGGCCGGCGTTCTCGCTTGTCACGCATCCTTGGCGCCCTGCCAGTGATGGCCTCACAGTCGAAGGCGTCCGCAACTGGGGAAACTGCCACCTTAGTCGACGTGATGAAGCGCACCGACGACGACATCGACGATAACAACGGCGTCACCAAGGTGGAGGAGGCTGTCAACAGCACTTTCTTGGATAAGCTCTCGTTCGCGAACGACCAACTGACCGCCACCTTGGGCCTTGGGGCCAAGGGATCGTTCGAGCAGCTTCTTGAACGCATGGAGCTTTATCTGGATCCGCCCGCTGGTCACACCGAGCGAGTTGCTCGCGGCCTGGGCTACAACAACCTGCTGTTCATGGCTGCGGAGCTATTGCTACTTGAATCGCATCCCGAGCAAGTGCCATTTCTTCTGATCGAAGAGCCGGAGGCGCATCTCCATCCGCAGCATCAGACCCTGTTTATGCAGTTGCTGGAGGAGCACACCGTTCCGCCCAAAACTGGCGAGGATCGCAAGCAGGTGCAGATCCTGTTGACGACCCATAGTCCGCAGCTGGCCGCCGGAGCGCACCTCGAAAACGTGACCCTGGTAGTGAACCAAAGCACCTTCTCCTTGGACAAGGGGCAAACCAAGCTGGAAGACGACGACTACACGTTTCTTCGCCGTTTCCTCGACGCCACCAAAGCCAATCTATTTTTTGCCCGTGGCCTGCTGATCATCGAGGGCGACGCGGAGAATCTGCTGCTGCCAACAGTTGCTCGAAAGCTAGGTCGTCCGCTGGGCAAGCATGGCGTCTCGATTGTCAATGTCGGGCATCGGGGGCTATTTCGCTACAGTCGCATCTTGCAGCGGCTGGACGACAGAATTCTGCCAATTCCCATCGCCCTAATCCCGGATCGGGACATCCCGCCAGACGCGGCGAAGGGCATGATCCGCACGGGTCGGCGCACTGAGAGCGACTACTCCGCTGCTGAGCTTGCCGACCATATGGCCACATTGAGGGCGGACGAAGGTGGCTGCGTAAAAGCCTTTCCGTCGGAGCAATGGACACTGGAATATGACCTGGCACGCACAGCGGAGTTGGCGGTGATGGTCCACCAAGCGGTGATGCTGGCGAAGCGACCGGCCGGCAAGACCTCGGAGCAGATCAAAGACGATGCGGCCAAGCAAATTGCGACTTGGCGTGGAGAGGCCGGCAGCACGGATGAGGCCATTGCCGCGCGCATTTACGAGCCGATGCTTAAGAAGAGCGTGTCCAAGGCTCAGGTTGCCGAGCAGATGGCGAAGTTAATCGACGAGCTGCCGGACGATGCTGTGACATTTCGCAGAAAGCTACCGAACTATCTGGTGAAAGCGGTGGACTACGTCACCTCTGCAACCCCGCATCCGGAGGACTCCGCTGCAGAGGCTGACGAGGCTGCGGAGGCGGAGTCTTGATCCGGATTCCAGAGCTGACGCCGGAGTTGCTCGATGAGTTGGGAAAGTCGTTGGGCGGCTGCACGTTCGATGACGAGAATCAGATTCGCTTCCTGCGTACGGTGGACTCATGCGAGGTCCAAGCGGCGCCCGGCAATGGCAAAACGACGTTGTTGATTGCGAAGTTGGCCCTGTTGTCGCGGACCTGGACATCGCGTGTGCAGGGGGTATGCGTCATCTCGCATACAAACGCGGCGCGCGACGAAGTCGAAAAGGCTCTGCTAGGGCATGCGGCGGCCTCGGTGTTTCTCGGCTACCCACATTTCATCGGGACGGTGACAGCCTTCTTGCACCAATACCTCGCCTTGCCTTACCTGCGGGGTCTGGGCTGGTCGGTAGAGCGTATCGACGATGATGCATTTGCCGCTGCGGCCAAGCGGGCGATGCGCGGTAAGGCCAGCCTCGTCAAGCGGACCAAACAGCGGAAAGGGCTGTTCGCACGCCAAACCGAGACCTGGGCTTCCAATCTGGAGCTGGCCGATGATTTTACGTGTATGGCAGGTCAGCCACCGGACCGTCTGAAGGTGCGTGCGCTGCGAGGCCAGCACGGCCCCAATACTGATTGCGGTTCCGATCTGGAGTCCTTAAAGGCTGAACTAGTCAACCAGGGCATATACCGGTTCGGTGACTTGGTTGCCTTGGCAAAGAAGGCGCTCGACCTGTCTCCTAATCTCGCTGATCGGATCCGTCGGCGTTTTCCGCTGGTTCTGCTCGACGAAGCGCAGGACACAAGCGGCAGTCAGTTGCAAATCCTAAATACGTTGTTCGGGAACGGCGGGGCCGCCTATCAGAGGTTAGGCGATCGGAACCAGACGCTATACGAAAGCTTCGCCGAGGAGGACACCCTCTGGGCGCCGGCGGCTGCGGTCATACCCCTAAACCGAACCCGACGGTTCGGCTCGGAAATCGCCGCGTTTGCCAGCAGTCTTACTACCCGACATCGGCAGCAGATTCAGGGCGAGCCAGGCCTTCCCTGCCGGCGCACCTTGCTGTTGTTTGACCAAGCGTCGATCGATCGCGTGCATCCGGCCTATGTCGAGGAGATTCAAGCGCACTGGCCGAACCCGCCTGGCCCGCCGGCGGCGTTGTGGGCCGTTGCATCGCGTCATAGCAGCTATCGTCCGCGAGGGGCTTGGTTGCCAAAAAGCCTGGTGGACTACTATCCAAGCTATCGGGCCGACAGTTCATCTTCGGAACAAGCTGAAACTCTGTGCAGAATGATGCAGAAGGCTTCGTTGCTGCACGCTGGTGGCGGGCAGCCACGCGCATCGCTGGCCTTCGCCGAGTCTGCACTGGTGCGCTACTTGCGACTGTATGGCTGCACGGCCGAGAACGGAGGGCGTATCCACAATGCAAACCTGTGGCGCATTCCGCGGTTCTCCGAGGATCGGTGTCGCAGCTTGGCTGTGCGACGCCTTTTCCGCGACAGCATCCTGATGGGAACTTCTGCATGGGCGAAGAACGAGTGGGAATCGTTCTGCGATCGCCTGAAAGCTTGCTTGGGTTTGGGCGATGCGTCCGGCGACAAAGATGCCCTCAAGTTGTTCCTAGAGTTTTCGGACCGTGAGGCTATGACGGCGTCGACACCGACGCAGTCGGCCAAGTTTGCGCAGATTGATGGTCTGTCTGTGCACTTGGGCTCCATCCATTCGGTCAAGGGCCGGACTGTTGACGCCGTGCTGTTGGTTGAGTCCGAGATCTGGAAGGGCAACAAAGCAGAAGACAAATGCATGGACCTGGAGACAATCCTTCCCCACGCATTCGGAATCGAAGAATGCGATTTCAGCGGAAACGACGCCCACCTTACTGCTGCTACCAATGCATTCGTCGGAGTGACACGGGCCCGCCAGGTACTAGCTTTAGCGGTGCGAAAATCAGCTGTGTCGGCGCAACTTCTGGCCGCAGCGCGTGACCAGGGCTGGATTGTGCACGATCTCACTTTGGCCCCAGCCAGCTGATCAAGCGGCGTTGACTGGCTAGCCGCTTGTTGGATTTCCTTTCATGAATCAGAACATTGAACTAGTGCTCCAGCACTCCGCAGCATTGCACACAGAGCTGGATGACTTATGGGGAAGCTTCCTTCTGCCATCGTCCGACCGCGGGAGGGTGGTCGCCGGCTACTGCTCGATAGTGCGTGAGCATGTATTGAGTCAGCAACGCTTGTTGACGTTCGGTTTTGATGTGACCGCAGTCACCCTGGTTCGCCCATCGTTCGAATCGCTGGTACGCGCGATCTGGAGCCTGAAGGGGGCGAGCGAAGAATGGATACGGGAGTTTCTGACGCCTCCGGCGCCTGAGGTAGATGCTAGAGACGAGACCATTAAGGGGCCTCCTGTCGATTCCATGCTCGCGGTGATCGCGAAGCACCATCCTCAGTGGGTACATCAGTCGCTTTCAGCGCTCAAAGACGAGACGTGGAAGCCCATGCACTCCTATGTCCATGGCGGAATTCGTCCCGTGCTTCATGTTCTGCTGGGCTGTCCGGATCCTCAAAGAGTTTCTCTCGTCCTCAACGGAAACGGCTTTTTCATACTTGCAACCAACGTCCTGCAAATGGCGTGCGGCGGCGCTCCAGGGAGGATTGCAGAGATCCAACGCCGTTTTGCTCGATGCCTTCCACCCCAGTCATCTGCTGGCTCTACGTAGCAACGAACACTGCCTGTTTTGTCGGTAGCGGTTGCCCAAATGCAAGCGCGACTGATCGGCCCTATTGTTGAGTTGCTGAAAACATAGAGTTAGCTGTCGTCAGCTAGAACTAGCAAGGTGCGCAGGAGCCGCCCGCTTAGGCGATCGGTGTGGCCATCTCGAGGTAGCGGCAGAAGGCGTTGGCCAGCTGCATCTGGCGGGGCGTACGGCAACTGACTTCGAACACTGAAGGTGAGGCAACCAGCACGCACACGCACTTGGCCCGCGAGGTCGCGACGTTCAGACGATTGAGGCTGTACAAGAACTCCATCCCGCGCGGCGCATCCGCGTGGCTGGACGTTGTCATCGAATAGATGACGATTGGCGCTTCCTGGCCCTGAAATTTGTCGACGGTACCGATGCGCGCGCCGGGCGGAAGGCGCGTCCCCAGCTCAGCGACCTGCGCGTTATACGGCGCGATGACGAGGATGTCCGACAAGGTCACCGGCCGCACTGTGCCGTGTTTGTCGGTCCAGGTCGTGTTGCTGCCCAGGACTTCCTCCACCAATGTCTTGACCGCGTCCGCCTCTTCCGGCGACGAGCTTTGGTTGCCGTGCGTGTGTACGGCGAGGAAGCGTAGGCCGGTGCCACTAACTCGGCCCGGCGAAGTCACGGTCTGCCCCTCCAAGCCGGGCCGAGGGTGCAAGCGGCTGGAGTAGAACATCTCGGATGTGAAATCGCAGATCGCGGGGTGCAGACGCCATGTCTCTGCCAGGAACAACCCCCGATCGGCTGCGATTGTCGGCGCCATTCCGAGAACATGGTGCAAGGCCGAGACCTCGGTCCCCTCCGGATGGCTGCCCTGGATAGGTTGATCCAGCTGTTGGGGATCGCCCAGCAGCACCAATCGCGGCGCCGCGTGGCCGACCGCGAGTACGTTGGCCAACGCCATCTGCGCCGCCTCGTCGACGAAGAGCACGTCCACCGCTTCTGCGGCTGCCGGGCTGGCCCACAACCACGCGGTGCCGCCGGCGACATGCGCACCCGTGGCAAGCGCGGAGAAAAGCACCTCGGCCGTCTTGGCGAAACGAAGGTGCGGCACGTCATCTTCCATTTCGTTTGGCTTCTGCACGCACTGCACGTCGAACCCCGCCTCGTCTGCTGCGTGGATCACCTCGTCGAGCAGGTGCCGGATCACCTTGTGGCTGGTCGCGCACACGCCGACCTTCTTCCCCGCCTGGACGAGGGCGCAGATCATGCGCGCACCGGTGAAGGTCTTGCCCGATCCCGGCGGACCTTGGATGGGCAGGATCCCGCCTTCCAACGCCAACGCCAAACGGCACGCCGCATCGAGTGCGAGTTCGTTCTCGATCTGGATCGTTTGTGTGCCCAGGCGCGGGCCTAACCGCAACAGCAGGTCCCGTGCCGCCTGAAACATACCTGCGCCCTCAATACCGTGCGCAACGACGTACTCCCCCAGGCGCACGAGCGCCTGCGCCAGCACCTTGGCGTCCACCACCTTGTGGCGGTACACCGCTTCCGGATGGACATCGGCCGTGTCTTGGCGCTTCTTGATGTCAACCCAGCGCGCATCCCAGGAAATGGCGTGGACCGCGCCGAACTTCTCGCCGCCCAGGTTTCGCAGATCGTCGCCGCTTCGAACTTCGCCTTCCTGCGGTGGGAAGGTGTAACGGTGAATGGGCGCCTTTGCGGTGCCGCCTTGCGCGCTGTCGAAGCTCAATCCCGACACGCCCGCGCGTTCGTCCAGCAGTTCATCCGCGGTCAGGGCAGCCAGGCGGTAGTGCTCCCACCACACTGCCTTGTGTTCCCGACGATGAAAATCCAAGGTGTGCGCGAGCAACCAGCGCGCGTGCTGTTCTGAATTGCGGTCATTGAGATCGACCGGGACGTCTTGTGTTAGCTGCGCCACCAAGGCTGCGATTTTGGCTTGCCATTCGCCTAAGGCTTCGCTCGGGGCGGCGTCGGGCGGCCCCGGGCGCGGCACGTCGGTGCCTTTTTGAATCAGCGCGCCACGCTGGGCCTCCAGCCAGTCGCGCAGAACGCGCGTCGACTCGCAGTCGTCGCGGTTGTAGCGCGCGACAGTGGTGCGTGTATCGGCGTCGAGGAGCTCCAGGTCGCCGAGCTCGAGCGCAGCTTGCACCTTCGTCAGTGCTCGGTTGGCCTCCGGGAGCGGCGTGGCGCGCGTGAAGCCGTAAAGGGGCTCGAGCTTCTTGATCGAGTAGCTTTCGACGCTCGCCCGCAGTGACTGACGAACCACGGCATAAAGGTCGACCAAGCAGCGACCGCGCAACAAGGTGTCAATCTCCTCCTCGCGGACTGCGTAGCGGCCCATCAGGCGCTTCAGCGCAGCGGGCTCATAGGGAGCAAAGTGGTAAATGTGCAGGTCGGGGAATTCGGTCAGGCGCTGCATGACGAAGTCGACGAAACGCTCGAAGACCTGCTTTTCCTCTTCGCGCGATACCGCCCAGTCTCCGACGTAAACGGTGCCCGCGGTGTCCCGGTAGCAATAGCCAAACAAGTACTCCAGGCCGCCCTCACCGACAAACGGGTCTCCTTCCAGGTCCAGGAAAATGTCGCCGGCGCTCGGCGCGGGCAAGGTTGCCAGCCCGAACCCGGCCGTGATCGGCAGCAGTTCGTGCAGGACGACTCCCTTTTGCCGGCCCACGAACTGGATGCGGGCTTGCTCACGTACCCGCTCGTAGGCCAGTGCGGATCCGCGCTTGGGCTTCCAAGGTAACGGCGGCGGGACGGCTGCGAGGCCGGCCAAGGTAGTGATGCCATGGGATATGAACTCATCAATCTGCGCCTTGCTGATGCCAGCGACCAGGCTCAGGTGGTCGTCTGCCCGACGCTGCGCGTCACAACGCGCTTGCCAGCGACATACCTCACAGTGCGCCTTCGGCTCGGGATAGATCACGGCCGCGGCATGCGGCACGACCGCTGACTCCAACGCTTGCCGCACGTACCGGTAGTAGGCGCCGAACTGGTCCATGCGATAAGGCTGTAGTGCGTAGCCGGTCCAAGGCGCCACGACGTAACCCGTGTCTGGTCGCTTGCCTTGTGACGCCTCGAGCAATGCGGCGTATAGGCACAACTGCAGCACGGTGCCGGCCTTGGTTTCGCGCGCAAGCTTGGTATCAACTACTTCGTAGGACCAAGCGCCGAGGCCGCTCTGTGTGTCGACGCGCAGCAGCACATCTACCCTGCCCACGAAGCCATGAGCGCGCAAAGCACCCTGGACGATGATTTCGTCCCCGGCGAGCATCGCTGCTAGCGTTTGCGCGACGGCGGCGTCATCCCCGCCGACACCTTCGATCACAGTAACAACCCGGCCTTGCGTCTGAAGGTGCTCTATGAAACCCAGTTCGTGCTTCGTGCCGCGCGCCCGGAGCAGCTCCAGCAACGGATCCCAGTGGGCGGGCCTGGCCAAGGTCCCGTTCGCGACCTCCAAGTCCAGGCTGGTCAGGTGTCCACAGTTCAGGTGCCCTACTAGATCAGACGCGCTGAGCAGCAGGGCGTCGCCGTGCTTATGCATATCGGCTCCGAAGTTGAGTCTGGGCCGTGCTGACTAGACCGCTTCCCTCGCGCTTGTTGATCCGCCAGGAGCACATCGCAGGGACAGCAACTTGAACAGTCATGCTCTTAAAGAACGAGATTGCCGTGACGTTGGGCAACGTCAATCGTTGCAACCATTCCTGAGTTGAACTCGAGAAAATCGGTCTCGATACCGTCGCTGAAAATCACACCGTACCCAGCCATCTGGGACAACAACCTGAGGGGCTGGTCCCGTGTGACTATTCCAAAAACTAGATCTGTCTGCGTCGTCTTGCTTGGGAATGGTTCGCGAACTGTGAAATGCAGGTGGTCGGCGTCCCACGGAAATCCCTTTTCGCGTAGTTCCTTGATGGATCCCCTCATCGACTGTCCAGCGATCCCTGCTGCGCCTGCGAGCAGACTGCGAAACCAACCCGTGGAGCCGAGCCCGGTCGAAACAATCAAACCGCTGGAGGAATGCGTCTCGCTCCGGCCGCCGATTTGGATTTCGTACCGTGCGGACACGTGTGAGCGCGGACCAATGAATAGGTCGTTGACCGCGTGCAACTCCTGGCCGTCGCTCAGGCGCGCACGCGCCATCGTGATGCTGCGGGTTGGGCGCGTTCCGGTCTGTGCGGCGAGCGTGATCGAAGCGAGGTCACCTACTTTGAATGGCAAGAGCACGCCGTCCCATCTTGCAGGATCGGGATTCACGCCGATAACCGGCTGACCCGAGAGGTATTTCAGGGTATTAGCCACAAGGCCATCCTGTCCCAGAACTACCACCAAGGCATCGGGAGGGAACAGGAAGTTGGGCAGGAAGCTGCGATCGAGCTTCTGCACGCGACCAAACCGGCGCAACGAGGTTTCGGCAGTCAGCACTGCTTGCTGATAGATGCGGTGCTCGGCCTCGTAGTCGCCGAAATCCGCACCCAGGTGCTCGATGTAGAAGCGTGCCTGCTCAACCGTGTTGAACCGGACCGTCAGGTCTTCGAGGCGGGTCTTGCGGACGATCAGGACGATCCGCTGGCTCAGCGGCTCCATGCCTTACGCCCGCGCCGTGGCCTGGCCCTTGGCAGCAAGCTGTTGCAGGAGATCAGGCGTGATGTTGAGCTCGCCGATGCGATCGGCGTTCTCTGCCAGGCCTTGGAAGGCCATCGCGATCAGAGCGCTGGGATCAGCATTGCCGACGTTCAGTGCCTGCAGCACCTTGGGATCGACACCCTGCACGGCTTTCATCACCGCACCGACGGCATAGGCCCTGGCGTCGGCTTCCTTCTGTGCGTTTTCCATGCGAAGGGCAGTTAGCGCCTTGTTCTTGTCCTCAAGGGCGATGCGCCCGGCCATGTCCTCGTTCTGGATCTCTTGACGCTTTTGCTGCGCTGCGCGCTCTGCTTCCAACTGGGTCTCACGGATCTGGCGCTTCTTGGTCTCGACCGCGATCTCGGTATTCAGTTCGTTCTCCTTGATCGCGCGCTCTTGCTCGATGGCGGAGTTTCGTCGCAGGTAGGTCGCGTCATCGGCCTGCTTGAGGATCTGCTCGCGCACCGTGGCTTCCAAGGCGCGCGATGTTTCCGGATTGGGTCTCACCGCGAGCACGGCCAAGTTCACGAGCTCGAGCCCCAGGCTGGACAGCCCTTCCGGCTGACGTAGACCGTCACGAACCGTCTGCACCAGGCGCTCGGATGCGCGAAGCAGGTCCTGAAGGGTCTGGCCTTGCAGTACGGACCGAAGCTGGACCTGGACAGCATTGACTACGCGCTGCGGAACCTTGGTCGGATCCTCCGACACGTACTCGCCATTAGGCTTAAGCGTGAAATTCATGAGGCTGGCAAGCGTCTTGGGCTCGGTCACGCGATATGTGACCTGACCCTGCACGGTCACTTGCTGGAAGTCGCTGCTGACCTCATTGAACATGAAAGGTACGTCCACGCTTTCCAGCGGGACCGAAACTAGTGAGGCATTGGGAGCGAAATAGAAGAAGGCGAGGCCGGTGCCTTCGCGGACCGGCTGCCCGTTTCGGTACTGGATGACGTAAGTGCTGGGACTGGCCTTGACGTAGCGCAAACCAAACATGGATCCCCCTTGTCATGAGTCGATAGGCCTAGGGCCTAGATTTTGTTCAATTGATGAAGCTTCGCGCTGTTTCCAGAATTGGACTGGGAGCACAGCTGATCTAACTGCTTTCCGGACTGGTCCACTGCGGCTAGTGCGCGGTAGGCATAAAGGCTCCAACCCCGGTAGAGAGTTGCATAAACAACAAAGATACCGAGGATCACAAGAATCTTTAGCCAGATCGGACCAGGTGCGGTAACGGCCAAGACATACATCAAGAACCAGTGCACTCCGACAACGGTAGCCATGGTCGCCGATAGAGCCCTAGCTAGTACTGATCGGCGAACGAACGCTTTGTTGCTGCGAGTCCGCACATCGGTGTTGAGCACGATCAGCTGAAGGTCGGACATGCTTACACCGGCCTGCCTGGCTCTCAGTACGACCTGCCTGACTGGACTAGGCGCTGGCCGCCAGAAGGTGACCGCGAATTGCATTCGCCGGTATCGCTCAGTCTCACGTCGCGCCGCCAGCGAGTTCTCCCCAAACTGGTTTAGCACCCATTCGAGGCGCCTTTCGGCGACGTAGCGACAGGCCCGCCACCACCATCGGCCAGAGAAGACTTCATCCAGGCCGGTTTCGATCGCGGTGATGCAGCGCCTGAGCGAGGTCATGCGACCAAGGCCCCTGAGAGGCGTGATTTGATCTCCTCCAGACTTGCTGACGAGTGTTCGTTTTGTAGCAGAGTGAGCAGGAAGTCGAAGAGACGCTCGCGTTCGTCAAGCGGCAAGGCTTGCCCATCTGCGTCACGGGCAAGCTCATCGACCGCGCGGAACGCGGAAACGTAGACGGATCTGGGAAGGGCGCTACCGGTGCCTGCTACAAATCGTGCGCCATTGATCAGAAACCACACATCGACGCCGCCTTCCTTCAGCCGCATCAAGTAGGTCATGTCCGGCACACGGGCATCCTGCTCGTACAAGTGCTGACTCACGCGCTTGACTCCGCCTAACTCGGCGAACTTCTGCTGGGTCAGTTCGAGCCGGCCCCGTTCTTGCCGGAGTCTGCTGCCGAAGCTCATCTCGGGTCTCCGGGCCTTGCGATGACGCGGAAAGTTTACTATAAGGAGCAATATATGTATACAAATGAATACATATGTTCCCGATAGAGACCTCTAACACGCCTCTTCGAAGTGGCGCGGAGGTTCGCTCAGAATTTGCCCGTAGGGGCTTGTCCATTAGTGGCTGGGCGAGGCTCCATGGCTACTCCGCCCAACTGGTCTACGGAGTGCTCACCGGTCGTAATCAGGGGCTGCGTGGCCAGAGTCACGAAATTGCCGTGCGGCTGGGGCTTAAGCACGGCCTGATCGGGCGCGTCAGCGATATTGACGCACTTGTGCAGGGGGCGCCGACTGAAGGCGCACATTCACCTCGCCAGGGAGGTGACCCCGAAACCTAACCCGTCGGATAAAAAGAAAGCCGCCTCGGCTAAAGGCGGCTATCTGGCGTGACTTGATTGCTCAAGCTGCTCGCTTGTCGGCAGTCTCCACCTCTGCCCGCATGTAAGTCAAGCCTCCGTCGATATCCCTTGATCGACTGACTTGTGCTCCTAGCCGGAGCTTGGAGGCGCGTGTGTCCAGAGGGTTCGTTGCGTGCAGATTTTGTCTGCATATACATGAGGCCGACCATCTTGGGTGGCGGCCATGAAACTCACCATGGCAAAGCTTGCGGCTGCGATCCAAGAAGGGCGCGGCACAGGGACGGGTGATGCATATCAGCCGTGGATCGCGATCACCAGGCGTACCTCGTCGCCTCACTCGAATCTCAATGTCGGCCCCGTACCGTACCTGAAAAGGCTGACGCATTTTCTGTCACGTGCAGAGCGCCAGTTCGGACTCTACCTCTGGTGGTTGGGTGCGAATGATGTCAGGGAACAGTATCCCCTCTGGCCTTGGCCTCATCTGCATCCGGAAGCGCAGATTGCACCGCGAGCTGAAGCCAGATATCACCCTGGTACGCAGGCTATAGCGGAGGAAGCGGGCATTACTCTGCATTCCTATCCGGGTACCCGCATCGCGCACGTCTTAACCATCGACATGATTGCGACGGTACCGCAATCAATGAATCCTAAACGCCTAATCGGGATTAGCTGTAAGCCGAAATCCATTGTAGAGGCTGGATTACCGACCGATCGCGACATGGAGCGGATTGAGCTGGATCGCCGGTACTGCGTAGTTGGGGATATTCCATTTCGCTTGGCGCATCCGGAACAGTTGCCGCCGAAGCTTCTCGTTGGATTGCATGCGATTTCTCCGATCGAGCGGCGCGCAACGCTCATGAAGATCGTGCACTCGGAACCCTACCAAAAGTACGTCGATCTCCTGCAGTGCACAGCGTATGACCGACCTGCGTGGATTGCCTCCAAGGAAGCTGGCGCAAGAGTTGGATGGTCGGTCCCAGAGGAGCAGCGCGCATTTCGTATTGCGATTTGGCACCAGCATGTGGACCACGACCTTTCTAGAGGGATCACCACCACGAGGCCATTGGTTACCGGTGGAATGGCATTGCGTGAGAAGGGGCGTCAGAAGTGGTTTGGAGAGGCCACTTGATTCTGCGCGAAAACACCGTGATCAAGCCTGGCATCGGCGAGTCCCCGATAAAGCGCCCGTATCGAGTTCTGTTACTCGACTGCCGAGCTGGAATCGCCTCGATTATTGAGATCGCGGGACTCAGGAGCGAGGGTGGCAAGCGCCGCAAGTACGCGCGAGGGCCAAAGCTGTTCGATCTTTCAACATTGGAGAATGCTCTCAAGGAAGGGCAAATCGTCGAAACGAGGTATCAAGCTCCTGGCCATTGGTCGATGTTAGATCAGGAGTACGTGGACTTGTCTCCAACGACGAAGGAGAGGGAAAGGCGAGAACGACGTCTAGCACAGCGAGATGCGAACTTGGCCTTGCTTGAACCCATCGTGAAAGGGATGAGTGTGCGCGAAATTGCGCGCAATCCCACCGCGCTACGCGCGTCAATCATCAGGCAGGCCAAGGCGAAAAAGAAAGATCAGACAACCATCTACCGAATCCTAAATCTCTATCTGGCAAGTGGCGGTGTCAGGAACAGCCTTATCCCAGATACGCACCGGCGTGGCGGCCCGGGTGTCGAGAAGGCGCAACGACGGAAGCTTGGCAGGAAGTCGCGGCTGGAAAAGGCTGGCAAGGTCGTTGAGGAAAGTTACTACCTTAAGGAGGAGGACAAGAAGAAGCTCGCAATTGGCTACCTCCTTACAAGCAAAACCATAAACGAGGCAGACGCCTATCGCCTAACTTGCGGCGTCCACTGGTCAACGCTGAAAGGGGATGGAACCCCCGAAATTTTCCCGCCCCATCAGCGGCCGACACGGGCGCAGTTCCGCTATTGGGGACGTAAGCTGAACCAGTTGGAGGATCGTAAGCGGCGTATCGGCTTGGGTCGCTTGGCCATACAAGCAACGCCAGGAAGCACACAGGACCAAGTGTGTGCTGTCGGGCAGATGGCTATGCTCGATTCCACGACCAACGATGCCTACCTGACGTCCATGTTCTCGCGGCTCAAGAAACTGCCGCCCATGCACATCACGATACTGAAGGAAGTTCGGTCGACTGTCGTGATTGGTTTCTATGTGGGTTGGGAGTCGCCCAGCACTTGGACGGCCCATCAGGCGATCTTGTGCGGAGCGGAGAGCAAGGTCGAGATCTGTGCGCGATTCGGCATCACGATGACCGATGAAGATTGGCCATCCCTGCTCTGCAAGTTGATCCTTGCCGACAACGGGGAGCTGAAGTCAAAAACCACCACCGCCGCGGAGGAGGAGTTTCACTTCGCCGTGGAGTACACCAAGTCGTGGAGCGGCCAGAGCAAGTCGGACGTCGAGACGCAGCACCACACCCATCACAAGGAACTGAACCACAAGTTGCCGGGGACGACACTCGGGAAGCGACGAGAGCGCGGCGAAAAACATCCAGCATTGGAGGCTATATGGAACTACGCCGAGTACATGCACGAATTCCTGTTGATGGTCATTGAGTACAACAACGAGGAAGTGGCCCACCTGGCCCCCACGGCAATGCTGACGGAGGGCGTACGGCCTACGCGCATCAACATCCTGAAATGGATGATGGAAAAGAACATGCGGGCAGACCTTCCGTACGACCTGGAGCGGCTGCGGGCCTTCACCATGCCACCAGCCAAGGCCGTAATGACCAAGCGTGGAATCCGGCTGCTGATGCCAGATGGGCGGCGCCATGTCCCAGACGTCCGGTTCTACGCGCCAGCATTGCAGAGCTCTCCTCAGTTCAAAGAGGCGGTCATCAAAGACAGCGCGGTGAACATCACGATTCGACAAAGCGAAACCGACACTAGTCATGTCTGGTTTTCCCTTCCAGATCACGGCCTGACCAGCATACCTAACGTCAGTTCCGATGTTGAGATGAAGGAAAAGGGAACAGTCGTCGACTTCGTCCAATGGGTCGAAGAGCGTGATTTGGTCCAGGACATGCAACGGGGTGATGAGGACCAGCAGGCCTTAAATAAGCTTCTGCGTCGTCAGGCAACAACGAACCGCGGCAAAGCCGAGCTGACGAAGGAGCTCGCGATGCAAGAGAAACCCTCCCAGAAAAGCATGGTGGGAGGGCTGCGCAAAAACCGTGACGAGGAAATACGGGCGATCAAGTCAGGGGGAGGTCCGAGTGCAATCGCAGAGGAGGAAGCCCCGCTTACGGCCACCGTGGAGGCTGCCGACGAACGTGGCGATGCCGCGTCCGAGGCCATGGAGTCCTTCATGAAAGAGTTTGCTGCATGAGCAACCACCGGCGCGACCACCCGGAGTTGATCGCGGGTCCCAATCCCCTGCTCGAGGCGCTCGCTCCGTTCCTGCCAGTGAAAGATCTTCCAGCGGCGCTTCGAAGGGAGCCACTGGCTAAAGTCGACTGGCGCAGCCTGCCACCTGGGCAACGGGAATCGCTTCTAGTGCTATCTGATGATCACTACTGGCCAATATCTCCCCATGTGCATGTGGCTGCAGAGATCCAACTCATGCTTCGGTCGGGACTGGTGCAAAGGAATCCGATGTCCCCAGAGGAACAACGCCGCATCAACATGCTGGCGTTGGCAGATAGCGTGGCCAAAGTTCAACTCCAATCCCTGAGAAGAAGGGCTGGCGGCTCAATTTTGGCGGCAATCACAGGACTGGGTAAGTCGACGCTCGTAGAACGGGTGTTATCGGTGCTGGCACCTCAACAAGTCGTCGTCCATGGGGAAAGGCAGGATTGCGGTTGGTCGGTACTCACGCAAGTGACGTATCTCATTGTGAATGCGCCTAGCAATGCGACAAGAAAGGGGTTATTCGCGGCAATCATCGGGGCACTGGATGCACTGCTTGGTACAAACTACGCAGCAGACCTGAAGCGCCAAAAGAACCTCGATGAGGCCATGGTGCTTGTGGCTAAAGTCCTATCGTTCCACAGGGTCGGATTGCTGGCCATCGACGAGAATCAGCCGAGTACGCTGGCAGAGAACGTGTGGGGCGACGAGTTCATCCAGTACTTCCTCGGGTTGATGAACCTTGGTATTCCAGTTCTTTTGATGGGGAATCCGTTGGCGTTTAGCGAACTAGATGCGAGTGCGCAGTTGCTCCGTCGATTTGTAACGCATGGGTGGCATGTCTTTGTTCCCGCGAGGAAGGGTGCCGACTCTTGGTGGTCAAATCAGTTTCTACCTGGGGTGACACGATTCAGCCTCTGCGAAGGAGTCCCTTCAATCGATGAGATACAGGAGGCAACATCAGGAGTAGATGGAGGAGTTCCTGGCATCTTCGTGGCCCTCTGGAAGGAGGGGCAAAAGATTGCACTACGTCGCGCGGGGGAAGCTGCTCGTCTCACCGTAAAAGACCTCAAGGCTGCCGCTTCGAGTCCCAATGTCGCGAAGCTCCTGGAAATTGCCCGAGCCGTATCGACCGGAAATGCGAGCTCTCGGTTTAATGACATTCCTCAGCAACCGACGACACCAAACCAAGGAGGCATTGGGGGGGCGATGGCGACGAAGCCGGAGGAAGCTGGCGAAGCGTTGAGCCGGATTTCACGCCAGCTCAAACAGCAGGGATCGAGGCAACAGAAGAAGAGGGAACAGGATATGGCTGCTCGGAAGAATCTATCTGAGGATGACCTTCGGAGAGGTGCGGATGCACTTGCGAGGTTTGCCGGTGAGCAGGCGGATCAGGGTGAGCTCGAGGTTTAAGAACCAAGTCTGGAACGTTAGGGGCCGCGGCTAGTCTCCCTGCGTCTTTTGAGCTCAATCGTGACCCAGGACGTGGCTGGCCACTTTCGTGCCGAGGCAATTTCGTCGAGAAGCCGATTGGGGATCCTCTGCATTGTTTTCCAGACTTGGCGACGATGAACACTGGCGTCTCTGGCGATCTGTGTGGTGTTCCGATCAGTCAGAAGAAATGGAGCCAGTGCTCCGGGGAGCGCCGCGTCGAGAAGGAATCGACGCAATTGCTCCTGCAATGGGGGGGCAGAGTGTTCATTGAACGGCGAGCAGAGATCGAGCCTCAACTGAGAGGATTCTTCAGTCGTTGGTAGATCGATTCCCAGTGCGGAAACTGCGCCGAGGACAATTAGTTTTTGGGCGAGCCTGACCGGTGCGGAATTGTGTGAAAGCTCGGCATGGATAAAGCGCTCCATGATATGGCGCCCGATTCCAGATCTGATGTTCGCAATGTCCGTCGACCATGCTCGCCGGATAGTGGTTTCAATCTCGGTCTGGGCGGAGGCTATATTCCCGACCTTAGATACCACAAGGTCCATGTATGCCGCCCATGCGTGACTTGTGACGACGGGCAGTTTGCCTTCCAACAGCTGCGTCCAGAGGTCGAGGTATGTCGAATGCCCGTCGGATGCGGCCCAAGGAGTTCTATCGGCGGGAGTTGAAATCCTTCCCTGCGGAAGTGCGGATTGCCAAACGCTGCCGGCACTCCCTCCGTATATTTCATCGTTCAATGGGAGGCCGTGTTCAGGGCAGAAAAGAAGCGCAGGGATCTGGTGGAGAATGCGCCATTGCCCAAATCCGCATGTGGAGATGTCATCGGCTACGCACTGATGGCAAGATCGAAGGTTTCGGGTAATCAATTGGAACTGCGCATTAGAATCGAAATTGCGTAAGACCTTTTGTACTTTGTGCGATCGGTCTCCGGCGATGAGTGCATCACTCCACGCCGCTGCGGCTGCCGGCGACAGCGCTCTCGAATAGACGCCAAAGAATGTGTGCCTGAGCAAGACATCCCTCGGTGGAACGGAGCACCCAAAAGCGCGCTTGGAAATAGTGGCGACGCTCTCACCAAACAAGTTTCGCTTCCGACCGCCGGTCGTGCCGTACAGATCGACAAGGGTCGCATCTAGGCTTCCACGACCGATCTGAAAGTGCCGAAATGCAGCTAGCGTGAACAGCAAAGCCCCAGGGCGAAGATATGGAACATAGCCCAGTGCGGTCGTCGACATTGGATTAGCCGTCCTAGGAGTCTCGGCTGGGAGGCCGCCCATGGCGGTGCAGTGCTTTTGAAAGCCACGTCCGATCATTTCTGTAGAGCCACGCGTACCCATTTCCGGGTAGCTTTCGGAGTTCGGATAGCGGAAGGTGAGAATGGCTCTTGCAGAGATGCGAGAAGCTGGTTCGTGCAACAAGCTTCCTATGCGAGAACGTGGAACGGCTTCGCAATGCTTTGAGCCGATCGTCTGCTCCGAGAATTCGATTCACGACCGAGGTTGATACGCCAGAGGAGATAGCTATCGTGTCAACGTGTTCTCCTTCCGCTAGCAGTTTCCGGACTTCTCCTATCGCTGCAGGGCTCACTGACTTACTTCGGCTGGTGTACGTAATCCCGAGCCGCTTTGCCCACTGCACGCCTGTCGTTGTTGAGACGCCAATAATCTTCGACGCCCCTGAGATCGACATTCTCTCCTCAAGCACTAACTGTTTGAATTGCGTAAGGTCCTGATCTCTCGTCGATCGCGGGTTGGTCTGATATCCGATGGTCGCGGTCCCGCAGCCTGCCTCGCACGCCTGCACAAACTCCTTCCAGCTATCAGTGATCGCGCCGACAAGGAGGAGGTGCTTCAGCGGGTGCCCGGGCTGAGGCTTTCTCCTAGACAGTGAGGCCGCCAGACCTGGCCATTCGTGCCCTACGGAACTCAGTGGCGCCATTCCCGGTAGCTCATCCAAGCCTCGATAGCGCTCTCTAACTAGGGAGACAAGCTGTCCAACGCGCAAGTTTCCACGACTGGTTGCCAGTCCTCGTTCGCGAAGCAGGCGCTGATACCCGCCAGCGGCACGCGCAGGTGAAAGGCCGCCAGGCGAAAGCGTCGTCAGTTCTAAGGAGTCGCGAGCGAGCCGAGAAAGAGTCGCCATTGCGGTTTCGCTGGGAACTCGTACCTCGTTTAGTTTGCAATCCTGAGGATCAGTCGGAGTCACCCAGTAGCGTCGATGGACTGGGGTAATAGCGTCCCGGAGAAATACCAGTGGCCGAGCGTGCTTCAGGCAAACAAAGCTTGAAGGAAGCTGGTGCTCGATATGCCAGTACGAGTATCCAAGCCGTTCTTGCTCTTCGTCGGCGCAGCCAGGACATAGCTTGAGCGGATGGTATCCGCCCACCCGGCTAGCCGTGATCCCCAGCCGCATCTTCAAACAAGGGATGGCCCCTTCAGTAACGAGGTCTATGATTTCTTCGGCTTTCTTGTCATCAATGGTGGGTAAGAAGTAGCCCAAGAGTGTATGGCGGAGCGCTAGTTCCCGAGGCGAGCCCAACTGGCCGCGGGTCCTTTGCGTCAACGTCCGAAGATGCGCCGGGAAGTCATGGCATAAAGCGGAATATGGGGTGCCAAAGAGCCGGTCGCTGGTCTGACGCGCAGAAGTGCTGCAGTTCAGCTGGTGCGCTTGGCTACACCAGCTGTAAAGGGTCTGATTTGCGAGGAGCAGTGGCAGGATGGCTGACATGGCCCAGACTTCCTCCGGGCCGATCAGTTAAGCACTTGTCACGGCGCGGGGATCGTTTGCCAAGAAAAAAACTGTTGAGCCAACTTTTCTCGCGTTCGGTGATCTCTTAGGAGCCTATTGGCCTCATTTGGACTAGTTTCCCGAGGCCAAATCGGCAAGCCGGGCGTTGAGCCCCCTCAATTGCTAGACGGCGTTTGGACCATCTATTTCCAATCACCATTTTTTGACCAGTCGCGTGCCGAGCGATCGGAACGAAAAAAGCCCGGGAATCCCCGGGCTTTTTTCGTTCGGTTCCGCGCCGGGCTTCAGTCGCCCGATTCGCCGTCATGCGAGTCGAAGAGCTGGTCGAAGCCGCCGGCCTCGCCGCCGTCGGATTCGGTCATGTGCGTGGTGGTGGTCACCGGGCCGGCGGCCGGGCGATTGCGCGGCGGCGGCAGCTTCGCGGTGGCGGCATCGGCGGCCAGGATCAGTTCCTGCCGGCGCTCGTCGGGGATCTCCTGCCAGTGGCAGTCGAGCAGCGCGCCTTCGATCGCGTAGAGCAGGTTGAGCCCGGGCTTGAAGCCGGCGCGCTTGACGCGCATGAAGGCCTCTACCGTGCCGACCGCGGTCAGGTCGTCGAGCGAACGCAGGCCGACCTGGCGCAGCCAGGCGGCGCTCTTGGGACCGATGTTGCGCATCTTCACCGTCGTCATGACAGGGATTCCATGAAGGCCCGGGCGATCGCTTCCAGTCCACGCTGGTCGTCGGCGTCGAAGCGGTCGGGTTCGGGGCTGTCCAGGTCGAATACGCCGACCAGTTCGTCGCCGCGTGCCAGCGGCACCACGAGTTCGGAGCGCGAGGCCGCATCGCAGGCGATGTGGCCGGGGAAGGCGTGCACGTCGGCGATGCGCTGGGTCTGCCGCGTGCGCGCGGCGGCGCCGCACACGCCCTTGTCGAGCGGAATGCGCACGCAGGCCGGCAGCCCCTGGAAGGGACCGACCACCAGTTCGCGCCCGTCGAAGAAATAGAACCCGACCCAGTTGAGCGCCGGCAGCGCGTGGTACACGAGCGCGGCCAGGTTGGCCGCGTTGGCGACGCGGTCGTGTTCGCCGGCGAGCAGGGCGCGCGCCTGTTCGAGGAGCTGCGCGTACTGCTCCGGCTTGCTGCCGTCGAGCGGGTTGGCGGTGAAGGTCATGGCCCGGAGTCTAACAGCGGCCGGCGGATTACCATGGCAAGGCCAGAAGGAGGGTGCATGGACCTGTCGAAACTGCCGAGGAGCGGCTTCCGTTCGCTGACGCACGCGCGGATGCGTGAACCCGGGCAGGGAGGTTGATCGCCATGCGTGCCTGCTACGTCACCGGGACCGATACCGGCATCGGCAAATCCTTCGCCAGCGCGGCGCTGCTGCATGCGCTGCGCGCACGCGGTGGGCGCGCCGTGGGCATGAAGCCGGTGGCGAGCGGCTGCGAAGCCACGGCCGAGGGCCTGCGCAACGAGGACGCGCTGCTGCTGCAGCAGGCCAGCGACCCGATGCCGCCCTATGCCGACGTGAATCCGTACGCCCTGGCCAACCCGCTGGCGCCGGAACTCGCCGCCGCGGACGCCGGCGTGACGCTCGCGCTGCCGCCGATCACGCACGCCTATGCGCGGCTGGCCGCGATTGCCGATACGGTGGTGGTCGAGGGCGTGGGCGGCTGGGCCGCGCCGCTGACCGCGAGCCTCGACCAGGTCGACCTGGTGCGCGCGCTGGAGCTGCCGGTGGTGATGGTGGTGGGGCTGCGCCTGGGCTGCATCAGTCACGCGCGCCTGACCGCGCGCGCGATCGAAGCCGACGGCGTGCGCCTCATTGGCTGGATCGCCAACGACATCGACCCGGCGATGGCGCGGATGGACGACAACTTCGCCATCCTGCAGCGGGTGTTGCCCGCGCCGTGCTGGGGCCGCCTGCCGCATGCGCCGGGCGCGGCTGCGCGCGAGATCGCGCGTCATCTGTCGCCGGCGATCTAGGAATTACGGCGATGCAAAGAAAAAGGCGGACGCATCGCTGCGCCCGCCTTGTCTTTGAGCCGATCGCCGATCAGCCGTGCTGCGGTTGCGGCTCGTCGCCTTCGATCGCGCCCTTGCTCGCCTGTTCCGCCTGGTGGTCGCGCGCCAGGTACAGGTAGAACGCCGGCAGCACGAACAGGGTGAACATCGTGCCGATGGTCATGCCCGAGGCGATCACCGTGCCCATCGAGAAGCGCGAGGCCGCGCCCGGGCCGCTGGCGATCAGCAGCGGGATCATCGCGAACACCAGCGCGGCGGTGGTCATCAGCACCGGGCGCAGGCGGATCGCGCTGGCTTCCTCGATCGCCTCGCGCTTGCTCATGCCCTGTTCCTGCAGCTTGTTGGCGAACTCCACGATCAGGATGCCGTGCTTGGAGATCACGCCCACCAGCGTCACCAGGCCCACCTGGGTGTAGATGTTGATGCTCATGCCGGGGAAGGCCTCGATGCCCTGCATGCCCAGGATGCCACCGAAGATCGCCAGCACGTTGAGCGTGAGCAGCGCGCCGCAGATCGCCATCGGCACCGTGAGCAGCATGATCACCGCGTCGCGGAAGCTCTCGAACTGCGCCGCCAGCACCAGGAAGATCACGATCAGCGCCAGGCCCATGGTCAGCAGCATGGCCGAGCCTTCCTGCTTGAACTGGCGCGACTCGCCGGCGTAGTCGACGCTGTAGCCCTGCGGCAGCACTTCCTTCGCCGCCTGGTCGAGGATCGCCAGCGCCTCGCCCTTGCTCACGCCGGGGCGCGGGGCGAAGGTGATCGACACCGCGTTGAGCTGCTGGAAGCGCTTGAGCGACTGCGGCTGCGCGCTTTCCTTCAGCGTGACGATGGTCGACAGCGGGATCAGCGTGCCGTCGCGGGCGCGGGTGTAGTAGTTCTCCAGCGCGCTGGCGTTGAGGCGGTCGCTGCGCTGCACCTGCGGGATCACCAGGTACGAGCGGTTCTGCATCGCGAAGCGGTTGGTGTAGCCGCCCGAGAGCAGCGCCGACATGTCCGCGGCGAGCGTGCGCATGTCGATGCCCAGCGTCGCGGCCTTGTCGCGGTCGATGTTCACCTCGATCCGCGGCTTGTCGATCTTCAGGTCCTTGTCGAGGAAGATGAAGCGCTTGCTCGCGTAGGCCTTGGCCAGGATCGCATCGGCCAGTTCGGACAGCTGGCTCAGCTCGCCGACGCCGCCGACGATGAACTCGCCGCCGCCGTCGCCGCCCGCGCTCGGGAGCGACGGCGGCACCAGCGCGAACACGTTCAGGCCGGTGACCTGGCTCATGCCCGGCTGCAGCGTCTGTTCGAGCACCTGTTTGGTCGAGCGCTCACGTTCGCTCCACGGCTTGAGCACGAAGCCGGCCATCGCGCTGGGGCTGGCGCCGCCGCCGCTGCCGCCGAAGCCGCCGTTGAAGAGGAAGTAGCCATCCACTTCCTTCACGTCCTTGGCCAGCTTGGTGATCTCGTCGGTGTAACGCTCCACGTAGTCGAGCGTTGAGTACGGATCGGCGCTGGCGACCGAGAAGATGAAGCCTTCGTCTTCCAGCGGCGCCGGTTCCTTCGGCGCGGTGGTGTAGAGGAAGGCGCAGCTGACCAGCACGATCACGCCGAAGATCGCGATCACCGACTTGGTCGCCAGCGCGCTGTGCAGCTTGCGCTGGTAGGCGTGGCGCAGCGTGTCGAACTTCGCGTCCAGCCACGATTCGAGCTTGCCCTTGGGGTGCTCGGGATCGTGCGCCTTGAGCATCTTCGCGCTCATCATCGGCGACAGGGTCAGCGCGATCACGCCCGAGAGCAGCACCGATCCGGCCAGGGTGAAGGCGAATTCGGTGAACAGCACGCCGGTGAGGCCGCCCTGGAAACCGATCGGCAGGTACACGGCGACCAGCGTGGTGGTCATCGCCACCACCGGCCAGGCCAGTTCGCGCGCGCCGCGGATCGCGGCGTCGTGCGGTTTCATCCCCTCCTCGATGTGGCGGTGGATGTTCTCCAGCACGATGATCGCGTCATCCACCACGATGCCGATCGCCAGCACCATCGCCAGCAACGTCAGCAGGTTGATGGTGAAGCCCATCAGCAGCATCAGGAACAACGTGCCGACCAGCGACAGCGGCACCGTCACCGCCGGGATCAACACGCTGCGCAGCGAGCCGAGGAACAGGTAGATCACCACGATCACGATGATCACCGCTTCGATGATCGTGCTGACGACCTCGTCGATCGCTTCCTGGATCTGCTCGGTGCTGTCGTAGGGGATCGTGCCCTTGATGCCCTGCGGCAGCTGCGGAACGATCTGTCCGTCCCACAGCTTGCGCACTTCGCGGATCACGTCGAGCGAGTTCGCGTCGGGGGCGACGTATATGCCGACGAAAGTGGCCGCCTCGCCGTTCATGCGCACCGAGGTGCCGTAGCTTTCCGAGCCCAGCACCACGTCGGCGATGTCGCCCAGGCGCACGATCGCGCCGTCCTGCTCGCGGACGACCAGCTTGCGGAATTCCTCCGGCGTGCGCAGGTCGGTGCGCGCGGTCATGTCGATCGCGACCATCTGGCCCTTGGTCGAACCCACCGCCGACAGCACGTTGTTGTTGCGCAGCGCCGCATCGACGTCGCTGGCGGTCACCTTGAGCGCGGTCATGCGGTCGGGCTTGAGCCACACGCGCATGGCGAAGGTGCCGGCGCCGAGGATGTCGGCGCGCTGCACGCCCGGCACCGTTACCAGCTTGGGCTGGATGACGCGGGTGAGGTAGTCGGTGATCTGGTTGTTGTCGAGCGTGTCGCTGGCGAAGGACAGGTACATCGCCGCGATCTGCTGGCCCTGCTGCAGGTCGATCACCGGGTCTTCCGACTCCGGCGGCAGCTGGCCGCGCATCTTGTTGACCTTGGCGGCGATCTGGGTGAGCGCCTCGTTCGGGTCCTGCTCCAGGCGGATGTAGGCGGAAATCGTGCTGACACCGGCCGAGCTGGTCGAGCTCATGTACTCGATGCCTTCGGCACTGGCGATCTCGCGCTCCAGCGGCGTGGTGATGAAGCCCTGGATCAGGTCGGCATCCGCGCCGTAGTACACGGTACTGATGTTGACCACCGCGTTGCGCATCTCCGGGTACTGGCGCACGTTGAGCTCGGAGTAGGCGCGCAGCCCGAACAGCAGGATGAACAAGCTGACGACGATCGCCAGCACGGGTTTGTTGATGAAGACGTCGGTGAATTTCATGCGAGCGGCCTTGATGGGGGTGGCGCTACGGATTGCTGGGTCTTTCCGGGCGAAGCGAGGGACCTGCTGTTGTCGGCCTGCGATGAAGCAGGTTCCTGCGTCCGGAATGACCGCTTCATGCGGTCAGCGGTTGTCCGGCGCCGGACGTGCGTCGGCGCTCGGCTGCACCTTGTTGTTGATCGTGACCTCGGCGTCGTTGCGCAGCTTGAGCAGGCCGCTGGTCACGACCTCCTCGCCGGGCTTGAGGCCGTCGGTCACCGCGATCAGGTCGCCGCGGGTGGCGCCGGTCTTCACGAAGCGCTGCTGCACGACCAGCTTGTCGCCGGTCAGCGGCTTGCCCTGCGCGTCCTTCTCGCCTTCCTTGCGCGGTGCCTTGGTGATGACGAACACCGCGTTGCCGTACGGGTTGAAGCTGACCGCCGTCTGCGGGATCACCACCACGTCGCGCGCGCCGCCGACGTCGAAGCCGACGTGGGCGAACGCGCCCGGGCGCAGGGTGTTGCCGGGATTGCGCAGCGTGGCCTGGGCCTTGAAGTTGCGCGTGCTCGCGTCGACCTGCGGTTCGACCG
This sequence comes from Lysobacter terrestris, assembly GCF_014489475.1. Classification (GTDB taxonomy): domain Bacteria; phylum Pseudomonadota; class Gammaproteobacteria; order Xanthomonadales; family Xanthomonadaceae; genus Agrilutibacter; species Agrilutibacter terrestris. Next base: position 1,113,774 of record NZ_CP060820.1, on the reverse strand, counting down.
CGGTGACGCGGCCCTCGAAGGTCTTGCCCGGCATCGCGTCGACGGTGCCGCGGACCAGCGTGCCCTCGCTGATCTTGCCCATCTGCTGCTCGGGCAGGCTGAAGTCGAGGTAGATCGGATCGAGCTGCTGCAGGCTGACGATCGCGTCGCCCGGCGCGACGAACTGGCCGAGGTTGATCTTGCGGATGCCGAGCACGCCGCTGAAGGGCGCGCGGATGGTCTTCTGCGCGATCAGGGCACGCTGCGCTTCCACCTGCGCCTGCGCGGTTGCGGCGGCGGTGGCGCGCTGCTGCGCCTCGTCCTTGGACACCAGCTGGTCCTTGGACAGTTGCAGCCAGCGGTCGCGCTGCACGGCGGCGAGCTTCGCGGAGGCTTCCAGCGCCCGCAGCGTGGCGACTTCGTTGGCGGTGTTCAGGCGCACCAGCACCGCGCCGGCGGCGACCGGCTGGCCGGCTTCGAATTCGAGCGAGTGCACGACGCCACCGGCTTCGGTGGTCACGTCAGTGCCGTTGACCGCGACGAAGGTGCCCACGGCTTCGCCGTCGTTGCTCCAGCTCTGCTTCTTGGCGACGGCCGAGCTGACCGCGACCGCGGGCTGCGGCATGTTGTCGAAGAACTGGTTGGTGCCAGCGGTCATGACCGCCTTCACGGCGAAGACGCCGCCGAAAACCACCACGGCGCCGATCAGCATCCAGATCATGCGCTTGCGCGTGGAAGGCGTGCGCGAAGTGTCGTGCCTAGCCATCTTTCTTGCTTCCTGTGAGGGATTTGCGTTGTGCGCCGCCCAGGGGCGGTGCCGGGGATTCGAAGACCTCGCGGCTGATGCGCGCCAGTTGCGCGTCGATCGCCGCCTCGTCGGATACGTCGAACAGCGGCTGCCAGCCGTAGCCGTTGAGCAGGTGCTGCAGGTTCTTGATCAGGAGCCGGTAGGGCTCGGGCGCATCGTGCCGCTCGAGCACGCCTTCGGCATGGACCAGAGTATGCATGCCCATGCACAGGGTCCAAGGGCCGATCGTCAGGGTCTGCGGCGACAGACCGGTATTGGGTGGCAGGTCGCCGGTGCGTAGCGCGTCGATGGCGATGCCCTCGATCAGCTTGCCGATCGGCGCGGTGGCGTCGAGCAGTCGCTGTCGTGCCGGCTCGGACGCCGCATGCCAGATGACGTCGGTGAACACGTACTGGGCGACGCGGAAGAACTCCGGCTGCGAACGGATGATCATCAGGTCGGCGATGGCGATCGCGAGCATGCGTTCGCGCGTCGGGCCCGGCCACTGCACCGCGCGTTCGAACAGGTCCACCCGCTCCAGGCAGTTGCGCGTGGCCAGCGCGAGCAGCAGGTCTTCCTTGCTGGCGAAATGCTGGTACAGCGTGCCCACCGCGTAGTCGCAGTCCTCGGCGATGCGCGACATCTGCAGGCTCAGCAGCCCGTCGCGCTGGATCAGCTCCTGCGCGCAGTCGAGGAAGCGTTGTTCACGCGCCGCGCGATCGCGCTGGCGGCGTTCCTTGGTACCCATGGGGGAGGGGCGGGGCGAAAGAGGTCGGATTTTGAATCAGATTCAAAATATGAGCAACTGATTATTCTTGGCGCCCGGCCAACAAAAAACCCGGTAGCGGGGCTACCGGGTTCGTTGTTCCACGGGGGAGTGGAGAGAGAGGCGGTTGGCTTACTTGGCCTTGGCGGCCTTGACCACCTTGTCGGCGGCTTCTTCGACCGTGGCCTGGGTCTTGGCGGCAACGGTTTCCAGCTGCGCCTTGGTGATCTGGCCGATGGCTTCGTTGGCCTTCAGCGTGCGGCCGTAGACGTCCTGGCCGACGGCGACGGTGCGCTCGATGTTCTCGCGGGCAACCTGCACGCCCTTCGGGAACAGGGCCTTGTAGGCCCCGAGGTCGCGGGCCTGGGCGGCTTCGCCGAAGAAGGCGAAGGTGGCGTTGGCGCGGTCCTGCAGGGCATTGAGCTGCAGGCCGAACACGGCTTCGACGTTCTCGAGGGCGATCTTGTTGATCTGGGCGGCCGTGTCCGCGAACTGGCGCGAGGCGGCGGCAAACTGTTCGTTGAACTGGTACATGGCGGCTCCTGTGGGGGTGGGTCTACGGCCGTGGCGACCGATTGTGCGGTGCAGCATAACCCGGCAAATGTTGCAATGCAACAACAGCGGAATGACAGTGCCCGATCCGTTCAGGATTTCTTTGGAATCAAGGGGTTGTGGCCCGCTGCGACCCGGCAGGCGCCATCGGCGCGCGGGTTACGGCCCGCGGTAGCGGCAGCCCGACGTGCAGGTCTCGTGCACCACGACTTCGCTCAGCAGCGGCAGCGCCGGCTTGAGCCGGTCCCAGATCCACACCGCCAGGCGCTCGCTGGTCGGGTTCTCCAGGCCGCCGATGTCGTTGAGGTAGTGGTGGTCGAGCTGGTCGTAGAGCGGCTGGAAGGCCGTCTTCACGTCGGCGAAGTCCATCACCCAGCCGGTATCCGTGCCGAGCTCGCCGCGCAGGTGGATCTCGACCCGGAACGAATGCCCGTGCAGGCGCGCGCACTTGTGGCCCGCGGGCACGTTGGGCAGCCGGTGCGCGGCTTCGAGGGTGAAGACCTTGAAGATATCCATGGCGGCAATTGTAGGGCGGGCTGGACCGCCACGGTTGGCGCAACTCGAATATGCCTATTGAGTGGTCATTTCGACGCAGCGGGGGACCTGCGCAGCTACAAGAGCCCGTCGTTTGCCATCCACGGCCGCAGGCGCGGCGCGAACATGCGGGTCTCTCACTTTCGTCGCGGGCCGGCGGGATCCCGCCCTACGCGATGCCGCATGTCAATCCTTACGCCACGGCGGATGCATTGCCACAATCGGGGCGCATTTCCGCAGCAGTGAGTTCGACCCGACGCAATGCCCGAGATTTCCCCGCAGCTCGCCCGCCAGATCGCTTCCACCATCGCCGCCGAGATCGGCGCGCAGCCCGCCCAGGCCCAGGCCGCCATCGGGCTGCTGGACGAAGGCGCCACCGTTCCCTTCATCGCGCGCTACCGCAAGGAAGTCACCGGCGGTCTCGACGACACCCAGCTGCGTAATCTCGAAACGCGCCTGACCTACCTGCGCGAACTGGAAGACCGTCGCGCCGCGGTGCTGACTTCGATCGAAGAGCAGGGCAAGCTCAGCGACGAACTGCGCGCCGACATCCTGGGTGCCGATTCGAAGTCGCGCCTGGAAGATCTGTACCTGCCGTACAAACAAAAGCGCCGCACCAAGGCGCAGATCGCGCGCGAAGCCGGCCTGGAACCGCTCGCCGACGGTCTCCTCGCCGATCCGATGCAGACGCCGGAAACAGTCGCCGCGACCTTCGTCGATGCGGAAAAGGGCGTCGCCGACACCAAGGCCGCACTCGACGGCGCGCGCGCGATCCTGATGGAGCGCTGGGGCGAAGACGCCGCGCTGGTCGGCGACCTGCGCCACTGGCTGCACGAAGTGGGCGTGATCCGCGCCCGCGTCGCCGAAGGCAAGGAGAACGAAGGCGCGAAGTACCGCGACTACTTCGAACACAGCGAATCGCTGGCGAAGATTCCTTCGCACCGCCTGCTCGCGCTGTTCCGCGCGCGCCGCGAGGAGATCCTGTTCCTCGACCTCGATCCGGGCAGCGACGCCGATTCCGGCCACGTGCTCGCCGAGGGCCGCGTCGCCCACCACGTGGGCGTGAAGGCCCAGGGCCGTCCCGCCGACAAGTGGCTGCAGGACACCTGCCGCCTGACCTGGAAAGCGAAGCTGCACCTGCACCTGCTGCTCGACCTGTTCGCGCAGGCGCGCGAGAAGGCCGAAGCCGAGGCGATCGACGTGTTCGGCCACAACCTCAAGGACCTGCTGCTCGCCGCGCCGGCCGGCCCCAAGGCCGTGCTCGGCCTCGACCCCGGCCTGCGCACCGGCGTGAAGGTCGCCGTGGTCGACAGCACCGGCAAGCTGGTCGCGCACGACACCATCTATCCGCACGAACCGCGGCGCCAGTGGGACCAGTCGCTGCACACGCTGCGCGCGCTGTGCGCGAAGCACGGCGTGGAACTGATCTCGATCGGCAACGGCACCGCCTCGCGCGAGACCGACAAACTCGCCGGCGACCTGATCAAGCTCGCGCCGGAGCTGAAGATGCAGAAGATCGTGGTCAGCGAAGCCGGCGCGTCGGTGTATTCGGCCTCCGAATTCGCCGCCAAGGAATTCCCGAACCTCGACGTGTCGATCCGCGGCGCGGTGTCGATCGCGCGCCGACTGCAGGACCCGCTCGCCGAGCTGGTGAAGATCGAACCCAAGGCGATCGGCGTCGGCCAGTACCAGCACGACGTCGACCAGTACCGCCTCGCGCGCGCGCTCGATGCCAAGGTCGAGGACTGTGTGAACGCGGTCGGCGTCGACGTGAACACCGCATCGGCCGCGCTGCTCACGCGCGTGTCGGGCCTGTCGTCGACGGTGGCGGAAAACATCGTCGTCTATCGCGACAGCAACGGCGCGTTCAAGTCGCGCAAGGAACTGCTCAAGGTGCCGCGCCTGGGCGAGAAGACCTTCGAGCAGTGCGCCGGCTTCCTGCGCATCAACGCGGGCGAGCAGCCGCTGGACGCCTCCTCGGTGCACCCCGAGGCCTATCCGGTGGTCGAGCGCATCCTCAAGCAGTGCGGGCGCGAGGTGAAGCAGGTGATCGGCGACGCTTCGCTGCTGCGCGGGCTCAAGGCCGAGCAGTTCGTGGATGAGAAGTTCGGTGTGCCGACCGTGCGCGACATCCTCAAGGAGCTCGAAAAGCCCGGCCGCGATCCGCGCCCGGAATTCAAGGCCGCGCGCTTCGCCGACGGCGTCGAAGAGATCAAGGATCTCCAGGTCGGCATGATCCTGGAAGGCGTGATCAGCAACGTCGCCGCGTTCGGTGCGTTCGTCGACATCGGCGTGCACCAGGACGGCCTGATCCACATCTCCGCGCTGTCCGACAAGTACGTGAAGGACCCGCGCGACGTGGTGAAAGCGGGCGACATCGTCAAGGTGAAGGTGCTGGAGGTGGATGTGGCGCGCAAGCGCATCGCGCTGACGCGCCGCCTCGACGATGCGGCGCCGGCGCCGCGCGAGGCGGGTTCGAATGCGGGGGGCGGCAGGCGCGACGATCGCCGCGATCAATCCCGTGGCGGCGGCGCGCGTGCGGCGCAGTCGGCGCCGCCGGCCAACAACGCCCTGGCGGCCGCATTCGCGCGCGCCAAGCGCGATTGAGGCAACAAAAAACCCCGCTTCGGCGGGGTTTTTCGTGCGGAACAAGTGGTGGCTATGGGTGGACTCGAACCACCGACCCCAGCATTATGAGTGCTGTGCTCTAACCGGCTGAGCTACATAGCCACGCGGATGCGTTTCCCGCAGAGAGCCGCGAATTATTCCGGGTCGCCTTCGCGCCGTCAATCCTCCCGCGCCTTGCTTGTCCGTCGACTGGCCGCGTGGCAGAGTCGGACGCAGTGCATTTTGGAGTCCGCATCGTGATCGATCCGGACGGTTACCGACCCAATGTCGGCATCGTGTTGATGCATCCGGACGGCCGGCTGTTCTGGGCCCGCCGCGTGCATCGGGACGGTTGGCAGTTCCCGCAGGGCGGCATGAACAGCGACGAGACGCCGCTGGAGGCCATGTATCGCGAGTTGCGCGAAGAAACCGGCCTGTTGCCCGAACATGTCGAGGTTCTCGGCGCCACTCCCGGCTGGCTGCGCTACCGCCTGCCGCCCCGCGCGATCCGCCGCCATGACCGCTTGGTCTGCATCGGCCAGAAGCAGGTCTGGTTCCTGCTGCGGCTGACCGGGCAGGAGAGCGACCTGCGCTTGGACCTGACCGACAAGCCCGAGTTCGACCACTGGCGCTGGGTGGACTTCTGGTACCCGGTCGAGCACGTGGTGACCTTCAAGCGTGGCGTCTACAGCAGCGCGCTGCGGCACCTGGCGCCGGTGGCGCGGGGGCTGGTCGGGCCGCAGGCGGTGCCGGCGCCCGGCCCGGAACTGGTGCGGGACCCGCGCCGGAATGGCGGTCGCAACCGGCAACGGCCGCGCTCGCGGCCGGACCCGCAGGCCCGCGGCGGCTCCGAGCCCTCTTCTAATTGACAATCATTCTCATCCATGGCGGAATAGCACCGCAGCCGACCCGGCTGCCAGCACCCACCGCCGCCGCATGTACGTCTGCATCTGCAACGGAGTCACCGATCGCGATATCCGCCAGGCCGCCGAGGCCGGGTGCCGGAGTGTGGCCGAGCTGACCATGCGCACCGGCGCCGGCGCGACCTGCGGCAGCTGCCTCGACCTCGCCGCGCAGCTGATGGACGAAGCCCGCGCCACCCGCGAACTGCCGCTGCCGGTCCTGTCGCAGGCCGCCTGACCGCTTCGCAGCGTTCCGCCCGCGAAGCCGCCGTGGAACGTCGCGGCAAAGCTCCCCTCGCATACCGTTGATCGCAGATGCAATCCGTTCGCGGATGCACTCGATTCGCGTTTCGTCACCGCGCGCGCAAGGGGACTAGAGTCGCGCCGTCGACAACGCACGGAGCACCGCCATGAAGGGCGACGCCAGGGTCATCGAATACCTCAACAAGGCGCTCTACAACGAGCTGATCGCCATCAACCAGTACTTCCTGCACGCCAAGATGCTGAAGAACTGGGGCCTGAAGGAACTCGCCGACCACGAGTACCACGAGTCCATCGACGAGATGAAGCACGCCGACAAGCTGTCGGAGCGCATCCTCTTCCTCGAAGGCCTGCCCAACTTCCAGAACCTCGGCAAGCTGCGCATCGGCGAAGGCCCGCGTGAAGTGCTGGCCTGCGACCTCGCGCTCGAGCTGGAGGCCCTGCCGATGCTGCGCGAAGGCATCGCTTACTGCGAAAGCATCAAGGACCTCGTCAGCCGCCGCCTGCTGGTGGACATCCTCGAGTCTGAGGAAGAGCACATCGACTGGATCGAAACGCAGCTCGCGCTGATCGACCGCGTCGGCGAGCAGAACTACCTCGCGACGAAGATGGAAAGCTGATCGCGCGACGGCGCTGGACAAAAAAACGCCACCGCAAGGTGGCGTTTTGCTTTGCCGGAAACGAAATGGCCTAGGCGGCGCCGAGCCCCGAGCCGTCGATGCGCGGGCGGCGCCGGAACAGTTTGCGCCACACCCACCACAGCAGCAGCGCGAACGCCGCGGTGATGAACACCACGATCGACAGCGCCAGCCACGGATGCGCGAACACCAGCGCCAGCCCGCCGATGGTTGCCACGTCCTCGGTCACCGACGCGGTCCAGTTGCTCACCGGTTCCGGCGAGGTGTTGAGCAGGGCGCGCGAGCCGGCCTTGAGCGCGTGGCTGGTGAGTGCCACGCCGGCGCCGGTGGCCAGGGCGCCGGCACCGAGGTGGCCGTCCGGCGACAGCGTCGCCGCCGCCAGGAACGCGCCGGCCGGGACGCGGAGCAGGGTGTGCAGCAGGTCCCAGCCCGAATCCACGCCCGGGATCTTGTCGGCGAAGAATTCGGCGGCGGCAAGGGCGCCGGAAACGCCGATCACCCACGGCGACTGGGTCACCTGCAGGGCGGCGGGCAGCTCCAGCCAGCCCAGGGCGCCGGCCAGGCCGACCCCGAACACGGTCAGGTAGACGCGAATGCCGGCCAGCCAGGCCAGTACGACGCCAATTGCGAACAGGTGCGCATCCGACATGGCCGTCTCCCAATAAAATAGGCACGCCGATTCCGCGCTCGAGTATAGGGGAAGGGGGCGATTGCCCAGCCCGGCTCGTGCGGCCATGAGGCGGGGGTTCATGCCGCGGCGGCGACGCCGACCGTTCCAATGCCCGGGACGGGGCCATTACTTGGGGAAAACCATGTTCAAGAAAGACAAGAAGGCGGCAATCGCCCCCGGCCAGGTCGACACCCTGATCGGCCCGCAGGTGGTCATCCGCGGCGACTTCCATTTCGTCGGTGGCCTGTACGTGGAAGGCCGCATCATCGGCAAGGTCATCGCCAGCAACGGCGAGGCCGCCCAGGTCACCATCGCCGAGACCGGTGTGATCGAAGGCGAAGTCCGCGCCCCGAACGTGGTGATCAACGGCCAGCTGGTCGGCGATGCCTACGGCGAGCAGGTCGAGATGCACCCGAAGGCCCGCGTCAACGGCAACGTGCACTACCAGGTGATCGAGATGATCGCCGGTTCCACGCTCACCGGCCGCCTGGTCCATGCCGAGACCGTCGCGGCCAGCGCACCGGACACCGCCAACGTCACCCCGATCACGCCGGACGTGGCCATCGGCTGAACATCGCCGCGGCCGGCGTCGGCCATCGCGCACAGCGTTACCGCCGGCACACACGGCCGGCGGCGGATGCGGCTAATCTCGCCGCATGTACCAACGACAGCAAACCTCCTGGCTGGGCGAACACTGGGGCATGCTCGTGCTGCTCCTGGTCTTCATCGCCGCGCTCGCGTTCGGCGGCTGGGGCCTGTGGCAGCTGTTCTCGCCGACCTCGGGCGACCCGCGCGCGCAGATCGCCGCGCTGCGTCGTGAAAACGCCAACCTGCGCGACGACGCCGAGCAGTTGCAGCAGCGCGTCGCCACGCTGACCCGTTCCGACCAGATCAGTCGCGACGCCAACCGCGACTTGCAGGGCGCCATCGCCGACCGCGACGAGGAAGTCGCCGGCCTGCGCGCCGACGTCGCCTTCTACGAACGTCTGGTCGGCGCGACCGCGCAGCGCCACGGCCTGAGCGTGCACGCATTGCGGATGCAGCAGCAGAACGGCCCGGCCTGGCACTTCACCGGCACGCTCACCCAGAACCTCAACCGCGGCGCGATCAGCGAGGGCGTGCTCACGCTGTCGATCGAAGGCACGCGCGAAGGCAAGCTGCAGAAGCTCGCCTGGACCGACCTGCGCCAGCAGTCCGCCGCCCCGGGCGTGGTGTATTCGTTCAAGTATTTCCAGCAGGTGGAAGGCGACGTCTTCCTGCCGGCCGGGGTCACCCCGGCGAAGGTCACGGTGCGCCTGCAGCCGCGCTCGGGCGCGGCGATCGAGCAGTCGTTCACCTGGGCCGAGGCGCTGCGCGGACAGACCGTTGCCGAATGACGCCCGTGCGGCGGTTGAATGCCCGGCCCGCGGGCCCCATTCTGGACACATGAGCCAGAGCACCACGACCCTCGAGTCCGCCGCGCCCGACTACCAGGCGCTGGAACGTCCGCTGCAGTTCACCTCCGCCGCCGCCGCCAAGGTGCGCGAGCTGATCGCCGAGGAGGGCAACGCGGAGCTCAAGTTGCGCGTCTACATCCAGGGTGGCGGCTGCTCCGGCTTCCAGTACGGCTTCGAGTTCGACGAGCAGCAGGGCGAGGATGACCTCGCGGTGCAGACGGACGGGGTGACCCTGCTGGTGGATCCGCTCAGCCTGCAGTACCTGATGGGCGCGGAAGTCGACTACACCGAGAGCCTGCACGGCGCGCAGTTCGTGATCCGCAATCCGAACGCGAAGACGACCTGCGGCTGCGGGTCGTCGTTCTCGGCCTGAGCGGCAAGAGCTCCCCCTCACACCCCAAGGGTGCTTCCTTCGGGGCGTCTGCGCCTTCGGGCATCTTCTCGCCGCAAGCGGGGAGAAGAATGAGCGCCACTGGGCATATCGCACCCGTCGATCCGCATCGCCGATAATCCGCGCAACCCCGCGCCGCGAATCGCCCGATGCCCGCGTCTCCGTTCGCCTTCGTCGAAACCGATGCCGTCCGCGCCGCGCTCGACCGCGCCGATCACCTGCGCACCGACCCCGATGCCCTGATGCGGCTGTGGCCGCAGGCGCGCGTGGTCCTGCTCGACGAGGATGGCCTGGCCCATGCCGACGAGCAGCGCCGCCTGCTCGCCCCGACCGGCGAGCAGCTGAGCGAAGGCCCCGGCGGCAGCGGTGCGGCCGTGTTCCTCGGTCTCGATGCCGAAGGCCGCGGCTGGTTCGCGCTCGACGCCGCCCTCACCGCCTTCACGGCGCCGCAGCGCACCGACCTGCGCAGCGCCGCGATGCACTGGCCGGCGTTCGATGCGGCCGTGTTCGCGCAGGCGCGCGCAGTGCAGCACTGGCGCCAGCGCCATCGCCATTGCGGCGTCTGCGGCGGCACGCTGGTGTACTCGCGCGGCGGTTGGCTGGGCACCTGCACGCAATGCCAGGCGGAGCACTACCCGCGCACCGATCCCGCCGTGATCGTGGCCGTCAGTGATGGCGAGCGCCTGCTGCTCGGCCGCCAGGGCAGCTGGCCGGCGCGCCGCTATTCGACCATCGCCGGCTTTGTCGAACCGGGCGAATCGCTCGAACACACCGTCGCCCGCGAAGTGCTCGAGGAGACCGGCGTGCGCGTGAAGTCGTGCCGCTACCTCGGCTCGCAGCCGTGGCCGTTTCCCGGCTCGCTGATGCTCGGTTTCGTCGCCGACGCGCACCCGGACGTGCCGCGGATCAGCGACGAGCTCGAGGACGCGCGCTGGTTCAGCCGTGACGAAGTGCGCGCGGCGCAGGCGCGCGAGGCCGATCCGGCAGGCGACGACGGCAGTGGGCTGCTGGTGTCGCCGCGCCTGTCGATCGCGCGCTGGCTGATCGACCAGTGGGTCGATGGCCTGCGCTGAACGCCGCCACACGCCGCCCGCGGGCAAACTGTCCAGCAGGACGTCCCGCTTGCGTTGGTGAGGACAACAGCCCGCGTGCATCACGACCGACCCGCTAGAATCGATCCCGTCCGCGCGTAGCGCGAATGTCCGCAAGGATCCCGCATGGCCGTCACCCTGCTCGCCGTCGTCGCTGCCCTGGTCATCGGCCACATGGCGCAGTCGCTGGTCGCGTCGGTGCGCCATTACGACTGGTACGGCAACTGGATGGACTGGCTCGGCGCCCAGTTCCCCGAAGGCAGCGTCTGGCGCGGCCGCGGGGGCATCGCGCTGGCGCTGGTTCCGCCGCTGCTGGCGGTGCTGCTGTTCCAGGCCGCGCTGGACCGGCCCTTCTACGGACTGGTCGGCGTGCTGTTCGCGATCGCGGTGCTGCTCTACGCCTGGGGCCCGCGCGACCTCGACCTCGACATCGACGCGATAGTCGATGCGCCCGATGCCGCTGCGCGCCGTGAAGCGATGGCCGCGCTGTGGCCGGACAACCCACCGCTGACCATCGATGGCGGCGCATTGGTGTCGGCGGTGTTCCAGAACGCGCTGCGGCGCTGGTTCGGCGTGCTGTTCTGGTTCCTGCTGCTGGGGCCGGTCGGCGCGTTGCTGTACCGGCTCGCGGTGTTGTCCAGCGAAGGCGGCTTCGCCCACCGGCTGCCGCTGGAAACACGCCAAGGCGCTCAGACGCTGCTCAAGCTCCTCGACTGGCCGGTGGCGCAGCTGCTGACGCTGGCGCTTGCCCTGGTGGGCAATTTCGACACGGTGCTCGGTGCCTGGCGCGAAGCCGGCGGCGCTTCGTTCACCCTCGATCACCGTTTTCTCGATGCCGCCGGCCGCGCCAGCGTGCGCACCGAACTGGCGGAAGAGGCCGCGGATTACGCCGACGAAGCCGCCGATGCCGGCGTGACCGGCGAGGCCGTGGCCATGCCGATCATGGCTACCACGAGCGGATTGCCGGAACTGCGCGACGCGATGAGCCTGGTCTGGCGCAGCCTGCTGGTGTGGCTGGCGGTGCTGGCCTTGTTCGTCATCGCCGGTTTCGTGGCATAGGGCGAGGCCTGGCCCGCCAAACCCGTCGCGCATCCGCACGACGGCGGACTTGAGTCCGCCCTACAACAGCCCGCCCGGCGCCAGCCACTCCAGGCCGGGCAGATTGCGCGCGATACCGAACACCAGCAGCGCGCCGATCCACCAGCGCCCGTCGAACACGGTGCGCTGCACCGCCGACGGCAACCAGCGCCGCTGCATCGCGCCCTGCAGCGCCATCAATGCCAGCAGCGGCAAGCTCAATACCACCAGCGCGTTCATCGCCACCGCGCGCCACAGATCGAAATGCACCAGCGCGTGCAGTGCGCGGGTGATGCCACAGCCGGGGCAATACCAGCCGGTGATGTCGTGGAACAGGCACGACGGGAAGAAGCTTCCCGCCGTGTTGGGATCGAACGCGCGCAGCAGCCAGATGCCGCCCAGCAGCACGCACGCTGCGACGGCCGCAGTGGCGGCCATCGCGGGGCGGGACAGTGCTGGCAAGGCCAGTGCGCGCATGGCGACGGTCAGCGGCGCTGGATCAGCGCTGCTGTTCCATCTGCTCGGCCCAGTTCTTCCAGTACTGCGCGCCGTCGTAGCCGGCGATGCGCATGCCGATGTTGATCAGCAGGCCCAGGATGCACAGGCCGGTGGTGATCTGGCACCACAGCTTGGCCTGCTTGGAGGCGTTCTCGGCGCCGGCGCGATCGCCCGACGACAGCTTGCTGTTGACCTGCGCCGCGAACACGATCGCCACCACGCCCGGGATCGTGCCGACGATGCAGCACAGGCACAGCGATGCGATCGTGATCAGGATCGCCCAGACCAGGTAGTTCGGAATCGGCCCGTACGACTGCGCCTGCTCCGGCGGAAATGACGGCGGTGTGCTCATTGCGTGTGTCCCCTCAGACGATGATGGATGGATCCCCTGTGGGCCAGCGGCCCTGGCGGCATCCTAGCAGCGCGGGTTTGGAGGCGTCACCGCGTCGGCGGTTGCTTCTCTTCTCCCCGCGTGAGCGGGGAGAAGATGCCCGGAGGGCAGATGAGGGGCGCTTTGCTGGTGCTTCGAACGCCCCTCACCCTGCGTTGCTACGCAACGCTGTCCCTCTCCCCGCAAGCGGGGCGAGGGGGGCGCTGCGCACACACACGCAGTGACTGTTCTCTTCTCCCTGCATCGCGGGGGGAAGATGCCCGGAGGGCAGATGAGGAGGCGCTCTTGTTGTTGCTGTACGGGAAGTTACGCCGCATCCCCGCGCAACACGCGCACCTTCGCCTCCAGCACTTCCGCCGGCGCCTGGAAGGGATCCATCGCCGCGTCCGCCGCCACCTCCACGCGTGCACGGAAGCGGCGCGGCACGCGCATGCGCCCCAGCCGCGAATCGCGCCGGCTCCACATGCTCGCCCACATCCCGCGGAGTGCCATCGGCACCACCGGCACGGGCCGGCGTTCGAGGATCTTCTCCACGCCGGACTTGAACGCCGCGATATCCCCGTCCTTGGTCAACGCGCCTTCCGGGAAGATGCCGACCAGTTCGCCCGCGGCCAGCGCCGCGTCGATCTCGTCGAACGCGCGCTGCATCACCTCGGGATCCTCGCGCGCGCCCGCGATCGGTATGGCTTTTGCGGTGCGGAAGATCCAGCTCATCACCGGGATGCGGAAGATCTTGTAGTACATGACGAAACGCACCGGCCGCGGGATGCACGCCGACAGGATCAGCGCGTCCATGTAGCTGACGTGGTTGCACACGATCAGCGCCGCGCCTTCGTCGGGCACGTGCCTCTCCACCCCGTGCAGTTTCAGCCGGTACAGCGTGCGCACCAGCAGCCAGCTGACGAAGCGCATGGCGAACTCGGGCACGATGGTGAAGATCCACAGCGCCACCAGCGCATTGGCGATCGCCAGCGCCAGGAACAGCTGCGGGATCGTCCATTTCAACAACGACTGCGCGGCGATGCCCGCGCCCGCCGCCAGCACGATGAACAACGCGTTCTGGATGTTCATGCCCGCGATCACGCGCGAGAGCGTGTTGCGCGACGTGCGGCTCTGGATCAGTGCGAACAGCGGCACCACGAAGAAGCCGGCGAACAGGCCGATGCCGGTCAGGTCCGCCGCCACGCGCCAGGCGCCGGGTTGCTGCAGGAAGCCGGCCACGTCCAGGCCAGCGGCGCTCGATGCCAGGGGCCGCGCGAAGTACAGGTCGATCAGGAAGCCGCTCATGCCCAGTGCGCCCAGCGGCACCAGCCCGATCTCGACCGTGCGCCCGGACAGCTTCTCGCACAGCAGCGAGCCCACGCCCACGCCGACCGAGAACAGCGCCAGCGCGAACACGTACAGCGTCGGCGTGCCGCCCAGCACCGTTTCCGCGTACACCGGCAGGTTGCCGGTGAGCACCGTGCCGAAGAACCAGAACCACGACACGCCCAGCACCGAGTTGCGCACCGCCGGCTGCTGGCGGGTGAGGCGCCAGATGCGCAGCGATTCGGGTAGCGGATTCCACTGGATCTTCAGGTCCGGGGCGCCCGCGTCCACCGCCGGGATCGCGCGGCTCACCAGGTTGCCGGTGATCGCCAGCGCGATCACGGCAAAGCCCGCGGCCCACGGTCCCAGCGCGCCGGCCACCGCGAAGATCAACCCGCCGAAGATCATGCCGAGCAGGATCGACACCGACGTGCCCATTTCCACCAGGCCGTTGCCGCCGGTGAGTTCCTCCGGCTTCAGCACCGAGGGCAGGATCGAATACTTCACCGGTCCGAACAGCGTCGACTGCACGCCGGTGAGGAACAGCGTCGCCAGCAGCACCCGCATGTCCTGCAGCACGAAGCCGACCGCGGCGACCGACATGATCGCGATCTCCATCGCCGTGGTGATGCGGATCAGCTTCGACTTCTCCAGCTTCTCCGCGACCTGCCCGGCGGTGGCCGAGAACAGGAAGTAGGGCAGGATGAAGATCGCCGGCGCCAGCTGCGTGTACAGCGCCTTCTGCTCGGTGGGGATGGCCAGGTAGCCGAGCAGGCCGATGATCGCCTGGCGGAACACGTTGTCGTTGAACGCGCCCAGCAGCTGCACCACGAAGTACGGCAGGAAGCGTCGTTGCCGCAGCAGGTCGAACTGCGAATGGTGGTTGCGCTGCGGCGTGCCTGCGTCCATGGAACCCCCGGGGATGTGCGGGGAGCCTAGCAAACGCGCGGCGGGCGCAACCATGCGTTGCCGGCGGCAGTGTTTCGTGGCGGCTTCCGCGCACAGCGTGCGCCGGACCACCGCGGCAACCGTTTCCGGCCGAACCACCCGTTCTCGAAGGTGCGGCGCCGCGCGCTGTTGATCCGTCGCAGCCGCGGACCTTCACGTCGCGTCGACGGCGCGGCGCGCCATTTCGTTCCCGGCCAGCTTTGCGTGGCTACCCTGCGAACGAACCCTGCAAAGGAGGTCGCCATGTCCGCGGACACCAAGACACCGTTCGAGCGCGTCAACGACACGCTGGCGCAGCTCAAGGAGATGCGCCACTACTCGAAGAACAACGTCGAGCGGCTGACGGCACAATGGCTGCTGTTCGACGGCGAGCTGAAGAAGCTCAAGCAGGCCGCGAACATCGAGGCGCTGATGACGCGCCAGGGCGAGCTGCACGACGCGCTGGAAGCGGAGATCTCGGCGCTGGAGGAACTGGTGGTGCAGTTGCAGCCGGCGGCGGAAGAAGACGCCGGGGGCGGCACGGTGCATTGATCGGGGCGGCCGTTCCGGTTGTCCCGCCCCTCATCCGGCGCTGCGCGCCACCTTCTCCCCGCAGGTGGGGAGAAGGGCAGTACCAACTAGCTCCCTCGCCCCGCTTGCGGGGAGAGGGACAGCGTCGCGTAGCGACGCAGGGTGAGGGGCAGTCGCGAACTCAGGCGGTGGTCTTTTCCCGCTCGATCGCCCGCCAGCCGATGTCGTGGCGATGGAACTCGCCGTGCCAGGAGATTCCGGCGACGGCTTCATACGCGCGGCGCTGCGCATCGGCGACGCTGTCGCCGAGCGCGCACACGCACAGCACGCGGCCGCCCGAGGTCACCACGTGCTCGCCCTCGACCTTGGTGCCGGCGTGGAAGACCTTGGTGTCGTCGAGTTCCGGCGCGTCGATGGTGTTGATCACGTCGCCGGTGCGCGGCGTGCCCGGGTAGTGCTCGGCGGCCATCACCACGCCGAGGCTGGGGCGCGGGCTCCACGTCGCCTGCGCCTCGTGCAGGCGTGCGTCGATCGCCGCGTCGACCAGGTCGAGCAGGTCGCTGTCCAGGCGCAGCATCACCGGCTGCGTTTCCGGATCGCCGAAGCGCACGTTGAATTCGATCACCTTGGGCGCGCCGGACTTGTCGATCATCAACCCGGCGTAGAGGAAGCCGGTGAACGGCACGCCGTCCTTGGCCATGCCCTGCACGGTCGGATTCACCACTTCGCGCATCACCCGTGCGTGCACCTCGGGGGTGACCACCGGCGCCGGCGAGTACGCGCCCATGCCGCCGGTGTTGGGGCCGGTGTCGCCGTCGCCGACGCGCTTGTGGTCCTGGCTGGTCGCCATCGGCAACGCGGTGGTGCCGTCGACCATGGAGATGAAGCTGGCTTCCTCGCCGTCGAGGAATTCCTCGATCACCACGCGTGCACCGGCGGCGCCGAAGGCGTAACCGCCGAGCATGTCGGTGATCGCGGCTTCGGCCTCGGCCAGGCTCATCGCCACGATCACGCCCTTGCCGGCGGCGAGGCCGTCGGCCTTGATCACGATCGGGGCCCCCTTCTCGCGCACATATTCCAGCGCCTCGTCCATGTGCGTGTGCACCGCGTAGTGCGCGGTGGGAATGCCGTGGCGGGCGAGGAAATCCTTGGCGTAGGCCTTGCTGCCTTCCAGCTGCGCGGCCTGGGCGCTGGGCCCGAAGATGCGCAGGCCCTCGCCGCGGAAACGATCGACGACGCCGGCGACCAGCGGGCCTTCCGGGCCGACCACGGTGACGGCGACGCCTTCGCTCTTCGCCAGTGCGAGCAGGCCATCGATGTCGGTGGCGTTGACGGCGACGTTGCGGCAACGGGCTTCGGTCGCGGTGCCGGCATTGCCGGGGGCGACCAGCACCTCGGAGACGCGCGCGGACTGCGCGAGTTTCCAGGCCAGGGCGTGTTCGCGACCGCCGGAACCGATGACGAGGACTTTCATGGAGGGCTCCTGTTTATGAAGCTAACGTGCGTAACGCGCGCGGCAGGTCATTGGAGGGCGCCCCTCGCCCCGCGTGCGGGGAGAGGGACAGCATCGCGTAGCGATGCAGGGTGAGGGGCGGCGCGTTACCGCAAGGGCAACAACGAAAGCGGCCCCTCATCTGCCCTTCGGGCATCTTCTCCCCGTCGCTCTGCGACGGGGAGAAGAGAGCAACATGGGATAACGCGACGACTCAGTGGCGGAAATGGCGCACGCCGGTGAACACCATCGCGATGCCGTGTTCGTCGGCCGCGGCAATGACCTCGTTGTCGCGCATCGAACCGCCCGGCTGGATCACCGCCTTGATGCCGGCTTCGGCTGCGGCGTCGATGCCGTCGCGGAACGGGAAGAACGCATCGCTCGCCATCACCGAGCCCGGCACGACCAGGCCCGCGTCGGTCGCCTTGATCCCGGCGATGCGCGCCGAGTACACGCGGCTCATCTGCCCGGCACCGACACCGACGGTCTGCCTGTTCTTGGCGTAGACGATCGCGTTGGACTTCACGAACTTGGCCACGCGCCAGGCGAACAGCAGGTCGCCGAGCTGCTCTTCGGTCGGGGCGAGCCTGGTGACGACCTTGAGCTCGTCGGGGCTGACTTCGCGGATGTCGGCGGTCTGCATCAGCAGGCCGGAGCCGACGCGCTTCACATCGACGTTGTTCTTGCCATCGCCGTGCGGGATGCGCAGCACGCGCACGTTGGCCTTCTTCTTCGCGTAGTCGAGCGCGGCGTCCTCGTAATCCGGGGCGATCAGCACTTCGACGAACTGGCGGTCGAGGATGGTCTTGGCCGTCGCCGCATCGAGCGCGCGGTTGAAGGCGATGATGCCGCCGAAGGCCGAGGTCGGATCGGTGGCGTAGGCGGCTTCATAGGTATCCGCGCAGCTCTCGCCTTCGGCCACGCCGCAGGGGTTGGCGTGCTTGACGATCACGCAGGCCGGCTGGTCGAACTGGCGCACGCATTCCCACGCGGCGTCGGCGTCGGCGAGGTTGTTGTACGACAGTTCCTTGCCCTGCAGCTGGGTGAAGGTCGCCAGCGTGCCCGGCACCGGCCACAGGTCGCGGTAGAACGCGCCGTGCTGGTGCGGGTTCTCGCCGTAGCGCAGGTCCATCACCTTGACGAAGTTGCTGTTGTTCTGCGCCGGGAACAGCGCCTGCGTGCCGTCGTCCTGCAGCGCGGACAGGTAGTTGCTGATGCAGGCGTCGTAGAAGGCGACGTTGTTGAACGCGGCGACGGACAGGGCGAAGCGGGTCTTGCCCGACAGCGCGCCGTCGTTGGCGCCCAATTCTTCGACGAGGCCGGCGTACTGCGCCGGATCGGTGGCGACGGCGACGCGGGCGAAATTCTTCGCCGCCGAACGCAGCATGGCGGGGCCGCCGATGTCGATGTTCTCGATGATCTCGTCGAAGGTACTGTTTGGGTTCGCCGACACCGACGCGAACGGATACAGGTTCAGCACCAGCAGGTCGATCCTGCCGATGCCGTGCTGCGCCATGACTTCATCGTCGAGGCCGGCGCGGCCGAGCAGGCCGCCATGCACCAGCGGATGCAGGGTCTTGACCCGGCCGTCCATCATTTCCGGGAAGCCGGTGACGTCGCTGACGTCCCTGACCGGCAGGCCGGCCTCGCGGATCGCCTTGGCGGTGCCGCCAGTGGAGAGCAGCTCGACGTTGCGCGCGGCCAGGGCGCGGGCGAGCTCGATCAGGCCGGTCTTGTCGGAAACGGAGAGCAGGGCACGGCTGACTTTGACAGGCGTACCCGACGTGCGGTCGGTGGTCATGGGCGGCGGGGGCGGCGAAAGAAGCGGAATTATACGGCTTGGCCCCAAGCCGACTGGCCCCGCTGGCCCCGGGCTGCGCGCCGCGACGGCTTGCGGCTAAGCTGCGGGGCCGTCGCAGGAACGCGGCGAGGGAAGGGGAACCCGTGGCGTCGATCTATGCGTTGAAGAGCCGCTTCCAGGCGCTGCTGCGGCCGCTGGTGCGGCGCCTGCATGCGTGGGGCGTGACCGCGAACCAGGTGACGGTACTGGCCGCGCTGGCGTCGCTGGTGGTGGCCGCGCTGGTCTCGCGCGCAGCGGGCGCGCAGCCGCTGTGGTTCGCGCTGCTGCCGGCGTGGATGTTCGTGCGCATGGCGCTCAATGCCGTCGACGGCATGCTGGCGCGCGAATTCGGCCAGCAGTCGCGGCCGGGCGCGTACCTCAACGAACTGGGCGATGTCGTCGCCGACGGCGCCCTGTACCTGTCGCTGCTGGCGATTCCCGGCCTGCCGGCCTGGCTGCCGTGGCTGTTCGCCTGGCTGGCGGCGTTGACCGAATACGCCGGCGTGCTCGGCCTGATGGTCGGCGCGCAGCGCCGCTACGACGGGCCGATGGGCAAGAGCGATCGCGCCTTCGTGGTCGGCGTCGTCGACCTGTTGCTGGCGTGCGGCGTACCGGCCGGGGCCTGGACCGGCGGCGTGCTCGCCGTGGCCTGCGCGCTGTGCGTGGCGACGGTGGTGAACCGGGTGCGCGCCGGCCTGCGCCAGGCGCAGGACGCGGCGTGAGCGCGGTAGCAGCGCCGGCCGATACGCAGATCTTCCGGCGCTGGCGCGTGATCGCGCTGGCCTGGGGCTTCGCCGAGGCGACGCTGTTCTTCGTCATTCCCGACGTGTGGATCACCCGCGTCGCGCTGCGGTCGCGGCGCGAGGCCCTGGTCGCGGCGGCGTTCGCCGTCGCCGGCGCGATGCTGGGCGGGGCGCTGGTCTACCTGTGGGGCGCGCGCGATCCAGCGGCGGTGCGCGCGACCTTCGACGCGCTGCCCGCGATCAGCCCGGGCCTGATCGACAGCATCGCGGCGCGCTGGCAGCAATCGGGCGTGTGGGCGCCGCTGGTCGGCGCCTTCAGCGGCGTGCCGTACAAGCTGTACGCCGCGCAGGCGGCGGACGTGGTCAGCCTGCCGCTGTTCGTGGCGCTGAGCACGCTCGCGCGCGGGGCGCGTTTCGTCGTGTTCGCGCTGCTGGCGAACCTGATCGCGCGCCTGGCCACGCCGCGCCTCGGCGAACGCCGCGTGTTCGCGGTGTGGCTGGCGCTGTGGGGGGCGGGCTACGCGCTGTACTGGTGGCGGATGCCGAATTGAGGACAGGGGAACCCCGATGCTGGAAGGACTGATCGCCCGCGCCATCAGCTTCGCCATCCGCGCGCTCACCGGCGCGCGCGGGCTGTGGCGCGGCTGCGCGCCTGCGGAAGGGCTGCGCGTGTACTACGGCAACCACGCCAGCCACGGCGACTTCGTGCTGATCTGGTCGGCCTTGCCGCTGGCGCTGCGGCGCAACGTGCGGCCGGTGGCGGGCGCGGACTACTGGAACCGCGATGCGTTGCGGCGCTACGTGATCCGCGCGGTGTTCAATGGCGTGCTGGTCGAGCGCGGGCCCGCAGCGACAGCGGCCGGGGACTGCGACGCCGCCGCGAAGGCGCGCGCGCAGGACGCGATCGCGACCCTGTGCGAAGCCGTCGACGGCGGCGCCTCGCTGATCGTGTTCCCGGAAGGCACGCGCAATCCCGGCGACGGCCTGCTGCCGTTCAAGAGCGGCATCTACCACCTGGCATGCCGGCGGCCGGAACTGGAATTCGTCCCGGTGTGGCTCGACAACCTCGCCCGGGTGATGCCCAAGGGCCGGGTGCTGCCGTTGCCGCTGTTGTGCACGGCGACCTTCGGCGAGCCGCTGCGCCTGCACGCCGGCGAGGACAAGGCCGCGTTCGTTGCCCGCGCGCGCGACGCGCTGCTCGCGCTGGCGCCGCCGGAATTCATTGCCGAAGCCGCCGCCAAGGACGCCGCCGCATGATCGACTCCGCTTCCATTACGCATTCCGGCTTCACCGGCTCGCGCATGCAGTGGCTGTTCCTCGGCATCGCCGGCGTGCTGCTGCTGGCGACGCTGGTGGCCGAATTCCTGCGCTGGCGCCTGCATGGCAACCAACGTGCTGGTCTCGACCTCGAGAGGTCGAGAGGCGTCATCGACAACCTGGTCGCGCGCATCCGCGCGTGGTGGCTGATGGCGGCGCTGGTCGGCGCGGCTTTCGCGCTGGGGCGCGTGGGCGTGATCGTGTTCTTCGCGCTGGTGTCGCTGTTCGCGCTGCGCGAGTTCATCACCCTGACGCCGACGCGGCGCGGCGACTACTGGGCGCTGGTCGCGGCGTTCTACGTGGTGCTGCCGTGGCAGTACTGGCTGGTCTACACCGGCTGGTATGGGCTTGCGACGCTGCTGATCCCGGTGTACGCGTTCCTGTTCCTGCCGATCCTCGCCACCTCCGGCGGCGACACCACGCGCTACCTGGAGCGCGCGGCGAAGGTGCAGTGGGGCCTGATGATCTGCGTGTACTGCATCTCGCACGTGCCGGCGCTGCTGAACCTCAAGATCCCCGGCTTCGAGGGCGGCAACCTGCTGCTGATCGCGTTCCTGGTGATCGTGGTGCAGTCCTCCGACGTGCTGCAGTACGTGTGGGGCAAGCTCGCCGGCAAGCGCCTGGTCGCGCCGAAGCTGTCGCCGTCGAAGACGCTGGAGGGTTTCGTCGGCGGCGTGCTGTCGGCGACCGCGCTCGGCGCGGCGCTGTGGTGGATCACGCCGTTCACGCCGCTGCAGGCCGCGGGCATGGCGCTGGTGGTGAACCTGATGGGTTTCTACGGCGGCCTGGTGATGTCGGCGATCAAGCGCGATCGTGGCATCAAGGACTGGGGGCACATGATCGAGGGCCACGGCGGCATGCTCGACCGGCTGGATTCGGTGTGTTTCGCCGCGCCGGTGTTCTTCCACTTCACCCGCTACTGGTTTGCGGTGCCGGGATAGCGGAAGCAAAGGCAACAGCGCCCCTCATCTGCCCTGCGGGCAGCTTAAGGAGAGGCCCGCCATTCCCTCGCCCCGCTTGCGGGGAGAAGGACCGCGTTGCGTAGCAACGCAGGGTGAGGGGGCGTGTCGCAACAGCAACAGCGCCCCTTATCTGCTTTGCGGGCATCTTCTCCCCGCACGCGGGGAGAAGGAAACGCAACGGACGAGGCGGGTGGTTGCGCGAACGAACGCGCTTACTGCTCCAGCCCGTATTCGCGCAGCTTCTTGCGCAGCGTGGCGCGGTGGATGCCCAGCATCGCGGCGGCGCGGCTCTGGTTGCCGTCGCAATGCGACAGCACTTCGATGAACAACGGAATCTCGAGTTCGCGCAGCGCGATCTCGTACAGGTTCTCGGTGCCGCTGCCGTTCAAGTCGCCGAGGTAGCGGCGGATCGAAGTGGCGACGTGGTCGCGGAGGGGAGGGCGCGGTTTGGAGCGGTGATCTGCAGCGGCGTTCAAGCGGTTCCCCCCGGAATTCGTCCGCCGCGGGGTCGGGCCCATACGCAGCGGGAGGGGGAGTCTAGCGCGCGTCCGTCGCAGGCAACAACAAGAACTGCGGCCGCTGCCGCAGTTCGCGCGGACTGGGTGTTTTTCCCGCTGTCGCGGCGGTTACATGAAGTCGAAAGTAAACGCGACCACCTGCCGCGCGGGTTCGACGACATCGAGCTGGATGGTGGCGCTCTGCCCGGGCGCGATGCGGCCGTCGCGGTCCTGGGCGAGGTAATCGGACGGCGTAAAGGCGCGCTGGCCGACCTGGCGGCCGTCCATGTCGGACAGCGTGAGCATGACCGTCGGCCAGGGTTGCTCCCAACGCGCGTCGTTGCGGAAGCTCGCGCTGACATGCAACACGCCACGTTCGCCCGGTTTGGGCTGCACGCTGCGCTGGAGCATGGTGAAGGCGGCCGGTTCGCGCCACGCCGGGATCGTGCAGCGCAGCAGCGTGCAGGCGCTGCCGACCAGCGGACGCCAGCGAGCGTCCGCGGCCAGCACGTCGCGTTGTGCGAGCACGACCTGCACGAGCAGCAGCAGCGCCAGGCCTGCCACCACCAACCAGCTGCGCCAGTGCGTGGCGCGTACGACGGCGGGCGCGTGCAGGCGCGCGAAGCTGGGCGCGTGCGTACCGCGTTTGCGGCGCGGTTTTTCCACCGCCACGGCGGCGGGTTCGGGCGCGGGTTCGGAAGCGGTGCCGGTGCCGGTTTCGACTGCTACGTCGGCTTGTGCGACCGCTTCCGGTTCCGCGGTCGCGGCCGGCGGCAGCGGCTGCGCCTGCTTGGGATCGATCGGACTGCCGCAGCGCGGACAGCGCAGCGTCGTGCCGCCGTGCGCGGCGACCAGGAATCCACAATGCGGGCAGGCGACGAACATGGGCCTATTCAAGCATGCCGGCGCGTCGTGGTCAGCCGCGGCGGCGCGTGCCCGTGACGCGCATCCAGTCCTCGAGCTGTTCCGCGCACAGGTCCTCGAAGTCGGCGGCGTAGCGCGCGATCACTTCCGCTTCCTGTCCGGCGAGGATGCCGGACATGGCGAGGACGCCACCGGGCGCGACGCGCGCGGTCAGCGTATCGGCGAGCGCGACCAGCGCCGAGGCGAGGATGTTGGCGACCACGACCGGATAGGTCGCGACGGGTTCGTCGGCGGGCAGGTGCACGTCCAGGCGGTCGGCGACTTCGTTGCGTTCGGCGTTGTCGTGGGTGGCGATCAGCGCCTGCGGATCGTTGTCGACGCCGACCGCGTGCGCGGCGCCGAGCTTGAGCGCGGCCAGTGCGAGGATGCCGCTGCCGCAGCCGAAATCGAGCACGCGCTGTCCCTGCAGCGCGTTGGCCGCCGCCAATCCGTCCAGCCATTGCAGGCACAGCGCGGTGGTCGGATGCGTGCCCGAACCGAAGGCGAGGCCCGGATCCAGGCGCACGATCGCGGCATCACTGGCCTGCGCGTCGTCCGGCAGTTCGCTGTTCCACGGCACGATCCAGGTGCGCGCGCCGAAGCGCAGCGGCACGTACTGGTCCATCCACGCACGTTCCCAGTCCTGGTCCTCGACCTTGCGGAAGCGCGCCTGTGTCCAGTCGAGTGCGTCGTCGAACGATTCCAGCGCCGCGAGCAGCACCAATGCGTCGGTGTCCTCCGGGAACAGCGCGGTCAACACCAGCTCGCCCCACAGCGGCTGCTCGCCCACCCCGGGTTCGAAGATGGCCTGCTCGTCGGGGGCATCGGCATGGGCGTCGGCCAGCGTGACCGCGAGCGCGCCTAGGTCTTCCAGCGCGCGCTCGTAGCGCGGCTGCTGGGCTTCGGAGCAGGGCAGGGAGAGTTCGAGGAAGGGCATGGGCGCGCGTCGCGGAAAACGGCGGCCATTATCGCCCTGTCCGCATCGCCCGTCCGCCCGCTTCAGTCGGGCGTGGTGAAGACGACTTCGAAATCGTCGCTTAGCACGTAGTCGCAGGCCGGGCAGTCGCGGCGCAGGAACGCATCCAGGTTGGCCGCCGCTTCCTGCAGGTTGCGCACCTTGAACGAGATATCGATGCTGCCTGCGCCGAACGAGCGGCCATCGCTGCGGCCTACGCCGTGTTCCGCGGCGTGGGCTTCGATGCGATCGAGCAGCGCATTCGTGCCGGCTTCGTCCAAGTCGCCGGGCTGGCGCAGCATCAGCCACAGCGTGCCGCGGCGGCGCGTGAGCGGTTGGATCCGGCGGATGCGGCCATCCGGGTCCGGTGCCAGCGCGATGCTGTCGGTCGGCGACTGCTCCAGCCATTCGGCGACCCAGGCGGCGCGCTTGGCCACGGCGCGTTGCAGGTCGAGTGCGGGTCGGAACGCGCGGCACGCGTCGGCCAGCGTGCGTTGCTGCTTGGCCTCCAACGCGGTCGCGATCGCGGCCTGCATGTGCTCGAGCAGGAACAGGGCCTGGTCGAGCACGGGACGATCCAGCAGCGGACGCCAATCGACGGTGAGTTCCAGCTCCAGCTGTTCGCCCTGCCGGCGCAGGCGCGCGCGCGGCGCGGACGTGTCGGTGCGTTCGTACAGGCCGCAGGTCGCGTGCACCTGCCGCAGCGGGGATGCCAGCGCGACCACGGTCGGCCACAGGTGCTGCGCCAGCTGTTCGGATGCTTCGTCCAGCAGGGCGTCGAGTTCTTCCGACGAGGGGTCGCGCCCGCCGAAGATCGTGGTGTCCACGCTCACGCCCAGAAACAACTTCAGGTCCATGCGCCCGCACTCCGCCTGGTAACCGCCCGCCATGCAACGTCGCGCCGCCGGCGGGCGGCCGTCGATCACGCCATCGAGATCGACTTTTCCTTCTGTTCCTTCAACCGCTTCTCGAGGTAGTGGATGTTCTGCCCGCCCTGCTGGAAGCCGGCGTCGGACAGGATCCGCTGCTGCAGCGGGATGTTGGTCTTGATGCCGTCGACGACCATCTCGCTCAGCGCCACGCGCATGCGCGCGATCGCGGTGGCGCGATCGGGGCCGTGCACGATCAGCTTGCCGATCATCGAGTCGTAGTTCGGCGGCACGCGGTAGCCCTCGTAGATGTGGCTGTCGACGCGCACGCCGGGGCCGCCCGGGGCGTGGAAGTGGGCGATCAGGCCCGGGCACGGCATGAAGGTTTCCGGATCTTCCGCGTTGATGCGGCACTCGATCGCGTGGCCGTCGAGGACGATGTCCTCCTGCTTCAGCGTCAGCTTGTGGCCGGCGGCGATGTTGAGCTGCTCGCGCACCAGGTCGATGCCGGTGACCATCTCGGTGACCGGATGCTCCACCTGGATGCGGGTATTCATTTCGATGAAGTAGAAGTGGCCGTTCTCGAACAGGAATTCGAACGTGCCCGCGCCGCGGTAGCCGATGCGCTTGCACGCCTCGACGCAGACCTTGCCGATCTCCGCGCGCATCTCCGGGGTGATGCCCGGCGCCGGCGCTTCCTCGACGACCTTCTGGTGGCGGCGCTGCATCGAGCAGTCGCGTTCGCCCAGGTGGATGGCGTTGCCCTGGCCGTCGGCGAGCACCTGGATCTCCACGTGGCGCGGGTTCTCCAGGAACTTCTCCATGTAGACCATGTCGTTGCCGAACGCGGCCTTGGCCTCGCTCTTGGTGGTCTGGATCGCGGCGGGCAGGTGCGCCTCGGTGTGGACCACGCGCATGCCGCGGCCGCCGCCGCCGCCGGCCGCCTTCACGATCACCGGGTAGCCGATCTCGCGCGCGATCTTGATGTTGGTCGCCGCGTCGTCGCCGAGCGGACCGCCGGAGCCGGGCACGCACGGCACGCCGGCCGACTTCATCGCGCGGATCGCCTCGACCTTGTCGCCCATCAGGCGGATGGTGTCGGCCTTGGGGCCGATGAAGATGAAGCCGGACTGCTCGACGCGTTCGGCGAAGTCGGCGTTCTCGGACAGGAAGCCGTAGCCGGGATGGATCGCCTGCGCGTCGGTCACCTCGGCGGCGGCGATGATCTGCGCCATGTTGAGGTAGCTGTCGCTGGACGGCGCGGGGCCGATGCACACCGACTCGTCGGCCATGGCGACGTGCTTGAGGTTGCGGTCGACGGTGGAATGCACCGCGACCGTGCGGATGCCCAGCGCGTGGCACGCGCGCAGGATGCGCAGCGCGATTTCGCCACGGTTGGCGATGACGACTTTATCGAGCATGGGATTCGGGATTCGGGATTGGGGATTCGTAGGGCGCAACCGTCTCGCGGACGGAGCGTGGCGAGGAATCGAGCGAACGTATCAAGGCATTGATGCGAGCGAACGTGCGGTCGAGTTGGTCGTCGACGAGGGCTTCGGACCCTAGATATCCGAGGCGCCGCGCTATCTCGATTTGCGTGCTGATCTCGGCAAGCGAGCCACGCGCGATCGACAGGAAGCGCAGGTACTCGGCGGTCGAGCGTCGCGCAGCACCTTCCGCAATGTTCGAAGGCACGCTAACCGCGGCGCGGCGAAGCTGCATCGTCAACCCCAGTCGCTCCGAGTCAGGAAATTGGGCGGTGACACGGTAGACCCATTCAACCAACGCCATCGCATCACGCCAAACCTCCAGGCGCTCATGCGGTCGCTGCTTTTCCGAATCCCGAATCACGAATCCCAAATCCCGTCGTGGTCGGCTTTAGCCGATCACGAACAGAGGCTGGTCGAACTCGATCGGCTGGCCGCTCTCGACCAGCACCTTGACCACGGTGCCGGCGACGTCGGCTTCGATCGGGTTGAACATCTTCATCGCCTCGATGATGCCCAGCGTCTCGCCCTGCTTGACCGCCTGGCCGACGCTGACGAAGGCCGGCTTGTCCGGTGCCGGCGAGGCGTAGAAGGTGCCGACCATCGGTGCGCGCACGACATGGCCTGGCGGCAGGTCGGCGGCCGGCTTGGGGGTGCCGCCGCTGGCCGCTTCGGTCGGGCCCGCCATCGGCATCACCGGTGCCGCGACCGGAGCCGCCTGCATGACGGTCGGTGCCGCGACATAGCCGCCCTTGGGGGCGCGGGCGAGGCGAACGGATTCTTCGCCTTCCTTGATCTCGATTTCGGCGAGGTTCGACTCTTCCAGCAGGTCGATGAGCTTCTTGATCTTGCGCAGGTCCATGGTGGGCCTCTTCTTGAACGGGATTTGGGATTCGGGATCGGGGATTCGAAAGGCGGGGCTCGCTTCTGCGAATCCCCAATCTCGAATCCCTAATCCCCTAGGCGCCGCAACGCGGCGTCTAATGCGTAGCGGTAACTGTCGGCACCGAAGCCGGCGATGACGCCGACCGCGAGGTCGCTGAAGTAGCTGGTGTGGCGGAACGGTTCGCGGGTATGCGGGTTGGACAGGTGCACTTCGATGAAGGGGATGGCGACCGCCGCGAGGGCGTCGCGCACGGCCACGCTGGTATGGGTGTAGGCCGCCGGGTTGATCACGATGAAGCGGGTGCCGTCCTCGCGCGCCGCCTGGATGCGGTCGACCAGCGCGTGTTCGGCATTGCTCTGGAAGCAGTCGAGCTGGTGCCCGGCTTTTTCCGCGCGCTGGATCAGGTCGGCGTCGATCTGGCCCAGCGTGGTCCTGCCATAGACCTCCGGCTCGCGCGTGCCGAGCAGGTTGAGGTTGGGGCCGTGCAGGACCAGCAACTTGGCCATGGCGGAGCGGGTCCGGGGAGCGAAGGCCGGGAGTGTGGCCCAAGGCCTCCGGCGTGTCCAGACGTTCGCTACCGTATCGGCGAAGTTGTCGGGAGTTAAGCAGTTGTTGGAGTGGGCACTCTAGAACCGTGCCGCACCGGGCGCAGGCTACCCAAATTCCCGCCGCGCCGCCGCGCGCCGCATCACAGCCTTGCGGGTTTTTTGCGTCGAATGTGCGTCGATTGGGCTCAGTGTGTGGGCTCAGCGCGCCCAGGCGTCGATTTCGCCGTCGCGGAACGGGCCGAGCTTCTGCTTGAGCACGCGGCCGTGCGCGTCCAGCAGCACGGTGTAGGGCAGCACGCCCTTGGGGTTGCCCAGGCGCACGCCGGCGTCGCGCGGTCCCGGGGTATCGATCAGCACGGCATAGCCGACCGGAATGCGCTGCAGGAAGGCCTGCACGGCGGCGGCTTCATCCAGGGCGATGCCGACCACTTGCGTGCCGTTCGGCCCCTGGGCCCTGGCGTAACGGTCGAGTTCCGGCATTTCCTTGATGCAGGGGCCGCACCAGCTGGCCCACAGGTTCACCAGCACCGGGCGGCCGGCGTAGGCCTGCGGGACCGCCACCGGCTGGCCGGCCAGGGACGGCAGGCTGAAAGCCGGCACGATCTGCCCACGTTCGGCGATCTTGAGGTCCGCCGGCGGTTGCGGCGCCGACGCCGAGGCGACCTGCTGCAGCGCGCGCTGGCCCAGTTCGGTATGCAGCAGCGGACTGGGGCCCTCGCGCCACAGGCCGACCGCGACGCCCAGGGCGCCGGCGGCGAGCGCAACCAGCAGCAGCCGGGTAGTCTGCCCCGCCTTCATCGCCCGGCTTCGGTCAGCGCCGCGCGTACCGCATCGCTGGTGAGCACGACCGGCAGCACCCGGCCTTCGCCGCCGTTGCGCGGGAAGACCACGTACAGCGGCACGCCCACCGCCTTGTAGCGTTGCAGGAAGGCGGTGAGGGCGGGATCGACGTCGGTCCAGTCACCGACCATGTACACGGCGTTGGCGGCGGCCATCGCCTCGCGGAAGTCGTCGCCGCGGAACACGGTGCGTTCGTTGGCCTTGCAGGTGACGCACCAGTCGGCGGTGACGTTGACGAAGACCGCGCGGCCGCTGGCGCGCAGGTCGGCCAGGCGCTGTTCGGAGAACGGCACCGCGACGACGCCATCATTGGGCGCGGCCGGGGCGTTCGTGGCGGTCGGGCGCGGCATGGTGTGGATCGCGTGCAGCGGCCAGACCAGGGCGAGCAGGGCGATCGCCGCAGTGACCGTCGCCCAGCGGTGGCCGGTGGTGCGCGCGCGCGTCCAGGCCCACGCCGCCAGCGCCAGCAGCACCGCGGCCGCCAGCCACCAGCCCATCGCATCGGCGCCGCGCTGGCGCCCGAGCACCCAGGCGAGCCAGGCCGCGGTGAGGTAGAGCGGGAAGGCGAGCGCCTGCTTGAAGGTCTCCATCCACGCGCCCGGGCGCGGCAGGCGGTGCGCCAACGCCGGCACGAAGCCGATGACCAGGAACGGCAGCGCCAGGCCCACGCCGAGCACCGCGAACACCAGCAGCGCCACCAGCGTTTGCGCGGTGAACGCCCACGCCAGCGCCGCGCCCATGAACGGTGCGGTGCAGGGCGTGGCCACCACCACCGCGAGCACGCCGGTGAAGAAGTCGCCGAGCGGCCCGGTCTTGGTGGTCAGCGCATGGCCCATGCCGGTCCAGCGGCCACCCACGTGCCACACGCCGGACATGCTCAGGCCCAGTCCGAACATCAGCAGTGCCAGCACCGCGACGACCACCGGCTGCTGCAGCTGGAAGCCCCAGCCCAGCGCGAGGCCGGCCTGGCGCAGCGCGAGCGCGAGCCCGCCCAACAGCACGAAGCTCAGCACGACGCCGGCCGTGTACCAGAGCGCATGCCGGCGCGCGCGCGCCGGATCCTCGCCGTTGCCGGCGAGCGACAGCGCCTTCAGCGACAGCACCGGCAGCACGCACGGCATCAGGTTGAGGATCAGACCGCCGACCAGGGCAAGCAGCAGCGCCGAGAACCAGGTGAGGTTGGCGCCGCGCGGGGCGTTGTCGCTGGCGACGCCGGGTGCGGTGGTCACGCTGGTGGGTGCGGCGGTCTCCGCCGCGACGGTGGCGTCGTTGCCGGGCGACGCCGGCGACAGTGCTGCGCCGTTCGCGCTTGCCGTGCTCGCTGCACTCGGTGCGGCGGCAGCCGCCGTGGTCGCGGCCGGCTTCGGCGTGAGCGTTCCGGTCGGCACGTCCAGGGTCACCGTCCGCGTCATCGGCGGATAGCAGATGCCGTCGGTCTGGCAGCCCTGGAAGTTCGCGGTGAGCGTCAGCTTCGCCGCGTCGGTGCGGGTGCGCTGCAACGGCAGCGGCACGTCGACCTGGTCGAAGAACACGATGACGTCACCGAAGTGCTCGTCGCGATGCGCACGGCCCGCAGGCCACTTCGGCGCGCCCAGGGTGATGCCGGCACGGACCGCGGCGGCATCGAGCTTGAACGAGGTCTTGTCGCGATACAGGTAGTAGCCCTGCGCCGGGGTGAAGCGCAGCAGCAGGGTGTTGCCGTCGCCGGTGATCGCTTCGAACGCGAACGCCTGCTCGGGCGGCAGCGGTGCGGCATCGACGGCGCCCGCGCCGGGTTTGCGCAACAGGCCGCCGCCCAGCGGCACGCCGCGCGCAGCCGGGGCGCCGAAGGCCACCACCGGTTCGTCCGCGGCTGCGCCCGGCAAGGCGACGCTGATGCTGCGGGTCTGCGGCGGGTAGCAGATGCCGACATCCGCGCAGCCCTGGTAGCGCACCTTGAGGGTGGTGGTCGCCGCGCGCGCCTGCCCGGGCAGCACCACCGTCAGCGCGTCGCGGTAGGTCTCCACGCGGCCGAAGTAGTCGTCGGTGTGCGGAACACCGGCGGGGATCTGCGGCGCGCCGGCCGCGAAACCCGCGTCGGCCTGGATCCGCAGCTGGTGGCGATACAGATAGCAGCCCGGCGCGATCTTCCAGCGCAGCTCGATGCGGTCGGCGGCCGTGGCCTGCGCCGAGAACGCGAAGGCGTCCTCGACCGCCATCAGGTTGTCGCGGTCGGTGCACGAGGGTGCCGCGGCCAGTGCCGGTGCGGCCGCGGTGGCGAACAGCACGAGCGACAGCAGCAGTCGCGAGGCCAGGACGAAGGCGCGCGACGGGCGCAAAAGCGAAGGAGTCATTCGGGAGTCTGTGCAGGCGGGCCGGGCACGGCGGTCGGGGCGGTTTCGGCCGCCACCCAGTCCAGGTAGGCGGGCAGGCCGGAGTGGACTTCGACCGCGATCACTTCCGGCAGTTCATGGGGATGCAGGGCGCGCAGCCGTGCGGTCATCGCGTCCAGACGATCGGTGGTGGTCTTGATCAGCAGCAGCACCTCGTCGGCCTGCTCGACCTGCCCCTGCCAGCGATAGGTCGACTGCACGCCCGGCAGCCGGTTCACGCAGGCGGCCAGGCGCTCGTCCACCAGCGCGCGTGCGATCCGCTCGGCGCTGGCCGGGTCGGGGCAGGTGCTGTAGGCGAGCATGACGGACATGGCGCGATTGTACGGTGGGCGCGCGCGGCCACGGTTTGCCCGTCGCGCCCACGAAAAAGCCCGGGGTAGTCCCCGGGCTTCGTGTCGCGCGTCGCGACTCAGTTCAACTGGCAGCTGGCGGGCTGGGTCGAGGCGAAGAGGGCGGAGGTCGCCCACTCGGGGTGGTCGACGAAGGGATTGCGGTTGCCCTGGAAGCTGTAGATCACTTCGTTGCGCTCGCGTTCGCCCGCATCGGGCGGATCGGCCTGGTGCCAGGCGAGCAGGGTCGAAAGCAGGCCCATGTAGGCGGGCGAGGCCGACGTGATCACGATCTTGCTGCGGTCGTCGGTGAGTTCGAGGTCGGGTTCGGTTTGGCCGTTCTGGTCGATGCCGCCTTCGTAGCGGATCGCCATGTACAGCACTGCGCGGGCAATGTCGCCCTTGCGGTGGCCCCAGGGCTGGAACGAACCGGCGTTGCCGTCCGGTCCCTTCACCCAGTTGGAATTGCCCGGGTAGACACCGTTGCCCCCGCCGAAGCCGTTGTTGGCTTCGGTGATGCGCTCGCCGCAGCCGCTGGCGAGGGTGCAGTCCGCGTACGGCTTGTTGCCGCGGTCGGCATTCCACGTCGTGTCGCTGAGATAGAGCATGTGCGTGTCGGTGTAGGGCGAATACGGCAGGCCCTTGTCGCCCGTAGTGCTGCCGAAGCCGAGCGAATTCGGCCAGGTGTGCTCGCGGTTGTAGGTGAGACCGGTGCCGGTGCCCGCGCGTTCGCTGCCCTTGAGGTAGCTGCGGTTGCGGTACACGTCGAGGATGCGGCCGGCGTTGTTGGGGTCCTCGTCGGCGATCTCGAGGATGCTCCAGGTGTTGGTGGTGCCGCCGCTGTAGGGATAGGCGGTATGGTTCTTGATCGTCTCGTGCAGGGAGCAGCGCAGCTGGCTGGCGCTAGTGGTGTTGACGTGCGCGTAGTAGCCGGTGCCGCCGCTCGCCGCCACGGTGAAGCCGATGACCTTGTTCTGCGCCAGCTTCGCGCCGCCGCCGTCGGTGACCTTGGTGGCGTCGATGGTGAAGGTGCAGGCCTCGCCGCCGGCCAGGGTGGCGCCTGTGGTGATGGTGAAGCCGGTACCGCTGGCTGGATACGTCAGTGATACCGCGCCGGACTGCGTGCACTGCAGGGCGAACGCACCGCCGGCCAGCGTCACCGCTTCGCTGAAGGTGGTAGCGAGGTCGGTGGCCGGGGCCACGCCGGTCGCCCCATCGGTGGGCGAGGTCGACACGACCGTCGGCGGCGGATTCGGCGCGGCGAACGTTTGTGCGTTGTTGCACGCGCCGAAGGTCTGCGTGGCCGAGGCGCGCCAGGTGAAGTTCGCATAGCCACTGCCAGTGCCACCGAGCTGCAGCGAAGTGTTGCTCGGCGATTCGTTCTCCGCCACCGCCAGGTTGCTGCTGGTGCGGCCGGCCGCCGGGCCGTTGGAGCCGGTGATCGTGCCTTCGTAGCTGAGGAACTGCACCACCTGGCCGCTGCCGTTGACCAGGGCGACGCCGTCGTTGGCGCCATTCTGGACGCCGTTCGCGGCGTAGCTGAGCGTGGCGATGCGCACGCTGCCACCGCAGCTCACCGTGCTGCCGGTGGGCAGCAGGTCGTTGTCGTAGTAGGTCGCTGCGGACGGCGTGGCGCCGTTGTAGAGATAGAGGCGGTAGCTGGCGAGGTTCTCGCCGGCGGTGGCCACGACTTCGATGCGTTCGCCGGTATCGCTACCGGTGTTGTCGTAGTGGATCTCGTTGATGAAGACCTCGGCCGACGCCGCCAGGGGCGCCAGGGCGAGTGCAGCGGCAAGGACATGGCGACTCGCGCCATGGATCGACGGCTTCATGCAGGGACTCCCCTCCCGGAAGAAGCCGCGACTCTAGCGGGCGCATGTGACGGCCGCATGCAGCGCCGCAGCACCCATGCCGGCTAGCGCGCGCTGCCGATCTTGCGCCCGGTGCGCAGCGAGGCGAGTTGCTCCACCACTTCCACCAGGGGCGCGCGCGAGCGGGTGGGGGCGTCGCGGAAGGCGAGGATCAGGCGCAGTTCGATCGGGTCTTCGATCAGCAGTGCGTCGGCGGCGGCGACCGAGTCCAGCGCGGTATCGCTGGACAGGCTCATCTTGCCGCGCCCGGTCGCCAGCCATTCGAACTGCACCCCGCAGGCGAGGGCGACCTCGCGCATGTGGGTCACGCTGGGGTGCTTGCCGTTGTTGGTTTCCCAGTGGCTGACCGCGCTGCGTTGCACGCCGATGGCGCCGGCGAGGGCGGACTGGGACAGGCCGGCGTGGCGCCGGGCCAGGCGGATCCGTTGCTGGGGGGTCATGCGCAGGCTCCCTTGGGGCCGGAATTGGGCCGATTGTTACCGTAAGTCACGTCGACATCAAAAGACACCAAGCGGTGTGCGCCAAAGGTATCCTAAATAAAAGTTAAACAAATATTTATCAATATGTTAAGTGATCAAATGACGGGTATCCGATACCGATAGTCAACAAATGACTACGATTTCATACTGGACAACCCGTAACCGGGAGCACAGATTGGCCCCGTCCGGCAAGGATGTCGGCGTAGACAAGAGGTCGGGTACGGAGACGCGGCGCGGGACTGCGCCAAGCCGAGGACGGCCGTCTCCAAACCAGAAAGAGCGCGAACCCCTGTCCGCGCTCTTTCTTTCTTTTTGGGCTCTGGCCGCGTGTCCCTTCCGGCCCCCACCACGTGCTCCGCCCCCGAGTCCGGCCCTCCCCGGACTTTTTTCTTTCCGGGCGCTTGAAAGCCCCGGCCCCGGCCTCCATCTGCTGGCAGTCCCGGTTCGTCCGGGCCTTTCTACGTCCCGGGTCTGGCACTCGTCGCAGGCGACTGCCAACGCCCGGGTCTAATTCCCAATCAATCAACCAGTTACGAGAGGGTTGCCATGAACATCAAGCCGCTGTTCGACCGCGTGGTCATCAAGCGCATGGAAGAAGAAAAGCTGTCCGCGGGCGGCATCGTGATCCCGGACTCGGCCACCGAGAAGCCGATCAAGGGTGAAGTCGTCGCCGTCGGCGACGGCAAGGTCTTCGACAACGGCAACGTCCGCGCGCCGAAGGTCAAGGTCGGCGACAAGGTCCTGTTCGGCAAGTACAGCGGCACCGAAGTGAAGCTCGACGGCACCGAATACCTGGTGGTGAAGGAAGACGACATCTTCGCGGTCATCGTCTGATCGCGCGTCGCTCCTGATTTTTCTTTTTTTCGACTGAATTCTTTTTGAGGTAATCCGCAATGGCTGCCAAGGAAATCCGTTTCGGCGAAGACGCGCGCACCAAGATGCTGCGCGGCGTCAACGTCCTCGCCAATGCCGTCAAGGCCACCCTCGGCCCGAAGGGCCGCAACGTCGTGCTCGAGAAGAGCTACGGTGCCCCGACCATCACCAAGGACGGCGTGTCCGTCGCCAAGGAAATCGAACTGTCCGACAAGTTCGAGAACATGGGCGCGCAGATGGTCAAGGAAGTCGCTTCCAAGACCTCCGACAACGCCGGTGACGGCACCACCACCGCCACCGTGCTGGCGCAGGCGCTGATCCGCGAAGGCATGAAGGCGGTCGCCGCCGGCATGAACCCGATGGACCTCAAGCGCGGCATCGACAAGGCCGTGACCGAAGCCGTGGGCGAGCTGAAGAAGCTCTCCAAGCCGTCCTCGACCTCGAAGGAAATCGCCCAGGTCGGCACCATCTCCGCGAACAGCGACGCCAACATCGGCGACCTGATCGCGCAGGCGATGGACAAGGTCGGCAAGGAAGGCGTGATCACCGTCGAAGACGGCTCGGGCCTGGACAACGAACTCGACGTCGTCGAGGGCATGCAGTTCGACCGCGGCTACCTGTCGCCGTACTTCATCAACAACCAGCAGTCGATGCAGGCCGAACTGGATGATCCGTTCATCCTGCTGCACGACAAGAAGATCTCCAACGTGCGCGAGCTGCTGCCCGTGCTCGAAGGCGTCGCCAAGGCCGGCAAGCCGCTGCTGATCGTCGCCGAAGAAGTGGAAGGCGAAGCCCTCGCCACCCTCGTCGTCAACACCATCCGCGGCATCGTCAAGGTCTGCGCCGTCAAGGCCCCGGGCTTCGGCGACCGTCGCAAGGCGATGCTGGAAGACATGGCCGTCCTCACCGGCGGCACCGTGATCTCCGAGGAAGTCGGCCTGCAGCTCGAGAAGGCCACGATCAAGGACCTCGGCCGCGCGAAGAAGGTGCAGGTCTCCAAGGAAAACACCACCATCATCGACGGCGCCGGCGAACACGCCGGTATCGAAGCCCGCATCAAGCAGATCAAGGCGCAGATCGAAGAGACCTCTTCGGACTACGACCGCGAGAAGCTGCAGGAACGCGTGGCCAAGCTGGCTGGCGGCGTCGCCGTCATCAAGGTCGGCGCGGCTACCGAAGTCGAGATGAAGGAAAAGAAGGCACGCGTTGAAGACGCGCTGCACGCCACCCGCGCTGCCGTCGAAGAAGGCATCGTCCCGGGCGGCGGCGTCGCGCTGCTGCGCGCCAAGGCTGCGATCGCCGGCCTGAAGGGCATCAACGAAGACCAGAACCACGGCATCGCGATTGCGCTTCGCGCCATGGAAGCCCCGCTGCGCGAAATCGTGACCAACGCCGGCGAAGAGCCGTCGGTCATCCTCAACAAGGTGATCGAAGGCAAGGGCGCGTTCGGCTACAACGCCGCTACCGGCGAATACGTCGACATGCTCGAAGCCGGCATCCTGGACCCGACCAAGGTCACCCGCACCGCACTGCAGAACGCCGCGTCGATCGCCGGTCTGATGATCACGACCGAAGCGATGGTCGCCGAGCTGCCGAAGAAGGACGAACCGGCGATGCCGGGCGCCGGCGGCATGGGTGGCATGGGCGGCATGGATTTCTGATCGCGCCCGCGATGACCTGAGTCGACGATTCCGCCCAACGCGCTGTGGCGCGTTGGGCGGATGCCGTGCCGACGGTCTCCGGCTGGCACGGCGACTCTGCAACACGAAAAAGCCCCGCTTTCATGCGGGGCTTTTTTGTTCGCTACGAGTACGCAAAGCCGCCTTCTTGACGGTAATCCGTTCGCGCATCCGCCGTAGTTTTACTACGAGGGCAACGCGATAAGGGTTGCGCCTACGGGAGAACGTCATGAAAACCAAGTTCAGCATTGTGGTGTTGTCGTTGACCCTCGCACCCGGAGTCGCCCTCGCAGGGCAGGGCGCGGTGCTGGAGGTCAAGGATCTGGCGGAAGCCACCGGCCTGAGTTCGCGGCAGGTGCAGATGGTGCTCGGGGCACGCACCGCGTTCGCCGAATACAGGGTCTGCTATGACCGCGTGGCGGCGCGCTTCGAGCGCAGCCTGGGTTCGCAGCGCTACCAGGACCTGATGGCCGGTCGTGAGATCACGCTGGACAACGGCGTGCGGATCCATCTCGCGGTTCGCTAGCGCGCTGTCGGATGCGGTTGCGGAAGGGCCCCGCCGCTGCGGGGCCCTTTTCTTTCTTTGCGGCACGGTTCCGGCGCGCTGCAGCCGGCTGGTGCCGCTGCGGCCGTGGCTCTGGCACACCGCGGGCCCGGCCTTCGGCGATCGTCCCGGGAACGCGCGGCTGGTGTACCTGATGTTCTTCGCCGCGGGCTGATTCGCGGGGCGACGGCGGTTCCGGGCCGGTTTACGCCGGCGGGTGCGTTGTCCTGCCTACACCCCGGTAGCGCAAGGCGAGCCCATGGCCCGTACGCCGTTGTTTTCCCTGTTGCAGCGCGCCGCGCGCATCGCGCGTGCGTCGACCCGCGTGCCCGTCGCTCCCGGTGAATTCCACGAACGGGGCGCCGCGTTGCGCGTGGACGCGCAGCGGCGGCGCCTGCTGCAGGGCACCGGCGCCGCCCTGCTGCTGTCGGGCTGCGCGCACGTGCCTGCGCCGGTGACGGCGCGCGGCGACGAAGTGGCCATCGTCGGCGCCGGCATCGCCGGATTGACCGCCGCATGGCGGCTGCGGCAGGCCGGCGTGCGCGTGCGCCTGTATGAGGCGCAGGGGCGCGTGGGCGGGCGCATGCTGAGCCTGCGCAACCACTTCCCCGATGGCCAGGTGGTCGAACTGGGCGGTGAACTGATCGACACCGGCCACCTGCGCATCCGCACGCTCGCGGCGGAACTGGGCCTCGTGCTCGACGACCTGCCCGACGGCGACATCGCCACCGACACCTGGCATTTCGACGGCCGCGCCATCGGTGAGCGCGAGATCGTCGAAGCCTTCGTGCCGGTCGCGCAGCTGATCGAACGCGATGTCGCCACGCTCGGCGATGGCGAGCTCGACCATCGCGATGGCAATCCGGCGTTCCATGCCCTGGACGCGCTGTCGATCGCGCAATGGCTGGATCGCAATGGCGTGCAGGGCTGGCTGCGCAAGCTGATCGACGTGGCCTACACCACCGAGATGGGCCTGGAGACCGACCAGCAGTCCGCCCTCAACCTGCTGACCTTCATCGGCACGCAGGATGCGGATGCGTTCGCGGTCTTCGGCGAGAGCGACGAGCGCTTCCACGTGCGCGGCGGCAATGACCTGATCGTGCAGCGCCTGGGCGAACGCCTGGACGACGCGCTCGAGACCGGCAACGTGCTGGAAGCGGTGGCCGCGCGCGGTGACGGCTACGTGCTGTCGTTCCGCAACGGCGCCGCGTCGCGCGAGGTGGTGGCGCGGCAGGTGATCCTGGCGCTGCCCTTCACCCTGCTGCGCGACGTGCGCATCGAGGTGCCGTTGCCCGCGCACAAGCGCCGCGCGATCGACACGCTCGCCTACGGCAGCAACGCCAAGCTGATGATCGGCTTCGATCGCCGCGTCTGGCGTGCGCACGGCGCCAACGGTGCATCGATGAGCGACCTGCCGTACCAGACCACGTGGGAAACCTCGCGCAAGCAACCCGGCGCGAGCGGCGTGCTGACCAACTTCACCGGCGGCAACCACGGCCGTGCGCTGGGCGACGGCAGCGCGAAGCAGCAGGCCGACGTCGCGGTCGCGGCACTGGAACGGGTCTTTCCCGGCCTCGCCGCGGCGCGCACCGGCGTACGCGAGGCGCGCATGCACTGGTCGTCGCAGCCGTGGGTGCGCGGCAGCTATGCCTGCTTCCGGCCGGGCGACTGGTCGTCGCTGCGCGGGGCGATGGGGGAAGCGGTGGCCGGCCTGCATTTCGCCGGCGAACACTGCGCGCTGGAGACGCAGGGCTTCATGGAAGGCGGTTGCGAATCCGGCGAGAGCGCCGCGCGCGGGGTGCTGGCGCAGCGCGGCCTGGGGCGGTTCCCGTTCGCGCGCCTGCGCAAGATCGCGGCGACCGCCTGACAGCCGCGTGGCGAACCGGGATGCGGTCCGCCACGCGATCGGTGCAGTGCGGGTCGGTTCAGTGCCGGGTGGGCTGCGGCGTGGCCGTGGAGGTCGCGGCGTCGGTGCGCTGCCGCTTCGGCCACGGCAGCAGCATCGGCACGCGGCGCTGGTAGTCGCGGTAGGTGTCGCCGTACAGCGCGACCAGATCGCGTTCCTCGAGGAACTTCACTGCGACCAGGATGTAGCCCGTGGTCATCGCCGCGAACAGCAGGTGCCCCAGCGTCATCGTCGGCGTGGCCCAGAACGCGATCAGGAAGCCCAGCATCAACGGATGCCGCACGATGCGATAGAACGCGCGGGTGACGAAGGGCTCGTCCATCGCCTTGCGCTGGCGTGCGTGGAACCACACCTGGCGCAGGCCGAACAGGTCGAAGTGGTTGATGAGGAAGGTGCTCGACAACACCAGCAGCCAGCCCAGCGCGGACAGGGCGAGCAAGGTTCCGCGCAGCGCGGCGGCATCGACGTTCCAGACCGGTTGCGGCAACGGCCGCCACTGCCAGAACAGCAGCGCCAGCACCGCGCTGCTGACCAGCACGAAGGTGCTGCGTTCGATCGGCGCCGGCACGAAGCGCGTCCACCAGCGCTTGAACGCGGGCCGCGCCATGCCGCTGTGCTGCACGGCGAACAGCCCGAGCAGCGCCAGGTCGATGCCGAGCGCCACCAGGAAGGGCGCCGGGTCGCCGTTGTCGATGTGCTTGGGCACGCCGAAGCCGGCGACGAAGGGAATGGCGTACAGGAAGGTCACCAGGAACACCGCGTAGGACACGGCGCCGTACAGCAGGGCAAGCAGGCGGGACATGGCACGGTCTCCGGCGATCAGCGGTAGAAGTACGGATCGAGCACCCGCACCTCGGTGATGCGCTCGATCGGCAGGTTGGTGCTGCCGGCCGCGCGGCGGATCGCCTCGGGGCTGGGGCCGTCGTAGACGCAGAACGTCTTGCTCTTGTCGGTGTTCACGTAGGAGTGCACCCAGGTGACGCCGTCGCGGGCATTGGCGTCGACGACGCCGAGGCAGGCCTGTGCGCCGGTGTCGTTCACCGGGATGTGCAGGCCGTCGGGGAAATTGCGTTCGATGATGTAGCGGGGCATGTCGCTTCTCCAGCAGGATGGGTTTTCGCGACCCGCAGGACGCGGGGCGCGGAGCGTGGGCTTACTTGGCTTCCAGCGTGACCGGCACTTCGGTGATCGAATCCACCGGCAGGTGGTTCGCCTTTGCCGCTTCGCGGATGGCGTTCTCGGTCGGGCCTTCGTAGATGCAGAAGGTCTTGGTCTTGTCGCCGTTGGCGAAGGACATCAGCCACTTCACGCCGTAGCGGGCGTTGTTCTGGTTCACCTTCGCCTTGGTGGCCGCATCCAGGCCGGCGAGCGCGCCCTGCGGGAAGGTGCGCTGGATGACGTAGCGGTGGTTGGTCGCGGTGGCATCGGCCGTGCCGGCCAGGGCCAGGCCGGACATCGCCGCGCCGTACACGGCAATGCCGGCCAGTGCCCGCATGGACTTCAGCGAAAAGGATTTCATCGGGAATCTCCGTTGTTGGGGGCAGCGGAATGCTGCGATCCGAAGGCTACGGAGAAGGGGCTTGCGCGACGTCGGCAGGCTTGCCCAGATTGCGCGCAGGCGTTGCCTATTTTTGCGGGTGCAGGCCGGCGGCCAGCGCAGCGGCCATCGCTTCGGTGCGGGTGCTCACGCCGAGCTTGGCGAAGATGGCGGCGACATGGTGGTCGACCGTGCGCACCGAGCGCGACAGGCGCTGCGCGATCTGCGCGTTGCGCAGGCCGTCGCAGAGCAGGCGCAGCACCTCGACCTCGCGTTCGGTGAGGGCGTGCGGGTTGGCCTGGGTGGTAGCGCGCTGCCCGCGCGGCACGCCGCGCACGCCGGATTCGCGCAGTTCACGGCGCAACCGTTCCACGATAGGTGCAGCGCCCAGGCGTTCGAACGCGGCCAGCGCCTCGCGTTGCGCCGGCGCGTCGCCTGCGGCGAGCGCACGC
Source organism: Lysobacter terrestris (assembly GCF_014489475.1). Taxonomy (GTDB): domain Bacteria; phylum Pseudomonadota; class Gammaproteobacteria; order Xanthomonadales; family Xanthomonadaceae; genus Agrilutibacter; species Agrilutibacter terrestris. Next base: position 1,073,047 of record NZ_CP060820.1, on the reverse strand, counting down.
GCTGTTTCGTACGGACAACCCAGCGCGCGCCACGCGTCCGCCGCCTCGCGCCAGTGGCCGGCGAACTGCAGCGCGAACGGCGGCGGGCAGTGCTCGGCGGGTGCGTGCGGGATGCCCGCCAACCGCAGCTGGCAGTCGATTTCCGCCAGCACCCAACTGCGGTACCCGGAGCGGTGTTCGAGCGTGGCGAGCGGCGCGATCGCCGCCATGCAGGCGGCGTGGTCGTCGCGCAGGCGCGCGGCTTCGACCTGCGCGGCGATGACCGGGCCGAACCGCAGCAGCGAGCGCGTGGGCAGCGCGAGTTGCAGGGCTTCGTCGAGCAGCGGCGGCGCGTCGGGATCGCCGCGGCGCACGCGCACGTGCGCGAGCACCGTGAGTGCGACGATGCGGTTGATCGGCGCGAGGTTGGGCGCCTGCAGCACCAGCGCCGCCTGGTCGGCGGCGCGTTGCCACTCGCCCAGTGCGAACCATGCCGCGGCCTGGTACGCCGACATGTAGCGCGCCCACGCATCGAGGTCGCGCGCATCGCAGTAGGCGATGCCGCGTTCGAGCCAGGCCAGCGCCACCGGGAAGCGCATCAGCATCACCGCATCGAACGAGAGGTTCACGTACGCGCGCGCGGCGTGTTCCTCGAAGCCGCCGGCGAGGGCGAGCGCGAGGCTCTGCTCGAGTTCGGCGCGGCCGGCTTCGTCGCCGGCATCGAGGCGCGCGGTGCCGATGTTGTTGAGGGCGTTGGCCTGGATCTCCACGTCGCCCAGCTCCACCGCCAGCGCCAGGGCGCGCGTGCCCAGGGCGACGGCGTCGGCGCTTTCGCCCTGCAGCATGTGCAACTGCGCGCGGTTGCTGTACGCCATCGCCAGTTCGCGGCCGGGCGGCAGCGCGGCGAGCACGGAGATGGCCTCGTCGGCATGCGCTTCGGCCACCGCGGTCTGGCCGTTGTACCAGGACAGGCGCGACAGCCAGCGGATCGCATCGCCTTCCTTCAGGCGATCGCCCATGCGCCGCCACAACTCGCGCGCGGCGTGGCGCGCGACGAGCGCGTCCTCGATGCGGTCGGTGAGGTAGCTCTCGTAGGCAAGCCGGTCCAGCAGCACGGCGCGCACCGGATCGGGCTGTTGCCCGGCGTAGGCGAGCGCGGTGCGCAGGTGCGCCGCCGCTTCCAGGTGCGCACCGCGCCGCTGTGCTTCCAGTGCGGCGTCCGGTGCGAGCTGCAGCACCGCCGCGGCGTCGCGGGCGCGGTCGGCGTGGTGCACGCGCCAGGCCAGCGACACGCGCGCGGGTTCGGCGTGCGCGAGCGCGGCCAGCACCTGCACGTGCAGTTCCTGCGCGCGCAGCCGCGACAGCGACTGCTCGATCGCCACGCGCGCCAGTTCGTGCCGGAACGCCAGCGCCTGGCGATCGCCATCGGCGACCAGCAGCCCGGCGTCCAGGCACTCCTCGATCGCGGCCAACGGCGGCGCCAGCACGTCCTGCATCAGCCAGTCGTCGATGCGCCGCGGCACGATCGAGGCCAGTTGCATCACCTGCTGCGCCATCGGGCCGAGCCTGGCGAAGCGCGCGAGGACCAGGTCCTGCACGCCCTGCGGCACGCCGTCCATGCCGTGCTGGAGCAGTTCGCTGACGAAGAACGGATTGCCCCGGGTCAGCGCGTGCAAGCCGTCGTGCGCACGCAGCGCGCCCTTCGCCATGGCTTCGACCGCGTCGGCGGACAGGCGCGGCACCTGCAGCCGCGTCACCCGCGCCGCGGGCAGTTCGCCCATCAGCCGGCGCAGCGGATGCTGCGCGGTGACCTCGTCGTCGCGATAGGTCACCAGCAGCAGGCAACGCAGCTGCTCCAGGCGCCGGCCGAGGAACTTGAGCAGGTCCAGGGTCGCCTCGTCGGCCCAGTGCGCGTCTTCGACCACGAACAGGGTCGGTGCCGTGGCTGCCTGCAGTTCGGCCAGCACGGCTTCGAACAGCGGGGCGCGCCCGCCCTCCTGCGCCAGCAGCGGCTTGAAGCGGACCGGCTGGGCGCGCGCGATGTCGTGCAGCGGCGCGAGCGGGTGCGGGGTCTGCAGTGCGTCGCAGGCGCCCCACCACAGGCCGGCGGCGCCGCGGCGGTCGCGCAGGGCGGTGGCCAGGCAGGTCTTGCCGATGCCGGCTTCGCCGCCGACGAACACGACCCGGCCGGCGCCGTCCGCTGCCTCGTGCAGCAGCCGCTCCAGGGTGCCCAGCAGCGAATCGCGTTCGAACAGTTGCATCGGGCCGGTCCGCAGGCGAGGCCGCATGACAGCACGCGCGGCGGGGCCCGCTCAAGCACCGCTTTGGGCGGCGGCTGGCCGTCGCACCGGCGCGCGTGCGGCCCCCGGGTTGGGGACGGAGGCCGTGGAGGATCCGGTGATTTCGGCGTTCTTTCCGCCGCGAGGCCGCGAAAAGCGGGGTGAAACCCGCGCTTGGTGAACTCGCGAGTATCGTTTTGCACTGCAGCGTGCAAATGGAATAACGCTTCCTTCACGATCGGCTCGCATCCCGACGTGGGGGAGGGAGCAAGGCCCGCTACCGGTTACGACCGCTAGCGGGCTTTTTTGTTTCCGGCCCTTTTGCGTCTTTCATGGCTGCCGCCGGGCCCGCCGCCGCGCCGCCGGCGCGGGCATCGCGCCCGCTTAACTCCCTCGCCCGCAGTGTCGGCCTCGGGTTGCGGCCGATCAATTGGGGTGGCCGATCCCTTCCTTCTCTGGCCGGGCGAACGGGGTTTTCCCGTCCCCCGTTTGGGGGTGTGGGGATCGTCGGCCGGGTCGCGACGCCAGCGCCTCTCGTCAAATCACCTTGAGGGAATCCAACATGACCAATCTTTCCCGGGCCATCGCCCTGGCCATCGGCACGCTTGGCGTTGCCGCGTCCGCGCAGGCGGCCACGTATGTCGTGAGCGCCAAGACGCTCGCCTTCGATGCGCAGCTGGCGCGCAAGATCGAAGCCGCCGGCGGCACCATCACCGCGCGCCTGCCGCAGATCGGCGTGGCGATCGTCGAGTCCGGCGATCCGAACTTCGCCACCCGTGCGGCCAAGGTGCAGGGCGTGCGTTCGGCGGTGGCCGACGTCACCCTGCAGTTCGAGCAGCCGCAGCCGCTCGACATCAGCGAGGACTACGCGAACCCGCCGGCCTCCGGCGACAACGACCGCTTCTTCGACCTGCAGTGGGGCCATGCCGCCATCGACGCGGTCGGTGCCTGGAATGCCGGTTTCCGCGGCGCGGGCGTGCGCGTGGCGGTGCTCGACTCGGGCGTGTACTGCACGCACGTGGACATCGCGCCAAACCTGCTTGCGGCCGAGTCGACCTCGTTCGTGCCCGGCGAGGGCTACTGCAACACCGCCGGCAGCGCCCACGGCACCCACACCTTCGGCACCATCGGCGCGGCCGACAACGGCATCGGCACGATCGGTGTCGCGCCCGAAGCCAAACTCTTCGCGGTCAAGGTGCTCAGCGCGAGCACCGGCAGCGGCAGCTTCGCCGGCATCGTCCAGGGCATCGTCTATGCGGCCGACCACGGCGCGGACGTGATCAACATGAGCCTGGGCGTGCGCGGCGGCCTCGACGTGGGCGGCAAGGAAACCTCCGAACTGATCAACGCGGCCAAGCGCGCCGTGCAGTACGCGCGCTCGCAGAACGCCATCACCGTCGTGTCGGCCGGCAACGACGGCCGCGACCTCGACCACGATTCGGGCGTGCAGATCTGCGACACCGACGGTTGCTACCAGGCCAACCTGCGCGCCTTCCCGGCGCAGCTGCCCAACGTGGTGACGGTGTCGGCGCTCGCGCCGGCAGGCTGGGCGGTGGATCCGAGCACCAACCTGGATCCGCTGGCGAGCTACAGCAACTACGGCACCACCGCGATCAGCTTCGGCGCGCCGGGCGGCGATGGGCGCCTGCCGGGCACGCAGCTGTGCCAGGTCGGGCCGGTGGTGCAGCAGTGCTGGGTGTTCGACCTGGTGTTCAGCACCACCCAGCGGACGGCGGCGGGCAACTTCTACGGCTGGATGGCCGGCACCAGCATGGCGGCGCCGCACGTGTCGGGCGTGGCCGCGCTGATCATCGGCAAGCACGGCGGCGAGCTGGCGCCGTCCGAAGTCGAGCGCATCCTGCGCGCGTCCGCCGACGACTTGGGCAAGCCGGGCAAGGACGACGCCTACGGCTATGGCCGCGTCAACGCGGCGAAGGCCGTGCAGTACTGATCGCCGCGACGCAAGCCATCGCGACGTGTCACCAGCGGCCGCCTCCGGGCGGCCGCTGTGTTTTGCGCATGCCAGAATCGCGGCGATGGAAGACTTGAACCGCAACGCCATCGCCGAACGCGCGCTGCAGCGCCTGCGCAACCTGCCGGCCTGCGCCGCCGCACTCGCGGACCCGCACGCCAGTGCGCAGGTGCGCCGGGTCGCGGTCGCCAGCGATTTCGCCATCGACACGCTGCTGCGCCAGCCCGATCTGTTGCCGCGCCTGCTCGCGGACGCGGCGCCGTTGCCGTCCCCCGTGCTGACCGCGGAAAACCGCGCCGACTGGCCGCTGCTGCTGCGGCGCCATCGCGCGGCCGCATCGACCCGGCTGGTGTGGCGCGACGTGCTCGGCCTGGACGCGGTCGCCGACACCCTGGCCGGGGCGACCACGTTGGCGGAAGAATGCCTGGCGCTGGCGCTGGCGGCGCTGGAAGCGGACTTCGCGCAACGCCACGGCTTCGTCCGCGACCACGCAGGCCGGCCGCAGCGCCTGGTGGTGTACGGACTGGGCAAGCTGGGCGGCGGCGAGCTCAACTTCAGTTCCGACGTCGACCTGGTCTACGCCTACGAATGCGACGGTGAGTCCGACGGCCCGCGCCCGCTCGCCGCCGAAACCTATTACGCGCGCCTGGGCCAGCAGCTGGCGAAACTGCTCGACGAAGTCACCGCCGACGGCTTCAGCCATCGCGTCGACCTGCGCCTGCGCCCGTACGGCAATGTCGGTCGCGTCGCCTGGTCGTTCGCGGCGATGGAGCAGTACTTCCAGCACGAAGGCCGCGACTGGGAGCGCTACGCCTGGCAGAAAGCGCGGCCGGTGGCCGGCGACATCGCCGCGGGCGAACGCTTCCTGCAGGCCTTGCGCCCGTTCGTGTACCGGCGCTACCTCGACTACGGCGCACTCGACGGCCTGCGCGCGATGAAGGCGGCGATCAGCGCGGAAGTGGCGCGCAAGGAACTGGCCGACGACATCAAGCGCGGCCCCGGCGGCATTCGCGAGATCGAGTTCCTGGTGCAGGCCCTGCAGCTGATCCGCGGCGGCCGCGAAGCGCAGCTGCGCGACCGCCGCCTGTTGCCGGCGATGCAGGCGCTGGTCGAGGCCGGGCACATTTCCACCGAGGCCAGCGCGGCGCTGGGCGAGGCCTATGGCTACCTGCGCCGGCTCGAAAACCGCCTGCAGATGCTCGCCGATGCGCAGACGCACGCCTTGCCGGAGCGCGAGGAGGAGCGTGCACGCATCGCCGACGCATTGGGCTACGCCGACTGGGACGCGTTGCGCGAGGTGCTCGACGGGCACCGTGCGCGCGTGACCGCGGAGTTCGACGCGCTGCTGGCCCCGCGGCGCAAGGCACAGGCGCCGGCATCGCTGGCCGCGTACTGGCGCGCCTTGCCGGACGCGGGCGAGGCAGAGGAATTGCGTGCGGCCGGTTTCGACGACGCCGAGCAGGCCGACAGCCTGCTGCGCGACCTGGCCCGCAGTCCCGGCGTGAAGGGCCTGTCGGATGCGACGCGGGCGCGGCTCGATCGTGTGCTGCCCGCGCTGTTGCAGGCGGCGGCCGGATCGCGGCAGCCGATGCTCGCGCTGCGGCGCCTGCTCGCGCTGCTGCAGAACATCCTGCGCCGCAGCGCCTACCTCGCGCTGCTCGACGAACAACCCGTGGCCCTGCAGCGCCTGGTCGACGTGGTCTCGCGCAGCGCCCTGCTCGCCGAACGCCTGGCGGCGTATCCGTTGCTGCTCGACGAACTGCTCGACGCGCGCGTGGCCGGCAACCTGCCCGATCGTGCGGCGTTGCTGGCGGCGTGCGCCGCGGTCGCCGGCGACGATGCCGAAAGCGTGCTGCAGGAACTCAACGAGGTGCGGCAGGCGTTGAGCTTCCGCATCGCCATGGCCGTGCGCGACCGCCGCCAACCGGCCGCGGCCAGCGCGCAGCAACTGGCGTGGCTGGCCGATGGCGTGGTCGCGCGGGTGCTCGCGCTCGCGCAACGCGAAGTGGCGAGCGCGCACGGGGTGGTCGCCGGCGCGCGCTTCGCGGTGCTCGGCTACGGCAGTCTCGGCGGCGAGGAGCTCGGCTTCGGTTCCGACCTCGACCTGGTGTTCCTCTACGACGCGCCGCGCGCCGACGACGGCGGCGACGCGCACTCCGACGGCGCGCGTGCGCTCGATGCGACGCGCTGGTTCGCGCGCCTGGCGCAGAAGGTCGTGGCCTTGCTCGACGCGGTCACCGCGGCCGGGCGCCTGTACGAGGTGGACGTGCGCCTGCGCCCCGACGGCGCGAAGGGCCTGCTGGTGTCGTCGCTCGCCAGCTTCGGCGAGTACCAGCGCGAGCGCGCGTGGACGTGGGAGCACCAGGCGCTGGTGCGCGCGCGCTTCGTCGCCGGCGACGCCGGCCTGCACGCCGATTTCGAACGCGTGCGCGCGGACACGCTCGCGCGCGGGCGCGATCCGGTGCAGGTGCGTGCCGACGTCGTCTCGATGCGCCGGCGCATGCGCGGCGAACTCGACCGCAGCGATGCGTCCGCGTTCGACCTGAAACAGGGCGAGGCCGGCCTGGTCGACCTGGAATTCCTGTTGCAGGCGCTGGTGCTGGTCCACGCGCGGGCGCAGGCGACGCTGCTGGAACCGCGCAACACGCCGGGCCTGATCGATGCCATGCATGCCGTGGACGTGTTCGATGCGACCACGGCGGCAGCGTTGCGCGCCGCGCACGCGACACTGCTGTCGCGCGGACTGGACTGCACCCTGGACCGGCGGCCGCGGCGCCTGCCGCTGGATGCGGAGATCGACGCGGCGCGCGCATCGATCCGCGCGGCGACGCAGGCACAGGCGCTGGATTTCACCGCGCCCGGCTGAGGCGCGGACGGCGCGTCAGAGCCGCAGGCGTTCGCGCGCTTCCGCGGCGACGCGCGCGGTCTCGCGCAGCGGGACCACCGCGAATGCGTCGAGTGTCGGCGTGAATTCGCGGATCCGGCCCAGTGCCAGCAGGCTGTCGACGAAGCGTCGCGGCCGGCCCTGCAGCGGCTGCACGCCGCACACGTGCACCGGCACGTTGGTCGCCGCGGCTTCCGACAGCATGTTCACCGAGTCGGCGGTGCACACGATGCGGTCGGCCCAGCCGAGCAGGCCGGCGTAGGGGTTGGCGCCGTCGTCCGCGTCGCGCCAGACGATGCCGGGCAACGCCGCGAGTTTCGCGTGCAGCAGTGCGCGCGCCGCGGCCGGCGTGCGTCGCGAGGCCGTCGCCAGCACGCTGCCGCCTTCCTGCGCGATCCGCGCGGCGAGCGCATCCAGCCATGCACTCAGTGCACCCAGGTCGACGTCCGCATGCGCGCTGGTGCCGCCCAGCAGCACCGCGGTGCGCGGTTGCGGCAACTGCGCGAAGGCGACGAACTGCTGGCGCGCGGCGGCCAGCCACAGGTCGTCGACCGGGTGCAGGCTGCCGAGCAGGGTGATGACGTTGGCGCCGCTCAAGCCGTCGTGCGCCGGCGCGACGACGAGGTCCCAATGGCGCGGATCGATGCGCGGATCCAGGATCTGGATCGCGCGTGCGCCTGCACTGCGCAGCAGGCGCGTGGCCAACGCGCCCTGGCGGCCGCAACCGATCGCGAGCGGCGGTGCATGCGGCAGCGCATGGGCGAAGTCGGCGCCGAAGGCGTGGCGCGCGCCGGGCAGGCGTCGCGGCGACAACCAGCGCCAGGGCGCCCGCGCCGGCAGGGTCCAGTCGCGCGCCGCCAGCCCCATCGCGGCGGCCAGGGCCTGCGCCTGGCGCACGTTGCCGGCGTGGCCGTCGCTCAGGGTCCAGGCTTCGTGGGTAGGCGGCGATGCGTTTTGTTGCATCTGGGAATAGGTCCGTTCCGGCGTGGCCGCCTGTGGGTTCACGCGCCAGACTCTACACTTTGCCGCCTTGGCCGATGGCCAACCTCGCTCATGGAGAACGATCGATGCATTCCGCCTTGCCGGCCGACGCGCTGGACCAGCTGTTCCTCACCGCGCGCACCCACAACGAGCTCGGCGGTGAAGTCGACGACGCGCTGCTGCACCGCCTCTACGACCTGCTCAAGTGGGGGCCGACCACGGCCAACTCCTGCCCGGCGCGTTTCGTGTTCGTGAAGTCGGCCGCAGCCAAGGCCAAGCTCGGCCCCGCGCTGGACGAGGGCAACTACAAGAAGACCATGGCGGCGCCGGTCACCGTCATCGTCGCCTACGACACGGCCTTCTTCGAGAAGATGCCGTACCTGTTCCCGCACACCGATGCCAAGAGCTGGTTCGACACCAAGCCCGCGTCCGTGATCGAGACCATCTGCCTGCGCAACGGCAGCCTGCAGGGTGCGTACCTGCTGATGGCCGCGCGCGCGCTGGGACTGGACTGCGGTCCGATGTCGGGCTTCGACAACGCCAAGGTCGACGCCGCGTTCTTCGCCGGCACGAACTGGAAGTCGAACTTCCTGGTCAATCTCGGCTACGGCGATCCCGCCAAGCTGTTCCCGCGTTCGCCGCGCCTGGCCTTCGACGAAGCCGCGCGCATCGAGTAACCACCCGCGAATCCCCCGGCGCCCTGCGCGCCTCTTAACCCCACACCCGATGGAGCCCCGCACCATGTTCAAGCCGCTGACCCTCGCCGCCGCGCTGCTGTTCGCAGGCACGGCCTTCGCCGCCCCGGTCTCGTACAAGATCGATCCCAACCACACCGACGTGATCGCCGGCTGGAACCACTTCGGCTTCGCCAATCCGACCGCGCGCTTCGGCCAGGTCGATGGCGTGATCGTCTACGACGCCGCGGACGTGGCCAAGTCGTCGGTGAAGGTCACCATCCCGCTGTCGGGCATCGACAGCGGCGTGCCGGACCTCGACGAGCACCTGCGCAGCGCCGACTTCTTCGACGCCGCGACGTACCCGACCATCACCTTCACCAGCACCAAGGCCGAAGCCGCCGGCGACAACAAGCTGCGCGTGTCCGGCGACCTCACGGTGCACGGCGTGACCAAGCCGGTGGTGCTCGACGTCACCCTGAACAAGGCCGGCGAACATCCGCTCGGCAAGCGCGCCGCGGTCGGCTTCGACGCTAGCACCACGATCAAGCGCAGCGAGTTCGGCGTGAACAAGTACGTGCCCAACGTCAGCGACGAGATCACCATCCGCATCACCACCGAAGCGATGGTGCCGAAGGCCGAAGCCGCCGCACCCGCCAAGAAGCCGGCGAAGAAGTAAGCGCACGCGCATGATCATCGAACGCCCCTCCAGTGCCCGTGGACGCGTGCAGGCCGGCTGGCTCGACAGCCACCACACGTTCTCCTTCGGCCAGTACTACGACCCGGCCTGGATGGGCTTCGGACCGCTGCGCGTCATCAACGAAGACCGCGTCGATCCGGGCGCGGGCTTCCCGACGCACGGCCACGCCAACATGGAAATCCTCAGCTACGTGCTGGACGGTGCGCTCGCGCACAAGGACAGCAGCGGCGGGGGCGGCGTGATCCGTCCGGGCGAACTGCAGTGGATGAGCGCCGGGCACGGCGTGCAGCACAGCGAGTTCAACGCCAGCGGTGCCGCGCCGGTGCACTTCCTGCAGATCTGGATCCAGCCCGACCGCCTCAACGCGCAACCGGCCTACGCCCAGCGTGCGGCGGTCGGCGCTGACGCCGACGGGCGCTGGCTGCTGTTGGCCGCACCGGATGGCGCGGACGGCAGCATCGCCATCCGCCAGGACGCGCGGCTGTACGTGACCCGGCTGGCCGCGGGCGCGCGCCTCGGCCGCACCCTGGAACCGCAGCGCCGCTACTGGCTGCAGGTGACCCGCGGCGCGGTCGACGTCGCCGGCCGCACGCTGGTCGCGGGCGATGCCCTCGGCCTGGTCGAGGAAGCCGACCTGCAGCTGCATGCCAGCCAGGCCGCCGAGGTGCTGCTGTTCGATCTGCCGTAGGGCGGACTCCAGCCCGCCACACGGCCATGTGGCGTCGCTGGCGCAAGCCCGGTCGCCCACCAATCCCGTGCGCTGCGGCGCGTGCGTCGTTGCAGCGGCTTGAAGATCATCGTGGCGCCCCCGCATCAAGTGCGGGGCAGGCTCTACAATGCGGGCCCAGCTACACGAAGTCGCCCCGCCATGACCGCAGCCCCCCTCCATCCCACCCAGGCCAACGCCGAGCAGCGTTACGTCGTCACCCGTGCCGACCTGCCGCTGAGCTGCCCGCTGCCGTCGATGGCGCTGTGGAATTCGCATCCGCGCGTGTACCTGCCGATCGAGGCCGAGCGCGAGTGCCAGTGCCCGTACTGCGGTGCGCAGTTCGTCCTGGAAGACCGGCCGGAATCCTGAGGGAACGGCATTGAAGCGCGGGAACGGGCGACGGAAGCCACCGCAAGCGCCGCTGTCGCCGTGGCTTCCGCGTTCCCCGTTCGCTGATTCCGCTTCATTCCCCGCATGCATCGCCTGACCGTCGTGCAGCTGCTGCCCGCGCTGGAATCGGGCGGCGTGGAACGTTCCACCCTGGAGATCGCGCAGGCGCTGGTGCAGCACGGGCATCGCGCGATCGTCGTCTCCGCCGGCGGCCGGCTGGTGCCGAAGCTGCAGGCGCTGGGCGCCGAGCACGTCGCGCTCGACATCGGCCGCAAGTCGCTGCTGACCCTGCGCCACGTGCGCACGCTGCGCGCGCTGTTCGTGCGCGAACGCGTCGACCTGGTGCACGCGCGCTCGCGCCTGCCGGCGTGGCTGGCGGTGTTCGCGTTGCGCGGCATCCCGGCGCACGCGCCGCGGCTGGTGACCACCGTGCACGGCCTGAATTCGCCCTCGCGCTACAGCGCGGTGATGACGCGCGGCGAACGGGTGATCTGCGTGTCCGACACCGTGCGCGCATACGTGTTGAAGCACTATCCGGCGACCGACGCGGCGCGGCTGCGGGTGATCCCGCGCGGCATCGACACCGCGGTGTTTCCGCGCACCCCGCACCCGGACCACGCCGCGCGTGCGTGGGCTGCGGCCCAGCATCCGGCCCTCGCCGCCGACGGCCCGCTGCTGCTGCTGCCCGGGCGCGGCACGCGGTTGAAGGGCCACGCCGACGCGCTGCGCCTGCTCGCCGACCTGCGCGGGCAGGGCAGCACCGCGATGCTGTGGCTGCCCGGCGCGCGCGAGGCCGGGCGCGAGGCCTACATCGCCGAACTCGAAGCCGAAGCCGCCACGCTCGGCATCGCCGATGCGATCGCGTTCACCCCGCCGACCGACCAGATCGCGCGCGCGTACGCCGCCAGCGACCTGGTGCTGCAGCTCTCGCGCAAGCCCGAATCCTTCGGTCGCACCGTGATCGAAGCGCTGTCGGTCGGCCGGCCGGTATTGGGCTGGGCGCACGGCGGCGTGGGCGAACTGCTCGCGCAGCTGCAGCCCGGCGGTGGCGTGGCGCCGTTCGATGTCGACGCGCTCGCGCGCGCCGCGCGCGGCCTGCTGGCGCAACCGCCGGCGCCTCCGGCTACCATTCCGCACACGTTGCGCGCGATGCAGGAGTCCACGCTTGCCGTCTATGCCGAACTCAGTGGTTGAGTCCCACGCTGCCGTTGCGGGCTCGCAACCGCCCGGTGCGCAGCCGGCCGGCTGGCGCTGGGCGCCGGCGTGGATCCTCACCTACGTCGCGCTGTGGCCCGCGCCGGGCTATGCCGAGGCGGTGCTGGTGCTGGGCGCGCTGGCCGCGATCGTGCACCTGCTGCTGTCGCGTTTCCGCGGTGGCGCGCAACTGCTGAGCAACCACGCCTGGGCGCTGACCAGCGTGCTGTTCTGCGCGTACTGGGTGCCGGAGCTGCTGTCAGCCTTCGACGCGATCGATCGCGCGCATGCCTTCGCGCAGACCGGCGAGGACCTGCGCTACCTGCCGTTCCTGTGGCTGGCCGCGTCCGCGGTCGCCAACCCGCGAGGCCGGCGCATCACCTTCACCGGGCTCGCGGTGATCGTCGGCATCTGGACGCTGGACGCGCTGCTGCAGGCAGCGACGGGCACCAGTCCGTTGTTCTTCGGCATCGACACGCTCAAGCAGGTCATCAGCCACCATCCGATGTGCACGGCGGCTGAAGCCGAAGCGGCCGACCGCCTCAGCGGCGTGCTCGGTCCGTGCAACCTCAAGCTGGGACAGGTGCTGGCGAGCCTGTCGCCGTTCGCGCTGTATGCCGCGGGGCGGCGCTTCCACACGCTCGGCTGGCTGGTCGCCGCCGCAGCCGTCGGCGTGGTGATGCTGCTGGCGGGTTCGCGCGCGTCCTGGATCACCTATGCGCTGGTGCTGGTCGTGTCGGGCTGGCGCCTGCTGGGCTGGAAGCGGCTGCTGGGCGTGTTCGCCTTCGGCGCGGTGGCGATGGCGGTGATGACCGCGACCGTGCCGCAGGTGCGCGAACGCATCGATCGCACGCTGCATGCGCTGAACGCCGACGAGAGCGGCGTCGACAACGCGCTGTCGGGCCGAGGCCGGATCTGGAGTGCCGCCGTATGCATGGTGCGCGAGCATCCGCTCAACGGCGTGGGGGCACGCGGCTTCCGCGAAGCGTTCCCCGCGTGCGACCCGGAGCCTGCGCAGGCGCCTGCATGGGGCAGCGGGCCCGCGCTGCATGCGCACCAGATCGTGCTGGAAATCCTCAGCGAAACCGGCTTCATCGGCCTGCTGTTGTGGCTGTCCGGCGTGGCGCTCGCCTGGCGTGCCTGGCGCTTCGCCGACGAATCGGCGCGGGACGACGCGCGTCCGGCGATGCTCGCGCTTGCCGTGACCGTGTTTCCGTTCAACACGCACCTGGCGTTCTATTCGACCTTCTGGGGCGGATTGACCCTGCTGCTGGCGGCGCTGTACGCCGGCAGCCTGCTGTCGCGGGATGCGCGTCCCTGACGTTGCGGTACGCGTCGATGCATTCCGGCCACGACCGCTTGCCGGCTTCCTGCCGGACGCACGCGGCATCGAGCCCTGCGCGCGGGTTGCTCAGTCGCGCGCGGCCTTGTACGGCGACACCATGCCCGCGGGACGCCGCTTGAAGCGGCGATGGATCCACAGGTACTGGCTCGGCGCCTCGCGCACCATCGCCTCGATGCTGGCGTTCACGCGCGTGCTGTCCAGCGTGGCGTCGCTGGACGGGAACTCGGCGAGTGGCGGCGCCACGCGCAGCACGTAGTCGGCGCCGACGCGGCGATGGAAGAACGGCACCACCGCGCAGCCGCTCAGGCGCGCGAACTGGTGCGTGGCGGTGATCGTCGCCGCGGGCACGCCGAAGAACGGCGCGAACACCGTGTCCTTGCCGCGCATGTCCTGGTCCGGCGCGTACCAGAGGAAGCCGCCCTGCTTGAGGTGGCGCATCGCCGGGCGGATCTCGTCGTTGCTGTACATCGCGCAGGCGTAGCGCAGGCGGCCGCGCTTCACCGCCCACTCCATCACCGGACTGCGCAGGCGCCGGTACATGCCGGCGAGCGGGATGTGGTCGCACATCAGCCGGCCGCACAGCTCCAGGGTCATGAAGTGACCGGACACGAACAGCACGCCGCGTTTCTGCGCCTGCAATGCCTGCACGTGTTCGAGGCCTTCGATGCGTACGGTGCGGCGCATGGGGGCGGCCGAGCCCCACCACGCGCGCGCGAATTCGAACAGGCCGATGCCGACGTCGCGGAAATGCTCGCGCAGCAGGCGTTCGCGCGCGGCGGCGTCCAGTTCCGGGAAGCACAGCGCGATGTTGATGCGCGCGGCGCGGCGGCGGTCGGGAATGAGCAGGCGCGCCAGCTCGCCGACGATGCGGCCGAGCCCACGCTGCAACGGCCACGGCAGCCTTGCCGCGAGCCACATCGCGAAGTAGCCCGCCCACATCGGCCAGTGCCGCAGGCCCAAGGGTGCGGGGCCGGGATCGGTGGGGCTGGCCGTGCGCAGCGGCTTGGCATCGTCGGACATGCGGCGATTCTAAGGGCGCGACTCCAAGGCCGCGATCCCGCATGACGCGATCCAGGGAACGCCAACCAGGGCGCGTGCCGCCGCGACCGGCCGATCGCAGCGGCAACTTCGCTATCCTTCACCGATGCCGCCAGTGACGAAGCCAGACCTCATCGAGCGCCTGCTGCGCGTCCTGTATTCGGCGGTCCTGTACCTGCTCGCGCCGATCACCGTCTACCACCTGATCTGGCGCGGCTTCCGCCAGCCGGCCTACCTGCAGCGCTGGGCCGAGCGCTACGCGATCTACAACGAACCAGCGCACGCGCAGACGCTGTGGGTGCACGCGGTGTCCGTGGGCGAGGTGAACGCCGCGATCCCGCTGGTGCAGGCGCTGCTCCGCGGGCGCCCGGATCTGCGCCTGCTGGTGACCACGATCACGCCGACCGGCTCCGAGCGCGTGCGCGCGTTGTGGAAGGACCAGGTCGAACACGTCTACCTGCCCTACGACCTGCCCGGCGCGGTCGGCCGCTTCCTCGCCCACCACCGGCCGATCGCGGCGCTGATCATGGAAACCGAGTTGTGGCCGAACCTGCTGTTCGGCTGCCGTGACCGCGACGTGCCCAGCTACATCCTCAACGCGCGCCTGTCGGCGCGTTCGCTGCGCGGCTACCGCGTGCTGGCGCCGCTGGTCGGGCGCGCGCTGCGCACGGTGCGCGCGGTCGCGGCGCAGTCGCACGCCGATGCCAGGCGCTTCGTGCGCCTGGGTGCGCGCGAGGAGCAGACGCTGGAAACCGGCAACCTCAAGTACGACGTCAGCGTGCCCGACACGGTCGCCGCGTTCGCCGACGAGTTCCGCGCGCGCGTGGCCGGACGCCCGGTGTGGATCGCGGCGAGTACGCACGAGCAGGAAGAAGCCGACGTCATCGCCATCCATCGCCGCCTGCGCGGCGCGTTCCCGGACCTGCTGCTGCTGTGGGCGCCGCGCCATCCCGAACGCTTCCGTGCGGTGGCCGACGCGGCGCGCAGCACCGGCTGGCCGGTGTCGACGCGTTCGCGCGCGCGCTGGCCGCAGGCCGAGGACGCGGTGTTCGTGGTCGATACGCTGGGCGAGCTGGTGAACTTCTACGCCTGCGCCGACGTCGCCTTCGTCGGCGGCAGCCTGCAGGCCATCGGCGGCCACAACCTGCTCGAACCGGCCGCCACCGGCACCGCGATCGTCACCGGGCCGCACCTGCACAACTTCACCGAGATCGCGCACAAGCTCGCGCAGGCCGGCGCGTTGCGGATCGGCGCGGATGCCGAAGCGGTCGGTACCGACGTGGCGGTGCTGCTCGGCGATCGCCCCGCGCGCGAGCGCATGGCCGCCGCCGGGCGCGCGCTGGTGGAAACCGGGCGCGGCGCGCTGGCGCGCACGATGGCGCTGCTCGAACCGGTCCTGCGCGGGCGCTGAAACGACGAAGGCGGCCATGGGCCGCCTTCGTCATCATCCCGCGCAGTGCGGACTTACTGGGCCGGCTGCGCCGGCGGCGTCTGCAGGCTGGCTTCGGTGTCGACCGTGAGCAGGCGGTTGATCTCCTGCACGTCGTCGATGTCGAGCGTGCCGGCGGCCTGTTCCAGCAGCAGGCGGTTCTGCAGGAAGTTGTACTTCGCCTGCGCGAAGGCCTGCGACGCGGTGAACAGGTTGCGCTGGTTGGTCAGCACGTCCAGCACGGTGCGGGTACCGACTTCCAGGCCGACCTGCGAGGCATCGTACGCGGCGCGGGCGGAGACCAGCGCGAGGCGGCGCGCCTCGACTTCGCTGATGCCGGCGACCACGGTCTGGTAGGCGTTGCGGGTGTTGCGGTCGAGCGCGCGCTTGCTCTGCTCGAGGTCGTCGTTGGCGATGTCGCGGCGCGCGAGCGCCTGGCGCACGCCCGACTGCGTGGCGCCGCCGGAGAAGATCGGCACCGAGAGGGTCAGGCCGATCGAGCCGCGGCCGTCGCTGAAGTCGAAGCTGCTGCCGTTCTCGCGGCCCCAGGTGGTGGTGTCGCCGTAGCTGCCGCTCAGGTACAGGGTCGGGTAGTGGCCCGCGCGCGCGGTGCCGACGTCGGCTTCGGCGGACTTGAGCTGCAACTCGCTGGCCTTCAGCGCCGGGTTGTTGGCCACGGCGGTGGCGACCCATTCGTCGGCGCCGCCGGTCTCCGGCAGCGACGGCTGGAAGTCTTCCGGCAGGCCGCGCAGGTTGGCGACCGGCTGGCCGGTGAGTTCGCGCAGCGCCTGGTAGGCGTCCTCGACCGCGTTACGGGCGAGGATGGTGTTGGCGCGCGCGCTGTCGTACGTGGCGCGCGCTTCGTGCACGTCGGTGATCGGCGCCAGGCCGACCTCGAGGCGCTTGGAGGCGAAGTCGAACTGCTTCTTCAGCGCGGTTTCCGCGGCTTCGGCGGCGGCCAGCGTTTCCAGCTGCACCAGCACGTTGAAGTAGGTGGCGGAGGTGCGCGTGATCAGCGTGTCGCTGGCCGAGTCAAGCTGGTAGTCCGCGGCCTGGCTGAGCGCGTTGGCGCTGCGCAGGCGGGTGAAGTTGCCGTGGTCGTAGACCATCTGGCGCGCGGTCAGGCCGACGCCGCGCGAGTTGGTGCCGTCGTCGGTGCCGTCGGCGAGACCGCGGTTCAACGTGGCGTCACCGCTCACCGTCGGCAGCATCGCCGCGCGCGCCTGCACCGAGCCTTCGCGGGTGACCAGGCGGCTGGATTCGGCGGCGGAGAACTGTGGGTCGCCTGAGCGCGCCAGTTCGTAGGTCTGCAGCAGGTCTTCGGCGTGGGCCGCAACGGGCAGCAGGGCGAAGGCTAGGGCGAGAACAAGCGGGTGACGGCTCATGCAAGGTCCTTTTTTAGACGGCACGTTTGGAAACGCGCGCGTTACAACTCGAACGTGGGCGCCGGCGCAGCGCCGGCAAGGTAGGGGAGGTCGGTTTCGAACAGGGATTCGATGCGCGGCGCGCCCGATTGGTTGCGCAGCAACACCGCTTCCATCGCCGGCGCGCGGCCGCGCACGACGAACATGCGTCCGCCCGGCTGCAGCCATTCGATGAAACGCGGCGGGATCGCCGCCACGGCGCCGGTGACGCAGATCGCGGCGAAGCGACGGCCGCTCCCCAACGAGGACGCGTCCCACGAGAACGCATCGGCGGTGATCACGTTGACATTGCCGGCGCGGTGCGCGGCGAGGTTGGCGCGCGCGGCGTCGGCGAGGTCGGCGTGGCGTTCCAGGCTGACCACTTCGCGCGCCAGGCGGCCGAGGCAGGCGGCGAGGAAGCCGCTGCCGGTGCCGATTTCCAGCACGTCGTCGCCGGGTTGCAGCGCCAGCGCCTGCAGGACGCGGCCTTCGACCACCGGCTTCAGCATCGATTCGCCATGGGCCAGCGGCAGGGGCAGGTCGGCGTAGGCCAGGGCGCGCTGTGCGGCGGGCACGAAGTCCTCGCGCGGCAACGTGGCCAGCACGTCGAGCACGCGCGGATCGAGCACGTCCCAGGGGCGAACCTGCTGTTCGACCATCAATTCACGGGCCTTGGCGAAATCGATCGTGCTCATCGGGGGATTCTGTACGGGTGGGCGGGGGCGCCAATTCTAACGACTGGACTTGCCGGCCGCCGCGGACCTGCCCGCGTGGCGGAAAGGATCGCCGTCGGGGCGTTTTCCGCCTTAGTGCCAGAAGTAACCAAGACTGATGTACCGCCGGACTAGCGCTTGCGGGCCGGCGCGGCCTGGTAGGCGCGCAGGAACATGTCGACCGTGGCCTGCACGTGCGCTTCGGTCTCGGCCGCATCGATGCGGTCGGAGCAGCCGCACAGCAGCAGCATGTGCATCTCGCCCTTGAGCATGCAGAAGAACTGCGAGGCGGCGCGGTGCACCTCGGGGATGTCCAGCGCGCCGGCGGCGATCTCGTCGCGCAGGAACGCCTCGAACGCCTCCTGCACCCGGCGCGGGCCGGCGTCCCAGAACAGCTGGCCCAGCTTCGCCGGCGGCGGCTGGGTGGTCACCACGCGGTGGATGGCCAGCGATTCCTCGCTGTTGATCAGCGCCAGGAAGGCGCGGCCGATGCCGAGCAGCTGCTCGCGCAGCGAGGATTCCGGGGCGACCGCGAACAGCCCCTGCGCCAGCTGCTCCTCGCACTTGGCCGAGATCGCCGCGGAAAACAGCGTCTCCTTGTCGCCAAAGTGGCTGTAGACGGTGAGCTTGGACACGCCGGCGTCGGCGGCGATCTGATCCATGCTGACCCGTTCGAAACCGTGCGCCGTAAACATGCGCTTGGCGGCGTCGAGGATCGCGGCGCGCTTGCCCAAGTCCTTGGGGCGACCGGGGCTGGCGGGCTTGGGGGCGGGGGTGCGGGAGGAGGCGGAACTCATGGGGATAGATACTAGACTAGCCAGTTCGATAAATATACAGTACCGGGAAGTTCACTAATCCTCCCGATCGAGACGGCGCCATGATCCGCAAATTTCCCCCGCTCAGCACCGCCGGCGCCGTGTCCATGGCGCTGCTGTTTGCATCGCTCGCGCTGGCCGGTTGCAGCAGCGATGCCAAACCGGAGGAAGCCGCACGCCCGGTGCTGGTCGCGCATCCCGGTGGCGGCGCGGAGGCGGCGCTGACCGCGTATGCGGGCGAGATCCGCGCCCGCGAGGAAAGCCCGCTGTCGTTCCGCGTCGGCGGCAAGCTGGTGCGCCGTGAGGTCGATGTCGGCGCGCACGTGCGCAAGGGCGACCTGCTCGCCGTGCTCGATGCCGGCGATCTCGCCGCGCAGGCGCGCGCCGCGCAGGCGCAACTGACCGCCGCCGAAGCCGAACTGGTCCGCGCCCGCGCCGACCAGGCCCGCTTCGCCAAGCTCGGCCAGCAGCAGCTGGTCAGCCGTTCGACCCTGGATGCACAGAACGCCGCAGCGACCGCCGCGCAGGGCCAGGTCAACGCCGCCCGCGCCAACCTCGACGTCGCCCGCAACCAGGCCGGGTACACCCAGCTGCGCGCGCCTCACGACGGCATGATCGCCAGCCGCGCCGCCGAAGCCGGCCAGGTGGTCGGCGCCGGCCAGACCGTCTTCACCATCGCCGCCGACGGCGGCCGCGAAGTCGCGATCGCCTTGCCCGAGGCCCGCATCCGCGATTTCAGCGTCGGCCAGGCCGTCGCGGTGGAGCTGTGGAGCGCGCCGGACCAGCGCCTGCCGGGCACGATCCGCGAGATCGCTCCCGCCGCCGATCCGCAGGCGCGCACCTATGCGGCGCGCGTCAGCCTCACCGGTGACGCCGGGAAGGCGGTGGACCTGGGCCAGAGCGCGCGCGTCTACGTGCAGGACGGCGGCACGCGTGCCGCGATGACGGTGCCGCTGTCGGCGATCCAGCGCGGCGCCGGCAACGCCACCGCGGTGTGGGTCGTCGATCCGGCGACCAGCAAGCTGCAGCTGGTGCCGGTGCAGTTGGGTACGTTCGGCGAGAGCAACGCGCCGGTGCTCGCGGGCGTGCGGGCGGATGCGTGGATCGTCACCGCCGGCGGCCACCTGCTGCGCGAAGGCCAGGCCGTGGCGCCGGTCGACCGCGAGAACCGCCCCATCGCCATGAATGCAACCAAGCCCGCGGCGTTGGCCGCGCGCTGATCGAGTCGAAGCGAGTACTGCCCGGCACCGACGCCCCCTCTCCCCGCATTGCGGGGAGAGGGCAAGGGGTGAGGGGCGCGCGCCGCAGGTGCGCATAAAACAAAAGCAGCCCCTTATCCGGCGCTGCGCGCCACCTTCTCTCCGCGAAGCGGAGAGAAGGAACCCCATAAACCACGGAACGCCAACATGCGCCGTTTCAACCTGTCCGAGTGGGCCCTCAACAACCGCACCCTCGTCGTCTACGCGATGCTGCTGCTGGCGCTGGTCGGCGCCTGGTCGTACCGCAACCTCGGGCAGTCGGAAGATCCGCCGTTCACCTTCAAGGCGATGGTGGTGCGCACGCTGTGGCCGGGCGCCACCGCCGACGAGGTGGCGCGCGAGGTCACCGAGCGCATCGAGAAGCAGCTCATGCAGACCGGCAAGTACGAGTTCATCCGCTCGTACTCGCGCCCGGGCGAATCGCAGGTGATCTTCATCGCGCGCGACTCGCTCAAGTCGAAGGAAATCCCCGACGTCTGGTACCAGGTGCGCAAGAAGGTCGGCGACATCCGCCCGACCCTGCCCGAAGGCGTGGTCGGGCCGTTCTTCAACGACGAGTTCGGCGACACCTTCGGCAACATCTACGCGCTGACCGGCAAGGGCTTCGACTACGCGGTGCTCAAGGACTACGCCGAGCGCGTCGAACTGGAGCTGCAGCGCGTGCCCGACGTGGGCAAGATCGAACTGGTCGGCCTGCAGGACGAGAAGATCTGGATCGAGGTCAGCAACACCAAGCTGGCCACGCTGGGGATCCCGCTCGATGCGGTGAAGAGCGCGCTGGAACAGCAGAACGCGATCGTCCCCGCCGGCTTCTTCGAAACGCCGACCGAACGCGTGCAACTGCGCGTGACCGGCGGTTTCAGGTCGGTGGAGGAAATCCGCAACTTCCCGATCCGCGCCGGCGGCCGCACCATCCGCCTCGCCGACGTGGCGACGGTGACGCGCGGCTTCAGCGATCCCGCCGCGCCGCGCATGCGCTTCATGGGCGAGGACGCGATCGGCATCGCCGTGGCAATGAAGGACGGCGGCGACATCCTCAAGCTCGGCAAGACCCTGGAAGGCGAATTCAAGCGCCTGCAGGCCTCGTTGCCCGCGGGCATGGAGCTGCGCAAGGTCTCCGACCAGCCCGCCGCGGTGCACGAATCCGTCGGCGAGTTCGTGCGCGTGCTCGCCGAAGCCGTGGCCATCGTGCTGCTGGTGAGCTTCTTCTCGCTCGGCTTCCGCACCGGCATGGTGGTCGCGGTCAGCATTCCGCTGGTGCTGGCGATGACCTTCGCGGTGATGCACTACTTCGGCATCGGCCTGCACAAGATTTCGCTGGGCGCGCTGGTGTTGGCCCTGGGCCTGCTCGTCGACGACGCGATCATTGCGGTGGAGATGATGGCGATCAAGATGGAGCAGGGCTTCTCGCGCCTGAAGGCGGCGAGCTTCGCCTACGAGACCACCGCGTTCCCGATGCTCACCGGCACGCTGGTCACCGCGGCCGGCTTCCTGCCGATCGCCACCGCCGCCTCGAGCACCGGCGAATACACCCGCTCGCTGTTCCAGGTGGTGACGATCGCGCTGCTGGTGTCGTGGGTCGCCGCGGTGCTGTTCATTCCGTATCTCGGCGACAAGATGCTGCCGGATTTGCACTTGCCGCAGGCGCCGAAGCCCGGCTCGCCGGGCGCGCGCTGGAACGCGTTGCGCGCGCGTGCCGCCGACCGCTGGCCCGCCTTCGCCGGCGTGCTCGCGCCGCCGGCGCCGCACGACCACGCGCACGATCCGTACGCATCGACGTTCTACGTCCGCTTCCGCAACCTGCTCGAGGCCAGCCTGCACCACCGCTGGCTGGTGATCGGCCTCACCGCCGCCGCGCTGGTCGCATCGTTCCTGTTGTTCCGCTTCGTGCCGCAGCAGTTCTTCCCCGATTCGACCCGCGTCGAGCTGATGGTCGACGTGGAACTGGCCGAAGGCGTGTCGCTGCGTTCGACCGAAGCGCAGGCGAAGAAGCTGGAGAAGCTGCTGGCCACGCGCAGCGACATCGACAACTACGTCGCCTACGTCGGTACCGGATCGCCGCGCTTCTACCTGCCGCTGGACCAGCAGCTGCCGCAGGCCAACTTCTCCCAGTTCGTGGTGCGCGCCAGGGACATCCACGCGCGCGAGGAACTGCGCGAGTGGCTGATCGACGACGTCGCCCCGCAGTTCCCCGAGCTGCAGCTGCGCGTCACGCGCCTGGAGAACGGCCCGCCGGTCGGCTACCCCGTGCAGTTCCGCGTCTCCGGCGAGCACATCGACCGCGTGCGCGCGATCGCCAAGCAGGTCGAAGCCGAAGTGCGCAAGAACCCGAACGTCAGCAACGTCAACCTCGACTGGGACGAGCCCAGCAAGGTGGTGAAGCTGGTGATCGACCAGGACCGTGCCCGCGCGCTGGGCGTGAGTTCGGCGGAAGTCGCGCGCTTCCTGTCCGGTTCGCTCTCCGGCCTGCGCGTGAGCACCTACCGCGAAGGCAACGAGCTGATCGAGATGCTGATGCGCGGCCCGGATGAGGAGCGTACGCGCCTGGACCTGCTCGGCAGCCTGGCCGTGCCGACCGCGAACGGCCCGGTGCCGCTGGCGCAGATCGCCAAGCTCGAGTACGTGTTCGAGGACGGCGTGATCTGGCATCGCGACCGCCTGCCGACCGTGACCGTGCGCGCCGACATCCGCAACAAGCTCACCGCGCCGACCGTGGTCGACCAGATCCTGCCGACGCTGCAGGACATCCAGGCGCAACTGCCGGAAGGCTACCTGCTGAAGACCGGCGGCACCGTCGAGGATTCCGCGCGTGGGCAGAACTCGATCAAGGCCGGCATGCCGCTGTTCCTGCTGGTGGTGGTGACGCTGCTGATGCTGCAGTTGCGCAGCTTCTCGCGCACCGCGCTGGTGTTGCTGACCGCACCGTTGGGGCTGATCGGCGTGACCCTGTTCCTGCTGGTGTTCCGCGTGCCGTTCGGCTTCGTGGCCCTGCTCGGCACGATCGCGCTGGCCGGCATGATCATGCGCAACTCGGTGATCCTGGTCGACCAGATCGAGCACGACATCGCCGCCGGCATGGATCGCTGGAACGCGATTGTCGAGGCGACCGTGCGTCGCTTCCGCCCGATCGTGCTGACTGCGCTCGCGGCAGTGCTGGCGATGATCCCGCTGACCCGCAGCGCGTTCTTCGGGCCGATGGCGGTGGCGATCATGGGCGGTCTGATCGTGGCGACGGTGCTGACCCTGCTGTTCCTGCCGGCGCTGTACGCGGCGTGGTTCCGGGTGCGCCGCGATGAACCGGCAGTGGTCGAACACGCGCCGCAGCTGGCCCCGGCGGCAGACCACGGCTGACAGTCTTTGCGGCGGGTCATCCGGAGGCTCTCTCCCCCTCCTGGACTTTCGGTTGGCCCGCCGCTCTTTTTTCTTCGGGCAGGACACGCGCCGTTGCGATGCCGCAACGGCGCTTTCGTTTCGCTGCGTAGCCCGGGTAAGGCCGCAGGCCGCACCCGGGAAAACGGCAGGTGACGAACTGCTCCCGGGTGCGCTGCGCTTACCCGGGCTACGGGGATGGTCGCAACAGCGCTGCGCGCAACGCGTCGTAATCCGCGGCCAGCGATTGGCCATGCGCCGGACGCGCCAACCAGTCCGCCAGTGCCGGCGGCGGTGCGACGGCATGGCCCACCAACGGTTCGACGATGCTGTCGAACTTGGCCGCATGCGCCGTGGCCACCACCGCCCACGGCCGCGCATCGCCAGCGTCGCGCAGGCGCTCCAGCGCGCGCAGGCCGACCGCAGTGTGCGGACAGGGCACGACGCCATGGCGTTGCGGCGCGGTGCGGATGGTGTCGCGGATCTGCGCGTCGTCGACGCTGTCGGCGCGCAGCGCCGCGCGCAATGCGGCATCGTCCGGGTGCCACCAGCGCAGGCGTTCGAAATTGCTCGGCGCGCCCACGTCCATCGCATTGGCGAGCGTGGCGACGGTGGGGTGCGGCGCGTAATCCGCGCCGGCGAAGTAGCGCGGCAGCACGTCGTTGGCGTTGCTGGCCAGGACGATGTCGCCGATCGGCAGGCCCATGCGCCGCGCCAGCCAGCCCGCCAGCGCATTGCCGAGGTTGCCGGTGGGCACGATGAAGTTCAGGCGTTCCCCGTGCGCGGCGTGGAACTGCAGCGCGGCCTGCGCGTAGTACGCCGCCTGCGGCAACAGGCGGCCGAGGCTGATGCTGTTGGCCGAGCCCAGCGCCACCCGCGCGCGCAGCGCCTCGTCGGTCAGCGCCTGCTTCACCAGCCGCTGGCAATCGTCGAAGGTGCCGGCGACGCGGTACGCGCGCACGTTGTCGCCGAAGCATTCCAGCCCATGCGCCTGGCGCGGCGACACGCGGCCTTGCGGATAAAGGATGGCGACGTTGAAACCGGGACGGCGATGGAAGGCGGCGCCGACCGCCGCGCCGGTATCGCCGGACGTGGCCACGAGGATTGTTGTCGCCGGCGCCGCCGGATCGCGCAGCCGCGCCAGGCATTCGGCGAGGAAGCGCGCGGCGTAGTCCTTGAAGGCGGCGGTGGGGCCGTGGAACAGCTCCAGCAGGTACGCCTCAGTGGAGGCCAGCGGTCGCAGCGGCGCGGGAAAGTCGAAGGCGATGCGGCAGATGTCGTCGAGCTGTTCGTGCAAGCGCGATTGCGCGAAGTACGGCGCGAGCAGCACCGCCGCCGTCTGCGCGAGCGGTGCGCCCACCGCAGCGACATCGGCCACCGGCACGGATTCAGGCACGTACAACCCGCCGTCGGGCGCGAGCCCAGCCGCGAGCGCGGCATCCAGCGACGTCGCCGCGACGCCGCCGCGCGTGCTGACGAACCTCATGCGACCAGCTCGGCGCGCGGGCCGTTCACCGCCGAGACGTAGGCGTCGCTTTCCAGCCCGGCACCGGCGAACGCCACCTGCATCGCATGCGCCGCCCACGAGGCCTCGTCGGCGCTGGCGAACCAGCCGAATACGGTCGGCCCCGCGCCGGAAATGCTCGCGCCCAGCGCCCCGTGCGCCAGTGCCGCTGCCTTCACCGCGGCGAAGCCGGGGATGAGCGCGGCGCGGCGCGGTTCCACCAGCACGTCGCGCAGGCCTTCGGCGATCAGCGCGTGGTCGCCGCGTGCGAGTCCGGTCAGGAACAGCGCGAGGTGTTCGCTCTGCTGCACGAACTCGCCGATCGCGTACGGCGCGGCCAGCGCGGCGCGCGCATGCCGTGTTTCCAGCACGAAATGCGGGTGCACCGCGGCGCAGTACAGCTCCGGCGCGGCCAGCGGGATCGCGCGCGTCGGCGTCGCCAGCACCACGCCGCCGAACAGCATCGGCGCGACGTTGTCGCCGTGCACGCTGCCGCTGGCCACCGCTTCGCCGAGCAGCGCGAGCGGATACAACTCGTCGCGCGTCAGCGGCGCGTCCAGCACCGCGTTGGCGGCGACCAGTGCCGCCACGCACGACGCGGCCGAGCCGCCGAGCCCGGAACCGAGCGGGATGCCCTTGTGCAGGCGCAGCTCGAAACCGTGCGCGATGCCGTGCTGCTCGCGCAGGGCGATCAGGGCGCGGCCGGCGGTGTTCTTCGCCGCTTCCAGCGGCAGTTGCGTCGCGCCATCCGCGTCGCCTTCGATCGCGACGATGCGCACCACCGGCGCGTCGATGCGGGTGACGCTGGCGCGATCGCCCGGGCCGCTGATGGTGTGGCCGAGCAGGTCGAAACCGACGCCGATGTTGCCGACGCTGGCGGGGGCGAAGGCGGATGCGTGTGCAACGGTCATGGAAGAAGAGCGCAGGGAAGGGGACACGGGCGCAGGGGCAACGCGGCTCACGGGCGGGCCCCCAGCGCCTGCGCGATGGCGAGGATATCGCCGAACACGCCCGCTGCCGTCACTTCCGGTCCCGCACCGGGTCCCTGCACCACCAGCGGATTGCTGGCGTAGCGGCGGGTGCGGAACTGGATGAGGTTGTCGGTGAGGCGCCCGTGCAGGCTGGCGTGGTCGGGGGCGGGCGAGACCAGGCCGACGCTGGCGCGCCCGTCGCGGTCGAGGCGGGCGAGGTAGCGCAGCGCGCGGCCCTGCGCGCGCGCGGCGTCCAGGCGCGCCTGCAGCGGCGCGTCGAGTTCGTGCAGGCGGGACAGGAATTCCTCGCGAGTCACCTCGCGCAGGGCCGGCGGTACCAGGCTTTCGATCTCCACGTCGGCCAGCGACAACTCGCGTCCGGCCTCGCGCGCCAGGATCACCAGCTTGCGCGCGACGTCGACGCCGCCGAGGTCGTCACGCGGGTCGGGCTCGGTGTAGCCGGCCTCGCGCGCCTCGTTCACCAGCTGCGAAAACGGCACGCTGCCATCGAAGCGGTTGAACAACCACGCCAGCGTGCCGGAGAACACGCCTTCGACTTCGGTCAGTTCGTCGCCGGTGTCGAGCTGGTTGCGCAGCGTCTGGATCACCGGCAATCCCGCGCCGACCGTGGCCTCGTAGCGGAAGTGGCCGCCGTGCCGGGTCGCGGCGCGGATCGCGCGGTAGCGCGCGAGCGGGCCGGCGCCGGCCTGCTTGTTCGGCGTCACCACGTGGATGCCGGCTGCGAGCCAATCGGCATAGTGTTCGGCAACGTCGTTGCTGCCGCTGCAGTCGACGATCATCGCGTGCGGCAGGTGCTCGGCGCGCACGTGCGCGGCGAAGCGGGCGTAGTCGAGCGGCTGGCCGAGTTCGAGCGCTTCGACCGCCTCGGCCGGATCGAGTTTGCGCGGCGCCAGGTGCATGGACCGGCTGTTGGCGATCGCGCGCAGGCGCAGGTCGAGGCCGCCGCCCGCGACCGCGAGCGTGGTGCCGATGCCGCCGTAGCGCGACGCCGCCTGCGCCAGCTGCGCGAGCAGGGCGCGGCCGACGTTGCCCGGGCCGATGATGCCCACCGACAGCGTCTGCGGCGACAGCCAGAACGCCGAATGCGCGGCGCGCAGCCCGCGCGTGGCGTCCTCGGCGGCGATGGCCACGGAGATGTTGCGTTCGCTGGCGCCCTGCGCGATCGCGCGGATGTTCACCCGTGCCTGCGCGAGCCCGTTGAACAGCCGCGCCGACACGCCGGGCGTGCCGACCATGCCGTCGCCGACCGCGGCCAGCACCGACACGCCGGGGGTGATGCGCACGCCTTCGACCTGGCCGTCGGCGATCGCGTCGCGGAACGCCGCCTGCACCGCCATGCGCCCGCGCTCGGCCTGGTCGGCGCGTAGCACGCAGCAGATCGAATGCTCGGACGAACCCTGCGAGATCATCGTCACCGACACGCACGCCGTGTGCAGCGCAGCGAACATGCGCTCGGCGGTGCCGGGTACGCCGATCAGGCCGGCGCCGGTGAGTTCGAGCATCGCCATGTCCGACACCAGGCTCAGGCCCTTCACCGGCGAGGCCGCCGGTGCGGATTGCGCGGTGATCAGCGTGCCGGGCGCGTCGGGATCGAGCGTGTTGCGGATGCGGATCGGCAGCCCGGCCTGCATCGCCGGCGCCATGGTCTGCGGGTGCAGCACCTTGGCGCCGAAGTAGGCGAGTTCGCAGGCTTCCGCATACGACATCGATTCCAGGCACACCGCGTCGGGCACCAGGCGCGGGTCGGCGCTGAGCACGCCGTCGACGTCGGTCCAGATGGTCAGTTCGCCGGCGTCGAACAGCACGGCGAAGATCGCCGCGGAATAGTCGCTGCCGTTGCGCCCAAGGGTGGTGGCCGCGCCGTCGCTGGCGCGGGCGATGAAGCCGGTGACGATCGCGTTCGCCTGTGCGTGCGCGCTGCGCCACGCGGCCAGCCGGGTGCGGCTGCCGGCCCAGTCGACGCCGACGCCGAGTTCGCCCGCATGCACCTGCAGTACCTCGCGCGCATCGAGCACCGCCCACGCGGGCGCGGCCTCGCCCAGCGCCGCGTGCAGCAGGCGCGTGGACCACACCTCGCCCAGGCCCTGCACGGTGGCATGCCACTCGGGCTTGCGCGAGGGCGCCGACAGTTGCGCGTGCAGGGCCGCGAACTCGGCTTCGAGCCAGGCGTGCAGGCCCTGCCGGCCGTCGTCGTCGAGATCGCGTGCGGTGTCGAGGTGGCGTGCGCGCAAGGAGCGGAAGTCGTCTTCCCAGGGCTGCTTGCCGAGCGCGGCATCGGCCAGCGCGGTGAGCGCGTCGGTGACGCCGTGCATCGCCGAGACCACGACCACGCGGCTGGCGCCGGGCGCGCGCAGCAACGCAGCGACGTGGCGGAAGCGCTCGGCGGTGGCCAGGCTGCTGCCGCCGAACTTGTGCGCGTGGCAGGCGACGACGGACGACGCGGCAGCGCGCGACTGCAGCGGCGCGGGCGGTGGGGAAACTGACATGCAAGGGCTCCTGGTAAGCCCCGCAACGGCCGGAGGGGTTGCCCCGCATCCGGACCGGATGCGGAGCGGGGTGATGGATTCTCAGTCCACGACGCCCAACCGCATCCGCCACCGGATACCGGTAGTGGTGGTAGTGCGGGTGGCGATCGCCTTCGCACACGCGTACGCCGCGAGGCGGCGGTTGCTGTGGGCGAGGGTGGAGACGGCGGCGTGCATGGACCTAGTGATAGCGGCTGCGTTCGGGCGGTGTCAAATGAACTTTCCATTGAAAGCAACGGCGGCGCATGGCGATGCCGGTCAGCATGGGCCGGGTTGGCTCCACCAACTCGGCAGCCGCCGTTCGCCACCGCCGCTAATCGCGCAGCTCCGCGACCTGGCAGGGCAGCTGCAACTGCGCGATGACCGCGGCGGTGGCCGCCTGCGTGCCGATCGCCGGCCCACCCGCAGCAAGGTCGGCGGTGAGATGGCCGGCGTCCAGCGCGGCGGACACCGCCTGTTCGATGCACCGCGCCTCGGCTTCCAGTCCCAGCGAGTGCCGCAACAGCAACGCCGCACTGAGGATGGTCGCGTACGGATTGGCGATGCCCTGGCCGGCGATGTCGGGGGCGGAGCCGTGGATGGGTTCGTACAGCCCCATCACTCTCTCGCCGCCATCCTTGGCGCCACTGTGCGGGCTTGCGGATACACCGGCCCGGCCATCCATGGCCGGGCGTCCAGCGGCGCACGCACTGTCGATAGGACAGTGCGTGAGCGCGCCGCTGGAGCCCAAGGAGGCCGACGGCAACAGCCCGAGCGAGCCGGCCAGCATCGAGGCCTCGTCGGTGAGGATGTCGCCGAACATGTTCTCGGTGACGATCACATCGAACGCGCGCGGCCTGGCAAGCAGGTGCATCGCCATCGAATCGACCAGCTGGTGCTCCAGGGTCACGTCGGGGAATTCGTCGCGCGCCACCTGGGTGGCGACTTCGCGCCACAGCCGCGAGGTTTCCAGCACGTTGGCCTTGTCCACCGACGTGACGCGGCCGCTGCGCTGCAGGGCGAGGCGGCAGGCATGGCGCACCACGCGCCGGATCTCGCCGACGCTGTATTCGCATAAGTCGCTCGCGACATCCGCACTGCGTTGCTTCTGGCCGAAGTAGATGCCGCCGGTGAGTTCGCGCACCACGACCAGGTCCACGCCCTGCAGCAGGTGCGGCTTGATCGGCGAGGCGCCGAGTGCGGCCGCGTGCGGCTTCACCGGGCGCAGGTTGGCGTACAGCCCCAGTGCCTTGCGCAGCGCGAGCAGGCCCTGCTCCGGACGCACCTGCGCCTTCGGATCGGACCACTTCGGTCCGCCGACGGCGCCGAGCAGGATCGCGTCGGCGTTCGACGCGGCGGCGAGCGTGTCCGGCGGCAATGGCTCGCCGCTGGCGTCGATGGCGGCGCCGCCGATCAGCTTCTCGGTGAAGCTGAAGCGGTGGCCGTAGCGCGCGGCGACGGTACGCAGCACCGCCACCGCCGCGGCGGTGACTTCGGGGCCGATGCCGTCACCGGGCAGGACGAGGATGTCAGCGTGCATGGGAAACCTCCGCGGAGGCGGCGTGTCGGGTGGGGAAGGGGTGCGCGTCGCGCGCGGCTTCGAAGCATTCGATCGCCGGCTGCTGCGTCAGCAGGTAACCGAGCTGGTCCACGCCTTCGAGCAGGCAGGTCCGGGCGAACCCGTCGAGCGGAAACCCGAAGCTGCGGCCATCCGGCAGCGTCACGACGCGCGTGGCGACGTCGATGTGCAGTTCGAGGCCGGGCCGATCGAGCAGCTCGTCGACGACGGCCTGGTCGAGCACGATCGGCAGCAGCCCGTTCTTCAGCGCGTTGCTGCGGAAGATGTCGGCGATCTCGCTGCTGATCACCGCGCGCAGGCCGAGATCGAGCAGCGCCCACGGCGCGTGTTCGCGCGAGGAGCCGCAGCCGAAATTGCGGCCGGCGACGAGGATCTGCGCGCCGTGGCTCTCGACAAGGTTGAACGGGAAGGCCGGGTTGGCTGACCCGTCCGGCAACCTGCGCCAGTCGCTGAAGGCGTGCTGGCCCAGGCCCTGCCGCTGCGTGGTGGTGAGGAAGCGCGCGGGAATGATCTGGTCGGTGTCGATGTTGCGTTCGCGCAGCACCACGGTGCGCGAGGTGAGTCGGGTGAACGGGCTCATCAGGCGGCCTCCGTCGTGCAAGACGTGCTTGTTAGGAACCGGCGGGGATCGGTGATCTCGCCGGCGATCGCGCAGGCGGCTGCGGTCGCGGGCGAGGCGAGCACCGTGCGCGCGCCCTTGCCCTGGCGGCCTTCGAAGTTGCGGTTGCTGGTCGACACCGCGAGTTGGCCCGGGCCGACCAGATCGCCGTTCATCGCGATGCACATCGAGCAACCGGGTTCGCGCCACTCGGCACCGGCGGCGCGCACGAGCGCGTCGATGCCCTCGGCTTCGGCCTCGCGCTTGATCTGTTCGGAGCCCGGCACCACCAGCATGCGTACGCGCGGATGCACGCGGCGGCCGCGCAGCACCTCGGCCGCCGCGCGCAGGTCGCCCAGGCGCGAATTGGTGCAGCTGCCGACGAACACCACGTCGACCGGACGCCCGGCGACCGCGGCGCCCGCGTCCCAGCCCATGTACTGGCGCGCCTTGGCCTCGTCGCTGTCGTCGTTGGCGGGCACGCGCCCATCCAGCGCCACGACCTGGCCCGGGTGCGTGCCCCAGGTGATGGTCGGGCGGATGTCGCGCGCATCGATGTGGACTTCGCGGTCGAACACCGCGCCGTCGTCGCTGCGCAGTTCGCGCCATCGCGCCACCGCGGCGTCGAATTCGGCGCCGCGGGCAACCCGCGGCTTGCCGCGCAGGTAGTCGAACGTGGTTTCGTCCGGCGCAATCAGGCCCGCGCGCGCGCCCGCTTCAATCGACATGTTGCACACGGTCATGCGCTCGTCCATCGACAGTGCGCGGATCGCCGCGCC
Source organism: Lysobacter terrestris (assembly GCF_014489475.1). Classification (GTDB taxonomy): domain Bacteria; phylum Pseudomonadota; class Gammaproteobacteria; order Xanthomonadales; family Xanthomonadaceae; genus Agrilutibacter; species Agrilutibacter terrestris. The sequence goes on along the minus strand of NZ_CP060820.1, from coordinate 1,041,958 downwards.
GCGGTACTCGATCACGTGGCCGGTGCCGCCGTTGACCCCGATCACGCCGATCACGTGCAGGATCAGGTCCTTGGCGGTAATGCCCGGCGCGAGTGCGCCGTCGACGGTGATCGCCAGGCTCGATGGCTTGCGCTGCAGCAGGCATTGCGTCGCCATCACGTGGCCGACCTCGCTGGTGCCGATGCCGAAGGCCAATGCGCCGAACGCGCCGTGGGTGGCGGTGTGGCTGTCGCCGCAGACGATGGTCATGCCGGGCTGGGTCAGGCCCAGTTCCGGGCCGATCACGTGGACGATGCCGCGGTGCGCGCTGTCGAAGTCGAACAGCTCGACGCTGAAGCGTGCGCAGTTTTCGCGCAGGGTCTGCACCTGTACGCGTGCCGCGTCGCTGACGTACGGCAGTTCACCGTTCGCATCCGCAGGCAGCGTCGGGGTGGAGTGATCGAGCGTGGCCTTGGTGCGTTCCGGGCGATGCAGCGCCAGGCCGCGCGCGTCGAGTTCGGCGAAGGCCTGCGGCGAGGTGACTTCGTGGATCAGGTGCAGGTCGATGTAGAGCACGGCCGGCGCGGTGTCGCTTTCCGGCGCGACGACATGCGCGTCCCACAGTTTGTCGAAGAGGGTTCTGGGTTGCATGGTCGGTTCCGTATGGCGGGCCCTGGCCCGCCGCTTTGTGTCGGGATGAATGCGAGAGTCGATGGAGGGTGAGCCCGCCCTACGCACCCACCGCGATGCGCGGCTGCGCCTGCTGGCCGCGCAGCACGCGATTGGCGACATCGAGCCACGCGATCGCGCTGGCCTCGAGCACGTCGCGGCTGGTGCCCTGGCCGGTCATCACCTCGAAGTCGATACGCGCGCTGAGGTTGGCCTCGCCGCGCGCATCGGCGCCCACGCCCATGCTGTGCACCTCGTAGCTCTCCAGCACGAAGTCGACGCCGGTCGCCTGCGACAGCGCGGCGAACAGGGCGGCCACCGGACCTTCGCCCTCGGCGCTGTGGATGACGTGGCGGCCGTCCGGATCGGACAGGTCGACGTGCGCGCGCGTGCGCTGGCCGTAGTCGGTCAGGCTCAATGCAGAGACGCGCCAGCCCGGGCCGAAGCTTTCGCCTTCGACCAGCCGCTGCAGGTCGCGGTCGCTGATCACGTGCTGGGTCTGGGTCAGCGCCTTGGCTTCGGCGATGACCTGGTCGAGCCGTGCGTCGTCCAGCACGTAGCCGAGGTGGCGCAGGCGGTCGGCGACGGCGGCGCGGCCGCTGTGGCGGCCCAGCACCAGCTGCGAATCCTCCCAGCCCACGTCCTGCGGCCGCATGATTTCGTAGGTGTCGCGGTGCTTGAGCATGCCGTGCTGGTGGATGCCCGACTCGTGCGCGAAGGCGTTGGCACCGACGATCGCCTTGTTGCGCTGCACCTGGTTGCCGGTGATGCGCGAGAGCAGGCGCGAGGTCGGTAACAGGCGGCGCGTGTCGATGCGGGTGTCGGCGGCGTAGTAGCCGCGGCGCACCTTCAATGCCATCACCAGCTCCTCCAGTGCGGCGTTGCCGGCGCGCTCGCCGATGCCGTTGATGGTGCACTCGACCTGGCGCGCGCCGCCTTCGACCGCGGCCAGCGAGTTGGCGACCGCCAGGCCCAGGTCGTTGTGGCAGTGCGCACTGAACACGACGTGTTCGGCACCCTTCACATGGGCGCGCAGGTAGTCGAACAGGGCGCGGATCTCCGCCGGCGTGGTGTAGCCGACCGTGTCGGGCACGTTGAGCGTGCGCGCGCCGGCTTCGATCGCGGCGCTGAACACATCGACCAGGAACTCGCGCTCGGTGCGCAGCGCATCCTCGGCGGAGAACTCGACGTCGTCGACGTGCTTGCGCGCCAGGGTGACGCCCATGATCGCGTGTTCGATCACCTGTTCGCGGCTCATGTTGAGCTTGTGCCGGCGATGCAGCGGGCTGGTGGAAATGAAGGTGTGGATGCGCGGCGCGGCCGCGTGCTGCAGCGCGCTGGCGCAGGCCTCGATGTCGGCGGGATGGCAACGCGCCAGTGCGGCGATGGAGGCGCCGCGCACTTCGCGGGCGATGGTCTGCACCGCGTTGAAGTCGGCGGGTGAGCTGTTGGGGAAGCCGGCTTCGATCACGTCGACGCCGAGGTCGGCCAGCGCGTGCGCGAACAGGATCTTCTGCGCGGCGTTCATGGTGAAGCCGGGCGACTGTTCGCCGTCGCGCAGGGTGGTGTCGAAGATGCGGATGGGGGCGGATACGGCGCCCGGGCTGGAATCGTTCACGTCAGGCAATCCTCTGTGGACGCGGAAGCGGAAAGGGGAACGGGGGAGCGGGACACGGCTGCGGCGACGGCGGTCGCGGCAGCCGGTCTAAGTCGCGCCTGCGCGCCGGCCTTCGCGGCCGCTTCGTCCAGGACCGGGGCAAACGCCGAAGCCAGCGGCTCCTGCACGCGTCGCCGCGGTTTGCGCGGCGGGCGCGGGCGCACGTCGCACAGCAGCTTCGCTAGTACGCCGGCATCGACGTTGCCGCCGGAGACCACCGCGCATTTGCGCTTGCCGGCGACGCGACGCCCGGCGGCCAGTGCCAGCGCGCCGGCGCCTTCGGCGATCACGTGTTCTTCCAGCGCCAGCCGCACCAGGGTTTCGCGCAATTCGGCTTCGCGCACGATCACCACGTCGTCCAGCAATGCGCGCAGCACCTGCCGGGTCAGCGCACCGGGTTCCTTCACGCGCACGCCGTCGGCCAGCGTGGCGGCCGGTTCGCGCACGGCATGGTCATTCCGCAATGCACGCGCCATCGCGTCGACGTTCTCGACCTGTGCGCCGATCACGCGTACACCCTGCGATTGCAGCGCCAGTACGACACCGGAGGCGAGGCCGCCGCCGCCGATCGGTACCAGCACCACGTCCGGCATCAGTGCCGCCAGCTCCAGGCCGACCGTGCCTTGGCCGGCGATCACATCCGGATCGTCGAATGCGGACAGCAGGCGGTAATCGTGCTGGGCGGCCAGTTCGGCGGCGAAGGCCTTGGCTTCGTCGTAGCTGTCGCCGTGCAGGCGCACCGTCGCGCCCCAGTGGGCGACGCCGGCGATCTTGGTCTGCGGCGCGCAGCGCGGCATCACCGTGATCGCGGGCAGGCCGAGCCGATAGGCGGCCCATGCCAGGCCCTGCGCGTGGTTGCCGGCGGAGGCGGCGATGGTCGGGCGCGTGTCGCCGCGTTCGCGCGCGGCCAGCAGTGCGTTCATCGCGCCGCGTACCTTGTAGGAGCCGGTGCGCTGCAGGTTCTCCAGCTTCAGCCAGCAGCCGAAGCGTTCGGCGTAATGCAGCGGGGTGGGGTTGAGATAGCGACGCAACCGCGCCTGCGCCGCCAGTACGTCGGCGGCGGTGACGGGCAGGGCGGTGGCTGCGTCGCCGTCCATGCTCAGACCCGGGTCAGCCAGTGGACGTAACGCGCGTCGTCGCCGCGTACCACGCGCTGGTAGTGCGCCGCGATTTCGAGGGCGACGCGGTGGTCGTCGTAGCGGCGGTCGTCCAGTTCGGCCACCGGGGTGACTTCGGCGGCGGTGCCGCAGACGAACACGGCGTCGGCGTCGAGCAGTTCGTCGTGGCGCACCGGGCGCGATTCGGCACCGGTCAGCGCGATCACCGTGTCGCGGGTGATGCCTTGCAGGGCGTCGCGGTGCTCGACTGCGGTGACGCGGCCGTCGCGGACCATGAACACGTTGGCGCCGGTGCATTCGACCACGCGGCCTTGGTCGTCCACGAACAGCGCCTCGTTGAAGCCGCGCTGCCTGGCCTCGTGCTTGGCCAGGATCGAGTTGACGTAGGCGCCGCACAGCTTCAGCGGCGGCAGCGAGGTGGCGGGATTGCGCCGCCAACTCGAGGTGCCCAGGCGCACGTGCGCGCCGGCCAGGTGCACGTTGGTCGGGAACGTCGCGACCATCAGGTGCTTGCTCAGCGGCGCGACGTCCAGGCCGATCGAGCCCGTGCCGCACCAGGCCAGCGGTCGCACGTAGGCGTCGCGGTGGCCGTTGCGGCGCAGGACCTGCAAGGTGGCTTCCGTCGCTGCGGCGACATCGAAGGGGATGCCGAGCAGTTCGCAACCCTTGCGCATGCGTTGCAGGTGCTCGGGCAGGCGGAATACCGCGCTGCCACCGTCGGTGGTGGCGTAGGCGCGGATGCCTTCGAACACGCCGCTGCCGTAATGCATGGCGTGGGTGGTCAGCGGTGCCTCGCCGTCCGCGGTGTCGATGAAGCGGCCGTCGAACCAGATCTGCGATCCACCCGCGCGGTTGTCGTCCCGGGCGACGCGCGGGACCTGCTGTTCTGCTTCAGAAGCAGGTCCCTCGTTGCGTTCGGGATGACCGGCTGGTGGCTTCGCGTCCACCCCGGGCATTCCCGCGCGTGCACCGTCGTTCAGCGACACGGCGACACCTCCACCGCGAGGCAGTCGTACAGCTTCGCCAGCTGCTGCTGCAGCGATTCGGGCGCGCGCTCGCCCTCGACGGTCATACGCAGGTGCCAGCGGTCGCCGTCGGGTTGCGCTTCGCCATCGACGCTGATCGGCTGGAAGCCGCGGCGTTCGGCGGTGCCCAGTACGCGGGCGAGGGCACCTTCGGCATGGCGCAGGGTGAGATCAAGCTGGTAGTGCATCGGCGTCCTCCTGTGGGGTGGTTGGGGTGGCGGTGGCGTGGGAGGGGGCGGCGGAATCGGGCCTGCTGTCGTCGAGCATTTCCGCGTTGTTGCGGTTGGGCGGGACCAGCGGCCACACGTTCGCGGCCTGGTCGATGGCGACATGCAGCAGCGCCGGACCCTTCGCCTCGAGCAGGGCCTGCAGTGCGGCCTCGACACCATCGGCGCGATCGACATGCAGTGCCTCGATGCCGAAGGCCTGCGCGACGGCGACGAAGTCCGGGTTGTCGGACAGGTCGATCTCCGAATAGCGCCTGGCGAAGAACAGCTCCTGCCACTGCCGCACCATGCCCAGCGCCTGGTTGTCCAGCAGCACGATCTTCACGGGCAGGCCGTAGCGGCGCAGCGTCGCCAGCTCCTGCACGTTCATCAGGAACGAGCCGTCGCCACTGACGCAGATGACGCGTGCGTCGGGTTGCCTGCCCTTATCAAGCGCGAGCTGCGCACCGATCGCGGCAGGCAGGCCGAAGCCCATCGCGCCCAGCGCACCCGAGGTCAGGTGCTTGCGCGGATCGTCGAAGCGCCAGTGCTGCGCGACCCACATCTGGTGCTGGCCGACGTCGCAGGCGACGACGGCATCGGGCGCGAGTTCGGACAGGCGCTTGAGCAGGGCCGGCGCGTACACCGTATCGCCCGGGGCGTCGTAGCGCGCGGCGTGCTGGCGTGCGCGTTCCTGGCAATGCGCGCGCCACTGCCGTCGCGCGGCGCCGTGGCGGCCGTGCAGGTGAGCGGCGCAGGGCAGGGTCAGCTTGGTGAGCGTGGTGGCGATGTCGCCACGCACGCCGGCATCGGCGTGGCGCAGCTTGCCGATCTCGCAGGCGTCCAGGTCCATGTGCACGATGCGCGCATGCGGGGCGAACTCGACGAGCTTGCCGGTGGCGCGGTCGTCGAAGCGCGCGCCGACCACGATCAGCAGGTCGCTTTCCTGTACCGCCAGGTTGGCGGCGCGGGTGCCGTGCATGCCGAGCATGCCGAGGTTGAGCGGATGCTGCGCCGGCAGCGCGCCCAGGCCCTTCAGGGTCAGCACGGTCGGGATCTGCGTGGCATCGACGAAGGTGCGGAACGCCGCCAGCGCATCGCCCAGCGCGATGCCGCCACCGCCGTAGAGCACCGGCTTCTGCGCCTGCGAGATCAACGCCAGCGCCGCGTGCAGCGACGCGTCGATCGGGGCGTCGACATCATCGATGCCGAGCGAGGCATGCGCCGGCAGCTGCGACGCGTCCGCGTTCTGCACGTCCTTGGGCAGGTCGATCAGCACCGGGCCGGGGCGACCGGAGCGCGCCAGCCGGAACGCCTCACCGACGATGCGCGGCAGGTCCTCGACCCGGCGCGCGATGAAACTGTGCTTCACCATCGGCAGGGTCATGCCGAACACGTCCAGTTCCTGGAACGCGTCGGTGCCCATCAGTGTCGTCGGCACCTGCCCGGTGACGACCACCATCGGCACCGAATCCAGCATCGCATCGGCGATGCCCGTGACCAGGTTCGACGCGCCCGGACCGGACGTCGCCACGCATACACCCACGCGCCCGCTGGCCCGCGCATACCCGTTCGCGGCGAACGCCGCGCCCTGCTCGTGGCGTACCAGAACGTGTTTCAGTTCCGGCGCGCCATGCAAGGCGTCGTAGAACGGCATGATCGCGCCGCCCGGATACCCGAACAGCGTGTCGACGCCTTCGGCGACGAGGGCCTGCACCAGCCAGCGGGCGCCGTTCATCACGCGGCCTCGGTCTGCGGTGCAGCAGCGGTGGACTTGCCCGCCGGTGCGGCCTGCGACGACGCCAGCCACTTCATGTTGGCGCGCAGCTTCTTGCCGACCTGTTCGATCGGGTGGTCGATGTCGGCCTGCTTCATCGCCTTGTAGTTGGCGTTGCCGGCGGCGTACTCGGCGATCCACTGCCGCGCGAAGGTGCCGTCCTGGATTTCCGTCAGGACTTTCTTCATCTGCGCACGGGTGTTGGTGTCGACGACGTAGTTGCCGCGGGTGAGCGCGCCGTACTGCGCGGTCTCGCTGATGAATTCGTGCATGCGGGTGATGCCGCCTTCGTAGAACAGGTCGACGATCAGCTTCAGTTCGTGCAGGCACTCGTAGTAGGCGACTTCCGGCTGGTAGCCGGCTTCGACCAGCGTTTCCCAGCCGGCCTGCACCAGCTTGGTGGCGCCGCCGCAGAGCACGGCTTGTTCGCCGAACAGGTCGGTTTCGGTTTCTTCCTTGAAGGTGGTCCTGATCGCGTTCTGGCGCGCGCCGCCGATGCCGGCGCAATAGGTGAGCGCGAGCTGTTCGGCCGTGCCGGACTTGTCCTGGTGCACGGCGTAGACCGACGGCACGCCGCGGCCGATTTCATACTCGCGACGCACGAGCGCGCCGGGGCCCTTGGGCGCGACCAGCACGACATCGAGGTCCTCGCGCGGCGCGATCTGCTGGTAGTGCACGTTGAAGCCGTGCGCGAACAGCAGGCAGGCGCCGGGCGCGATGTTCGGTTCGATCACTTCGCCGTAGAGCTGCGGCTGGACCATGTCCGGCGTGAGCACGGCGACGAGCTCGGCGCCCTTCACCGCCTCGGCCGGCGTCTTCACGGTGAAGCCGTCGGCCTTGGCCTTGAGCTCGGTCGGGCCGCCCGGGCGCAGGCCGATGGTGACGTCGAAGCCGGAGTCGCGCAGGTTGAGCGCGTGCGCGCGGCCCTGGCTGCCGTAGCCGACGATGGTGACTTTGGGTTTGTTCGCGGTGGTCATGGTGATTCCGGGGGTGTGGTGGGGTGGAGGTGGAAGTGATCCGTGAAAGCGGTTCTGTTGCTTCCGGTTGTCTTCCGAATGCAGCGGCGGACCCGTGGCCGGACTTTTGAATCAGACGAGAAGCAGGTCCCTCGCTTCGCTCGGGAAGACGTCGCTTTCGTTGTCGGTGTCGTCAGGGTTCGCCTGAGCGGAGGCCTGCGATCGCGATCGATCGAGCGGCCCAGGCGCCGTCACCGCGCCGCGCGAGGCCGAGCCGACGGCGCGTGCGTACTTGGCGAGCACGCCCGTGGTGACACGCGGGGCCATGCGCGCGACCGGGCGCGTGGCGAGGTTGGCGTCGACATCGATGCGGCGTTGCGCGACGTCGATGCGTACGGTGTCGCCTTCGCGCAGCTTGGCGATCGGGCCGCCGCGCGCGGCTTCCGGCGCGATGTGGCCGACCATGAAGCCGTGCGTCGCGCCGCTGAAGCGGCCGTCGGTGATCAGGGCGACGTCGTTGCCCAGCCCTTGACCGACGAGTGCGGCAGTCACGGCGAGCATCTCGCGCATGCCGGGGCCGCCCGCGGGACCTTCGAAGCGGATCACGACCACGTCGCCGGCGTTGATCCGGCGTGCCTGCACCGCGGCGAACGCGGCTTCTTCCGAATCGAACACGCGTGCCGGGCCTGCGAAGTGTTCGCGGCCGTGGCCGGCGAGCTTGAGGATGCAGCCCTCGGGCGCGAGGTCGCCGTACAGGATCGAATAGCCGCCGCGCGGCTTGAGCGGCGCGGCGACCGGACGCACCACGTCCTGTGTGCCAGCCACCGGAACGTCGTCGAGTTCTGCGAAGAAGCTGCGACCGGTGACCGTCGGAATGTCCTCGATCAAGCCGGCCGCGCGCAGCTCGCGCGCCACCAGCGCGGTACCGCCGTACGCGAACATCTCTGCGGCGGTGTAGCGGCCGCCGGGTTTGAGGTCGGCGATGACCGGCGTGCGCGCCGCGGCCTCGAATTCCTCCAGGTCGAAGGCGACACCGGCTTCGTGCGCGATCGCGAGCAGGTGCAGCGCGGCGTTGGTGGAACCGGCGGTGGCCGAGACCGCGCGCGCCGCGTTGCGCAACGCGACGGGGGAGAGGATGTCGCGCGGTCCCGGGCCGCCAAAGCGCAAGCGTTGCATCACCATCTCGCCGCAGGCGCGCGCGGCCGCGGGCTTGTCGGCATGGACGGCGGGGATGTCGTTGAGTTGCAGCGGTGACAGGCCGAGGAAGGTCAGCACCATCGCCATGGTGTTGGCGGTGAACTGGCCGCCGCAGGCGCCGGCGCCGGGGCAGGCGTGGGATTCGATGCGGTGCAGTTCGCGGTCGTCGATCTTGCCGGCGGCGTGTGCGCCGACGGCTTCGAACACGTCCTGCACGGTCAGCGCGCGGTCTTCTTCGGTGCCTTGCCTCGCAGCACGCTTCGGGCAATGCCCCGGCATGATCGTGCCGCCGTACAGGATCACGGTCGGGATGTTCAGGCGCGCCGCCGCCATCGCCGCGGCGGGAATGGTCTTGTCGCAGCCGACCAGCATCACCACCGCATCGAGGCAGTGGCCGTTGACCGCCAGTTCGATCGAATCGGCGATGGTCTCGCGCGACACCAGCGAGGCACGCATGCCCTCGCTGCCCATGGCGATGCCGTCGGTCACGGCAATGGTGTTGAACTCGATCGGCGTGCCGCCGCCGTCGATCACGCCTGCACGCACGTGCTGGGCGAGATCGCGCAGCGTGAGGTTGCACGGCGACACGTCCGACCAGGTGTGCACGACCGCGACCAGCGGCCTGGCGATGGCGGCATCGTCGAGTCCGGTGGCGCGCAGCATCGCGCGTGCCGGTGCACGGGCGGGGCCTTGCTTGATGGCGTTGCTTCTCACGGTCTGAACGTTCCTGCGAATGCTTCGTGGGAAATTCAGGTCGTAGAAAACAAAAACCCCGCGCCTTCTCAGGCGCGGGGTCTGTGGTTCTAGACCTGGGTTTGCTGGCGTTCTAGTTACGCAAACCCGTACTCCGCGCTGGTTGAGCCGGTAATAAGTACGAGTACGGTAATAAGCGCGACGGTCGCGACGGTAATAAGCGCGGCGCGCAGCACCGCGCCCTGGCCTTGCGGCTTGGCGATGGCGACCTGCGAGTGGTTGTTGCGCTGCGTCATGGGGCTAGAGGATCACGGGCTTCGCACCCGTGTCAACCGCAACGAAGCGATTCATCGCAAAAATTCATAAGCACGCAACGCGATTCCGTTGCGCATGAAACCAACGCGCGGGCGCGGCCGTCGCCGCGGGCTCATTGCTTGCGGAAGTAACCGTTCGAGTATTCGTTCGCGTACAGCACCGACACCTGCTCGGGTTTGTCGGCGAAGAACTCGTCGGTGGCGCGCTTCACCCCGGGCGAGGCATAGGTGCTGCGGATGCCCTCGCGCGCGTACACCTCCGGGTCGTAGTACACGCCGAACATCGCGATGGCGCCGGGCGACATGCGCGCGTAGATGTGCGGCAGCACCAGCTTGGTGGAGGAATACAGGTCGCAGTCGATCATCGCGAAGCTGATGCGGTCGGGCAGCTGCGCGGGCACGGTCTCATCGAACCAGCCCACGTGGATCGTCGGCCGCGCGGCGAGCCCGGCGCGCACGAAGGTCTCCTCGAACCGTTCCAGCGGCGCGACCATGTCGCCCTTGTGGTAGATGCCGTCGCTGGCGTCGGCGTCGGCGGGCTCGGGCAGCCCGCTGAAACTGTCGTAGACGTGGAAGCGCTTGTCGCGCGCGCCGCCTGCGGACAGCACGGACTGGATCACCACCGACGATTCGCCGGTGGCGCAGCCCAGTTCGACCAGGTCGCCGGGAACCCCGTAGGCGCAGGTCTGGCTCGCCAGGTGGAACACGTTCATGTGCGACTCGACGTTGCCGTAGCCCCAGCGGTAAGGCGGGTCCGACACGCGCATGCGCGTGCCCAGGCGCGCGAGCAGTTCGTTGGCGATCCGGTGGCGGCGGCCCGGGGGGCGGCCCAGGCGGGCAACGACGATGTCATCCATAGCTGATACTGCCGACGGGGCGGGGGACCCCCTGTGGACAAGCAGGGTAGCGGCCGGACCCTGTGGTCTAATACCACCCGAAGCGGGGGTACCGGCACGTGGCCGGTTGAGAGCAGACCCTTTGAACCTGGGCGTGCTCAGCAGAGCAGGTTGAGACCGCCGTAGGGAAGCTTCGCCGGACCCGCGCGGTCCGTCGCCGCCGCTTCGTCGCCGCCACGCCGCGATGCTCCGCCCGCTGCCACAGCGTCCAACGCGCCGCAGCGCCGGAGATTTCGCCGCCGCGGTCGCCCACGCCACGAACCGGACGAAAAAGATGAACGCGGTCCCCTCCCAGCTCCTCCAGCAGGCCGAACAGCTGTCGGCCGACGTCACCCGCCCGATCCCCGGCTCGCGCAAGATCCATGTCGAAGGCTCGCGCCCCGACATCCGCGTGCCGATGCGCGAGGTCGCGCTGACCAAGACGCCGACCATGTTCGGGGGCGAGGACAACGCGCCGTTCGCGATCTACGACTGCTCCGGCCCGTACACCGATCCGGACGCGCGCATCGACCTGGCGTCGGGACTGGCGCCGCTGCGCGCGCAGTGGATCGCCGAGCGCGGCGACACCGAACTGCTGCAGGGGCTGTCGTCCGAATTCGGCCGCGCCCGCGAGCACGATTCCAAGCTGGACGCGGTGCGCTTCGCTTCGCGCCCGATGCCGCGCCGTGCGCTGGCCGGTGCCAACGTCTCGCAGATGCACTACGCGAAGCAGGGCATCGTCACCCCGGAGATGGAATACATCGCGATCCGCGAGAACCAGCGCATCGAGGCGATCCGCGAAGCCCACCTGCTGCGCCAGCACGCGGGCGAAACCTTCGGCGCCAACATCCAGAAGCTGATCACGCCCGAGTTCGTGCGCGATGAAGTGGCGCGCGGTCGCGCCATCATCCCGAACAACATCAACCACCCGGAAAGCGAGCCGATGATCATCGGCCGCAACTTCCTCACCAAGGTCAACGCGAATATCGGTAACTCGGCCGTGAGTTCCGGGATCGCCGAGGAAGTCGAGAAGCTGGTGTGGGCGATCCGCTGGGGCGCCGACACGGTAATGGACCTGTCGACCGGCAAGCACATCCACGAAACCCGCGAGTGGATCATCCGCAACTCGCCGGTGCCGATCGGCACGGTGCCGATCTACCAGGCGCTGGAGAAGGTCGACGGTCGCGCCGAAGAACTCACCTGGGACATCTTCCGCGACACGCTGATCGAGCAGGCCGAGCAGGGCGTCGACTACTTCACCATCCATGCCGGCGTGCTGCTGCGCTACGTGCCACTGACCGCCAAGCGCGTCACCGGCATCGTCTCGCGCGGCGGTTCGATCCTGGCGAAGTGGTGCCTGGCGCACCACAAGGAGAATTTCCTCTACACGCACTTCGAGGAAATCTGCGAAATCATGAAGGCCTACGACGTGGCCTTCTCGCTCGGCGATGGGCTGCGTCCGGGCTCGATCGCCGATGCCAACGATGCCGCGCAGTTCGGCGAACTCGAAACGCTGGGTGAGCTGACCCGGATCGCCTGGAAGCACGACGTCCAGACCATGATCGAAGGCCCCGGTCACGTGCCGATGCAGCTGATCAAGGAAAACATGGACAAGCAACTGCGCGAGTGCGGCGAGGCGCCGTTCTACACGCTCGGCCCGCTGACCACCGACATCGCGCCGGGCTACGACCACATCACTTCCGCAATCGGCGCAGCGATGATCGGCTGGTACGGCACCGCGATGCTCTGCTACGTCACGCCGAAGGAGCACCTCGGCCTGCCGAACAAGCACGACGTGCGCGAAGGCCTGATGGCGTACAAGATCGCCGCCCACGCGGCGGACCTGGCCAAGGGTCATCCGGGCGCACAGGCACGCGACAACGCGCTGTCGAAGGCGCGCTTCGAGTTCCGCTGGGAGGACCAGTTCAACCTCGGCCTCGATCCGGAACGCGCCCGCGAGTACCACGACGAAACGTTGCCGAAGGACGCGCACAAGGTCGCGCACTTCTGCTCGATGTGCGGTCCGCACTTCTGCTCGATGAAGATCACCCAGGACGTGCGCGACTACGCCGCCGAACACGGCGTCGACGCAACCGCCGCGCTGGAAGAGGGCATGGCGGAGAAGTCGAAGGAATTCCTCGCCCAGGGCGCCGAGGTGTACCGCAAGGCCTGAGCGGCATTCCGCAGGCAAAAAAATGCGCCGGAGGACCGATCCGGCGCAAAAAGTATTGCTGGGGGAGAAATGACTGCCGGGTGTCCCGGCGTCGGGTCGATACCCGTGCGCGTAGCGGCCGGGTAACCGGTGAACCTTAGAATGTGATGCGAGTCGAAGCCTGTCCGGCATCGGCAACCCCGTTTGCCGGATCGGTCGGTTCTGTTGACCGCACTGGCACCCAGCTTCGCGCCTCCGCATCATTCCGGGATTCATGTCGATCTCTTCGCCGCCTCCGCCATCGCTGCTGTCCGCCCGACTGCGCGTTGGCGAGTGCACGGTGGACATGTCCCTGCGCGAGATCCATGCGCCGGGCGCGCGCCGCGCGCGCCGGGTGACGCCCAAGGCGATCGGCGTGCTGGCGGCGCTGATCGAACACGGTGGGCGGGTGGTGAGCCGCGAGGCGCTGCTGGCGCAGGTCTGGGCCGGCACGATGCCGACCGACGACGTGGTGACCCAGGCGATCACCCAGCTGCGCAAGGGCTTCGACGACGAGCGCGGCAACCCGCACTACATCGAGACCATCGCGAAATACGGTTACCGGCTGCTGGCATCGGTCGAATCGCTGGACGACGCGGGCGCGATGCCCGATGCCGCCGCGCATCCGCTCGAGGGCGCGGTCGCCACGGAGCCTGCCCGCGCGCGCTACGCGCCCGCCCCGGTGGACATCCGCGGCGACTGGCGCGGGATCCTGGCCGCGGTCGTGGCGGTGGGGCTGCTGTTCGGGCTGGTCCTGCTGTGGTCGTTCCGGCGCGACGAACCAGTGGCCTCGCGGCACGCCGCGGCCGCCTCGGCGCGCCCCGCCGCGACCGCCAGCTACCGGCTCATCACCTCGGTGCCGGGGATCGAAAGCAGCCCGAGCCTGTCGCCGGATGCCGCGCTGGTGGCCTATGTCGCCACGCCGACGGGCGGGCGCGGCAGCGCGATCATGCTGCAGACCACCGACCCGAGCACGCCGCGCCAGCTCAGCCATCCCGAGGGCGACGCCTGGGACAGCGCGCCGGCGTGGTCGCCGAACGGGCGCGAGATCGCGTTCCTGCGCGTGGAGCCCGGCCGCGCATGCAGGGTCATGGTGCTGCCGTCCAACGGCGGCACCGAGCGCAGCGTGGGCGAGTGCGACCCGCGCAACCCGCCCAGTTTCGACTGGACCTTCGACGGCCGCGGGCTGGTGTTCGGCAGTCGCGGCACCCCCACCGGCGGCGTCGGCCTGCGCCTGCTCGACCTGGCCAGCGGTGAATGGCGGCTGCTGGATTACGGCGCGACCGCCGCCGACGTCGACTTCGCGCCGCACTATTCGCCGGACGGGCGCTGGATCGTGTTCGTGCGCAACACGCCGGTCGGCGACCTCTACCGCATCCCCAGCACCGGCGGCACCGCGCAACGCCTGACCCGCCTGCACGCCGACATCCGCGGCTGGGACTGGATGCCGGACGGCCGCAGCATCGTGCTGAGCCGCTGGAGCGGCAGCGAGAGCCGGTTGCTGCAGGTCGACCTCGATTCCGGGCTGACCCAGGACATGGGCATCCCCGACGCGATCGAGCCGACGATCGCCGCGCGCGTCCCGGCGATGGCGTTCTCCGAGTCGCGCAGCTTCTTCGGCATCCACCACGTGGCGCTGGACGGCAAGGGCGGCATCGACCGGATGTATCCCTCATCCGGCCGCGACCGCCTGCCGGTGATCGCGCCCGACGCGCGGCAGATGGTGTTCACCTCCGACCGCTCCGGCGAGTTCGGCCTGTGGTGGGCGCAGCTCGACCGCCCGGAATCCCTGCGCCTGGTCAACGGCCTGCGTCCGGAATCCTGGCACCCGCCGGACTGGTCGCAGGACAGCCGGCGCCTGCTGGTGGTCGGCGATGGCGAGACCGGGTTCGGCCTGTACGAGGTCACCCCGGCCAGCGGCCAGGTCGTGCGCCTGCCGAGCCCGATGTCGGACGTGGTCCAGGCGCTGTACCTGCCCGGCGACGACGCCCGCGTACTGGTGGTGGCCGGAGGCGAGGAGGGGCGGCTGCAACTGCAGTTGTTCAACCGGCGCACGCGGCCGTGGCAGCGCCTGGCGGTGATCCCCGACGTGGCGGTCGCGCGCGTCGACGGCGCCGGCCGGCGCGTGCTGTTCACCCGCCCGGGGCGCCCCGGCCTGTGGGCGGCCGACCTGGCCCTGTCGCCGGCCAGCGTCCGCCAGATCGACCCGCAGGTGCCGGAGGTCGCGCGCTACCGGGCCTGGGCCGTGGCGAGCGATGGCCGCATCTACTACTTCGAACGCCAGCCCGGCTGCGCCTCGGCGCTGCGCCGGCTGGGCGACCCGAAAACCCTGCTCTGCGTCGACCGCAACCGCCGCAACGGCCCCAGCGGCTTCAGCCTGGCCCCGCGCAACGATGCGATCTACGTCACGCTTTCGCTGTGGGACGGTGGCGACATCGGCTTCATGCCGTTGGCCATGGCCCCGGAGCCGGTCGGCTCGCAGTGACGTAACTATCTGGCCGGAAAGGGAAAGTTCCCTTCGGAAATCCTTCGGAAGGGGTTTCGGCCAGATTTCGCACAACCCTCCGCCAATTTTCCTGATGCCGGCGTGGTCATCAGGCAAATCCACCAGCCAGTTCTGGCACAAAGAGGTGGAGCGGTGGAAGCGACGCAGTGGGCAGACCGTGGGCAGATCCTGCAGCCCGAGATGGCCGATCCGGCCCAGGCCGGTTGTATCGGCGTGGCCCGGCTGGGCAGCGTGCAGCTGGAGAACGGCGGCTTCTCGATCTGGGTGCAGGTCCGCGGCAGTTCCTGGGTGGAGGCCCGTGAAGGCCGCTTCCAGCTGCAGCGCGGCGAGTGGATCGCGCTCGAGCGCGACTCGCGCCCCCTGGTCCAGAGCGACCGCCACGGCCTGTGCATCGGTCTCAGCCTGGGCAGCGACATCCTGCGCACCCTGGGCCGGCTCTCCGACGGCACCCTGTACGCCGGCCGCGGCAGCCTGAGCCGGCACGACCTCCGCGTCGCCCTGCGCCTGTGGCGCGACACCGCCGGGCGCATGCCGGCCACCGACCTCGGCCAGCTGCGTCCGCTGCTGCTGCACCTGGTCGGCGTGCAGCGCGAACTGGCCGCGCGCGTGCCGCGCTGCCCGGGCCGCTCGCGCACCCGCAAGCGCCAGGTGTTCGGCCGCCTGCAGCGCGCGCGCCTGTACCTGGAGGGCAACAGCGACCGCATCGTGCGCATCAGCGAGCTCGCCGAACTCACCAGCTTCTCCAGCTGGTATTTCTCCAAGACCTTCCTGTCGCTGTACGACGAGAGCCCGCAGGCTGCCGCCGCGCGCCTGCGCATCGAACGTGCCGCCGAGCTGCTGGACTCGACCTCGATGATGATCGGCGAAGTCGCCGCGGCCTGCGGCTTCGACAACTGCTGCAGTTTCGCGCGGGCGTTCCGCGCGCGCTTCGGCGTCTCCGCGTCGCGTTACCGCCAGGGCATGCGGGCGCTGCCGGAAGCGGCGAACACGCCCATCGCGCCGCGTCGCGGCGGGTTGCGCACCGGCACCTAAGCCGTTTCGAAAAGAGCCCACGCAAAGGGCGCGCGCGGATTCCGCGTGCGCCCTTTTTGTTTGCGCGCGCGCCACGGCGACGCGATCTCCGCGTACGTCGCAGTACTGCATCGCCGCCTGATCCGGCAAACACACCCGTCGCGCGCCGCAAAGCGTCACCGCACGACGGCACGTAAGTTGCCGGGGCGTTCTTAACGCGCCGCTAACGCGCAACAAACGATCGCAACACCTAGAACGATCATCCGGAGAGAGAACAGATGACCCATCGCCACACCGCGATGCAGCGCGGCCTCCTGCCCGTCAGCATCGCGCTCGCCCTGGCACCGGCCTTCGCCGTCGCCCAGGACGCAGCACCGGCCGCCGAAGCCACCACCCTCGACAAGATCGAAGTGACCGGCTCGCGCATCCGCCAGGTCGACATCGAGACCGCAGCGCCCGTGCTGCAGATCAACCGCCAGGACATCGAGAACCAGGGCTTCCAGTCCGTCGCCGACATCCTGCAGAACATCACCGCCGCGGGTTCGCCGGCGATCAGCCGCACCTCGCCGCTGTCGTCGGGTGAAGCCGTCGGTGGCCAGTACATCGACCTGCGCAACCTCGGTGCCAACCGCACCCTGATCCTGGTCAACGGCAAGCGCCTGGGCATCACCAACGACGGCCTGCAGGACATCGCGTCGATCCCGGCCTCGATGGTCGAGCGCATCGAAGTCCTGAAGGACGGCGCGTCCACCGTGTACGGCTCCGACGCCATCGCCGGCGTGATCAACATCATCACCCGCAAGAACTTCGAAGGCGCCGAAGCCAACGCCTACCTGGGCCAGTACGACCAGGGCGACGGCACCCGCCAGGTCTATGACTTCGTCATGGGCTTCACCGGCGACAAGGGCTCGCTGACCGCCGGCGTCGAATACTCGAAGGAAGATCCGGTCTGGGCAAAGGACCGCTGGTTCTCGATCGCCCGCTTCCCGACCGGCGACAAGACCCCGGCGCGTCCGGGCGGCCTGTCCGGCACCACGCAGTGGGGCCGTTTCCGCTACGACACCGGCACGGTCGACGCCAACGGCAACCCCGTGTTCGCCACCCGCGTGTTCAACCGCACCGTGGAAGGCCTGGATCCGCGCGACTTCGCCAGCTTCCGTGCCCAGAACGGCACCGATACCTCGAACCCGGCTGAAGTCTCGACCGTGTACAGCGGCATCGAGCGCAAGTCGCTGTTCCTGAGCGGCCACTACGACATCACCGACCGCATCGGTTTCGACGCCGACGTGATGTTCACCGACCGCGATTCGTTCGCGCAGAACGCCGGCTATCCGTTCAACAGCGCCAACTTCGACCTGTCCTCGGGCGGCCTGTCGGAAGACAGCTACTTCAACCCGCTGGGCAACCAAGCCATCAACCGCCCGGCCGGCGTGCCGGTGCAGGCGCTCCAGTACGTGCGTCGTGGCTGGGAAGTGCCGCGTGAAGTGCAGAACAGCCTGACCACGTACCGCTTCAGCGGCGCGTTCACCGGCTCGTTCGATTTCGCCGACCGTACCTTCGACTGGGATGCGGGCTACCTCTACAACCAGAACAAGGGCGTGCAGGTCAGCACCGGCAACCTGAACACCCAGGCCGTCGGCCTGGCGACCGGTGCCTCGTTCCTCAACAGCGACGGCGTCGTGCAGTGCGGCACGCCGGACAACCCGATCCCGCTGGGCTTCGGTCCGGGCGCGTGCACCCCGTGGAACCCGCTGGTCCCGTACGGCTACGACTCGCAGAACAGCCTGGGCGACCCGAATGTGCAGGCTTTCCTGTACCTGCCGGGCCAGGCGCTGTCGGAAACCAAGACCGACGTGTTCTACGCCAACCTGACCGGCACGCTGTTCGCGCTGCCGGCCGGCGACATGGGCTTCGCGGTCGGCGTCGAACATCGCAAGGAATCGGGCAGCTTCTCGCCTGACGCGCTGGCACAGACGGGCATCTCCACCGATCTGGCGGCGGGCCCGACCAGCGGCGGCTACTCGCTCGACGAAGTCTATGCCGAGCTCCAGGTGCCGATCCTGTCCGACCTGCCGTTCGCCAAGGAGCTCAGCGTGAGCCTGGCGACGCGATACTCCGACTACGACACCTTCGGCGACACGGTCAACAGCAAGTTCGGCTTCACCTGGAAGCCGCTCGACCAGCTGCTGGTCCGTGGCACCTGGTCGGAAGGCTTCCGCGCCCCGACCGTGGCCGACCTGTACGGCGGCAGCTCGCAGAGCTTCGAGTTCTACACCGACCCGTGCGACACCGAGTTCGGTGCAGCGGCCGGCAGCGCGGCGTGCTTGGCCGACGTTCCGGTCGACTTCCGCCAGGATGCCAATGATCCGGACGGCCTGGCCGACGGCCCGGGCACCCAGTCGACGCTTCCGTTCGTCTCCGGTTCCAACCCGGACCTGAGCCCGGAAACCTCGGAGTCCAAGACCCTCGGCCTGGTGTGGAGCCCGACGTTCGCGCAGGGCCTGAACATGTCGCTGGACTGGTGGTCGATCCGCATCGAGAGCACGATCGTCGGCGACGATCCGACCACGATCCTGGACGACTGCTACATCCGCGGCATCAGCTCGCGCTGCGACGCGCTCGGCTCGGACGCGTTCACGCGTGACCCGGTCACCGGCCGCATCACCTCGTTCAACTACGCGACCCGCAATGCCGGCTTCCAGGAAACCGAAGGCTTCGACTTCGACCTGACCTACAAGTTCGACACCGCATACGGTCGCTTCGACCTGGCGTGGCTGAGCACCTATGTCAGCAAGAACGAACTGAAGACCGACGACCTGGAAGGCGCCCCGCAGCAGCTCAACGGCTTCGGCGGCAACTTCCGCGTGCGTTCGAACGCCAACCTGACCTGGTCGAAGGGTCCGTGGGCCGCCACCTGGGGCACGCGCTACTACTCGGGCACGAAGGAAGAGTGCTTCTTCGACGAGCGTTGCTCGCTGCCGAACTACTCGGCCCCGGACACCGGCGGCACGATCGTTCCGATGAACGAGCTGGGTTCGAACACGTTCCACGACGTCCAGGTCCGCTGGACCGCGCCGTGGAATGCGTCGATCGCCGTTGGCGCCAACAACGTGTTCGAGCACTATGCCGCTCCGGCGTACAGCCAGCCGAACTCCGGCTACTCGTACTACGGCGGCTTCGACATCGGCCGCTTCATCTACGCCAAGTACCAGCAGCGCTTCTGATCCATCCGGATCCGCTGTGCAACACCGCTACGGCCCCGCAAGGGGCCGTAGTTCTTTGCGGCGTAGGCAGCCGGCGCGCGGGTGCGGCACACTCCCGGCCCATGAACGAAGCCTCCGCCTATCGCCGTCGCCGCTGGCGCGCCATCGCCCGCCGCCATCCCTCGGCTTTCGTGCTCGCGGCGCAGCTGCTGAGCCTGCTGCTGTTCCCGCTGCTGGACCACATGCTGGGCGGGCGCATCGTCTTCGGCGCCTTCGGCGCGCTGGTGCTGGTGCTGGCGGTGTGGACGGTCAACCGCACGCCGGCGATCAACTGGATCGCGTGGGCGATCGCGACCCCGGCGTTCGTGCTGTCGCTGCTCGCCGCGTTCACCGGCAGCGGTCCGCTGATCGTGTGGTCGTCGCTGCTGGAGGCGTTGCTGTACTTCTACGTGGCCGGCAGCCTGATCGCCTACATGATGAGCGACCACCGCGTCACCAGCGACGAACTGTTCGCCGCGGGCGCGACCTTCACCCTGCTGGCGTGGGGTTTCGCCTACGTATTCCTGGTGTGCCAGGCGTGGTATCCGGACAGCTTCACCGGCGCCGTCGATCCGGAACGGCCGCGCAGCTGGCTGGAACTGCTCTTCCTCAGCGTCACCAACCTGTCGGCCACCGGCCTGGGCGACGTGTTGCCGATCGGCGCGCCCGCGCGCGTGCTGGTGATGATCGAGCAGCTGTGCGGCGTGGCCTACATCGCCATCGTCGTGTCGCGCCTGATCGGCCTGTCGCTGCTGCGCGCCAGGCAGCACGAGCGCGCGTGAGATCGCGCTAGGATGGCGGCCTCCTCCGCCGGAACGTGTCCATGAAGTTGCCGCTCCCCTTCATCCAGTTGCCGCTGCTGTTCGATGCCGCGACGCTCGAAGCGGAGATCAACGCCATCGGGGAATCGCACTGGCGCCCGCACCCGCAGGGCTTTCCCGGCAACTCGATGCTGCCGCTGGTGGCCGTGGACGGCGACCCCGGCAACGAGTCGTTCGCCGGCGCGATGCGGCCGACCGAATACCTGCGGCGCAGCCCGTACCTGAGCCAGGTCTTCGCCAGCATCGGCGCGACGGTCGGCCGCAGCCGGCTGATGCGCCTGGCCGGGCAGGCGGAAGTGACCCGGCATGCCGACCAGGGCTATTACTGGGTCGAACGCGTGCGCGTGCACGTGCCGATCGTGACCCAGCCGACGGTGCGCTTCGAATGCGGCGGCGAAGTCATCAACATGGCCCCCGGCGAGTGCTGGATCTTCGACACCTGGCGCCAGCACAGCGTGCTCAACGACGCGACGCTGTCGCGCGTGCACCTGGTGATCGACACCGTGGGTGGCGCGGGCTTCTGGGACCTGGTCGGACGCGGCCGCCCGCACAACGCGCCCCGCGCCGGCTGGCCGACGCGGCAACTGGCGCCGGTGGCGGGGCAGTCCGCGGCGTTCCCGTGCGAAACGGTCAACGTGCCGGTGGTGATGAGCCCGTGGGAACTCAATTCCCACTTCGGCCTGCTGTTCGGCGACGTCGAACCGCACCCGAACGTGCAGCCGCTGCGCGCCGCGACGCAACGCTTCACCCGCGCCTGGCAGGGGCTGTGGTTCCGCTACGGCGAACGCGCGGAAGGGCACGAGGATTTCCGCCGCCTGCTGTCCGCCTACCTGGGCGAGATCCGTCCCCTGGCGGAAAAGCTGCGCCTCAACAACGAGCTGAGCTGGTACAAGGCGCTCAACACCATCATCGTCAAGATGGCGGTACCGGCCGGTCCGGTGGCGCAGGCCGCATCGGCGCGGGAGCTGGGCGACAACGCCTGACGCGGGTTCCGATCCACGCATGGCGTAACACGCAAACGAAAACGGCGGCCCATGGCCGCCGTTTTCGTCCAACCCGATCGCCGGATCAGAAGTTCGGCTTGTCCGAACTGTCTTCGTAGCGCTTGATCGCGTCGAGCAGGATCTGCTTGGCTTCCTTGGCATCGCCGAAGCCGTCGAGCTTGACCCACTTGCCCTTCTCCAGGTCCTTGTAGTGCTCGAAGAAGTGGCCGATGCGGTCCAGCCAGTGCTGCGAGACCTGGGCGATGTCGGTGACGTGGGCGTAGCCGCCGAACACCTTCGGCACCGGCACGGCGATCAGCTTCTCGTCGCTGCCGGCTTCGTCGGTCATCTTCAGCACGCCGACCGGGATGCAGCGGATCACCGAGCCCGGCACCAGCGGCAGCGGCAGGATCACCAGCACGTCGGCCGGGTCGCCATCGCCGCACAGGGTGTGCGGGACGTAGCCGTAGTTGCACGGGTAGCGCATCGGCGTGGACAGGATGCGGTCGACGAAGATCGCGCCCGAAGCCTTGTCGACCTCGTACTTGACCGGCTCGGCGTCCTTGGGGATTTCGATGATGACGTTGATTTCGTCCGGCGGGTTCTTGCCGGTGGGGACGAGGTCCAGGCCCATTGCGATGCTCCGACGTGCTGGGCCGCGGCCGAGGGCCGCGGTAGGGTAGGGGAGGGGGCGCATTCTAACCGGTGCGGTTGGAGCTGGGCCTCGGTGCATGGCGTGAATCGAGCCGGGATCGCCCTTCTCCCCGCGAAAGCGGGGAGAAGGTGCCCGCAGGGCGGATGAGGGGCGCTCTTGGCTTGCCCCAAAAAGCAACGGCGGCCGTGAGGCCGCCGTTTGTGTTGAATGCCGCGATCGGGCCGTCCCCTCACCCCTTGCCCTCTCCCCGCGTCGCGGGGAGAGGGGGAGCTGGTGCCATGCAGTAATCGCTTCGGTTAAAGCAGCGGCACGAGGAGCAGCGCGACGATATTGATGATCTTGATCAAAGGGTTCACCGCCGGGCCGGCCGTGTCCTTGTAGGGGTCGCCGACGGTGTCGCCGGTCACCGCGGCCTTGTGCGCCTCGGAGCCCTTGCCGCCGTGGTGGCCGTCCTCGATGTACTTCTTGGCGTTGTCCCACGCGCCGCCACCGGTGGTCATCGAGATCGCGACGAACAGGCCGGTGACGATCGTGCCGATCAGCACGCCACCCAGCGCCTTCGGACCCAGCAGCAGGCCGACGACGACCGGTACCGCGACCGGCAGCAGCGACGGCACGATCATTTCCTTGATCGCCGACTTGGTCAGCATGTCCACGGCCTTGTCGTACTGCGGCTTGCCGGTGCCCTGCATGATTCCCGGGATGTCGCGGAACTGGCGGCGCACTTCCTCCACCACCGCGCCGGCCGCACGGCCGACCGCTTCCATCGCCATCGCGCCGAACAGGTAGGGGATCAGGCCGCCGATCAGCAGGCCGATGATCACCATGTGGTCGCTCAGGTCGAAGCGCAGTGCTTCATAGGCGATGCCGGTAGCCGCGGCCTTCGCTTCGCCGACGGTGTTGAGGTTGTGCGTGTAGTCGGCGAACAGCACCAGCGCCGCCAGCGCCGCCGAACCGATCGCGTAACCCTTGGTCACCGCCTTGGTGGTGTTGCCAACGGCGTCGAGCGGATCGGTGATGTTGCGCACTTCCGGCGGCAGCTCCGCCATCTCGGCGATGCCGCCGGCGTTGTCGGTGATCGGGCCGTAGGCATCGAGCGCCACGATCATGCCCGCCATCGACAGCATCGCCGTCGCGGCGATGGCGATGCCGTACAGGCCGCCGAGCGCGTACGCACCCCAGATCGCGGCGCAGATCACCACCACCGGCAATGCGGTCGACTTCATCGACACACCCAGGCCCGCGATGATGTTGGTGCCGTGGCCGGTGGTCGAGGCCTGCGCGATGTGCTGCACCGGCTTGAACTGCGTGCCGGTGTAGTACTCGGTGATCCACACGATCGCGCCGGTCAGGACCAGGCCGATCAGCGCGCACCAGTACAGGTTCATCGCGCCGTAGCTCGAATCGGCCATCAGCTGCGTGGTGATCGGGTAGAACGCGATCGCGGCCAGCACCGCCGACACGATCACGCCCTTGTAGAGCGCACCCATGATCGAGCCACCCTGCTTCACCTTCACGAAGAAGGTGCCGATGATCGAGGCGATGATCGACACGCCGCCGAGCACCAACGGATAGAGCACTGAATTGTGGCCGGCTTCGGCGCTCATCAGGCCGCCGAGCAGCATCGTGGCGATCACCGTGACCGCGTAGGTCTCGAAGAGGTCGGCCGCCATGCCCGCGCAGTCGCCGACGTTGTCACCGACGTTGTCGGCGATCACTGCGGGATTGCGCGGATCGTCTTCCGGAATGCCTGCTTCGACCTTGCCGACGAGATCGGCGCCGACGTCCGCACCCTTGGTGAAGATGCCGCCGCCCAGTCGCGCGAAGATCGAGATCAGCGACGAACCGAACGCGAGGCCGACCAGCGCATGCAGCGCGTCTTCGCCGCCGACGCCGAGATGGTGCGTCAGCAGCGTGTAGTAGCCGGCCACGCCGAGCAGGCCGAGCCCGACCACCAGCATGCCGGTGATGGCACCGCCGCGGAACGCGACGTCCATCGCCTTGCTGATGCCGCTGCGCGCGGCTTCGGCGGTACGCACGTTGGCGCGCACCGACACGTTCATGCCGATGTAGCCGGCCGCACCCGACAGCACCGCGCCGATCAGGAAACCGATCGCCGTGTACCAGCTGAGTGCGAAACCGATCACCACGAACAACACCACGCCCGCGATCGCGATCGTCGTGTACTGGCGATTGAGGTAGGCGCGCGCGCCTTCCTGGATCGCGCCGGCGATCTGTTGCATGCGTTCGTTGCCGGCGGGTTGTGCGCTGATCCAGCGCGCGGAAATGATCCCGTACAGGATCGCGATGACGGCGCAGATGAGCGCCAGGGGCAAACCGTACTGCTCCAGCATGAACCCTCCCCCGAGTGGACACTTATGGAATTTCTGGGAAATACCGCAGGTTTTGACGTGGCTCCGGCGGCGGTGACGCTCACGCCGCAGGGGCAACGGCCCGACTATGGCACATTTCCCCCGCGCACCACGGCACGCGCGTGATGCCGATCACGCGACCCGGTGGAAGCCGCGTCACGGCCGTCAAAACGGGTTCAGCCCGGGCATGCCAGCCTGCCGCTGGTTTTTCACGAGGAGCCGCGAAATGCGCATCCTGCCCGTGCTGCTCATGGCCATCGCGCTTCCCGCTGCGGCCGCCGGTGCTCAGCCCGAGATCGTCCGCGCCCCCGGCACGCCGCAGGCCGTTGGTGCAGTGCACACCGTCCGCGCCATTCCCGAGGCGTGCGCGCGCCTGCAGGGCCGGTTCACCGGCGATGCCGGCCAGCCCTATCAGTTCGCCGCGGTGAGGATTTCGCCCACCTGCCAGCCACGCGCGCGGTTCGTGGATTTCGCCAAGGCGCAGCCGGCCGAAGCGAAGGGCTGGAAGTTCAACGACGAGATCCGCGTGCCGAACGCGGCGTGCCCGTCGCAACAGGCGGTCGTTCGCGTGTGGCGCAAGCCGGGAAACGCCGCGCCGCCCAAGCTCGATGCGCAGGGGCGTTCGCGGATCTACCTGCAGGATGCGAGCGAGCAGGCCAAGACGGGCGCTGCGGCGAGCGTGACGATGTATGCGGCGGAGCTGAAACTCGAAGGCCGCGCCTGCGGGCGTTGAATCCAAAAAAAGGGCCGCTTTCGCGGCCCTTTCGTGAAGCCTCGAGCGATTTACTCGGCGAGCTTCAGCTTGTCGGCCATGCCATCGAACGTGGCCTGGTCGGACGGCGACAGGTTCGGGCGGCCCGCCATGAAGCCCATGGTGATCGTGCCCTGCACGTAATAGGTCTCGCCGGCTTCGACTTCCATCGTCAGCACGTCTTTGGCTTCAGAATGCACGGTGTACTGGTGGGTGCCGGGCTCGACGTTGGCGACGAAATACTTGCCGCTGCGCAGCTTGCCCAGTTCGGTTTCGCCTTCGCGGACCTTGAAGCCGATGGCGGCGCCGGTGAACTTGGACGGGCGGAAGAAGACGATCAGCCCCTTGCCTTCCTGCGGCGCGCCGACCTTGCTGTTGGTGGCAGCGGGAGCGGCAGTGGCCGTCGTAGTCGCAACTGTTTCCGTGGCGGGTGCGGTGGCGGCGTCCTGCGCGGCGGCGACGCCGGAGAAGGCCAGCAGGACGAAGAGCGCGGAACGATGCAGCTTGGAACGCATGGATTACTCCTGGTGGATTGCAGTGGGTGCGGCGGGTGTTGCGGATGCGGTGGATGGAGTGGAGGCCGCGACGGGCAGCGGCAGGTCCTGCGCAAGCTTTGCGTTGACGATCGTCCCGGCGGGAATCTCGATCTCCTTGCCGTGGACGAAGTGGGCGAACGGACCCACGGCAAGCGCCACGCCGAGCGCGACATTCGATTTGTCCTGCCCCTGGCCACCGAATTTCAGGGCGCGCAGCGGAATTCGTGCGCCGTCGAACTCGAGGTAGCGTGCGGCGATCAGCAGTTCGCCGGGTTTGCCGCCGCCGCGCGACCTGTCGGCATGGACGACTTCGCCTTCGCCCACGGTGCCGGCCGGAATGACGACCACGCCCTCGTGGAGGAGCGGTGCATGCAGCCTGATCGCGAACTTGTCGCCGCGCTGTAGCGCCGAAGAGCTCAGCACCTGTGCAATTTCCAGTTCGACCAGGGAGCCTGCGGGGACGCGGCAGCATTCCACGACGGCAGCAGGCGTGGCTGCGTCCACCGCCGGTGCGGCGATTTGAGCTTGCGGCTGCGGATCACCTGCGGGTGCAGGCGAGGTGTTCGGAGCCTGTGCGACGACCGACTCCGGGCGGGCCATCACCAGGACGGCCAGCAGCATGACAAAAGGCTTCATTCGGCTTCCCCATGCCGTTGACGGGCGGCTTCCCCAAGCCGCTCCGCGACGCACGGTACCCGAGCGCAGGTGACGTTGCCAAGCGCGCCGCGTTCGGTGCCGGCGTCAACCTTTGAAAGGCGGGAGCCTCGGCGTCAGCAGTGCATTCCCGAGCGTGACGTACCTCGGCAACCCATCGCGCCCATACGGCGGCGGCGCCTCGCCGCGGATCAGTGGTTCCAGGTAGCGACGTGCCGCTTCGGTGATGCCGTAGCCATCCTTGCGGATGAAGCCCGCCGGCATCTTCTTCTCGTGGTTGGCGATCTTCGCCAGCGGCGCGGCTTCGATCTTCCAGCGATACGGCGTGTCGGACGTGCGCACGATCACCGGCATCACCGCGTTGGCGCCCTTGAGCGCCAGTTCGACCGCGGCCTTGCCGACCGCCTGTGCCTGCGCCAGGTCGGTCTTCGAGGCGAGATGCCGCGCCGAACGCTGCAGGTAGTCGGGCAGCGTCCAGTGCACCTTGTAACCGAGCGCGTCCTTGACCCGCCCGGCCAGGTGCGAGGCGACGCCGCCCAGTTGCGTGTGGCCGAACGAATCCTTGCCGCCACCGGCGTCGGCGACGAAGCGGCCATCCGCGGTCTGGATGCCTTCGCTGGCGACGACCACGCAGTAGCCCACGCGTTCCACTGTCGCCTTCACCCGGGCGAAGAAGTCGGCCTCGTCATAGGGGCGCTCGGGGAAGAGGATCAGGTGCGGGGCCTGGTCCGGGCCGGCCCCGGCCAGCCCGGCGGCGGCGGCGAGCCAGCCGGCGTGGCGGCCCATGGCCTCGTAGACGAACACCTTGGTCGAGGTGTCCGCCATCGCCGCCACGTCCAGCGCGCATTCGCGCACCGACACCGCGGTGTACTTGGCGGCGGAGCCGAAGCCGGGGCAGCAGTCGGTCACGGCCAGGTCGTTGTCCACGGTTTTGGGCACGCCCACGCAGGTCAGCGGATAGCCGAATTCGGCCGCCAGCTGCGACACCTTGAGCGCGGTGTCGGCCGAGTCGTTGCCGCCGTTGTAGAGGAACCAGCGCACGTCGTGCGCGCGGAACACCTCCAGCAGGCGCTCGTAGCGCGCGCGGTCCTGCTCCAGTGACTTCAGCTTGACCCGGCACGAGCCGAACGCCCCGCCGGGGGTGTGGGCGAGGGCGCGGATGGCGGCCGCCGGCTCCTTCGAGGTGTCGATCAGCTCTTCCCGCAGCACGCCCAGGATCCCGTTGCGGGCCGCCAGCACCTTCACCTGGCGCGCGCGTGCCGTCTGGATGACCGCCGAGGCGGTGGCGTTGATGACGGCGGTGACCCCGCCGGACTGTGCATACAGCAGGGTTCCAGAGGCCATCGGAATCAAAGCTCCAGGCAGGATGGGGTAAGCTGGCCGTCCGATTTTGCCGCCCGCCGGCCCGGCCGCTGGCAGTGTAGCGCCGCCCCCGCGGGCCCCCACGGTTTCCCCGTTTTGCAGGAGTGATGTAGATGCGATTGGTATTGCTCGGTGCCCCCGGTTCCGGCAAGGGCACCCAGGCCGCGAGGCTGAAGGAGCACCTGCAGGTGCCGCACATTTCCACCGGCGACCTGCTGCGCGCCGAAGTGGCCGCCGGCAGCAAGCTCGGCCTGGAAGCCAAGGAAGTGATGGCACGCGGCGAGCTGGTCAGCGACGCGATCCTGCTGGGCATGCTCGAGGACCGCTTCTCGCGGCCCGACACCAAGGGCGGCTTCATCCTCGACGGCTACCCGCGCAACCTCGCCCAGGCCGACGCGATGGGCCAGCTACTGACCCGCATCGGCCAGCCGATGGACTACGCGGTGCAGCTGGACGTGCCGACCGAGCTGCTGGTCGAGCGCATCGCCGGCCGCGCCAAGGCCGAAGGCCGCGAAGACGACAGCCCCGAGTCGGTGCGCAAGCGCCTGCAGGTCTACAACGACCAGACCGCGCCGGTGATCGACTACTACCGCCAGCAGGGCCAGCTCACCGTGGTCGACGGCGTGGGCTCGCTCGACGACGTGTTCGCCCGGATCATCGAGGCGATCGTGCCGGCGCACGAGGTCGGCTGATTTGATTTTTCCCTGCTCCCCGCGCAGCGAGGAGCAGGTGCCCGACGAGGCGGATTGTTTTTCCTTCTCTCCGCGCAGCGGGGAGAAGGTGCCCGAAGGGCGGATGAGGGGCGCTTCTGCCTTGCTCCCGAATTTCAAAGCAAAGGCAACAGCAGCGCGCGCCTTGCGGCGCTTCGCCCCCTCACCCCATGCCCTCTCCCCGCATCGCGGAGAGAGGGGAGTTGGTGCCGTGCGGGAGTCGCTTCGATGGCGATACCGCGATTGTCGCGAGGTTCGTGATCTTGAAACTCCATATTCTTGGCATCGCCGGCACCTTCATGGGCGGCGTCGCGGCATTGGCGCGCGAACTCGGCCACGCCGTCGAAGGCAGCGACCAGAACATCTATCCGCCGATGTCCACGCAGCTGGAACAGCTCGGCATCACGCTGCGCCAGGGCTACCAGCCGCAGAACATTTCCAGCGATTGCGACGAGATCGTGGTCGGCAACGCGCTCTCGCGCGGCAACCCGGCCGTGGAGCAGGTGCTGGACGACGGCCGCAGGTACAACTCCGGCGCGCAATGGCTCGCCGAGAACGTGCTGCCGGGCCGCGACACCCTCGCCGTCGCCGGTACCCACGGCAAGACCACCACGACCACGATCCTCACCTACCTGCTGGAAGCGGCCGGCCGCGCACCGGGCTTCCTGATCGGTGGCGTCGCCGAGGACTTCGGCGTGTCCGCGCGCTGCGGCCAGGGCCGCGAGTTCGTGGTCGAGGCCGACGAATACGACACCGCGTTCTTCGACAAGCGCAGCAAGTTCGTCCACTACCGGCCGCTGGTCGCGATCCTCAACAACCTCGAATACGACCACGCCGACATCTTCCCGGACGTGGCCGCGATCCAGCGCCAGTTCCACCACCTGGTGCGCACCGTGCCGCGCCGCGGCCGCCTCATCGTCAACGGCGAGGACGCGTACCTGGCCGAGGTGCTCGCGATGGGCTGCTGGACGCCGGTGGAAACCTTCGGCCTCGATGCCAGCCTGATCCCGGCGCCGGCCCTGCAGCCGCAGGCGCACGGCGATCGCAGCGACGAGGGCGCGGCCGCGCGCGCCGGCTTCCACTGGACCGCGCGCCTGATCGACGAGGACGGCAGCGCCTTCGTCGTCGTCCACAACGGCCAGGAGATCGGCGAGGTGCGCTGGCCGCTGCTTGGCCGCCACAACGTGATGAACGCCCTGGCCGCGCTCGCCGCGGCGAATGCCGTCGGCGTCGACATCACCACCGTGCTGCCGGCGCTGGCGGATTTCCGCAGCGTGAAGCGGCGCCTGGAAGTGATCGGCGAAGCCAGGGGCGTGACCATCTACGACGACTTCGCCCACCACCCGACCGCGATCGCGACCACGCTCGCGGGCCTGCGCGCGAAGGTCGGCGACGCGCGCATCGTGGTGGCGATGGAACCGCGCAGCAATTCGATGCGCCTGGGCGCGCACGCCGAGGCGCTGGCGCCGTCGCTGGATCTCGCCGACGCCGTGGTGTTCCTGCACCGGCCGGAACTGGCATGGGACGCCGGCAAGGTCGTTGCGGGCCTGCGCGGCGACGGCGTCGCGGTGCCGGACGTCGACCGGCTCATCGCCGTGCTCGGCGAGCGCGTGCAACCGGGCGACCACGTCGTGTTCATGTCCAACGGCGGTTTCGACGGCGCGCCGCGGCGCTTTCTCGCCGCATTGCAGAACGCCTGATCGCGGCGCGTGAAACGCGAGCGGGGCCCAGAGCCCCGTCGCGTAAACTGCCGCCATGGCCACCGAATCGCTCGCCCTGTTTCCGCTGCACACGGTGCTGTTGCCCGGTGCGGCGCTGGGGTTGCGGGTGTTCGAAGCGCGCTACCTCGACCTCGTCCGCGACTGCGGACGCAACGGCCGCCGCTTCGGCGTGTGCCTGATCATCAAGGGCGAGGAAGTGGGTGCGCCGGCTTCGGCGGCGGCGTTCGGCACCGAGGCCGTGATCGAGGATTTCGGCCAGGGCGACGACGGCCTGCTGACGCTGCAGGTGCGCGGCGCGCGCCGCTTCCATGTCGAACGCACGCGCGTACGCGACAACGGTCTGCAGGTGGCGGACGTGCGCTGGTGCCCGGACGATGCCAGCGAGCCGGTGCAACCCGAACACGGGCTGCTGCCGGTGCTGCTGGATTCGATCATCGAGAAGCTCGGCAGCGAGCACGCCAAGGCGGCGCGCGCGCTGCACGACGATGCCGCGTGGGTCGGCTGGCGCCTGGCAGAACTGTTGCCGCTGCACGATTCGCAACGGCAGGAACTGCTGCAGATGGACGAGGCGCGCGCGCGGCTGGATCGCTTGCTCGAACTGGTGTCGTAAGCGTCGTCGTGACGGCGGGCCAGGGCCCGCCCTACGTCATCCGAACGTCAATGCGTGCGCAGTCGCAGCACCATCGCGCCGCTCTGCGGGTGCGCGGCTTCGATCGGCTGGAACGGCTGCAATGCCTCGCGCACCTGCGCGTGCGCGAAGCCGTCGTCGGCGACCGGCAGCCACAGCGAGGTGGCGCGCAGCGGCTTCTGGTACTGCAGGGTCTGCGCAGTACCGACCCACAACGGCGTGCCGTCGCTCAACGTTGCCGGCGCCGGCCACAGGCGCAGGGCGATCTGTTCGTCGGCGCTGCGGCCGGGGCGCAACAGCAGCAGCGCCTCCGGGCGCGCGTCCAGCGTCGCCGGCAGCACGACCTGTTCGCGCGCCGGGCGGCCGTCGTCGAGCAAGCCCAGCGTCGCCACCCAATCCGCCTGCGGCTGCACGTGCCAGCCGCGCTCGAGCAACGCGTCGCGCACCGGTTGCAGCGGGCCGGCCACCTGCACGTCGAGCGACCAGCGCCGCCGCGCATCGCGTTCGTTGCGTTGCGCCGGCAGCGTGGTCCAGTCGCGCTGCCACCAGGCGTCGGTGGCGAGCATGGTCGTCGGCGCGGCGGCGGCGAATTTCGCCAGCAGCCGGTCGGCATGGCGCGGTGCATGCCACAACGCCGCCGCGGCGAACGCCGTGTAGAAGGCCCAGGCCAGCGGCCGCATCCAGAACGAACGCGCGACATGGCGCCGGTAGGCGAGGCCCAGCACCAGCAGCCACAGGATCCCGAACAGCGTGCCGCCGACCAGGTCGCTCGGCCAGTGCGCGCCCAGGTACAGCCGCGCGAACGCGATGACCGTGGTGACCACGCCTGCGAGCAGGTACGGCCACACGCGGTTGCGCCCGGGCAGTTCGCGCGCGATCAGCACGGCGAAGAAGCCGAACACGATCGTCGTCATCGTCACCGCGACCGAGGGGAAGCCGAAGCCCTCCGGCGCGGTGGGCGGACGCGGCATGTCGATCGCCGCTTCCAGCACGTTGGTGAACACCAGGCCGAACACGATCGCCGCGATCCAGTGCGCCGCGGCCATCCAGCGCTTGCGCCACAACAGGTAGGCCAGCGCCACCAGCGCCGCGGGACCGAGCACCTGCGCGTCGCCGAGGCTGGCCAGCCCCGCCATCAGGCGGTCGGCGAGCGGGTTGCGCAGGTTCCACATGAAGTCGTGGACGGTGTGGTCGAGCGCCAGCGGCCCGCCGCTGGCGAGCAGCGAGGCGAGCAGGGTGAACCACGCCCAGCTGATCGCGATCAGGCTGACCGCCAGCACCAGCAGCGACGGCGACTCGGGGCGGTTGGGATCCATCAGCGCCGCGGCATAGCGGCCCAGGTGCGGATGCTGGCGCGTCCACTTCAACCCGCGCGCCAGCAGGTTGTCCGCGTGCCCGGCGAACCAGCGCCACGTGTACAGCACGCACGCCCACACCAGCGCGATCGCCGCGACCAGCCCGCCCAGCACCAGCGCGAGCCGGTCCGCCACCGCGGCCACCGCGTCGTACGAGGCGCCGAGGATCCAGCCCGGCGCAAGGAACAACACCGACCACAGCAGGCAGGCCGCGGCGCTGGGCAGCACGTAGCGCCGCAGCGGCATGTGCAGCATGCCGGCGATCGCCGGCACGAACGGGCGCACCGCGCCGACGAAGCGTGCGACGAAGATGCTCTGCACGCCCTTGCGCCGGAACATGGTCTCGCCGCGATCGAGCCATTGCGGATAGCGCGAGAACGGCCAGCGCTGGCGCAACTGCGTGCCCCAGCGGCGTCCGATCCAGTAACTCAGGCCGTCGCCGCAGAACGCGCCGAGCGTGGCGCACACCACCGCATACGGCCCGTTGACGTGGCCGAGCCCGACCAGCGCGCCGACCGCGAACAGCAGCGGCAGCGCCGGCACGAAGAAACCCAGGATCACCAGCGCATCGCAGAACGCGATCAGGAACACGACCGCGCCGGCGGAATATGGATGCGCGCTGATCCACGCGCTGGCGCTTTCTACCCAGGTCGGTTCCATCGCCCGATTATGGCAGCCGACACCGCCGCTTCGTCACCCGGGCGGGGCAGGGCGATGCCGGCGCGCCGCGTGCGAGTGCGCATCGCGTGATTCCCTGCCACGCGATCCTTACACTGGCGCCATGCATTCCGCTTCACGTGAAGTCGCCGCCCTCAAGGCCGACAGTTTCGGCCGCATCGCCCTGATGCAGGACGACGCTGGCCTGTTCGTGCGCCGCGATCTCGGCCATGTCCCGGCGTGGTTGCGCCTGCCCGCCTGGTGGCTGGCGCGGCGCGAGGCGCGCGCGCTGCAATGCGTCGATGGCCTGGCGGCGATGCCGCAGCTGCTGCGCTGGGACGGCCGCCGCCTCGATCGCAGCTACCTCGACGGCGCTGCGATGTACCAGCGCCCGCCGCGCGGCGATGCCGCCTATTTCCGCAAAGCGCATCGCTTGCTGCAGCAGCTGCACCGTCGCGGCCTCGCCCACAACGACCTGGCGAAGGAAGCGAACTGGCTGGTGCTCGCCGACGGCACGCCAGCGATCATCGATTTCCAGCTCGCCACGCGCGGCCATCCGCGCTCGCGCTGGATGCGCCTGCTCGCGCGCGAGGACCTGCGCCACCTGCTCAAGCACAAGCGCACCTATTGCCCGCAGGCACTCACGCCGACCGAACGCCGCGTGCTCAAGCGCCACTCCTGGGTGCGCGAAGTCTGGTTCGCGACCGGCAAGCCGGCGTACCGCTTCATCACCCGCAAGCTCCTGAAATGGGAAGACAACGAAGGACAGGGACCCAAGCCATGACCACGCTCGCTGGAAAAACGCTCTTCATCACCGGCGCCTCGCGCGGCATCGGCCTGGCCATCGCCCTGCGCGCGGCGCGCGACGGCGCCAACGTCGCGATCGCGGCGAAGTCGACCGTGCCGAATCCGAAGCTGCCCGGCACCATCCACAGCGCCGCGGAGGCCGTGAATGAAGCCGGCGGCCGCGGCTTGGCGCTCAAGTGCGACATCCGCGAAGAGGACGACGTCGCAGCGGCGGTCGCCGCCACCGTCGACGCGTTCGGCGGCATCGACATCCTCGTCAACAACGCCAGCGCGATCTGGTTGCGCGGCACGCTGGACACGCCGATGAAGCGCTTCGACCTGATGCAGCAGGTCAACGCGCGTGGCAGCTTCCTGTGCGCGCAGGCCTGCCTGCCGCACCTGCTGCAGGCGCCCAACCCGCACATCCTCACTCTGTGCCCGCCGCCGTCGCTGGATCCGAAGTGGTGGGCCCCGCACACCGGCTACACCCTGGCGAAGATGGGCATGAGCTTCGTGACCATCGGCCTGGCCGGCGAATTCGGTCCGCGCGGCGTCGCGGTGAATGGGCTGTGGCCGCGCACCCTGATCGCCACCGATGCGCTGAACATGATCCCCGGCGTGAGCGCCGGCAACGGCCGCGCGCCCGCGATCATGGCCGATGCCGCGCACGTGATCCTGACGCGCAAGGCGGCCGGCTTCAGCGGGCGCTTCCTGATCGACGACGAAGTCCTCGCCGAAGCCGGCGTGACCGACCTGTCCGGCTACGCCATCGATCCCGCGCAACCACTGTTCCCCGACCTGTTCCTCGACTGACCCTGCTTCTGCGGTCATCCCGAGCGCAGCGAGGGACCTGCTGTCGTTCAAGCGTCGCCATGGCGATCGCTGCTACCGGAAATCCCCATGAAATACCTCCACACCATGATCCGCGTCCGCGACATCGACGCCTCGCTGCGCTTCTTCTGCGACGGCCTCGGCCTCGTCGAGAAGCGCCGCAACGACTATCCGCAGGGCCGCTACACGCTGGTCTTCCTCGCCGCGGCGGAGACGCCCGAGGCCGAGATCGAACTGACCTACAACTGGCCGCCGGAAGACGGTTCGCCCGGCGAGGACTACGGCTCGGCCCGCAACTTCGGCCACCTCGCCTTCCGCGTCGACGACATCTACGCCACCTGCGCGCGCCTGCAGGCGCTGGGCTACACGATCAGCCGCCCGCCGCGCGACGGACACATGGCCTTCGTGCGCTCGCCGGACCTGATCTCGGTCGAACTGCTGCAGCAGGGCCACCTGCCGCCGCAGGAGCCGTGGGCGTCGATGCCCAATACCGGCAGTTGGTGAACGGCGCCGCGGCGGGAAACGCGGCAAAATAACGGCTTTCCGCCGCCGCAGATCCTTGAGCACGTCCCCATGAGCACGTCCGCCGAACTGTTCGCGCTGTCCGAGCGCTACTACCTGCCCGTCTACCGTCCGCGCCGGATCGTGCTCGACCACGGCAAGGGTGCGCGGCTCTGGGATCGCGAAGGCCGCGAGTACGTCGACTTCGGCGCCGGCATCGCAGTGAACGCGCTCGGCCACGCGCACCCGGCCCTGCTCGCCGCGCTGACCGAACAGGCCGGCAAGCTGTGGCACACGAGCAACGTCTTCGTCAGCGAACCGCCGCTGCGGCTGGCGGAAGAACTGGTCGAGGCCTCGCGCTTCGGCCGGCGCGTGTTCTTCTGCAACTCCGGCGCCGAAGCGAACGAGGGCGCGATCAAGCTGGTGCGCAAGTGGGCGACCGCGCAGGGGCGCACGCCCGATCGCCGCGTGATCCTCAGCTTCCGCGGCAGCTTCCACGGCCGTACGCTGGCCGCGGTCACCGCGACCGCGCAGCCCAAGTACCACGAAGGCTACGAGCCGCTGCCGCCGGGCTTCCGCTATGGCGACTTCAACGACCTGGCCGGCGCCGAAGCGGCGATGGCGGCGGGCGACGTGTGTGCGGTGCTGGTCGAGCCGGTGCAAGGCGAGGGCGGGGTGACGCCGGCGACGCCGGAATTCCTGCACGGCCTGCGCGCGCTGTGCGATCGCCACGGCGCCCTGCTGGTGCTGGACGAGATCCAGTGCGGCATGGGCCGCAGCGGCCACCTGTTCGCCGCCCACGCCTACGACGTGGTGCCCGACATCGTCACGCTCGCCAAGGCGCTGGGCAGCGGTTTCCCGATCGGCGCGATGCTGGTGGGCGAGAAGGCCGCCGAGGCGATGCAGTTCGGCGCGCACGGCACGACCTTCGGCGGCAACCCGCTCGCAGCGGCCGTCGCCCGCGCGGCACTGCGCGAGCTGTCGTCGCCGGCGCTGCTGGCGAACGTGGCGAGGCAGGCGCAGGCGTTGCGCGACGGCCTGGCGGCGATCGACGCGGAGTTCGGCCTGTTCGCCGAGATCCGCGGCAGCGGGCTGATGCTCGGCGCGCAGCTGCGCGCGCCGCATGCCGGCAAGGCAGGCGAGATCCTCGATCGCTGCGTCGACCACGGCCTGCTGACCCTGCAGGCCGGCCCGGACGTGTTGCGCTTCGTGCCGGCGCTGAACATCGGCGATGCCGACGTGGCGGAAGGACTGGTCCGATTGCGTGCCGCTATCGCGGATTTCGTCAAGGCCTGAGGCCACAAAAAAGCCCGGGAAATCCCGGGCTTTTTTGTGTTGCTTGCCGCGCCAATCTCAGTCGCGCAGCAGCGCGAACGATTCGCGCGCGGCGGCCACGGTCAGCGCGATCTCGGCCGCGCCGTGCGCGCTCGACACGAAGCCCGCTTCGAATGCCGACGGCGCGAGGTACACGCCGCGCTCGAGCATGGCGTGGAAGAAGCGGTTGAAGCGGGCGGTGTCCGAGGCCTTCGCGTCCTCGAAGGTCTCCACCGGTCCCTCGCGGAAGTACAGGCCGAACATGCCCGGCGCGCGCGTGGTGGTGAACGCGACGCCGGCGTCGCGTGCGGCCGCTTCCAGGCCGTCGCACAGCGCATGCGTGCTGTGCGCGAGTGCGTCGTGAAAACCCGGTGCGCGGATCAGTTCCAACGTCGCCAGGCCCGCCGCCATCGCCACCGGATTGCCGCTGAGCGTGCCGGCCTGGTAGATCGGGCCGCTCGGTGCGACCTGGGCCATCAGGTCGCGACGGCCGCCGTACGCACCCACCGGCATGCCGCCGCCGATGATCTTGCCGAAGGTGGAGAGGTCCGGGGTGATCCCGTACAGCTGCTGCGCGCCGCCGAGTGCCACGCGGAAGCCGGTCATCACCTCGTCGAAGATCAGCAGCGCGCCGTGCTTGGTGCACAGCTCGCGCAGGTACTGCAGGTAGCCCGGGCGCGGCAGGATGCAGTTGGCGTTGCCGACGATCGGTTCGATGATCAGGCCGGCGATGTCGTTGCCGACGTCGTCGAACAGTTTCGTCGCCGCGTCGAAATCGTTGTACGGCAGGGTCAGGGTCAGGTCGGCGAGCGCGGACGGAACGCCGGGCGAATTGGGCAGGCCCAGCGTCATCACGCCGCTGCCGGCCTTCACCAGAAAGCTGTCGCCGTGGCCGTGGTAGCAGCCTTCGAACTTGAGGATGCGCGTGCGGCCGGTCGCGCCGCGCGCCACGCGGATCGCCGAGAGCGTGGCTTCGGTGCCGGAGTTGACCATGCGCACCATCTCGCAGCTCGGCACGATCTGGGTGATCGCTTCGGCCATGGTGACTTCCAGCGCATTGGGCACGCCGAAGCTGAGGCCGTCACGCATCGTGCGTTCGACTGCAGCCAGCACCTGCGGATGCGCATGGCCGGCGATCATCGGGCCCCACGAGCCCACGTAGTCGACGTAACGGTTGCCGTCGACGTCGAACAGGTACGCGCCCTCCGCGCGCTGCGCGAAGAACGGCTCGCCGCCCACCGACTTGAAGGCGCGCACCGGCGAATTGACGCCGCCGGGGATGAGTTCCCGGGCGCGGGTGAAAAGGGCGTGGGAGCGGTCGTTCTTCATCAGGAGCCTTCGAAACAGGAGAGGTAGGCGCGGGTCGCCGCAGCCGGGTCGGGCGCATCGAATACGCCGCTGATGACGGCGAGCAGGTCGGCGCCGGTTGCGACCAGTGGTCGCGCATTGTCCGGGGTGATGCCGCCGATCGCCACCCGCGGCACGCCCAGGATGGCGGTTTCCTGCAGCAGCTCCGGCCGCGCGCGGCGCGCGTTGGGCTTGGTGGGCGAGGTGAAGAACGCGCCGAAGGCCACATAGCTGGCGCCGGCATGCACTGCCAGGCGGGCGAGCCGGGCGTCGTCGTAGCAGGACGCGCCGACGATCGCGTCCGGGCCCAGTTCGTGCCGGGCCAGGGCGATTTCGCCGTCGTCTTCGCCCAAGTGCGCGCCGTCGGCCCCGATCGCCGCGGCCAGCGCCCAGTCGTCGTTGATGATCAGCGGGACCTGCAGGGCGCGGCACAGCGGCTGCAAGGCCAGCGCCTGCTCGGCGCGCAGGTCGTCGCTGGCGTCCTTGTTGCGGTATTGCAGCCAGGCCGCCCCGGCCCGCAACACGGTTTCGACGCGCGCGAGCAACCGGTGCGTGTCGGGCTCGTCGGGGGTGATGGCGTAGAGGCCGCGGCGCGGCCAGTGGGGGTTCATGCCTGCAGCATCCTCGGTCCGGGCGTGACAAAATGCGGGTCCCGCACTGCGATTTCCACCCGATATTTATCCATGACTGACGCCGCCACGACCACCGTTTATCGCACCTGGATGTGCGTCGTCTGCGGATTCATCTACGACGAATCCAAGGGGCTGCCGGAAGAGGGCATCGCCCCCGGGACGCGCTGGGAAGACGTGCCCGATACCTGGACCTGCCCGGATTGCGGTGTCACCAAGGACGACTTCGAGATGATGGAGGTCTGAGCGGCGCCGCTCCGTCTGCAGCGCGTCGTCCGGCAAGGAAAAGGGCCGCCTGAGCGGCCCTTTTCGCGTACGCAGTCTCAGGAGTGCGGGATCCCGCGGCCGAACTTCAGTTCGGCGCCCAGTGCCAGCTTGAGGCGGGCCGCTTCGCCGGCGTTGAGCTCCAGCACGTAGCGTGCCGGCGCGTCGCTGGGATAAGGCGGGCAGCCGTCGCCGAGCGCGCACGGCGGCACGTCCCGTTGCTGCGAAACCAGGCGGCGCTGGTTGTCGAAATAGAGGATGTCCAGCGGAATCCGCGTGTTCTTCATCCAGTAGGCCTGCGGCTCCTCGCGGTCGTGGATGAAGAGCATCCCGCGGTCATGGGCCAGTTCGTCGCGGAACATCAGGCCGCGCGCCCGTTCCGCATCGTCGTCCGCGACTTCCACGCCATAACGCTGGCCGGCCAATTCCACCCAGGCATTGCTGCCGGTCGCGCAACCGGCGCAGAGGGAAAGCAGCAGGGCGGCAATAACGCAACGCATCGGAACTCCCATGGATTAGGTGGCGACGACCATCTGGCAGCGCCGTTCGCGGTGTCAACCAAAAAATTCGTCATCGCCCCCTTCCAAATCGCGTCGCGGATGTGCACAATGCGCGCCCTGCTGACCGGGACGCCCTTTGAGGGCCGACCGGAAGGAAAGGGAAGCCAAAAAAGATTGCGACACGGTGTTGACGGAATCGAAATTGGCTGTAAGATAGTCGGCTCCCTCGGGCACTTTGGTGCGACGGGGAAGCGGTAAAGAGGGGCGCGGCGCTGAGGCCGGTTCCGAGGATCTTTGACAGTGTGCGCAGGTGACTTGTGCGGGCGTCTGGCCGGTGGAACTTGTCCATCGCAGACGTTCGACACAGAGTCCAAATGAATCAAGTAAAGCAAGCAATTGCTAGTAATTTGAGTTTGTTTGGGCCTGGATAGACGACTGCACTCGAAATATTTGGATCTTCGGATCCATGCAATTTTAAGTGAAGAGTTTGATCCTGGCTCAGAGTGAACGCTGGCGGCAGGCCTAACACATGCAAGTCGAGCGGCAGCGCGGGTGTAGCAATACACCTGGCGGCGAGCGGCGGACGGGTGAGGAATGCGTCGGAATCTGCCTTTTTGTGGGGGATAACGTAGGGAAACTTACGCTAATACCGCATACGACCTACGGGTGAAAGTGGGGGACCGCAAGGCCTCACGCAGAAAGATGAGCCGACGCCGGATTAGCTAGTTGGCGGGGTAAAGGCCCACCAAGGCGACGATCCGTAGCTGGTCTGAGAGGATGATCAGCCACACTGGAACTGAGACACGGTCCAGACTCCTACGGGAGGCAGCAGTGGGGAATATTGGACAATGGGCGCAAGCCTGATCCAGCCATGCCGCGTGTGTGAAGAAGGCCTTCGGGTTGTAAAGCACTTTTGTCCGGAAAGAAAAGCATTCGGTTAATAACCGGGTGTCATGACGGTACCGGAAGAATAAGCACCGGCTAACTTCGTGCCAGCAGCCGCGGTAATACGAAGGGTGCAAGCGTTACTCGGAATTACTGGGCGTAAAGCGTGCGTAGGTGGTTCGTTAAGTCTGATGTGAAAGCCCTGGGCTCAACCTGGGAATGGCATTGGATACTGGCGACCTAGAGTGCGGTAGAGGGGTGTGGAATTCCCGGTGTAGCAGTGAAATGCGTAGATATCGGGAGGAACATCTGTGGCGAAGGCGACACCCTGGACCAGCACTGACACTGAGGCACGAAAGCGTGGGGAGCAAACAGGATTAGATACCCTGGTAGTCCACGCCCTAAACGATGCGAACTGGAAGTTGGGGGCAACTTGGCCCTCAGTTTCGAAGCTAACGCGTTAAGTTCGCCGCCTGGGAAGTACGGTCGCAAGACTGAAACTCAAAGGAATTGACGGGGGCCCGCACAAGCGGTGGAGTATGTGGTTTAATTCGATGCAACGCGAAGAACCTTACCTGGCCTTGACATGCACGGAACTTTCCAGAGATGGATTGGTGCCTTCGGGAACCGTGACACAGGTGCTGCATGGCTGTCGTCAGCTCGTGTCGTGAGATGTTGGGTTAAGTCCCGCAACGAGCGCAACCCTTGTCCTTAGTTGCCAGCACGTAATGGTGGGAACTCTAAGGAGACCGCCGGTGACAAACCGGAGGAAGGTGGGGATGACGTCAAGTCATCATGGCCCTTACGGCCAGGGCTACACACGTACTACAATGGGAAGGACAGAGGGCTGCAAACCCGCGAGGGCAAGCCAATCCCAGAAACCTTCTCTCAGTCCGGATTGGAGTCTGCAACTCGACTCCATGAAGTCGGAATCGCTAGTAATCGCAGATCAGCATTGCTGCGGTGAATACGTTCCCGGGCCTTGTACACACCGCCCGTCACACCATGGGAGTTTGTTGCACCAGAAGCAGGTAGCTTAACCTTCGGGAGGGCGCTTGCCACGGTGTGGCCGATGACTGGGGTGAAGTCGTAACAAGGTAGCCGTATCGGAAGGTGCGGCTGGATCACCTCCTTTAGAGACTAAAGACAGG
The DNA here is from genome assembly GCF_014489475.1 of Lysobacter terrestris. Lineage (GTDB taxonomy): Bacteria > Pseudomonadota > Gammaproteobacteria > Xanthomonadales > Xanthomonadaceae > Agrilutibacter > Agrilutibacter terrestris. The sequence continues at coordinate 1,001,129 of NZ_CP060820.1, read as the reverse complement.
TAAAGCCTGTCAGACGTCCGCACAAGTGACCTGCATTCAGAGTTCCCGGTAAGTCAGGGCGAGCAATCGCCAGGCTTGACCGCGGGAGCGTCCCGTTTCGATGGGGCTTTAGCTCAGCTGGGAGAGCACCTGCTTTGCAAGCAGGGGGTCGTCGGTTCGATCCCGACAAGCTCCACCACGCCAGGCAAGACTTTTGGGTCTGTAGCTCAGGTGGTTAGAGCGCACCCCTGATAAGGGTGAGGCCGGTGGTTCGAGTCCTCCCAGACCCACCACCATCCCGATGGCAACTCTGAACTGCGCACACACATGAAGATTTGAAACGATTGCGGCGCTGAAGCCGGATTCGTGTTCTTTGAAAACTGGGAATTGTAGCGAGCGTTCTGAGATCAAAAGGTCTACAGACGTGTCGTGAGGCTAAGGCGGGAACCCGCGCGCAAGCGTGAGAGTTCCTAACATTTGAAATGTCGTTGATATTCGCGCCGGGGCTTTGTACCCCCTGGCACAACGATAATCCTGAGGCGACTTGGGGTTATATGGTCAAGCGAATAAGCGCACACGGTGGATGCCTTGGCGGTCAGAGGCGATGAAGGACGTGGCAGCCTGCGAAAAGTGCGGGGGAGCTGGCAACAAGCATTGATCCCGCAATGTCCGAATGGGGAAACCCACCTAGCAATAGGTATCCTGCAGTGAATACATAGCTGCTGGAAGCAAACCCGGAGAACTGAAATATCTAAGTACCCGGAGGAAAAGAAATCAACCGAGATTCCCCCAGTAGTGACGAGCGAACGGGGACCAGCCCTTAAGCTGGGTAAGGTTTAGCAAAACGAGTTGGAAAGCTCGGCCATAGACGGTGACAGCCCGGTATGCGAAAGACCTCATCCAGTGAAATCGAGTAAGGCGGGGCACGAGAAACCCTGTCTGAACATGGGGGGACCATCCTCCAAGGCTAAATACTCCTGACCGACCGATAGTGAACCAGTACCGTGAGGGAAAGGCGAAAAGAACCCTGGTGAAGGGAGTGAAATAGACCCTGAAACCGTGTGCGTACAAGCAGTAGGAGCCCTTCGGGGTGACTGCGTACCTTTTGTATAATGGGTCAGCGACTTACTGTTCGTGGCGAGCTTAACCGTATAGGGGAGGCGAAGGGAAACCGAGTCTGATAAGGGCGCATAGTCGCGGGCAGTAGACCCGAAACCGGGTGATCTAGTCATGCCCAGGGTGAAGGTACCGTAACAGGTACTGGAGGCCCGAACCCACTCCCGTTGCAAAGGTAGGGGATGAGGTGTGATTAGGAGTGAAAAGCTAATCGAACCCGGAGATAGCTGGTTCTCCTCGAAAGCTATTTAGGTAGCGCCTCGCGTGAATCTTCTTGGGGGTAGAGCACTGTTATGGCTAGGGGGTCATTGCGACTTACCAAACCATGGCAAACTCCGAATACCAAGACAGACTGCGCGGGAGACACACGGCGGGTGCTAACGTTCGTCGTGAAAAGGGAAACAACCCAGACCCACAGCTAAGGTCCCAAATTTCGTGCTAAGTGGAAAACGATGTGGAAAGGCACAGACAGCCAGGAGGTTGGCTTAGAAGCAGCCACCCTTTAAAGAAAGCGTAATAGCTCACTGGTCGAGTCGGTCTGCGCGGAAGATTTAACGGGGCTAAGCACGAAACCGAAGCTTGGGGTGCATCACTTTGTGATGCGCGGTAGAGGAGCGTTCCGTACGCCGTTGAAGGTGGCTTGAGAAGGCTGCTGGAGGTATCGGAAGTGCGAATGCTGACATGAGTAACGATAATGCGGGTGAAAAACCCGCACGCCGAAAGCCCAAGGTTTCCTTGCGCAACGTTAATCGACGCAGGGTTAGTCGGTCCCTAAGGCGAGGCAGAAATGCGTAGTCGATGGGAAGCTGGTTAATATTCCAGCACCTCGCGTAAGTGCGATGGAGGGACGGAGAAGGTTAGGCAGGCCGGGCGTTGGTTGTCCCGGTGAGAGAGTTGAGGCGGTCCCCTTAGGCAAATCCGGGGGGGCAACGTTGAGACTAAGGACCGGCCCATTAGGGCTAGGCTGCCGATATCACGCTTCCAGGAAAAGCTCCTAAGCTTCAGCTTACGCAGACCGTACCGTAAACCGACACAGGTGGGTAGGATGAGAATTCTCAGGCGCTTGAGAGAACTTAGGTGAAGGAACTAGGCAAAATAGTACCGTAACTTCGGGAGAAGGTACGCCAACCATGGTTAATAGCTGAGGTTGGCCGCAGAAACCAGGCCGCTGCGACTGTTTATCAAAAACACAGCACTCTGCAAACACGAAAGTGGACGTATAGGGTGTGACGCCTGCCCGGTGCCGGAAGGTTAATTGATGGGGTCAGCCGCAAGGCGAAGCTCTTGATCGAAGCCCCGGTAAACGGCGGCCGTAACTATAACGGTCCTAAGGTAGCGAAATTCCTTGTCGGGTAAGTTCCGACCTGCACGAATGGCGTAACGACAGCGGCGCTGTCTCCACCTAAGACTCAGTGAAATTGAAATCGCTGTGAAGATGCAGCGTTCCCGCGGCAAGACGGAAAGACCCCGTGAACCTTTACTATAGCTTTACACTGAACGTTGAGTTCGTCTGTGTAGGATAGGTGGGAGCCTATGAAACCGAGGCGCTAGCTTCGGCGGAGGCAACCTTGAAATACCACCCTGATGTGCTTGACGTTCTAACCTAGGTCCGTAATCCGGATCGGGGACCGTGTATGGTGGGTAGTTTGACTGGGGCGGTCTCCTCCCAAAGAGTAACGGAGGAGCTCGAAGGTACGCTCAGCGCGGTCGGACATCGCGCACTGTGTGCAAAGGCATAAGCGTGCTTGACTGCAAGATCGACGGATCAAGCAGGTAGGAAACTAGGACTTAGTGATCCGGTGGTTCTGTATGGAAGGGCCATCGCTCAACGGATAAAAGGTACTCCGGGGATAACAGGCTGATACCGCCCAAGAGTTCATATCGACGGCGGTGTTTGGCACCTCGATGTCGGCTCATCACATCCTGGGGCTGTAGTCGGTCCCAAGGGTATGGCTGTTCGCCATTTAAAGTGGTACGCGAGCTGGGTTCAGAACGTCGTGAGACAGTTCGGTCCCTATCTGTCGTGGGCGTTGGAGATTTGAGAGGGGCTGCTCCTAGTACGAGAGGACCGGAGTGGACGAACCTCTGGTGTTCCGGTTGTCATGCCAATGGCACGGCCGGGTAGCTATGTTCGGAAGCGATAACCGCTGAAAGCATCTAAGCGGGAAGCGCGCCTCAAGATGAGATCTCCCGGGACACAAGTCCCCTAAAGGAACCATCAAGACCAGGTGGTTGATAGGCAGGGTGTGTAAGCGCAGCAATGCGTTGAGCTAACCTGTACTAATGATCCGTGTGGCTTGACCATATAACCTCAAGTGGCCTTAGGCTTGCGACAACGTCGTGACCTTCCAGGACCAACTCGCTACAATTACCCACATTCTTCAGCCCGACGGGATCACTCCCGACGTGCGAAAGACGCAAGCTGGCGCTAAAGCGCCGCTTCACAAGCTTGCTCAGTGACAATAGCGTTGTGGCACCACCCGATCCCATCCCGAACTCGGAAGTGAAACGCAACCGCGCCGATGGTAGTGTGCATCCGCATGCAAGAGTAGGTCATCGCTGAGCATTTACCCCGAACCCCCGGCCCCAAAGGTCGGGGGTTCTTCTTTGTGCCTAAGAAAATGTGTGCGGCCGCGCGCGACGTAAGTCGCTACCAGCTGCGTTACCGAAGGTGAGTTACCCCCGGCTTCAGCAGGTGGGGATTGGTCAATTGAAAACCTGCAGGGCCACGGCATCAGTCGTGCTTGGCGTTGCGAACACCCGCTCGCGACTACGCTGTCCGTTCTTGAACTCTTGAACTCTTGAACTCTTGAACTCTTGAATTCTTGAGTTCGTCGACGATGCGTTGACCCGTCCGCAGAAGCGGCGGCACGTCGGACGCGATCGGCTATATCGCCGTGCGACGAAAAGTCACGACCAGGACATCGCGATGCGCCGGCAACGTCGCATCGAGCGGGGTGACCGCCGTTACGCCGTGGAACACGCGCGAATCGTCGACCAGCGCGGCATCGAATGTGCTGGTCAGCGTGAAACTGCCCAGCAGCGTGCCGTCGGCGGAATGGATCGTGGTCGTGCCGCTGGCGATGTTGCGCCGATCCACCAGCAAGACCAGGACGTAATCGACCCCATCGCGATGCACGCCCTCGGGAGTGGGCTCGCCGGGTTCGTCGGGTTTCGCCTCGATGCGGAACTGATGGACCTCGACGTGCCAGCCGTTGACCTCGGGGGCCAAGGATGAGAACAGGGCGCGGCTGAACTCCAGGATCGTGTGCAACGACGGACCGTCGCCGACGTCCATTTCGATCGGCTCGAACCAGCGCTCGATGTCGCCCTGCAGGGTGTTGTAGTCGCTGGACTGGTAGTGCGGCTGATGCGCCTGCCGAACGATGGGGCCTGCGGAAGCGGCGGCATAGACGCCATGGCGGCGTCGCCGGCGGCGCCCTACCTTGGCCAGATACGTATCTGGCCCAAGGCGGTCCCAGCTCGCGGCGAACTCGTGCCAGTCCTCAAGCGAGCCATGCCGCAGGAGCAGCGTCCGCATGTCGGCCGCATCCACGAAGCGGAACCCGTCCTCGACTAATTCGCGAAACTCGGTACCGAGCACGGGTCCGGTGGACTCCATGAGCGTGTCGCAGCGGACGAACTAGAGAACCAGCGGCGGTTCGCCGCCGACGATCACGACGTCGGCGGGACGACGCGCGAACAGGCCCACCGACACCACGCCCGGGATCTGGTTGATCGCCGCTTCCACGGCGACCGGGTCCACGATCGAGAGGTTGTGCACGTCGAGGATCAGGTTGTCGTTGTCGGTCACCACGCCATCGCGCCACACCGGCTGCCCGCCGGTCTTCGCGAGGATCTGTCGCGCGACCAGGCTGCGGGCCATCGGGATCACCTCGACCGGCAGCGGGAACTTGCCCAGCACGTCGACGCGCTTGGCTGGATCGATGATGCAGACGAACTTCTCGCTGGCCTCGGCGATGATCTTCTCGCGGGTCAGGGCCGCGCCGCCGCCCTTGATCAGGCGCTTGTGCGGGTCGCATTCGTCGGCGCCGTCGACGTACAGAGAGAGCGGTCCGGTGGCATTGAGGTCGAGCACTTCGATGCCGTGCATCCGCAGGCGCTGCGTGCTCTGCTCGGAGCTGGACACGGCCCCGCGGATGCGATCCTTGATCCGCGCCAGGGCGTCGATGAAGAACGCAACGGTGGAGCCGGTGCCGACGCCGACGATCATGCCGTCGTCGACGTACTCGATGGCCTTTTCGCCGGCCAGGCGCTTGGCTTCACTCACGGTTCTTTTCCAGGGACAGAAGAAGTTTCCATTGCGCCGCGGTCACCGGCAGCACGGACAGGCGCGAGCCGCGCTGGGTCAGCGCGAAGCCCTCGCCCAACGCGTCGGCGTGCCCGCGGATCTCCTCGAGGGAGATCGTGCGCTTGAGCTTGCGCTCGAAGGCGACGTCGACCATCTCCCAGCGCGGCTGTTCCTGCGTCGCCTTGGGATCGTAGTAGTCCGACTTCGCGTCGAACTGCGTCGGGTCGGGATACGGCGTGCTGGCGACGGTCATGGTGCCGACGATGCCCGGCACGTCGCAGTTGGAGTGATAGAAGAACACGCCGTCGCCCACCTGCATCGCGCGCATGAAGTTGCGCGCCTGGTAGTTGCGCACGCCGGTCCACGGCTCGGTGCCCACGCGCTGCAGGTCGTCGATGGAGAACGCGTCGGGTTCCGACTTCATCAGCCAGTAGCGGCGACGTGCGGTCATTGCAGGGCTCGTGCTGAAGTCAGGGGGCGAGGGAAGCGAAATCGAAACGGTCGCTCTCGGTGCAGACGGCATCGAGGCGCACATCCCAGGACTGGGCTGGCATGGCCTCGATCTGCTGCAGCGCGAACGCCGCACCCACAAGGAAGGGCGGCGCCGGAGCCTCGTGCCGGAACGCGAAGCTGCGATCGTACCAGCCGCCGCCCATGCCGAGGCGGTTGCCGTGGCTGTCGAAACCCACCAGCGGCATCACCACCAGCGCCATCTGCGCCGGATCGAGCAACGACGAAGCGCTGACATCGGGCTCGGGAATGCCGTAGCGGTTGCTGACCAGATCGTCGCCGGGACGCCAGGGTGCGAAACGCAGGCGCTGGTCCTCGCACAACACGGGCAGGCAGTACACGCATTCGCGCGGCAGGCGCAGTTGCCAGGCGTGCAGGCCGATCTCTCCGTCCATCGCCCAGTAGCCGGCCACGTAACCGGAGCGCGGCGCGAAGGCCAGTTCCAGAAGATGCCTGGCGAGCGAGTCGGCCGCCGCGATGCGTTGTGCGGCGGGCAAGGCACGCCGGTTGGCGCGCAACTCCTGGCGCAATTGGCGGCGTTGGGCCGCGCTCGCGGCGTCATTCATGCGCGAACCGGAGGGGCAGGGCGGCGATGGGCCGTGATGGCAGGTGCGCGAACATGCGTCGAGCAGCGACGATGCCGCGCTGGAACGGTATCCAAAACGGTACCCAGAAAAAGAAAAGTCCTCCGCCGGTGTGCGATGCCTGCGAAACGACCTTGAACCCGGGGTTCAAGTGGGAACGCTTGGATGCCTTCGGGCTTTCCGCTACGAGGCGGACATGCACTCCGGGCTTCCGCTGCGCCCCCATGGTCGTCATTAAGGGACAAGGCGAATGTTTGCGCAGGCTGTCGCGCACAGCAGAGGACGTGCGCGAATTATAGCGCGGCGATCCGCAAGGGCCAGTCCGCTCGTCGGCACGGCGACGGGAGAGGTTCAGACGCTGCGTGTGCCGGTCAGCGCGGTGCGTTGTCGAACAGCCCGTCCAACTTGCGATGCAGGTCGTCGAGCGTGCGCACGAGTTCGCGATCACGGCCTTCGCCTTCGTCGCGCATCTGTTGCAGTTCGTGGGCGAGGTTGAGCGCGGCGAGCACCGCGACGCGATCGAGCGCCGCCATGCGGTTGTTGCCGCGGATCTCGCGCATCTTGTTGTCGAGGAGCTTCGCCGCCGCCATCAGGCTGTCGCGCTCGCCCGGTTCGCAACCGATGGTGTATTCGCGATCGAGCAGGCGGATGCTGACCGGTTCGCTGGCCTTGGTCGTCACGTGTGCTGCTCCAGCGACTTGAGGCGGGCGATCATCGCCTCCACCCGCGTGCGCGCCTGTTCGTTCTTCGCCAGCAAAGTCGAGCGCTCGCTGATCAACTGTTCCTGCTGCAGGCGCAGGCTGCGGTTCTCTTCGTTGAGGCGGCGTGCCTGCGCACCCAGCTCGTCGAGGCGATCCGACAGCGTCTGCAGTTCGGCGATGAGGCGGGTGCGATCCATGGGCGGATGATGGGGAGGCGAGGGGGGCGGGTCAAGGCGGCGCCCGGTCGCCTCAGCCGGAGACCGCCGCGCGTTCGGATTCCGACGTGGCGGTGGCCCAGCTGTGCAGGAAGGTCAGGCATTCCTCGGCGCGCAGCGGGCGGGCCAGCCAGTAGCCCTGGATCTCGTCGCAGCCGTGGTCATGCAGGAAGCGGACCTGGGCCTCGGTCTCGACGCCTTCGGCGACCACGTTCAGGCCCAGCGAGTGCGCCATTGCGATGACCGCGCCGGTGATCGCCTCGTCGTCGGCGTCGCGGGTGAGGTCGCCGATGAATTCCTTGTCGATCTTGAGCGTCGTCAGCGGCAGCCGCTTGAGGTACGACAGCGAGGAATAGCCGGTGCCGAAGTCGTCGATCGCCAGGCCGACGCCCAGGTCGCGGATGGCCTGCAGCATCGCCGCGTTCTGCTCGGCGTTCGCCATGATGACCGTTTCGGTGAGTTCGAGCTGCAGGCGCTCGGGCGGGATGCCGCGGCCCGACAAGGCACGGGCGACGATTTCGGGCAGGTGGCCGCGCGCGAGCTGCAGCGCGGACACGTTCACCGCGACGGACACGTCTTCAAGGCCCTGCTCGCGCCACCTCTGCAGCGTCGTGCAGGCCTCCTGCATCGCCCACTCGCCGATCTCGAGGATCAACCCGGTTTCCTCCGCCAGCGGGATGAAGCGGTCCGGGGGGATCTCGCCGTGCTCGGGGCTGTACCAGCGCAGCAGCGCTTCCACGCCGGTGATGCGCATCTGTGTCAGCGACAGCTTGGGCTGGAACACCAGTCGCAACTCGTTGCGATCGAGCACCTTGCGCAGCGCCGCGGAGATGGTGGCGCGCTGGCGGATCTCCACGTCCATCGCGTCGGTGTAGCGCATGAAGGTGCGGCGCCCGGCGGCCTTGGCCTGGTACATCGCCGTGTCGGCGTGCTTGAGCAGGTCGGTGGGGATCTGCGCGTGGTCGGGATACAGGCTGATGCCGATCGACGGCGAGATCGAGACGTCGTGGCGGTCGTCGATGTCGAGCGGCTCACCGAAGGCGTCGATGATCTTGCGCGCGACCTGTTCGGCCTCCTCGGCCGTGTCGAGGTCCTCGAGCACTACGGTGAATTCGTCGCCACCCAGTCGTGCCACGGTGTGCTGCGGTCCCACGGTGTTCTGCAGGCGGCCCGCGGCCGCGCGCAGGATGCGGTCGCCGGCGGCGTGGCCGAGGGAATCGTTGATGTCCTTGAAGCGGTCGAGGTCGAGGAACAGCACCGCGATGCGCTTGCCCTGGCGGCGCGCGCGCACGATCGCGCGGGACAGCCGCTCCGACAGCAGCGTGCGGTTGGGCAGGCTGGTCAGCGTGTCGTAGTTGGCGAGGTAGCGCAGCTCCTGTTCGGCGCGCTTCTGGTCGGTGATGTCGCCCAGCACGCCGACGTAGTGGCTGCGCTGGCCGGTCGCATCCAGCACCACGCTGGCCTGCACCGAACACAGGAATTCCTGGCCGTCCTTGCGCTGCTGCCACAACTCGCCCGACCAGCGGCCATCGCGTTCCAAGCGGAAGCGCATCTGCCGGTAGAACTCCGGGTCGTGCTGCGGGCTGTTGAGGAGGGCGGTGTCGCGGCCCAGCACTTCGACATCGCTGTAGCCGGTCATGCGGGTGAAGGCCGGGTTCACCGACACGAAGCAGAAGTCGCGGTCGAACACGCACACCGCCTCGGCCATGCTGCGCAGCACTTCGCTGGCGATGCGGCGTTCGCGCTCCGCGTTGCGCGTCGTGGTGACGTCGCGTGCGGTGCCGGCGATGCGCAGCGCCTTGCCGCCGGCGTCGCGGTCGACCACGCGGCCGCGCGCCAGCATCCAGGCCCAGTGGCCGTCGGCCAGGCGCACGCGATGTTCGGACAGCAGCAGCGGCGCTTCGCCGCGGACGTGCTGGCGCACCAGTTCGGCCAGGCGCGGCAGGTCGTCGGGATGGACCTCGTGCTGGTCGACGATTTCCATCTGTACGGCGCTGTCGGCATCGGCGACGCCGTGCTCGTCGATGCGCATGGCGTACATCTGTTCGCGGCGCAGGTCGTAATCCCAGAAGATCTCGCCCGACCCCCACAGCGCGAGCTGCAGGCGCTGTTCGCGTTCGCGGATCGCCGCGAACAGTTCGCGCTCGCGCCGCACCCGCTGCTGCCGGCGCCACCAGAACACCGCGAGCAGGGCGAGCACGGCGAGCGTGGCCACGGCCAGCACGCGCGGGTGCCGCCACCAGGGCGGCAGCACGTGCACCGGGACGCTCAGCTCCTGCGGCATCCACTCGCCATCGCGGCTGGTCGCCTGCACGCGCAGCTTGTAATCGCCGGCGGGCAGCTTGGTGTAGGTGATGTCCTGCTCGTGGCCGTTGTTGATCCAGCCGATGTCGAATCCGTCGAGCCGGTAGCGGTACTGGATGTCGCCCGCGGGGGCGAAGTCGAGGGCGCCGACGCGCAGGCGCAGCAGGTTGGCGCCATCGGGGATCGACAACGCGCGCGGCTGCCACAGCGTGCCTTCGTTCGCATCGGTGCCGATCCGCGCCGAAATCAGCCGCAGCGGCGGCAGGTAGGTGCTGTCGGTGATGCGGCGGGGATCGAAGAGATTGAAGCCGCGCACGCCGCCGAACGCGAGGCGGCCGTCGTTCAAGGCCGCGACCGCGCCGCCGTTGAACTCCAGGTCCTGCGTGCCGTCGGCGAGCCCGTAGACGCGATAGCGCTCGCTGCCGGTGTTGAAGCGCATGATGCCGTTGTCGGTGCCGATCCAGAGCGTGCCGGCCGGCGACTCGGTGATCGAATACACCACGGGCACCGGGCGGTCGCGCAGCGCGTCGGCGAGCGGGTGGGCGAATGCGATCGTGCCGTCGGCGCCTTCGACGATCCGGCTCAGCCCGGCGTGCGTGCCAACCCAGACCTGCCCATCCGCGGTCTGCAGCAGCGTGCGGACCAGGTTCCCGGGCAGGCTGCCCGGGGCATCGATGCGGTGGCGGAAGTGGCGCAGGCGGCCGTTCGCGGGATCGAGCAGGTCCAGGCCGTCGCCGGTGCCCAGCCAGATGCGGCCGCGGCGGTCCTCGAGCATCGCGTGCACCGCGGGATGGGACAGCTGGTGCGGGTCGTTCTCGCGGAAGCCGTAGTGCAGCACCTCGCCATCGGCGGGCGAGTAGCGCAACGCGCCATTGGCGCCGGTGCCGATCCACAGCGCGCCATTGCGCGCCAGCATCAGGCTGCGGATCGAATTGTTGCTGTAGCTGCCCAGCGCGACCGGGGTGATCTCGCCGCGGCGCGGATCCAGCCGCAACAGGCCGCGCTCGGTCGCGACCCACAGGTTGCCGTCGGGGTTGCGGACGAGGGCCATGATCCGCGGCTTCGCTTGCCCCTCGGCGGCCGGCAGGCGCGGGCTGAAATCGTCGAAGCGGTCGGTAGTGGCGTCGTAGCGCAGCAGGCGCGCGTCGTCGGTGCCCAGCCACAGGGCGCCGCTGGCGTCCTGGGCGATCGCGCGCACGCTGTCGTCGGTGGCCGGGTTGTGCGGACCGCCGCCGTCGAGGTTGAGGACGTAGGTGAAGCGGGTGCCGAGCGGGTCGGTCACGGTGACGCCGCGGAACTGGCCGCCAAGCCAGAGCATGCCGCCGCGATCGACCATCAGGGTGCTGATGCCGTCTTCGGGCAATCCGGAGGTCGTTCCGGGCTGTTCGCGCAGTTGCAGGCTGCGCCCGGTGGCCGGGTCGAAGCGGAGGACGCCCTGCTTCGACAAGGACAGCCACAAGCGGTGGTCGGGGGCTTCGGCGATCGCGCGGACTTCCACCTCGGGCGCACCCGCCGCCGGCCACGTCTGCAGCAGGGAGCGGCCGTCGGACGCCAGCCGGAACAGCCCCTGCGGCGTACCGATCCAGAGCTGGCCACGATGGTCGAAGGCCAGGGCGCGCACCGACAGGCTGGGCCGCAGCCGTTCCACGCCGCCGCGCGGGCCGATCCGGTACAGGCCGGTCGGCGTGCCGTACCACAGGTCGCCGTCGCGACCGGCGACCAGCGACTGCCGCGGCCACGTGCGCAGGGTCTTGGGGTCCAGGGTGATGACCCGGTCGCGCGTGCCGGTGGCCGGGTCGAGGCGTTCCAGTCCGGCGAGCGTGCCCACCCACAGCTTGCCGGCGTGCGGCAGCAACGCGCCGACCTGGCGCTGCGCCTGCTCGCCGTCGGCGACCTCGTAGCGACGGATGCCGCCGGTGGCGAGATCCAGCCGCGAGACGTACTGCGAATACGAACCGACCCAGAGCGCGCGGTCGCCCTCGGCCGCCAGCGCGGTGACGTAGCTGTCGGGCAGACTGGCCGGGTCGCGGGGGTCGTGGCGGTACTGGACGTAGCGCTGGCCGTCGTAGCGGTGCAGGCCGCCCTGGGTGCCGACCCAGACGAAGCCCTGCGCGTCCTGCACCATCGCGTTGACGGTGTTCTGGCCCAGCCCGCGTTCGCTGCCCAGGCGTTGGAAGTAGTAATCGCGCGTCAACGCCGTGGCATCGCCGGCGGCGCCTGCGCCGAGCAGGCCTGCGAACGCTGCGATCAAGCAGGCAGAGAAGGTCGGGAGAAAGCGCACGGGCCCCAGCCGTTAGGCGTACGCGGCCAGTGTATGCCACCCGACGGCTGCCGCCAGCCTCGCGTCTGCCGCTACACTGCCGACTTCCCCCGAGTGATTGCCAATACCTTCCACGTGTCGTCCCGAAACGCCCCCGACCTGCCCGCCGCCGCGGCCCTCGACGCCGAAATCCGCGCCCTCGCGCTCGCCACCACTTCCGCGGAACTGCACGGCAGCCTGTGTGGCTGGCTGGCCGGTGGCGGTGCCACCACGCCGGACTGGCTGGGCAGGGTCCTGGCCGATCCCGCGCTGCCCGCAGTCGCCGAAGGCAGTGCCCTGGACGAACTGTGCAAGGCGAGCGCCGCGCAGCTGGCCGATCGCAGTTTCGAGTTCGAACTGCTGCTGCCGGATGCGGACGCCCCGCTCATGGAGCGCAGCGGTGCGCTGTTCGACTGGTGCCGCGGCTTCCTCGGTGGCTTCGGGCTCGCCGCGGGCGCGGCGCCGGCGCTGTCGGAAGACAGCCAGGAAGCGCTCGCCGACCTGGCCAAGCTCGCCGCCGCGCAACCGCAGGACGATGGCGACGAAGAGGACGAGGAAGCGCTGGTGGAACTCGAGGAATTCGTGCGCGTCGCCGCGCTGTTGCTGCACGGCGATTGCGTGATGGCCGCGCAGCACCGGCAGCGGTTCAACTGACGGATCGGCCGGTGCGCCTCGCGCACGGCTTTGCCGCGCCGTCATCCCCGCGCAGGCGGGGAGCCAGCGTCTTCGTTTTCGAACGTGCCTGACCCGTGAGCGCCGCGTCGTCAACGTCCTCACCGGATGACTAGCCGCAACGAGTGAAACCTCCACGCCACGCCCCATGACCAAACCCCTCGCGATCCCCGCCCGCAACCACGCCCGCCGCCGCAAGCAGCTCATGCGCATGGCCGGCGACGAGGCGATCCTGATCCTGCCGGCCGGCAAGGAAGTAGTGCGCAGTCGCGACACGCATTACCCGTACCGGCAGGATTCGGATTTCTGGTACCTCACCGGCTTCGCCGAACCCGAGGCCGTACTGGTGCTGGTGCCGGGCCGCAAGCACGGCGAGACGCTGCTGTTCTGCCGCGAACGCGATGCCGAACGCGAAGCCTGGGACGGGCCGAGGCACGGACCGGAAGGCGCGGTGGAAGCCTTCGGTTTCGACGACGCCTATCCGATCGTCGACCTCGACGACATCCTGCCCGGCCTGCTGGAAGGGCGCACGCGCGTCTACTACCACTTCGGCCGCGACCAGGAATTCGACCTCAAGCTCATCGGCTGGTTGAACCGCGTGCGCGCGCAGGTGCGGCATGGCGCGCAGCCGCCGCACGAATTCCTCGAGCTCGGCCACCTGCTCGACGAGATGCGCCTGTTCAAGGATCGCGACGAATTGCGTCTGATGCAGCGCGCCGCCGACATCAGCGTGCTCGCGCACGAAGCGGCGATGCGGGCCGCCCGCGGTGGCATGCGCGAATACGAACTGCAGGCCGAACTCGAACGCGTCTTCCGCCAGCATGACGCGGAACCCGCCTACGGCAGCATCGTCGGCGCGGGCAGCAACGCCTGCGTGCTGCACTACCGCGCCAACAACGCGCCCGTGCGCGACGGCGACCTGGTGCTCATCGACGCCGGCGCCGAATACCGCGGCTACGCGGCGGACATCACCCGCACCTTCCCCGCGAACGGCCGCTTCAGCAAGGAACAGCGGGCACTGCACGACGTCGTCCTCGCCGCGCAGGCGGCGGCGCTGAAGCAGGCGCGGCCCGGCATCGCCTACGAAGCCGGGCACAACGCCGCGGTGGCCACGCTCACCGAAGGCCTGCTGCGGCTGGACCTGCTCAAGGGCAAGCTGGAGAAGAACCTCGCCGACGGCCTGTACCGCCGCTTCTATCGCCACAAGACCGGGCATTGGCTCGGCCTGGACGTGCATGACGTCGGCGAATACCGCATCGACGGCGAATCGCGCCTGCTCGAATCCGGCATGGTGTTCACCATCGAGCCGGGCGTGTACGTGGCGCCGGACGACACCAGCGTCGACGCGAAATGGCGCGGCATCGGCATCCGCATCGAGGACGACGTGCTGGTGACCGGCGACGGCCACGAAGTCCTGACCGACAAGCTCGCGCGCAGCGCCGACGAGATCGAGGCGTTGATGGCGCGCTGACGCGCCGTTCGTGTCCGGATAGTTCTCCCGAGGCCGCGGATCGGGCCTTGCGGCGGCAACCGCCAAACCATCGGCACATCCGCCGTTCACCCTGGCGGCGCACACTGCCGGCATGGTCGCGCGCCGCGTCATCACGCTTGGCATCGTGTTCCTGCTGCCCTTCGCGGCGGCATCCGTGCAGGCGCGCACCGTGTACCGGTGCGTGCGCGACGGCAGCGTCAGCCTGGCGACCGCCCCGGAACCGGGGTCGCGCTGCGTCGCCAGGCACATCGACGACAACGCCGCCAAACTGCCGAACCTGTGGGGCGCGATGGGCGTCATCAACGGCACGCTCTACGAACGCGAGCAGGACGGCAAGCTCGTCTACAGCACGCGCAAGCTGCCGGGCTCGACGCCGGTGCTGGCGTTCACCGTTGCCACCCCGCCCGGCGAACCGGCGCATGCCGGCCTTGGTCGCGTCGGCAGGCCGCGACTGGACCGCTACGCGTCGCAGTTCCGCACGGCCGCCCGCAGGCACGGCGTGGATGACGCGTGGCTGCGCGCGATCGCGCACGCCGAAAGCGACTTCGACGCGCAGGCCGTTTCGCCGAAGGGCGCGCGCGGCGTGATGCAGCTGATGCCGGACACCGCGCGCAGCTACGGCGTCACCGATGCCCATTCGGCGGAGCAGTCGATCGATGCCGGCGCACGGCACTTGCGTGCGCTGCTGCGCCGTTATCGCGGCGACATGATCCTGGCGACGGCGGCGTACAACGCCGGCACCGGGGCGGTGGCGCACTATGGCGGCGTGCCGCCGTATCGGGAGACGCAGAGCTACATCGCCAAGGTGCAGCAGTTGCAGGCGAATTACCGGCAGGCGTTGGCGCGGACGGTGCCCGCGAAAGGCCGCGCGGCGCCGTGAAGCGCGGGCGAAAGCCCGTCTGCATCGCCCATAGGATCCGCGCGCCAACGCGGCACGCGATCTGCGTTTCCGCGTCGCGCGCCGCTTCGTACGAGTCGGTGCTCAGCGGATCAGCGCGGTCGGAGTCTCGAACGGCAGCGACAGCGCGCCGGTGCGGGTGATCGCGGTTTCCACCGCGGGCAGCATCTCCGCGGCGCCGTCGACCAGGACGAGGATGCGCCCGGCCTTGATCTCGCCGTCGAACTTCTGCCGCACCGGGTCGGGCAGCGACGAACCCACCAGCGACGAAGCGAACGCACCCACCAGCACGCCGGCGAGGGCAACCAGTCCGGTGCCGGCCCAGCTCATGCCGATCGAGGGAAACACCAGTACCGCGATCGCGCCCGCCACCAGGCCGGCGATGCCCCCGAACACGGCGCCGCGCAGGGCGGCCGGGACGAAATCGCTGTCGGCTTCCTTGCGCCGGTTGGGAATGTGGCCGACCTCGATGTCCGGGCGCGCGACCAGCGAGATGTCTTCGTCGTGGATGCCTGCTTCGCGCGCGGCCTGGATGGCGGCGCGGGCCGTGATCAGGTCCGGTGTGCTGTAGACGCGTCGGGTCTTCATCGCGCGCTCCTAGGTGTCGGCCGCGATCGCAAAGCGTGCAGCGCGCCGCGCGGCTCCCCAGCGCATGCCGCCAGCTTTGCTCCGGAAAGGTTAGAGAGGCGTGATGACACCTGCATGCAGGGGCGCGGCGTGCGGGCTAGGCTGTGCAGGTCGTTCGCTGCGCTGGAGTACGCCGCCATGCTGCCCACCGTTTCCGTGCCGTGCCCGTACTGCGGGGAACGCGTCGAACTGATGATCGACGAAGCCAGCGACCTGCAGCGCTACATCGAGGATTGCCCGGTGTGTTGCCGGCCGATGGAGATTGCCATCGCCTTCGATGCAGGCGGCGAAGTGCTGGTGAGTGCGATGCGCGACAACGACGCGTGATGCCATTGCAGCGACGGCCGCGCATTTGCGCATCGCGGGTGCACGCAGCGATGCAGCCCGCCCATTCGTAAAGGTTGTGTTCCATTCAGTCGGCCGCGATCGCGGCTTTCCGACGCGCATCACGCTTTCGCCGGGTTCAGCGCGCGGCCATAGAACGTTTCGCTGCGGTTGTGGTTAACCCCATGTGGAGACCGCGTGCGTGCCGGTGGATGCGTTCATTTCGGGATCGGCATGGTGCGTTTCGTGCGGGCCAGACATCCCCCGATTCGCTTCCCCCGCACGTCCTTAAGGAGAAAAGCTGATGAATCGCAAGTCCCTGATTGGTGCGTTCGCCCTCGCCGCCACGTTGTCCGCCCCGCTGGCGTTCGCGCAATCGCCGACCGGCACCGCGACCGATGCTTCGATGCAGTCCAGCACCACGACCGACGCCTCCGCCCAGGCGGCCACCACCAACGCGCAGGCGACGACGTCCAACGACGCGTCGGCCGCGACGTCGGGCGATCCGTCCAAGAAGAGCTGGAACGACATCGACCTCGACAAGAGCGGCAGCCTGAGCAAGGCCGAGGCCGCTGCGATCCCGGCGCTGGGCCAGGTATTCGACAAGGCCGACAGCAACGCCGATGGCGCGCTCAGTGCGGACGAATACAAGGCCTACGTCGGCAAGGGCAAGGGCGCGAAGAAGTAAGGCCCCTCCGCAACGGTTTGCCGGGTACCTGACTGCCGGCACGGCGGGGCGTGGATATCCGCGCCCCGCTGGTTTGGTCACGCCGCTTGGACGAAGCGGGCCACGCGGCACGAACGGCGACCCTCGGGTCGCCGTGCTTCATGGTGGCGCCGCATGGGCGCCGCTTCGTCGGTATTGCTGCCTGCGTGCGAAGGCAACCGCGCTGGCATACTGCGCGCATGACTTCCGACGACAATGCCATCCGCCTGGTCGGTTTCGACGGCGACGACACACTGTGGCGCAGCGAGGACTACTACCACGCCGCGCAGGGCGATTTCGAACGCATCGTGCAGAACTACGTGGACCTGCAGGACGCGCGCACGCTGGAGCGCCTGTACGCCGTGGAGATGCGCAACCTCGCGCTGTTCGGTTATGGCGTGAAGAGCATGACCCTGTCGATGCTCGAGGCGGCGGTGGAGATCACCGAGGCGCGCATTTCCGCGACGGACCTGCACCGCATCATCGCGCTCGGCAAGGAGCTGCTGCAGCATCCGGTGGAATTGTTGCCGGGCATCCGCGAGGCCGTCGAGGCGATCGCCGCCGACCACGAGATCGTGCTGATCACCAAGGGCGACCTGTTCCACCAGGAGAACAAGGTGCGGCAATCGGGATTGGCGGACCTGTTCCATCGCATCGAGATCGTGAGCGAGAAGGATGCGTCCACCTACGCGCGGGTGCTCGCCGAATTCGACCTGCCGGCATCGCGCTTCGCCATGATCGGCAACTCGCTGCGTTCGGACATCGCGCCGGTGCTCGAACTGGGCGGGTGGGGCATCTACATGCCGTACCACGTGACCTGGGCGCACGAAACCGAAGCGCAGGTGGACGACGACGCGCCGCGCCTGCGTCGCGTGGCGACGCCGGCGGAATTGCCGGAGGCGGTCCGCTCGCTGGTGTTGCCGGCGGCGGCGTAAGGCGGCGCGGCAGCATTCCGGCGAAGGGGCCGGATAACTGGAGTCTGAGCGGGCGGCTGCGTTCACGCGGAAATTACAAATCGGTTCACCGGCGCGGTCGCATCGTCGCCCCGTGCCTGCCAATGGTGGTGGGCGTGAGAGGAGAATCATCATGGCCATCCTGACCCGCTGGCTTGCTTCCACCGCACTGGCCGCTGGCCTCGGCATGGCGACGCTGGCCGTGCCCGCCCCGGCGCGTGCGGACGACGACCTGGTCCGCGTGATCGTCGACGTTGCCGACGTGATCTTCCGCAGTGGCTATCCGTACTACCGCTACGGCGACTATGGCCGCTATGACCGCCTGACTGTCGAGCGCAACCGTTATGGCCGCCCGGTCTACTACCGCTACGCGCCGCGCGATTACTACCGGAACGGCCCGCCGTACGGCAAGGCGCACGGCTACTGGAAGAAGCAGTCGCAGTCGCGCCTGAGCTGCGACCGCTACGGCCGCTGCGTGACGCGCTATTACGACCCGCGTTACGACCGTCGCGGCTACGACAACCGCTACTACAGCTACGACCGCCGTTACGACCGCTACGATCGCTATGACCGCGACGATCGCTACTGGGACGGTCGCCGCTGGCGCGATCGCGACGACGATTGATCGACGGCGATTGATCGAACGTTGCATCGAAGAAGCGGCGCCTGCGGGCGCCGCTTCTGTTCCGCCGGCACCGTTCGCTTGATCGCGATTCCACGAGCGCGGTGCTAGCCTTGCGCGCATCCACGTCGAGGAGTTTGCCGATGAAACCGCACCTGGTCGCGCCGCTCTGCGCCGTCCTGCTTGCCCTGGCATCGCCGTCCGCGTTCGCCAGCGGCCCCATCTCCTGCAAGCTCAGCTTCAACCTCGCCGGCTGGTCGATCTTCTACAAGACCGCGACCGGCACGGGCATGGTCACCTGCGACAACGGCCAGAGCCTGCCGGTGCGCATCCGCGCCAAGGGCGGCGGGTTGACCATCGGCAAGTCGCGGATCGAGAACGGCAGCGGTGAATTCTCCGGCGTCTACACCATCAACGACGTGCTGGGCACCTACGCCAGCAGCGAAGCGCACGCCGGTGCGTCGAAGTCGGCCAAGGCGATGGCGATGACCAAGGGCAGCGTGTCGCTGGCGTTGGCCGGCAAGGGCAAGGGCTGGGACCTGGGCATCGCCTTCGGCAAGTTCGTGATCGAACCCTGACCGCTGCGGCGCCGCGGGCGGCAAGCTCACCATGGATTCATTCCCTGCTGCCGAACATGGCAGGCAGTCCACCAGGAGTCATGGCATGCACACGTACGCGAAGTTGAAGCGCAGGTTGCTCGCGCTCGCCCTGGCGTTCTCCGGCCTCGTCGGTTTCAACGCCTCCGCGCAGGATTTCACTGTCGGCTGGAATCCGCGCAGCGGTGACGTGTGGGTCGACACCTGGCTGGGCGACATGAATCGCTACGGCGGCCGCTACCCCGAGCCCTTCATCGACGAGATGGTGCGTTACCACAATGCGCCGCGCGCGCTGGTGGTCGACCTGCTGCAGACGCGGCACTGGGCGCCGGGCGACGTGTACTACGCCTGTGCGCTCGCATCGGTGCTCGGTCGGCCCTGCCGCTATGTCGTCGACGTCTACGAGGCCGATCGCGGGCAGGGCTGGGGCGTCATCGCGCAGCGCATGGGGATCAAGCCGGGCTCGGCGGAATTCCATCGCCTGAAGAAGGGCTTCGTGCCGACCTACGATCGCTGGGCGCGTCCGATCGAACTCGACGCGGACCTGCGCCGCGATTTCCCCAACCACGGCAAGGGCCAGCACGGCGGCAAGGGCAAGGCGTCCGCGTCGGGCGGCGGCAAGCCGGCCAAGGCCACGCCGGCTTCGGCGTCGGGCAAGGGCAAGCAGGGTTCCGGCGGCCCGAATACGAAGGGCGGCAAGGGCGCCGGCAGGGGCCAGAACTCCGGGAAAAAGGGCAACGGCAAGGGCTGAGCCCTAGACTGGGCGGATGAACCTGTCCGTCCCCACCCTGGTCACGTATCGCGGCGGCTGTCATTGCCGCCGCGTGCGTTTTGAAGTCGATGCGCCGGCCGAACTCGACGTCCTCGATTGCAACTGCTCGATCTGCCGCATGAGCGGCTTCCTGCACCTGATCGTGCCTGCCAGTCGCTTCCGCCTGCTGTCCGGCGCGGACGATCTGGGCGAGTACAGCTTCAACACGGGTGCGGCGCGGCACCTGTTCTGCCGCCATTGCGGCATCAAGAGTTACTACGTGCCGCGCAGCCACCCCGACGGCATCGACGTCAATGCGCGCTGCCTGGACGACGGCAGCGTGGTGCGCATGACGATCACGCCGTTCGACGACAACCAGCGCGATGCCGCGACCGCGGCGATCGCGCACCTGTCGTCGGCATCGCCATCGGCAGCGGATTGAAGGCAGCTACTGCACGACGAATGTGGCGTTGCCCTGCACCGTCTCGCCGTTGCTGGTGACGGTGGCCGTCAGCTGGTAGGTGCCGACCGAGCTCGACCCGGTCCCGGCCACGAACGAGGCACTCGCATCGCCGTTGCTGTCGGTGTTCCCCGACAGGAACACGTGGTTGATCCCGTTCGGCTTGAGCGCGTCGAAGTTGACGCGCACGCCGGCCACCGGCACGCCGCCGCGGGTCACCCGAGCGGTCACCGTCACGGTGCCGCCGCGCGGGTAGCTGGGTTGGGTGCTGCCGGCCACGATCGCCAGCGGCGCGGTGTCGTTGTTGGTGATCGTGCAGGTGGCCGCAGCGCCGGCGGCCAGGACGAGGCCGCTGCAGTTGCTGAAACTCGCGGCATAGCCGGCGACCGCAGGTTCGGTGACGGTGTAGGTCCCGGCCGGCACGGTCAACACGTTGCTGCCATCGGCCTCGAACGCCACCGGCGTGCCGCCGTTGACCGCGAAGCTGAAGTCCGACGCCCCCTTGGTACCGCCGCTGTCGTTCACCACGACCTTGGTGATGGTGAGGGTGGCGGGCAATGCCGTCTGCTTCTGCACGGCGAAGGTGGCATAGGCGCGCGTGCTCAGGCTGCCGCTGGTGGCGGTCGCGGTGAGGTGGTAGGTGCCGATCGAACTGCTGCCCGAGCCGGCGACGAACGACGCGCTGGCATCGCCGTTGGCGTTGGTGAACGCGGTCATCCGCACGTGGTTGATGCCGTTGGGCTTGAGCGCGTCGAAGTCGACGCGCGCGCCGTTCAGCGGCAGCCCGCCGTTGATCACGTGCGCGGTCATGGTGACGGTCTCGCCGGCGAAGTACAGCGGCTTGCTGGTATCGGCCGTTGCGGTGAATGCGGCGGTGTCGTGGTTGGTGATGGTGCAGGTCGCGCTTTCGCCGGCGAGCAGGACGATGTCCGTGCAGTTGGCGTAGGACGGCGTGTAATCCGCCACCGGGGTCTCGGTGATGCTGTAGGTGCCCGCGGCCAGGCTGAGCACGTTGCTGCCGTCGGCTTCGAACTGCACCGGCGCGCCGCCGTTGAGCGAGAAGCTGAAGTCCGCCGCTTCCCGGGTGCCGCCGTTCTCGTTCACCAGCAAGTTGCGCACGGTCAGCGTGGCCGGTTGCGGCGGCTGCACCGTGAACGACGCCGTGGCCTGGGCCGAACGGGTGCCGCTGGTGACCGTCGTGGTCAGCTGGTAGGTGCCGATCGAGCTGGGCCCGGTCCCGGACACGAACGAGGCGCTGGCGTTGCCGTTGGCGTCGGTGGTCGCGGTGAGGCGGACGTGGTTGATGCCGTTGGGCTTGAGCGCATCGAAATCGACGCGCGCCCCCGCGACCGGCGCGCCCAGGTTGAGCAGGCGCGCGGTCAGGGTCACCTGTTCGCCGGGCAGGTAGGACGGCTTGCTCGTTGCGGTGGTGGCGACGAAACCGGGAATGTCGTTGTTGGTGATCGTGCACGTCGCGCTCGCGCCGGCCACGAGCACGAGATCGGTGCAGTTGCTGAAGCTGGCCGCATATTCGCTGGCGCCCGGTTCGGTGACCGAGTACGTGCCGGCGGGCAGGTTGACGACGTTGCCGCCGTCGGCCTCGAAGGGGATCGGCGCGCCGCCGTTGACGGAGAAGCTGAAGGCCGCGGCGGTCTTGTTGTTGCCGTCGTCGTTGACGACGATGTTGTTCACGGTCAGCCGCGCGGGCGTGATCGTGTTGATGCGCAGCATCGCCGCTTCGGACGGCACGCCGGCCGCGTTGAACACGAACACCATGTAGTAACCGGGGGGCGTGTCGAACGGATTGGCCGGCAACTGCGCCTGCAGCACGTCGCCGTCGACGGTGAACGGCAACTCCATGAAGCGCTGGTCCATGTCGAAGGAGTGGGTGACCGAACCGGTCTTGACCAGGGTGACGCGGGTGATGCCGGCGGCGTCGGGCGTGGAGATCGGGATGCTCTGGCCGGGATCGGTCGTCATCGGCGCGGTGGCGATGATCGGGCGCGGCGCCGGCGTGCCGTCGGCGTTGAACAGGTAGGGCGGGTAATAGACCTCGGCGTTGAGGTTCAGCTGCGGGCCGGTGGCGCCGCCGCCCAGGGTCAGCACCGTCGCATCGGGCAGCAGCAGCGCGGAGGAGTGGTACAGGCGCATGCGCTGCGCGGTCGCCGCTTCCGACCAGGTGTTGGTGGCCGGGTCGTAGAGTTCGGCGGCGTAGGCGACGCCGTTGACCGGATCGTTGTCGGCAACGCTGCCGCCCGAGAGCAGCACGCGGCCGTCGGGCAGCATGGTGCTGGTCGCCCAATGGCGGCGCTGCAGCGGCGAGGCCACCTGGGTGACCACCGGCTTCGGCCCGGTGATGTCGATGACGTGCGCGTTGGGGTTGGCGAAGTCGAGGTCGTAGCCGCCGCCGGTCTGCAGGATCCTGCCCGGACGGAACATCACCGCGGTCGAACTGGCGCCCATGTTGCCGCTGAGGAAGCGCCCGGCCTTGCTGATCGTGCCCGTGGCGTTGGCATCGACGCGGTACATCTCTTCGTAGCGGGTGCCGAAGATGTTGCCGTCGGGGGCGACGAAATTACGCGGGTACAGGCCGCCCAGGTAGGTCGTCGGCGCGTCGGACAACAGGCGGAAGCTGCCGGTACCGGTGCGCACCTCCGGGTAGTCCTCGCCGCCGGTACCGCCCTGGATGTAGACCTCGCCGTTGGGCAGCGTGGTGGCGGTGGCGTACCAGCGCTTGCGGAACATCTTCGCGGTGCGCGCGAGGCTGTTGTCGAGCGGGTTGAACACGTTGGAATCGTCGTTGGGATCCAGCGTCGCCTTGCCGGTGGCCAGGTTGACGATGTCGCCGCCCCACATCTCGATGTTGCCGTCGGGCAGCAGCAACTGCGCGTTGCAGAAGATGTCGACCTGGGTGTTGTTGGGCAGGGTGGTGTGCGACTCGGGGCCGAGCCCGAGCAGCGGGTCCCAGACGTCGTAGATGTAGTAGCCGGTGCGCAGGCCCGCGGCGCTGGTGCCGTAGGTCAACACGCGGCCGTCGGGGGTGAGTACGGCGTGGATGCCGACCAGGGGCCAGTCGGCGACGGGCGAGAACGTGCCCTTCACCGGATCGCCCGACGCGGGCAGTGCGGTCAACGCCCCAAGCGGCCGTTCCGTGGCGAAGGCCGCCACCGCCTGCGCATCGCCACGCATGACGCGGTTCTGGTTGGCGCGCGTCTGCAGTGCGGCGAGGATCACCGGATCGCCGCTGGCGGCGTCGATGGCGGCGGCCAGGTCGCGCTCGCGCGACGCGGTGCCGGCGACATGCACGGCCGCATAGGCCAGCGCCATCAAGAACAATGCCAATGCGATCGCGTAACCGCGACGACGGGGGGAGGGGTGCAGATCGCTCATGGTCCGTGTCAGCGCGCGCAAAGGCCGGAGCGGTGGGTCACCGCATCCGGGTTAACGCGTCGCGCGGGAAACGACGGACACCGCCGCCCGCGCGCCCCGATCCGACGGGCCGCGGCGGCTCACGAGCGGTCGTGCGGTGGCCGCGGCTACTGGACGACGAACGTGGTGAACGCCTGCGCCGTGAGTCCGCCGCTGGTCGCGGTCACGGTGAGTTGGTAGGTGCCGATCGAACTGGGGCCGGTGCCGGACACGAACGAGGCCGTAGCGATGCCGCTGGCGTTGGTCACCGCGTTGAGGATCACCCGGTTGACGCCGTTCGGCTTGAGCGCGTTGAAGTTCACCTGCGCACCCACCACCGGCGCGCCGTTGTTGAGCACGCGCGCGCTGAGCGTGACGGTTTCGCCGCGGGTGTAGACCGGCTTGCTGGATTCGGCGGTGGTCGACAGCGTGGACGGGGCGGCATCGTTGTTGGTGATGGTGCAGGTGGCGCTGCCGCCGGCGGCGAGGACGAGGCCGCTGCAGTTGGCATAGCTGGCGGCGTAGCCGACGAGCGCCGGTTCGGTGATCGTGTAGGTGCCGGCCGGCACGCTGAGTACGTTGCTGCCGTCGGCTTCGAATGCCACCGCTGCCGCACCGTTGACCGAGAAGCCGAAGTCGGAGGCGACCCTGTTGCCGCCGTCGTCGTTCACCACGACCTTGGTGACGGTGAGCGTGGCCGGCGCCGCGGCCGGCTGGTCGTTGTTGGTGATGGCGCAGGTCGCGCTGCCGCCGGCGACGAGCGCGATGCCGCTGCAGTTGGCATAGCTGGCGGCGTAGCCGGCCACCGCCGGTTCGGTGACGCTGTACGTGCCCGCCGGCAGGCTCAACGCATTGCTGCCGTCGGCCTCGAACGCCACCGGCGCGGCGCCGTTGACCTGGAAGCCGAAGTCGGACGCGACCTTGCTGCCGCCGTCGTCGTTCACCACCAGCTTGGTCACGATCAGCGTCGCCGTCTGCGTGGGCGGATCGCGCAGCACCTCGTAGCTCGCGAACGCCTGCGCGGTGAGCCCGGCGCTGGTGGCAGTGACGGTGAGCTGGTAGGTGCCGATCGAACTCGAGCCGGTGCCGGACACGAACGACGCGATGGCGATGCCGCTGGCATTGCTCACCGCGTTGAGGATGACCCGGCTGGTGCCGTTGGGTTTGAGCGAGTTGAAGTTGACCTGCGCGCCCGCGACCGGGGCGCCGTTGTTGAGCACGCGCGCACTCAGGGTCACCGTTTCGCCGCGCACGTAGACCGGCTTGCTGGTTTCGGCCGTGGTCGACAGCGTGGACGGCGCGATGTCGTTGTTGGTGATGGTGCAGGTGGCGCCGCCGCCACCGGCGAGGACGAGGCCGCTGCAGTTGGCGAAACTCGCGGCATAACCGGCGACGGCGGGCTCGGTGATGCTGTAGGTGCCGGCCGGCACGCTGAGCACGTTGCTGCCGTCGGCTTCGAACGCCACCGCCGCGCCACCGTTGACCGAGAAGCCGAAGTCGGACGCGACCTTGCTGCCGCCGCTGTCGTTCACCACGACCTTGGTGATGGTGAGCGTCGCGGGCGCGCCGGACGCCTGGTCGTTGTTGGTGATGGTGCAGGTCGCGCTGCCGCCCGCAGCGAGCACGATGCCGCTGCAGTTGGCATAGCTGGCGGCGTAGCCGGCCACCGCCGGCTCGGTGACGGTGTAGGTGCCGGCCGGCACGCTGAGCGTGTTGCTGCCGTCGGACTCGAACAGGCGGGGCGTGCCGCCGTTGACCGCGAAGGTGAATTCGGAAGGCACCTTGCTGCCGCCGTTGTCGTTCACCACGATCTTGTTCACGGTGAGCGTCGCCGGCGCGGTGAGCACGTCGAAGCTGGCGAAGGCCTGCGCGGTGAGGCTGCCGCTGGTGGCGGTGACGGTGAGCTGGTAGGTGCCGATCGAACTCGAACCGGTGCCGGACACGAACGACGCGGTGGCGATGCCGCTGGCGTTGGTCACCGCGTTGAGGATCACCCGGTTGACGCCGTTCGGCTTGAGCGCGTTGAAGTTGACCTGCGCGCCGGCGATCGGCGC
The DNA here is from genome assembly GCF_014489475.1 of Lysobacter terrestris. Lineage (GTDB taxonomy): Bacteria > Pseudomonadota > Gammaproteobacteria > Xanthomonadales > Xanthomonadaceae > Agrilutibacter > Agrilutibacter terrestris. Next base: position 975,546 of record NZ_CP060820.1, on the reverse strand, counting down.
GCCGTTCTGCAGCACGCGCGCCGACAGGGTCACGGTTTCGCCCGCGGTGTAGACCGGCTTGCCCGGTTCGGCCGTGGTCGACAGCGGCGCCGCCGCGACGTCGTTGTTGGTGATGGTGCAGGTCGCGCTGCCACCGGCGGCGAGCACCAGGCCGCTGCAGTTGGCGAAGCTCGCGGCATAGCCGGCGACGCTGGGCTCGGTGATCGAATAGGCACCGGCCGACACGATCAGCGTGTTGCTGCCGTCGGCTTCGAACGCCACCGGCGCGCCGCCGTTGATCGAGAAGCCGAAGTCGGATGCGACCTTGCTGCCGCCGTCGTTGTTCACCACCACCTTGGTGACGGTCAGGTTCGCCGAGCCGGGCACGTTGATGCGCAGCATCGCGGCTTCGGACGGCACGCCCTGGTTGTTGAAGACGAACACCATGTAGAAGCCCGGCGGCGTCTCGAACGCGTTGGTGGGGAGCCGTGCATTCAAGGTGCTGCCCGACACGGTGAAGGGCAGCTCCATGAAGCGCTGGTCCATGTCGAAGGAGTGGGTAACCGAGCCGGTCTTGAGCAGCGTCACCCGGGTGATGTGCGCGGGGTCGGGGGTGCCGATCGCGAGCGTCGCGCCCGGGTTGGCGGTCATCGGCGCGGTCGAGATGATCGGCCGCGGCGCGGGCGCGCCGCCGGCGTCGAACAGGTAGCCCGGGTAGTAGATCTCGGCGTTGAGGTTGAGCTCGGGACCGTTGGCGCCGCCGCCGAGGGTCAGCACCGTGGCATCGGGCAGCAGCAGCGAGGTCGAGTGGTACAGGCGCATGCGTTGCGCGGTTGCGCCCGGCGACCAGGTGTTCGCTGCCGGATCGTAGAGCTCGCTGGTGTAGGAGACGCCATTGACCGGATCGTTGTCCGCGACGCTGCCGCCGGAAAGGAACACGCGGCCGTCGGGCAGCATGGTGCTGGTGGCCCAGTGGCGCCGATACAGCGGCGAAGCGACGGCCTGCACCACCGGCGTGGGCTGGTTGATGTCGATCACGTGCGCGGTGGGGCTGGCGAACTGCGTGTCGTAGCCGCCGCCGCTCTGCAGGATCTTCCCGGGGCGGAACATCACCGCGGTCGAACTGGCGCCCATGGCGGTCGGCGTGTACTGCCCCAGTCGTGTCAGCAAGCCGTGTCCGCTCGGATCGACGCGGTACATCTCCTCGTAGCGCGTGCCGAAGATCTTGCCGTCCGGGCCGAGGAAATTGCGTGGATAGAGCGTGCCCAGGTAGGTCGTCGAGGCGCCGTCCAGCAGGCGGAAATTGCCGGTGCCGGTGCGTACCTCGGGGAAGTCGCCGCCGCCGTCGCCGCCCTGGATGTAGACCTCGCCGTTGGACAACATCGTCGCCGTCGCATACCAGCGTTGGCGGAACATCTTCCCGGTCCGCACCAGCGAGTTGTCGAGTGGACGGAACAGGGTGGAGTCGTCGTTGGGCAGCAGCGAGGACTTGCCGGTGGTGACGTTGAGCACGTCGCCGCCCCACATCTCGATGTTGCCGTCGGGCAGCAGCAGCTGCGCATTGCAGAACAGGTCGACCGCGGTGGCATTGGGCAACGTCGCATGCGCGGCGCTGCCCAGGCCCAGTTGCGGATCCCAGACGTCGTAGACGAAGTAGCCGGTGCGCACGCCGGTGGTCGTGGTGCCGTAGCTCAGCACGCGGCCGTCGGGTGTCAGCACGGCGTGCAGGCCCACCAGCGGCCAATCCACCACCGGCGAGAAGGTGCCCTTGACCGGATCGCCCTGCGCCGGCAGCGCCGTCAACGCGCCGATCGGCCGGGTGGTCTGGAACGCGGCGAGGGCATCGGCGTCGCCGCGCATCACCGTGTTCTGGTTCGCTCCGGTCTGGATCGCCGCGAGGATGAGTGGATCGCCGCTGGCGGCGGCCAGCACCCGGTCCCAGTCGCGCTCGGGTTGCGTGGTGTCCGCCGTGGCTTCCGTCGACGATTCCCCGCTCAGTTGCACGGCCGCCCAACCGATCATCCCCACGAGGACCAGTGCCGTTCCGATGGCGATGCCACGCCGCCGAGGATGCTGTAACGCGCTCATCTTCGCCTCAGTGCTCGAGCGGGATGATGGAGGCCTTGTCTCTGGTTTCGAATCCCCCGGTTGGGGTTACGGCACGCGGCGCGCGCGATGACGGCGGGGATGAGGAGTGGGGGGCGGACGCGGTCGCTGCCCGTACAATTGCCGGGTGAAAACCGTGCTTTCCGCCATTCAGCCGTCGCAGCTGCGCCTGTCCGTCGCCCCGATGATGGATTGGACCGATCCGCACTGCCGCGCCTTCCACCGCGTGCTCGCCCCGCACGCACGGCTGTACACCGAGATGGTGCATGCCAACGCGGTGATCCACGGTGACCGCGCGAAGCTGCTGGCGATGGATGCCAGCGAGCATCCGGTCGCCTTGCAGCTGGGCGGCAGCGAGCCGGCACTGCTCGCGCAGGCCGCGCGCATCGGCGCCGATGCCGGCTTCGACGAGGTCAACCTCAACTGCGGCTGCCCCTCCGACCGCGTGCAGGCCGGGCGTTTCGGTGCCTGCCTGATGCGCGAACCCGCGCTGGTGGCCGAAGGCGTGGCGGCGATGATCGATGCATGCGACGTGCCAGTGACGGTGAAATGCCGGCTTGGCGTCGACGACGATCACGACTGGGACCGCTTCGTGCACTTCATCGACAGCGTCGCGGCGGCCGGTTGCCGCATGTTCGTGATCCACGCGCGCAACGCCTGGCTGCAGGGACTGTCGCCGAAGGAGAACCGCGAGGTGCCGCCGCTGCGCTACGACTGGGCGTACCGGCTCAAGCAGGAGCGCCCGCAGCTGCTGGTCGTGGTCAACGGCGGCATCGCCTCGCTGGAGGAAGCCACGCAGCACCTGGACCATGCCGACGGCGCGATGCTCGGGCGCGCGGCGTACCACGATCCGTACTTGCTGCACCGGCTCGACGTGGCGTGGTTCGGTGGTGCCCTGCGCAGCCGCGCCGAACTGCTGCGCGCGTATCGCCCCTATGTCGACGCACAACTGGCCGAGGGTGCGTTGCTCAAGCACATCACCCGGCACATCCTCGGGTTGTTCGCCGGCGAGCGCGGCGGCCGCGCCTTCCGCCAAGTGCTGAGCGAAGGCGCGCACAAGCCCGGCGCCGACTGGTCACTGGTCGAACGCGCGCTGGCCCTGACCGAATCCTTCGCCGCTGCCGAAGCCTGACCCCATGCTCACCCGCGATACCCACGCCTTCCTCGACTTCGCCCGTGGCTGCGCTGCGGATTTCGGCCCGGCGACGGCGCGCGCGGCCTTCCTGGTGGCCCCCGACGGTTTCGCCCTCGCCGAACAGTCGGCGCAGGACAACCGCTACATGGCGCAGGCGGCCGGGTTCGATGCGGCCCGCGCGTCCGCGCAGCACCGCGACCTGCACCGCGCCTTGTCCGCGGACCTGCCGACGGTGTGCTTCGCCGGACGCGCCGACACGCCCGACGCGTTGTTCCCCAACAACGTGTTCGGCACCGCGGCCGGCCGCTACGTCGTCGGTCGCATGCGCCACGCGGTGCGGCAGCGCGAAGCCGCGCGTCCCGATATCCGCGGTTTCTTCGCGGGCGTACTCGATTACGCCGAGATCGACCTGTCCACGCAGGCGCATCCCTGCGAGCTGACCGGCGCGCTGGTGATCGACCGCGCCCGCGGCCTGGGCTTCTGCGGCCTGTCCGAACGCTGCGACGAGGAGGGCGCGCGGCTGATGCACGAGGCGTTCGGCCTGCGCGCGACCCTGCTGTTCGACCTCGCGCCGGGCGAATACCACACCAACGTCGTGCTTGCCGTGCTTGCCGGCAAGGCCGCCATCCTCTGCCCGCGCGGGTTCGCGGATGCAGACGCGGTGGAAGCCATCGCGGCGCTGTACGCGCCGCACGCCGTGCTGTGTTCGCAGGCCGAGCACGCCGCCTTCGTCGGCAACGCCATCGCGCTGACGCCGGAGCGGGTCTGGATGAGCGCGCAGGCGGGACGGGCGCTGGCGGCCGACAACCGCGAACGGCTGCGCGCGGCCGGGCTCGAGGTCACCACCGTCGAGCTCGACGCGATCGAGGCGGGCGGCGGTTCGCTGCGCTGCTGCGTGGGCGAGATCTTCTGAGCGTCGGGCAGTGCCCGCGGCGGACCGCGAGGCTTGCAGGACAACGCGGCTTGAACGTAGCTGCGCCGCGCGCTGAACCGCGACCACGATGTGAAGGAAAAGTTCAGACCGGATTCACTGCCTCGTTCCAAGAATGCACACTCGTCGTTCTGCCGCACACAGGCCCTTGGAATCCATGTCCCGTTCCGTTTCCCGCATCGCTCCCCTCCTGCTGGCCGTCGCCCTCGTGGTGCCGGCGGGACAGGTAATGGCGCAGGCGGCCCTGGGCGGCGTGCTGGATCGTGGGGCCGGGCAGGTGAACGATCGGGCGGACCGCGCCCAGCGCATGGACGATCGGCGCCACGAGCGCGGCGAAGACCATCGCGCCCTGTCCGATGCCGTGCGCCGGGTCGAGCGCCGCACCGGCGGCCAGGTGCTCAGCGCCGAGCGCGTCCCCTTCGACGGCCGCAACGTCAACCGGGTCAAGGTGGTCGATTCCAGCGGTCGCGTCCGCGTCTACATGGACGACCCGCAGGGCCGCGGCCAGGGGCAGCGGGAACCCAAGGACCGCGACGGCGACCGCGACGATTGAGTGCCGTGCGGTCGACCAGTCACGGCCACGACCGATCAGCCACGATTCACGAAACTGAACAAAACGGGGGCCTCGCGCCCCCGTACACGTTCCAGCGACAATCTGAACGACTAACCTGAATGCACCCGGCCAATGACGGCCGCACTGCTGAAGGAGTCCGCCATGCGCATTCTTCTGGTCGAGGACGAAGCCCCTCTCCGTGAGACCCTGGCCGCCCGCCTCAAGCGCGAAGGCTATGCCGTCGACGCAGCACAGGACGGCGAAGAGGGCCTGTACATGGGCCGCGAGGTCCCGTTCGATCTCGGCATCATCGACCTAGGCCTGCCCAAGATGTCCGGCATGGACCTGATCAAGGCCCTGCGCGAGGAAGGCAAGAAATTCCCGGTGCTGATCCTGACCGCGCGGTCGAGCTGGCAGGACAAGGTCGAAGGCCTCAAGCAGGGCGCCGACGACTACCTGGTCAAGCCCTTCCACGTCGAGGAGCTGCTGGCGCGAATCAACGCGCTGGTGCGCCGCGCCGCGGGCTGGAGCAAGCCGTCGCTGGAGTGCGGCCCGGTCGTGCTCGACCTCGCCGCGCAGACCGTCAGCGTCGCCGGCGGCAACGTCGACCTGACCAGCTACGAGTACAAGGTGCTGGAGTACCTGATGATGCACGCCGGCGAACTGGTCTCGAAGGCCGACCTCACCGAGCACATCTACCAGCAGGACTTCGACCGCGACTCCAACGTGCTGGAAGTCTTCATCGGCCGCCTGCGCAAGAAGCTCGACCCGGACGGTTCGCTCAAGCCGATCGAGACCGTGCGCGGTCGTGGTTACCGCTTCGCGATTCCGCGGAGCGGCGATTGACGCAGCGCGTTCGACCCCCGGCCGTCGCCGCAACCGGCGACTGCGTCGGGTTTTGCACCAGTGCTGATCGCGCGCGCCGCGCGCGCTTTGTACGCTGGCGGCCGATGATCCTCCCGGCCGCCAGCGTTCGTTTGCCCCCTGTCGAGGCCGGCCGGTGAGCTGGCGCCAGCCGCGTTCGCTGCAGGTCCGCCAGTTGCTGGCGGCGAGCCTGGGCCTGATCGCCTTCCTCGCGCTCGCCGGCTACGCGTTGGACCGGGCGTTCCTGCAGACCGCCAAGGACAACCTGCGCCAGCGCCTGGAGAACTACGCGCTGGCCTACGCCGACAAGAGCGACTTCGCCCGCAACGGCGAATTCATCCCGCCCTACGACCCCATCGACCCGCGCTTCGAGCGTCCCGGCAGCGGCCTGTACGCCGAAGTGGTGCTGCCCAAGGCGCACTGGGATTCGCATTCGGCGCAGGGCCCGATGCTGCCGGCCTCGCGGATGCTCGATTCGAACCAGGAAGCGTTCGAGGGACCGCTGCCGATGACCCAGATCAAGGGCACGCCGGGCGAAGTGTTCCGCTACGGCCGCGGCTTCATCTGGAGCGCGGGCGGCGATGCGAAGGCGGAATTCCCGTACACGATCTACATCCTCGAGGACACCACCGCGCTGAGCCAGCAGGTGGCGGTGTTCCGCGCGGCGCTGTGGCGCTACCTCGGCGGCGCCGGGCTGATCCTGATGCTGTTGCAGACGGTGGTGCTGCGCTGGAGCCTGCGCCCGCTGCGCAACGTCATCAACGAACTCAAGCGCGTGCAGCGCGGCGTCGCCTCGCGCATGAGCGAACGCCACCCGCGCGAACTGGAACCGCTCACCGAGAGCATCAACGCCTTCATCGAGAGCGAGCGCGAGAACCTCGACCGCCAGCGCAACACCCTGGCCGACCTCGCGCACAGCCTGAAGACGCCGCTGGCGGTGCTGCGCGCGCGCCTCGACCATCCGGGTTCGGAAGCCGAGCTGCGCGAGGAAGTCGACGTGCAGCTGCGCCGCATGAGCGACATGGTGTCCTACCAGCTGGCGCGCGCGGCGCGCTCGGGCCACCAGCTGTTCGCGGCGCCGATCGCGATCGAGCCGCACGCCGAGCAGATCGTGACCGGGCTCGAGAAGGTGTATGCGAGCAAGGGCGTGCTGTGCGAGTTCGACATCGCGCCGGGCGCGCAGTTCTTCGGCGAACCCGGCGACCTGCAGGAGCTGCTCGGCAACCTGCTCGAGAACGCCTTCAAGTGGGCGCGTTCGCGGGTCTTGCTCACCGTGCAGCCGGGCGAGCAGGCACCCAATCGCCGCCCCGGACTGCTGGTTGCGGTCGATGACGACGGCCCCGGCATTCCGCCCGAGAAGGTCGCGCTGATCCTGCAGCGCGGCGTGCGCGGCGACGAACGCGTGCAGGGCCATGGCATCGGCCTGGCGATCGTGCAGGACCTGGTGCGCGCCTATCGCGGCACGCTCGACGTCAGCGCATCGGAAGAACTGGGCGGGGCACGGTTCGAGGCGCGGTTGCCGCCGGGCCTGTGACGCTCAGGCGAACGGCGAGGCGCCGTAGAAGCGTTCCAGGTGTGCGGCGACCTTGGGCATCTCCGCGCGCAGCAGCTGCGGGTCGCTGAAGTGGTACTCGCTGGCGACGGCAAAGAATTCTTCCGGTGCCTCCGCCGCATAGGCGTCGATCGCGGTTTCGCGTCCCGCATCGACCGCGGCGACGAGCGCGTCGTACGCGGCCTGGAAGTCGCGCGCCCAACCGCGCTGCCACGCGCCGGGCAACGGCGGCGTGCCATCGAGTTCGCCGTCGAGCACGTCGACCTTGTGCGCCATCTCGTGCACCGCCACGCAGAACCCCGCGCGCGGATCCGCGCAATCGGCCAGCACGTCGGCCCAGGACAGGATCAGCGGGCCCATGTCCCACGCTTCGCCGATGAGTTCGTCTTCCCATTCGTGCAGCACGCCGGCGGCGTCGACGTGGCTGCGGTTCACGCGGAAGGCTTCGGGGTAGACGATCAGCTGCGACCAGCCGCGCAACCCCGCCTCGCCGAACTCGAGCAGCGGCAGGCAGCATGCGGCGGCGAGCACGCCGCGCTCGCGCGCGTCGAGGACGAGGTCGCCGATCGGCGTGATGGTCTTCTCGTGCAGGAAGCGGGACGCCAGTCGCGCCAGGCGTGCGTCGCGTTCGGCATCCAGTGCGGCCGCCCACGGCAACGCGGCGCGGATGTCGCGCCAGAGCTTAGGGTCTATCGGTTGCGGGGGTCGCCCGAGGAGCCAGCGCAGCAACTTAGCGGAACATGCCCGGCAGGAAGCGGTGCCAGCGCGGCGAGGGCAGGCGCACGTCGTCGCCGCCACCGGCGTTCGGCGCGGCGCTCGGCTTGGTCTTCTTCACCGGCAGGGCCATCGACGCCGGGTCGCGATCCGGGGCGCGGGTCGCCGTCGACTGCGCACGCGTGCTCGGGCAGCTGCCGCCGTCGGCATCGCTGAGCTTGCTTTCGCGTGCAGCAACGCTCGTGCTGGCGAGGATGAGCAGGCATACGGCGATGCGGCGCATGGGAAGTCCTCTCCCGGAAAGTCGGGAACGCGCGGACTATATCGCACTCCCGGGGACGCCGGGATTGCATTCGTCGGGCGGCTTGTGGTGCGCTGCAGCAGGGGCCGGCCCCGCATAATCCGGGCATGGACGATCGTGCCCTGCTCGAACACCTGATCCGCGGCCCCGCCACCGGGGACGCCCTCGCCAGCGCCGCCGGCCAGACCCGCGCGGCCGTCTGGAAGCGGATCGAGGGGCTGCGCCAGGCCGGGGTCGGCATCGCCGCCCAGCCCGGGCGCGGCTATGCCCTGACCCAGCCGCTCGACCTGCTCGATGCCGCCGCCATCCGCGCCGCGCTGCCGCCGGCCCTCGAGCGCGGGGTGGGCCGGCTCGAGGCCGCCTGGTCCATCGATTCCACCAACAGCGAACTGCTGCGCCGCCCCGCCGGCGGGCTCGAGGTGCTGCTGGCCGAGCGTCAGACCGGCGGCCGTGGCCGCCGTGGCCGCAGCTGGGCTTCGCCGCTGGCCGCGCACCTGTACCTCTCGCTGTCGCGCGCCTTCGCCGGCGGCCTGGCGCGGCTGGGCGGGCTCAGCCTGGTGGCCGGTGTCGCCACCGCCGAAGCCCTGCACGGGCTCGGCTTCACCGCGGCCCGGCTGAAGTGGCCGAACGACGTGGTCGACGTCGGCCCGCACGGGCTGCGCAAGCTCGGCGGGCTGCTGATCGAGGGCAGCGGCGAACACGCAGGGCCCGCGCGCGCGGTGATCGGGCTCGGTCTCAACGTGCGCATGCCGGACGCGTTCGCCCAGGGCATCGACCAGCCGTGGTGCGACCTGGCCGGTCTGGCCGGACACGCCGGGCGCCTCGTGCCCGAGCGCAATGCCCTCGCCGCCGCAGTGTTGGCGCACCTGCTGCCGGCGCTGGACCTGTTCGATGCCGAGGGCCTCGCGCCGTTCCTGCCGCGCTACGCCGCGCTCGATGCCCTGCTGGGCGAAGCGGTCACCTTGCATGCCGCCACCGGCACGCAACCGGGCACCGCGCTGGGCGTGGCCGAAGACGGCGCGCTGCGGCTGCGGCTGGAGGACGGCCGCGAGCAACGCGTGCATGCGGGCGAAGTCAGCGTGCGACGGGCGACGGCATGAGCACCTGGCTGTTCGACCTCGGCAACACGCGGCTGAAGTGCGCGCCGTTGCGCGACGGCCGCGTCGGCGACGTCGTCGCATTGCCGCACCGCGAAGCCGACCTGGCCGACGCCCTGCTGCGGCTGCTGCCGGAACGCATCGACGTCGCCCATGTCGCCAGCGTGGCCAACGAGGCCCTGCGCGTGGCCCTGCTGCAGGCGCTGACGCTGCGCGCGCGCCGCATCACCCTGGCGCGCACGCAACGGGTGTTCGGCGGCTTCCGCATCGCCTACGCGCAGCCGCACAAGCTCGGCGTCGATCGCTTCCTCGCCATGCTCGGCGCGCACGCGCGCTTCCGCGAGCCGGTGCTGCTGTGCGGCGTGGGCACCGCGCTCACCGTCGACCTGGTCGACGCCGATGGCCTGCACCTGGGCGGGCGCATCGCGCCGTCGCCGACGCTGATGCGCGAGGCATTGCACGAACGCGCGCCGCACCTGCCGGTACACGGCGGCGAGCCGGTCGACTTCGCCGCCGACACCGAAGATGCGTTGGCCTCCGGCTGCGAGGGCGCCGCGCTGGCGTTGATCGAGGCCAGCCGCATCGCGGCGCAACGACGGCTCGGCCGCATGCCGCGGCTGGTCCTGCACGGCGGTGGCGTCGAGGAACTGGCCGCGTGCCTGCCCGATGCGACGCATGCGACCGCGCTGGTGCTCGATGGGCTCGCGATCTGGGCATCCGTCGATACCCCGGGATAGCGGCTTCCCCCTAGAATCGGCGCATGCTCAGCCGCGCCCTCATCGTCCTGCTCTGCGTGCTCAACCTCGGCGTCGCGGCGTGGTGGATCGCGCACGATCCGCCGCCGCCGAACGCAGCGCCGCAGGTTCCCCCCGGCGTCGCCCGCCTGCAGCTGGTGGCCGAACGTGCACCCGCCGCGGCCGCGCCGCAAGTCGCCGCAACCACCGCCGCCATCGAAGCGCCGCCGGCGCCAGCGCAAACCACGCCGGTGCAGGAAAGCGCCGCGGCGACGCCGCACTGCTTCAGCTTCGGGCCTTTTGCTTCGCGGGAAGCGGGCAGCGCCGCGGCGGCGAAACTCAAGCCGCAGGTGCAGGCGCTGGCCACGCGTGAACAGGCGTCGGCCGCCGCACGCGGCTGGCGCGTGTACCTGCCGCCGTTGCCGTCGCCGGAGCAGGCGCAGGCGATCGCCGAACGCATCGGCGCGGCCGGCTTCAGCGACTTCCTGGTGGTGCGTGAGGGTGCCGAAGCCAATTCGATCGCGCTGGGTCGTTACGGCAGCGAGCAGGCCGCACGCAAGCGCGCCGACGCGCTCAACGCCGCGGGTTTTGCCGCGCAGGCCGTCGCCGTGGGCGATGCGGCGCAGCCGGCCGTGTGGCTGGACGTGGTCGCCGAAGCCGCCTTCGATCCGCGCCGTGCCCAGGCCTCCATCGCCGCCGCGCAGCACCGCCGGATCGACTGCCCGGCGTCGCGCTGAGCGTAGCGGCGGCGCGACGGCTAGAATGCCGGCCTCGCCCCGGAACTCGGGGCCGCAATCCCACGCCGGCTTAGCTCAGTTGGTAGAGCAACCGCCTTGTAAGCGGTAGGTCGTCGGTTCGATTCCGACAGCCGGCACCACATGCCGTTTCAAGCCTTGGACCGCGCGCATGAGCCGAAGCTTTCCCCCTGTTTCCCTGATCGGTGCGCCCACGGACATTGGCGCGGGGCACCTCGGCGCGCGCCTCGGGCCTGAAGCGCTGCGCATCGCCGGATTGCACCACGCGCTGGCCGCGCGCGGCATCGACGTGGTCGACCGCGGCAACCTCGACGGTCCACGCAATCCGTGGCAGCCGCCCACCGATGGTTACCGCCACCTGCCGGAAGTGGTCGAGTGGAACCGCGCGGTGATGGACGCGGTGCTCGCCGAACTGCGCGGCGGCCGCATGCCGATCCTGCTCGGCGGCGACCATTGCCTGGGCCTTGGCTCGATCACCGCGGTCGCGCGCTATTGCCGCGAAACCAACAAGAAGCTGCGCGTGCTCTGGCTCGATGCGCACGCCGACTTCAACACCAGCGACGTCACGCCCTCGGGCAACGTCCACGGCATGCCGGTCGCCTGCCTGTGCGGCCTGGGCCCGCGCGAACTCACGCACCTGGGCGGCGCCGCGCCGGCGATCGATCCCGAAGTGATCCGCCAGATCGGCATCCGCTCCGTCGACGAAGGCGAGAAGCGCCTGGTGAAGGAGCACGGCCTCGACGTCTACGACATGCGCTACATCGACGAAGTCGGCATGAAGCGCGCGATGGAGGAGGCGCTCGACGGCGTCGACGAGGACACCCACCTGCACGTCAGTTTCGACGTCGACTTCCTCGACCCGGCGATCGCGCCCGGCGTCGGCACCACGGTGCCCGGCGGTCCCAGCTACCGCGAGGCGCAGCTGGTGATGGAAATGATCGCCGACAGCGGCCGCATGGCCTCGCTCGACATCATGGAACTCAACCCGGTCCTGGACACGCGCAACCTCACCGCGGAAGTCGCCGTCGACCTGGTGGAAAGCCTGTTCGGCAAGTCCACGCTGATGCGCGACTGAAACGCTGAATGGCGCTTGGTGGCGCGGATTGCCGCCCCTTGCGCCACTCACCCGACCGTCACACCATTGCCCCGTGCGGCTCGCCGCCTTCCCTTCCGACCCTCTTCTGGAGAGACCCAATGAAGCGTCTGCTGCTCGTGGCCGTGCTGGCCCTGTTCTCGATGGCGGCCCTGTCCGCCTGCAACACCATGGAAGGCCTCGGCAAGGACGTGAAGAAGCTGGGCGAGAAGGTCGAAGACAAGGCCAGCAACTGAGCGGATCGCGTTGACGAAATATTGACGGTGACGTCGATGAGAAAGGCCGGAGCGATCCGGCCTTTTCTTTTTTCTATTGCCCGGTTATGGCGCGCTTCCGGAACGTGAACAGGTGCTGATCCGTGCGGCCGTCCTGCACGGGAAGTTCATGCGGCCCCGCGTTAGATGCGGAGGCGGACGAGGCAAAGGCCTTCGTCCCACGCTCGAACCCCATGGTCGAATCCCGAAGGAGAAAGGTATGAAGCGTCTGATTTCCCTGCTGCTGCTGGTTGCGTTCTCCACCGGCTTCCTGACTGCGTGCAACACCATGGCCGGCGCCGGCAAGGACGTGCAGAAGGTCGGCGAGAAGGTCGAAGACAAGGCCGAGGACTGCAAGGACGCCAAGTGCTGATCGCGCGCGTTCATTGAATGAACAAAAAAGGCCGGAAATCCCGGCCTTTTTTGTTGGTCGCGCGACATGCGCATTCATCCGTCGCAAGGGAACCTGGTGCTAACGCGAACGTGATCCTCCGCGAACGCGGCGACTTGCACACTCGCCGCGCATCGCAAGGTCGGTGCGCAATCATCCCCACCAGGAGTACACGCATGAACAAAGACGTCATCCAGGGCAAGTGGACGCAGCTGAAGGGACAAATCCAGGCGCGTTGGGGCGACCTGACCGACGACGTATTCGATGTCAGCGAAGGCAACTCGCGGTACCTCGCCGGCAAGCTGCAGGAGCGTTACGGCTGGGACCGTGAACGCGCCGAGCGCGAGGTCGAGGACTTCTCGCGTTCGCTGCATTGATCCATGCACCGATCCGGCGCGGCAACGGTGACGCTGCCGCGAATGTGGAAAACGGGCCGCAAGGCCCGTTTTCCCGTGGCGGTCGGCTGGTTGCGATCGTGTCGCGGTCGGTTTGCCGCGGGCGCGACGTTCAGCGCGGCGGGTCGGCGACGAAGCCCGCGGGAAAGGCATCGGGTCCATCGTCGCGCCAGCGCGGGCGCGGTTCCCGCGGCAGCACGCCGCGCGCCACCAGCGTGCGGTAGTCGTCGTAGCGCAGCTGCGTGACCTGGGCCGCACCACGCGTCGCGCGGACGAACCCGGTGCGCGACGCCGGCGCCCATTCGCGCTCGCCGTGGCCGGTGCCCAGCGATTGCGCGGCCGCGTCGCGCTCCGTGGCGCGCGCTTCGGCGGCGGGCGCGGCGGCCTTCGCGGCGTCGTCGCGCGCAATGGGCGCTTCTCGACGCCAATCCGGTGCGGGCTGGTAATAGGGCCGCGCCTCCTCGAACACGGCGATGCCGATCACGCCGACGTTGTCGGGTCGGCCGGTGCGCGCCGCATAGCTGTCGGGCAGGTCGGTGAAGACGAACTGGGCGACGTCGTCCAGCGATTTGCGCCAGCCGTTGACCTCGGTGCTCTCCCACGGGCCGAGCACATAACCGGCCTGCAGGGGATGCGCAGTCTGCCCGGTGACCGCGTTGACGCCGTCGACGGAGAGGACCACCAGCACGCGTTCGCCGGTGGTGTTGGTCAGCCGCACCGAATAGCGGTGGCCGGGCGCGCCTTCGATCCAGTCCTGGCCGCGATGGCGGATCGGGCTGAGCCAGCCGCCATCGCTGGTGCTGCCATCGGCCAGGTAGCCGTAGCCGCGGTCGCGGTCGATCACGGCCAGGTCGACCAGCGGGCGGGCCTGTGCGGAGGAGCAGGCGGCGAGTGCGATGCAGAGGGCGGCGGTGGCGAAGCGGCGGAACATGGCGCGTTCTCCGGGTGAGGTAGCCGGGCAAACGCGCCGGCACCGGCAACGGGGTTGTCGATCCGTCCGGCCGGCGATCCGGCGCCAGCGGTTAAACTGCCGCTCCGCTTCGTGAACCCGCTTTCGTGAGCCCGCTTCGCATGTCCCGTACCCGCGTCCTCACCGGCATCACCACCTCAGGCACACCGCACCTGGGCAACTACGTTGGCGCGATCCGCCCGGCCGTCGTCGCCAGCCGCGATCCGCAGGTGGAGAGCTACTACTTCCTCGCCGATTACCACGCCCTGATCAAGGTCACCGATCCGGCGCGCGTGCAGCGTTCGACGCTGGAGATCGCGGCGACGTGGCTGGCCTGCGGCCTCGACCCGAAGTCGGTGTGGTTCTACCGCCAGAGCGACATCCCCGAGATCCCCGAACTCACCTGGTTCCTCAGTTGCGTCGCCGGCAAGGGCATCCTCAACCGCGCGCATGCCTACAAGGCCTCGGTCGACAAGAACCGCGCCGAAGGCGTCGACGACGATGCCGCGATCACCGCCGGCCTCTTCATGTACCCGGTGCTGATGGCCGCGGACATCCTGCTGTTCAACGCGCACAAGGTGCCGGTCGGCCGCGACCAGGTACAGCACATCGAGATGGCGCGCGACTTCGGCCAGCGCTTCAACCATCTCTACGGCGAACACTTCACGCTGCCGGAAGCGGCGATCGAGGAGCACGTGGCGACGCTGCCCGGCCTCGACGGCCGCAAGATGAGCAAGAGCTACGACAACACCATCCCGCTGTTCGTGCCGCGCGAGCAGTTGAAGAAGCTGATCGCCGGCATCGTCACCGACTCGCGCGCGCCAGGCGAGGCGAAGGACGCCGCCAATTCCAACGTGTTCCAGCTGTACCAGGCGTTCGCGTCGGCGCAGGAAACCGCGGCGATGCGCCAGGCCTACGCCGACGGCATCGGCTGGGGCGACGCCAAGCAGAAGCTGTTCGAACGCATCGACGACGAAGTCGCGCCGCTGCGCGAACACTACGAGACGCTGATGGCGAAGCCGGCGGAGATCGAGGCGATCCTGCGCGAAGGCGCCGCGCGCCTGCGCGCGCAGCACGCCACGCCGTTGCTGGCGCGCCTGCGCGAAGCGGTGGGGCTGCGCGACCTGTCGAATGCGGCCACCGGCGCCAAGGCGCGCAAGGAAAAGACGGTGCTGCCCACGTTCAAGCAGTACCGCGAGAACGACGGCCGCTTCTACTTCAAGTTCGTCGACGGCGAACGCGTGCTGGTGCAGAGCATCGGCTTCGCCTCGCCCAAGGACGCCGGCCAGCTGATCGCGCGGCTGAAGCGCGACGGCGGCATGCTGCTGCAGCGCGCCGAGGCGGACAGCCTGCAGCTGGGCGAGGAACTGGTCGGGCACCTGCACGATGCGGCCGAACTGGCCGACGTGGTCGAGGCGCTGGCGCAGCTGCTCGAAGAGGCCTGAGGCGCGGGCGGTTCAGCTGTCGGACGGGCAGGGCGCCGGCAACGCCCGCGCTCGTCGCTGCGTGTGACCGCCGTGACTTGACGCCTCCGCGGGACGGCGCAATTGTGGGCCGTCATGGCAGCCTACTTTCCGGCGCAGGCAAGCGACATCGAGGCCGCACGGCAGGCGGCCCTGGATGCGTATGCGATCGTCGATTCCGGTCCCGAGCGCGCGTTCGACGACATCGTCCGCCTCGCGGTGATGCTGTGCGGCGTGTCGGCCGCGTCCATCTCGCTGATCGACCGCGACCGGGTCTGGTTCAAGGCGCAGGTCGGTGTCGACCAGTCGCAGGTCTCGCGCGACCTGTCGCTGTGCAACCACGCCATCGACCAACCCGGCCGCACCCTGGTCATCGACGACCTTGATCTCGACCCGATTCCCGCGGCCAAGCGCCGGCGCCTGGGCGGCCGGCCGCCGCGCTTCTATGCCGGCGTGCCGCTGCTGAGCCCGGACGGACATCCGCTGGGCACGCTGAGCGTCGCCGACGTCGAGCCGCGCCACCTCACTTCCGCACAGGTGGAAGGACTGGAACTGCTCGCCCGGCAGACCCAGCACCTGCTCGAGCTGCGCCGGCTGATGCTGGAGCAGGGGCAGCAGCTGAGCGCGCGTGAAGCGGCGGCCCGCCATGCCGAGCAGGCGCGCGCCGAACTCCAACGCCGGCATGAAGAGCTGCTGCGCAGCGCCACGCGCGATCCGCTCACCGGCCTGCTCAATCGCGCGGCGATGGAGGAGATGCTGGCGGAAACGCTCACCCGCGACCCGTCGGAGCGCACGCCGTACACCCTGCTGCTGCTCGACATCGACCACTTCAAGCTGGTCAACGACGTGCACGGCCATTTGGCTGGCGACCAGGCGCTGCGCGCAGTCGCCGATGCGGTCACCGAATCGATCCGCAAGAGCGACATCGCCGTGCGCTTCGGCGGCGAGGAGATCCTGGTGTACCTGCCCGGCAGCGCGCTGGACGGCGCCGCGGAAGTCGCCTATCGGATCCGCGAGCGCGTCGCGCACGCGCCACTGCCGTTCGCGGTGACCGTGTCGATCGGCATCGCCGCGGGCGACCCGCGCCGCGATCTTCCCGAACAGACCTTCGATCGCGCCGACCAGGCGCTGTACCGCGCCAAGGCGGGGGGGCGCGATCGCGTGGCCGTCGACGACACGCCGCGATTCATCAGCATCGATCCGGATTGAACCGTCGCGATCGATCAACGCATCCTTCAAACGCACGCATTCACTTCAAATGCTTTCACTCCACGCAAGGGAACCGTAGCGGCCAGTCCGCCGCATCCAGCCACGCAAGGGAGCCGAAGATGAAGTCCTTCCAGCATGCCCTCGTCGCAGTCGCGCTGCTGCTCTGGGCGAACGCGAGTCATGGTGCCGGGCCGGTGGCCGCAGACGACGCGCAAGGCAACCGGGCCGCCGATCTCGAAGCGATGCTCGCCCGTTACGCCGACGCGGCAAAGCAGTTCTACGACGGACGGTCCGGCGCCGTGAAGGCGCTGTGGTCGCACGCGGATGACGTGACGTTGTCCGGCGCGGCGGGCGGAGAGACCGCGAAAGGATGGCGCAACGTCAGCATGCGGCTGGACTGGGCCAGCGCGCAGTTCTCCAGGGGCTCCAAGCAGGTCGAGCTGATCCAGAAGACGGTGAGCGGTGACCTGGCTTACGTGGTGCAGTACGAGCACATCCTCTTCTTCCCGCCGGGGAAGAACACGCAATCCCGGCGCGATTACCGGGTGACCACGGTGTTCCGGCGCGAAGCGGCAGGCTGGCGGGTCGTCCATCGCCATGCCGACATGCAGATGGCCAGGGAGGCCATTCGCTGAGCAGGTCGGCTGCGTCCGAACGTGCATTCACGCCGACACGCCGACACGCCGGACCGCCTGGCGGTTCGGCGTGAAGCCGGTGTCATTCCCACTCGTTCGGCGGCTCGCCCTGTTCCGGGTGCTTCATGCGGACCACGCAGAAGCGATGGCCAGTGGGCGCTTCCATCACCCACCAGCGCTTGACGAAGGCGATCTTCTTCGCGCCCAGCCGTTCCAGTCGCGCGGCTTCGGCGTCGACGTCGTCGGCCTCGATGTCCAGGTGGACGCGCGAGGGATGGTCGACCTTCTGCACTTCGATGTGCAGGTCGCCCGGCGTGTCGCCGAACTGCTGGTACTGCGCGGTGCCATCGCCGGCATCGCGGTCGGCGACGGTCACACCCAGCGCCTGAGCCCAGAAATCGGCGGCGGCATCCAGGTCGCCGGTGTTGCAGTCGATGATGAAACCGGCGAGGCGGCTGCGGTGGGCCATGGCGCGCTCCTTTCCAAACGTAGCCCGGGTAAGCGCAGCGCACCCGGGGCTTGTGGTCGGTGGGTACGGCTAACCCGGGTGCGCTGCGCTTACCCGGGCTACGGGTCGCGACCCGCCTTGCCTCAGTTCGGCGAAGCCATGTCGTCGAGCAGCGCCTTGAGGAAGCGCGCCGCCTCGCCGCCCGTGCAGGCGCGGTGGTCGAAGGTCAGCGAGATCGGCATGCGCCGGTGCACTTCGATGCCACCGATCACCGCGACCACGTCGTGCGAGAGCTTGCCCGCGCCGACGATCGCCACGCACGGCGGCACCACCACCGGCGTCGCATAGCGGCCGGCGAACATGCCGAAGTTGGACAGCGAGATGGTGTAGCCGCTGAGTTCGCTCGGCGGGATGGAACGGTCCTCGACCTGCGCGCGCAGGCGCTGGATCGCGGTGCGGATGCCGGCGCCGTCGAGCATGTCGGCGTTGCGCAGCGCCGGCACGAACAGGCCGTCGTCGGTGTCCACGGCGATGCCCACGTCGACGTGCGGGTGCTGGGTGCGGGTCAGGTTCTCGCCGTCGAACCAGGCATTGAGCGCCGGCACGGTCTTGCAGGCGGTCACGATCGCGCGGACCAGGCGCGCGGTGATGTCCTGCTTGCCGATCCACGCGTGCAGGTCGGCGTCGTCGACCAGGGTGGTCGGCACGACCTTGCTGTGCGCGTCGGCCATGACGCGCGCCATGTTGCGGCGCACGCCCTTGAGTTGCTCGGGCTGGCCGCTGGCGACCGCGCCCGGCGGCTGCGTACGCATCGGCTTGCCCGATTGCGACAGCGTGCTGCGGGCGGTGTTGTGCGCGACGTCGCGGCGCGGCTCCGGCGGCAGCGCGCGGAACGCCGGCGAGGACTCGAGCACATCGCGCACGGCCGGGCGTGCCGCACCGATCGGCGCGGAGCCGTCGGCGGCGGCGCGCTTCACGTCGTCCATCGTCACCACGCCGTCGGCGCCGGTTGCGCGCACGCGGGCGATGTCGACGCCGAGCTTGCGCGCCTGCGCGCGCACCGCCGGCACCGCCTTCACCCCGCCCACGGCGACCGCGGCTTCCGTGCGCACCGCATCGGAGCTCTGCATCGCGCCGACCACGGTGCCGCTGTCTTCGCGCACGGCTTCGGTCCTGGTTTCCGGTTCCGGCGTCCTGGCGGGCGCGGCAGGCGCATGCCCGCCACCGTGGTGGTGGCCGGTGTCCTGGCCTTCCGCGCGCTGCGGCAGGCTGGGATCGACTTCGAATTCCGCCAGCATCGTGCCGGTCACGATCACGTCGCCTGCGGCGCCGGCGAGCTTGAGCACCTTGCCCGACACAGGCGAGGGCACGTCGACCACGGCCTTGGCGGTTTCCATCGACACCAGGTTGTCGTCGAGGCGGATGGTGTCGCCCACCTTCACGTACCACTCGACGATGGTCGCATCGGGGAGGCCTTCGCCGAGGTCGGGAAGCAGGAAGCTCTTGGTTGCCGTCATTGCGATGTCCGTTGGTTTTGTCTTGGTCGAGCCGGGGCTGCTCGGTTGCTTTGGCGTGCGGGCGGAATCAGCTCGCGGCCAGCGTGCGCTTGGCCGCGGTGACGATACGGTCCACGCTCGGCAGGTACTTCATCTCCAGCCGGAACAGCGGGATGTGCGTGTCGTAGCCGGTGACGCGCTCGACCGGCGCGAGCAGGTCGTACATCGACTCCTCGGCCAGGCGCGCGGCGATCTCGGCACCGAAGCCGGCGGTTTTGGGCGCCTCGTGCACGATCACGCAGCGGCCGGTGCGGCTGACCGATTCGGCGATGGTGGCGAAGTCGAGCGGGCGCAGCGTGGCGACGTCGATGACTTCGGCGCTGATGCCCTCGGCAGCCAGTTTTTCCGCGGCTTCCAGCGTTTCCTTCACCTGCGCGCCCCAAGTCACCAGGGTCACGTCGGTGCCGTCGCGCAGCACGTAGCACACGTCCAGCGGCAGCGCTTCGCCGTCGTCGGGCACGAGTTCCTTGTACTGGCGGTAGATGCGCTTGGGCTCGAAGAAGATCACCGGATCGGGATCGCGGATTGCCGCCAGCAGCATGCCGTAGGCGCGCTGCGGCGAGGACGGCATCACCACGCGCAAACCGGGCACGTTGGTGAAGATCGCTTCATTGGCTTCGCTGTGGTGCTCGGGCGCGCGGATGCCGCCGCCCCACGGCACGCGCAGCACCATCGGGCAATGCAGGCGGCCGCGCGTGCGGTAGCGCATGCGTGCGGCGTGGCAGACGATGAAGTCGACCATCGGGTACATGAAGCCGTCGAACTGCGCTTCGGCGACCGGCTTCATGCCCTGCGAGGCCATGCCGACGGTCAAGCCGGCAATGGTGGTTTCGTCCAGCGGGGTGTCGAGCACGCGTTCGGAGCCGAACTGCTGCTGCAGGCCGGCGGTGGCGCGGAACACGCCGCCGTTGACGCCGACGTCCTCGCCGAGCACGACGACGGCGTCGTCATGGCGCATCTCCCAGGCCAGCGCCTGGGTGATCGCTTCGATCAGGGTGATGGGCGTGGCGGTGGCGGCGTTGGAATCGATCTGGGGCATGGTGTCGGCCTTGTTCACGAGCGGCCCTCCAGCGCGAGCGCGGCGGCGCGGTGCGCGGCGACGTCCGGCGGCATGTCGGCGTAGAGGTGGTCGAACATCGCCTCGACCGGTTGCACCGGCGTGTTGAGGTAGGCGTTGATTTCCTCGTCGACGCGCTTGCCGCATTCCTCGGCCCACGCCGCTTCTTCGGCTTCGCTCCACAGGCCCTGCGCGGTAAGGAATGTGCGCAGGCGCGGGATCGGATCGCGCGCCCAGGCCGCCTTCACTTCCTCGTCGGCGCGGTAGCGGCGCGCGTCGTCGGCGGTGGTGTGGTCGTGCAGGCGGTAGGTGAGGAATTCGATGACGGTGCCGCCTTCGCCGTTGCGCGCGCGCTCGGTGGCGCGGCGCATGCCTTCCATCACCGCGAACAGGTCGTTGCCATCGACCTGCAGGCAGTACAGGCCGCCGGCCAGGCCCTTCTGTGCAAGCGTCGCCGCGCCGGTCTGCGCCGAGCGCGGCACCGAGATCGCCCAGCCGTTGTTGACCACGCACAGCACCAGCGGCGCGGTGTAGGCGCCGGCGGAATTCAGCGCGGCGTAGAAGTCGGTCTTGGAGGAACCGCCGTCGCCGCAACAGGCGACCGCAATGCGGTCCTGCTTGCGCAGCTTGAACGACAGCGCCGCGCCGGCGGCCATCAGGCACTGCGTGGAGATCGGTACGCACCACGGGTAGTCGTGCTTCGGGCCGGAGAAGTCGTTGCCGCGTTCGTCGCCGCCCCAGTACAGCAGGACCTCGCGCGGCAGCACGCCGCGCATGAACTGCGCGCCGTATTCGCGGTAGCTTGGCGCGAACACGTCTTCCGGCCGCGTGGAGGCGCCGATGCCGACGTGCGTGGCCTCGTGGCCCAGGCACGAGGCATAGGTGCCGAGCTTGCCGGTGCGCTGCAGTGCGATCGCCTTGGTGTCGAACACGCGCACGAACAGCATCTGCTTGAACAGCGGCAGCAGGGCTTTCACGTCGCCGAAGGCGGGCGGCAGCTCGCCGACGAGCGTGCCGTCGGGGCCGAGGTATTGCAGGTATTCGATCTGGTAGGTGGCGGCGATCGTCATTCGAGGTCCTTGACCGACTCACGTTGTTTTAGCCGCCCGATGATACCTGCCGGGTGTAAATAGCCCGTTGCGCAATGCGGCAAGACGGGGGCGCACGTCGGTTTCCGTGCGCGCAAACAGAAAGCGCGGCCATGGGCCGCGCTTTCTGCACTTGCCGGTTGCGGGCGACCGGGTTACGGCACGCCCACGATGCGGTTCTGGTAGGTCGCCGCGTTGTTGGCCGGCGCCGTTTCGATGGAGGCCGAAGCCGCGGTGGCCGTGAGCGTCAGGAACTGCGTGCTGTCCGAGCGTGCCGGTACATTCACCACCACGTCGAAGTGCTGGTTGACGTCGATCGCGAGCAGCGCCGTCGCACCGCACACGGCTTCGAAGCTGTTGGCCACGGTGTCGGCGACCGTGCACTGCCAGCCGGCCGGCGCGGTGACCGACACGTTCGCCGCCGGTGCATCGCCGCGCAGGGTCATCGTCGCCTGCTTCGCCGTGTAGGTGCCGGCATTGCGCAGGTCGATGGCGAACGGCGCGAGGCTGGCGTAGTGCAGCTTCTTCGCCGGGCCGGCGATGCGCAGCGACAGGTCGACGCGTGCGGCGACCTCGAGCGAGGCGGTGGCCTGGTCGTTGCCCGGCTGCGGGTCGAGCGACAGCGCATCGACGGCGGCCGCCAGCGACACCGTCGCGTGCGCGGTATCCGGCGTGGTGGCCGCGGTGATCGCGAACTGCGCGTCGGCGTCCTTCGCCAGCGCGGTGGCATGGCACGCCACCGAGGTGCGGCCGGCGTCGACCTGCGCGGTGTCGCAGCTCCAGCCCGCCGGCGCGGCGACGGCCATCGTCGGCAGCACCGCATCGAGGGCGAAGCCGACGCCGACCGATTCGGCCGCTTCCGGACCGTTGTTGTGCGCGGTGGCAGTGAAGGCGAGCGTGCCGTCGACCGACACCGACGCGGCATCTGCCGTCGCGGTGATGGCCAGGTCGGCGACCGGGCGCGGATCGAAGTAGGCGATCACCGGGTCGTGGTCGGCCAGGCGCGTGGGCGTGGTCGCGTCGCTGCGGTTGCTGTCGCTGAAGTCGGCGTTGATGCGCGCGTGGTCGATCGTGGACGTGCGCGTGGTGACGATCAGTTCCTCGTTCACCAGCACGTGGTCCAGCGTCTGTGCGTGGCCTTCGTACGAGTACGAATAGCGCTCGCTGGCCGGCGCGAGTTCGCCCAGGTTGACCAGGTCCGGATCCACCAGGTCGACGGCGTCGCCCGGCGTCACGGTCTGCTCCTCGGCCACCGGCGTGCCGGCGGTGACGCCCATGATGTCGCCCAGGCCGTCGTTGAACGCGAACGCGTTGAAGTCGCCGAGCACGACGACGCGCGTCTGCGGCGACGCGGTCTGGATGCCCTGCACCAGGTTGGCGAGGAACTTCGCCTGTTCCAGTCGCTTCAGCCGCGCGCGGTCGCCGGCCGCGCCGGTGACGTCGGTGTCGTTGAACGAACGCTGGTGCACGCCGACCACGGTGATCGGGAACGCGCGGCCGTCGTCGTAGTTCACCACTGCCTTGAGGAGCAGCGGCGGACGGTCGTTGAGGTAGCGGCCCGGCTCAAAGAACGGATCGGTATCGGGCTGGGCGACCGACAGCGCTTCCACGCGCGGCTTGCCGCCCGCCACCGGCGCGGTTTTCACCAGGTAGCCGATGTCGATGCCACCGATGTCGTGGCCCTCGAACAGGTAGGCGACGTATTGCGGATCGGCCTGGCCCGCGGCCACCGCGTCGGCGTTGATCTTCGCCGCCAGCGCCTGCAACACGCCGAGGTTCTCGATCTCGATCGCAGCGAGGACATCGGGTGCGTGCAGGTAATCGCGCACGCCCAGCGACGCTTTCTGCAGGCGCGTGGCGTAGGCCGCGGCGTTGGCGCGATCGTCGTCGACGGCCGGGTCATCGACGGTGTCGAAGAAGCGCTCCATGTTGTACGCGGCGACGGTGAACTCGTTGCCGCCGGGCACGCGCGCGGCGCGCGGCCGCGGCGTGGTCGTCACGTTGAGCGGCACCATCGGATCGCGATGGATCGTGTAGCGGCCGAAACCGTAGTCGAGCGGGCCGGTGAGGCCTTCGATCACGCTGCCGGCGGGCAGGTCGAGCTGGTAGTTCGCACCGATGAGGCCGGCACCGCTGGCGAGCGTGTCGCTGTCGATGGTGACGATCTCCGGGTTCGCGTCCCAGCGCGGGATCGGCGGCGAGGTGCCACCGCCCGGGATGGCATCGAGCACGGAAATGCCCGGCTCACGGAACGGCCGTGCGATGCCGGTGATGACCGCCTGCAAGATGCCGTTGATGCCGCCGGTGGCGTTGTACGGCGTCTTGAAGCCATCGCTGGCGGAAACCGTGGTCAGGCTGCCGGTGACGCGCATGCCTTCGAGCGGTTCGAGCTGGCCGAAGCCGCCGGCCGGATCGGTCATCGCCGCGGTCAGCGCGATCGGCGCGGGCAGGGCATGGCCGCCCGACAGCATCGTCACCGACGGGCTGCCGCCGATTTCGGTGAGCGGCAACTGGCCGGGAGCGGACGGCGGCACGAATTCGAACACCGTGCCGCGCACGCGCACGCGGTTGCCGACCGCGGCGGCGGCCGACGGCGCGGATCCGGTGAAGACGAACACGCCTTCGGACGTGAGCGGATCGGCGTCGGCTTCCGCATCGCTGGCCTGCAGGAAGAAGCCGTTGCCCTTGCGGCCGGTGACCACGCCCACGGTGGTGACGAACTGGTTCGCCAGCGGCGAGGTCGCGCCCGGGCCCTGGATGTCGTGGATCGCGGAGACCACGAAATCGTCGTTGCGGATCGTGCCGATCGCCTGTGCATCGGCGATGCCGGCGCCGGTGGCACTGGTGATGGCGAGGGTGAAGGTTTCGTCGGCTTCCTGCGCGGTGTCGCCGTTGCCGTCGATGGCGATGGTGACCGCGGTTTCGCCGGCGGGAATGGTGACGGTGTCGCTGGCGGCGGCGTAGTCGCTGCCCGCGGTGGCGGTGCCGTCCTGCGTCGTGTAGCCGATCACCACGCCGGCGGCGCCGGCGGGCTTGTCCAGGCGGAAGGTGAAGAACAGCGGCGTGGTGCCGGCGTCGCCTTCGTCGGCGCTGGTGTCGCCCACCTCCAGCGCCGGCGGGCCGCCCGCATCGCCGTGCACGGCGAGCGAGAAGTCGTCGATGGCCAGGCCGTCGTCGGAGCTGCTGATGTCGGCGTCGTTCCAGCGGATCCAGATCGTCGCGCCCGGCGCGAGCGAGAAGCCGTCCAGCGTCGCGGCGAGCGCGGCGCGGTTCGGGTCGACGTTGCCGTCGCGCAGGCCGGCGGTGCCGCCCAGGGCCGGCGTGGCGAAGTCGAGCGCGTCGACGTCGATCCAGGTGCCGTCGCCGAGGCTGGTGGCGTCGAGGCTGTACTGGAAGTCGACGCGGTCGGGCACGGTGCGGCCGGTGACGCCGAAGCGCCATTGCTCGCCGGTGTAGGCGAGGTCCAGGGCGCCGACCGGTGCGTCGGTGGCATTGGTGAAGCAGGCGCCCCAGCTCGGTGCCAGCGCGTTGCTGCGCAGGCCGCCGAGCGCGCGCTCGGCCGTACCGGCGCTGCCGAAGCTGTAGGTGTCGCCGGTGGTGGAGCTGCCGGTGCCACCGGCGTACTGGCCGTTGGCGCTGCTGCCGGTCTCGCGGATCAGCCAGCCTGGCGGCAATGCCGAAGCGAGGCCGGTGTTCGCCAGCGTATTGAAGTTCTGGCTGTAGACCGAACCGGTGATGCTGATGCAATCTGCGTGCGCGACGCCCGCAAGGGCCATCGCCAGCAGCGCGGCGGTGCCGCGTGCAGCTGATCTCATTGCTACTTCCCCTGGTGGAATGCGCCGGTTGGCCCAGGACCGGCGCGTGGCCTGCCCCTTGGTGGGGCAATGGTGGCGACATTATCCATGCCCGCGTTGCACCGGCATGACGCAGTGCACAGGACGGGGGACCCGCCGGGTCGATGCGGTACCCTTTGCGCCCCGCAGAAGGCCCCCACGCATGACCGTCGACAAGAACCAGCGCGACCTGGAAACAGGCATCCATACCGACCTGTCCGGACGCATGACCTACGGCGGCTACCTGCAGCTGGAGCGGCTGCTGTCGGCCCAGCACCCGCTGTCGAACCCGCCGCACCACGACGAGCTGCTGTTCATCGTCCAGCACCAGGTCTCGGAGCTGTGGATGAAGCTGATGATCCACGAGCTGCGCGCCGCGATCGCCTACCTGCGCGCCGACCAGGTCTGGCAGTGCCGCAAGGTGCTCGCGCGCTGCAAGCGCGTGCTCGACCAGCTCACCAACATGTGGTCGGTGCTGGAGACGCTGACGCCGTCGGAATACATGGAATTCCGCGACGTGCTCGGCCCCTCGTCGGGCTTCCAGTCGCTGCAGTACCGCACCATCGAATTCCTGCTCGGCAACAAGAATGCGCAGATGCTCAAGGTGTTCGCGCACGACGCGACCGGCCACGCCGCGCTGAAGGACGTGCTGGAGGCGCCGAGCCTGTACGACGAATTGCTGATCTACCTCGCGCGCTGGGGCCACGCCATCCCGCAGCGCGAACGCGACTGGTCGCAGTCGCATGTCGCCGATCCCGCGCTGGTGTCCGTGTTCGAGCGCATCTACGAGGACACCGGCACCTACTGGCGCGAGTACGCGCTTTGCGAGGACCTGGTCGACGTGGAGACGCAGTTCCAGCTGTGGCGCTTCCGCCACATGCGCACGGTGCTGCGCATCATCGGCTTCAAGCGCGGCACGGGCGGGTCCTCGGGCGTGGGTTTCCTCAAGCAGGCGCTGGAGCTGACCTTCTTCCCTGAATTGTTCGAAGTGCGCACGGCCATCGGCCCCGGTGCCGCCTACGGGGCGCCGCCGGCCTGAACGTCGGCCTGACCGACTTTGGCGATTGGCCCGGGAGCCCGCGAAATAGCCCGTTGCTGCGTTGCAGCAACGGTTTTCGGGTTTGACGCCCGCCGCCGCCGTCGGTAATCCTCGCCCGTCCCGCGCGCCGCGCCGGGGCTTTTTTCTGAATCACTGACGGGGGAAACCGCATGAGCGGTGCCGCAAGCACGACAACACCGGGCGCTCCGATCCCGGAATTCAAGCAGGTGATGGGACATCCGCAGCCGTTGTGGATGCTGTTCATGACCGAGTTCTGGGAGCGCTTCGCCTTCTACGGCATCCGCTGGGCGCTGGTGCTCTACATCGTTGCCCAGTTCTATGCGGGCAGTTCCACTGGCGAAGCTTCGGCGAACCAGACCTACGGCGCCTACCTGGCGCTGGTGTACGCCGGTGCGATCTTCGGCGGCTACGTGGCGGACCGGGTGCTGGGCTACCAGCGTTCGATCCTGCTGGGCGCGGTGATCATGGCGGCCGGCCTGTTCATGATCTCCATGCCGAACCCGGAAGTCTTCAAGTTCGGCCTGGCCACGATCATCGCCGGCAACGGCCTGTTCAAGCCGAACATCTCGACGATGGTGGGCAAGCTGTATTCGCCGACCGACGGTCGCCGCGATTCGGGCTTCACCATCTTCTACATGGGCATCAACCTGGGCGCGATGTTCGCGCCGATCTTCACCGGTTGGCTGGCCAGCAAGGTGTTCGGCACGGATGAGATGCCCGCCTACAAGATGGTCTTCATCTCCGCCGGCATCGGCATGCTGGTCTCGCTGGTCTGGTTCTGGTTCGGCCGCGCGCAGCTGGCCGGCATCGGTCGCCCGCCGGAAGCCGACGGCGGCGGCAAGCACAAGGTGCTGTACGTGCTGGGCGGCGCGCTGGTCGCGATCCCGCTGATCTACTTCCTGCTGTCCATCGCGGCGACCACGCTGCAGTGGTACGTGCTGTTCCCGATGTTCGCCCTGCTGTGCATCATGATCCTGATCGAAGGCATCAAGGAGGGCCCGGTGCAGCGCGACCGCGCCATCGCGATGCTTATCATCTTCACCTTCAACATCCTGTTCTGGATGTTCTTCGAGCAGGCCGGCAGCTCCTTCACCTTCCTCGCCGAGAAGATCGTCGACAAGAACGTCATGGGCTTCGCCTTCCCGGTGGCTTGGTTCCAATCGGTGAACTCGCTGGCGATCATCGCGTTCGCGCCGATCATGGCCTGGCTGTGGGTGAAGCTCGGCAACGCGAACCCGTCGATCCCGCGCAAGTTCGGCCTCGGCCTGATCTTCAACGGCCTGGCCTTCCTGCTGCTGATGTTCGCGCTGACCTCGCTGCTCAACGCCGCCGGCATGATCCCGTTCTGGACGCTGTTCATGGTCTACGTGATCCAGTCCATCGGCGAGCTGTGCCTGTCGCCGATCGGCCTGTCGATGGTGACCAAGCTGGCGCCGCTGCGCCTGGTCGGCTTCGGCATGGGCGGCTGGTTCCTGTCCACCGGCATCGGCAACAACCTGTCCGGCATCTTCGCCGGCCACGTCAGCGGCGAGACCGGCATGACCGCGGCCTCGGCGCTGTCGGGCTACACCTTCGGCTTCTGGGCCCTGGTGATCCCGGGCGCGCTGCTGTTCCTGATCGCGCCGCTGATCCAGCGCCTGATGCACGGCGTGAAGTGATGCGATGGGCCGTGCGCGCAACGCGCGCACGGCTTTGCCATTGCATCGTCCCGGACGCAGTGAGGGATCTGCCTGGAGATGCGTTGAAGCACCAGCAGGTCCCTCGCTTCACTCGGGACGACAAGAAAAACGGCGGCCAATGGCCGCCGTTTTTCTTTGCGCGCTTGCTAGCGCGTCGCGCGTCAGTCGCGCGGCAGTGGCGTGTCGGGCTCCACTTCCAGCTGCGCCACGCCTTCGTTGAGCTTGCGCAGCAGGCGGTCGAGCTGCGCGCGTTCGTCCGCGTCGAGCGGGGCGAGCAGGCGGCGTTCGTAGTCCAGCGCGACCGGCACGACTTCGTCGTAGATGCTGTAGCCGTCGCGGCTGAGTTCCAGCACCGAGCGGCGGCGGTCGTCGTCGTGGGTGTCGCGCTGGAGCAGGCCGCGCTCGAGCAGGCGGGCGACGGTGCGGCTGACCGCAACCTTGTCCATCGCGGTGCGCGCGGCCACCGCATTGGCCGACAGGCCGGGGTAGCGGCCGAGGACGGCGATCACCCGCCACTCGGTCACGCCCAGGCCGAAGCGGCGGGCGTAGGCGCCGGCGATGGTCTGGCTGACCCGGTTGGAGAGGATGCTGAGGCGGTAGGGCAGGAAACGGTCGAGTTCCCAGTGTGCGTGTTCGTCGGACGGGGCCGACGAAGGGCGGTCCGCCCCCGGAGCATCGGTGCTATCGTGGCTTGTTGTTGGTTTCATATGAAACTATAGTTGGCTTCCAGCCAGGCCCGCCCGCGCGGGCACTGTCGCGACCCACGTTAACAGGAGTCCCCCGCATGAGCGTCCAGACCGCCACCCCCGGCACCGGCACCGGTCCGAATCTCGGCATGCAGGTCACCACGTTCGAGAACCCGCTCGGCATCAACGGCTTCGAGTTCGTCGAATTCGCCGCGCCGCAAGGCCAGGGCGAACTGCTGCACGACTACTTCCGCAAGATGGGCTTCACCGCGGTGCTGCGCCACAAGACGCGCCCGATCACGGTGTACCGCCAGGGCGGCGTGAACTTCCTGGTGAACGAGGATCCCGACAGCTTCGCCGCCGATTTCGCCGCCAAGCACGGCCCGAGCGCCTGCGGCTTCGCGATCCGTTTCCAGAAGCCCGCCGGCGTCGTGTTCGACACCGTCGTCAACAACGGTGGCGAAGCGATCACCGACAAGGCCGCCAGCAAGGCGGTCGATGCGCCGGTGGTGAAGGGCATCGGCGACTGCATGCTGTACCTGGTCGACCGCTACGGCGACAACGGCAGCATGTACGAGGACTTCCTGCCGGTGCAGGGCGCCGAGCAGGATCCGGTCGGGTTCGGCCTGACCTTCATCGACCACCTCACCCACAACCTCTACTTCGGCAACATGCAGAAGTGGTCGGATTACTACGAGCGCCTGTTCAATTTCCGCGAGATCCGCTACTTCGACATCAAGGGCGCGAAGACCGGCCTGGTCTCGAAGGCGATGACCGCGCCGGACGGCATCGTGCGCATTCCGCTCAACGAATCCAGCGATCCCAAGTCGCAGATCAACGAATATCTCGACGCCTACAAGGGCGAGGGCATCCAGCACATCGCCTGCTTCACCGACAACATCTACGACACGGTGGAAGCGATGCGCGCGCAGGGCGTGGAGTTCCTCGACACCCCGGAGACCTATTTCGAGGTGATCGACCAGCGCGTGCCCAACCACGGCGAGGACGTCGCGCGCCTGGCGAAGAACAAGATCCTGATCGACGCCGACGCCGAGACCAAGCAGCGCAAGCTGCTGCAGATCTTCACCCAGAACGCGATCGGCCCGATCTTCTTCGAGATCATCCAGCGCAAGGGCAACGAAGGCTTCGGCGAGGGCAACTTCCAGGCGCTGTTCGAGAGCATCGAGCGCGACCAGATGAAGCGCGGCGTGCTGTAAGGCTCCCGATCCACTCGTAGGGCGGGCCTTGGCCCGCCTTTGACCGCGTTACCAAGACCAAGCCGGCGGGCCAGGGCCCGCCCTACGGACAGGCGATGAAATCGAACGGCTACCAATCCGGTTTCGGCAACGAATTCGCGACGGAAGCCGTCGCCGGCACGCTGCCCGAGGGGCGCAACTCGCCGCAGCGCGTCGCGCACGGCTTGTACGCGGAGCAGCTGAGCGGCACCGCGTTCACCGCACCGCGCTCGCACAACCGCCGCAGCTGGTTGTACCGCATCCGTCCGGCGGCGATGCATGGGGCGTTCGCGCCGTATCTCCATTCCCACTTCCACAACGATTTCGGCAAAGCCCCGGTCACGCCGGACCAGCTGCGCTGGAGCCCGCCGCCGATGCCGCAGGTGCCGGTGGATTTTGTCGACGGCCTGTTCACCATGGCCGGCAACGGTTCGCCCGAAGGCCAGAACGGCATCGGCGTGCACCTGTACGCCGCCAACAAGCCGATGCAGGGCCGCTACTTCTACGACGCCGACGGCGAGCTGCTGATCGTGCCGCAGCAGGGCCGCCTGCACATCGCCACCGAGATGGGCGTGCTCGACGTCGAGCCGCAGGAAATCGCGGTGATCCCGCGCGGCGTGCGCTTCCGCGTCGAACTGCCCGATGGGCAGGCGCGCGGCTACGTGTGCGAGAACTTCGGCGCGATGCTGCAGTTGCCGGACCTGGGCCCGATCGGCTCCAACGGCCTGGCCAATCCGCGCGACTTCCTCACGCCGAATGCCGCGTACGAGGAGGCTGAAGGCGAATTCGAACTGATCGCCAAGTTCCAGGGCCACCTGTGGCGCGCGCCGATCGGGCATTCGCCGCTCGACGTGGTCGGCTGGCACGGCAACTACGCGCCGTACAAGTACGACCTGCGCCGCTTCAACACGATCGGTTCGATCAGCTACGACCACCCCGATCCGTCGATCTTCCTGGTGCTGCATTCGCCCAGCGACACGCCGGGCACCAGCAACATGGACTTCGTGATCTTCCCGCCGCGCTGGCTGGTGGCGCAGGACACGTTCCGCCCGCCGTGGTTCCATCGCAACATCGCCAGCGAATTCATGGGCCTGGTCACCGGCGTGTACGACGCCAAGGCCGAAGGCTTCGCGCCGGGCGGCTGCTCGCTGCACAACTCGATGACGGGACATGGTCCCGATGCGGCGACGTTCGAGAAGGCGAGCGCGGCGGACCTGTCGAAGCCGGACGTCATCACCGGCACGATGGCCTTCATGTTCGAGTCGCGCGCGGTGATCCGGCCGACGCGGCAGGCCCTCGATGCCGCGTACCGCCAGCGCGACTACCAGGCCTGCTGGGCCGGCTTGAAGAAGAATTTCGCGCCGACCTGATCCGCGTGGCGGCTCACGCCACGGCGGCAGCGGATTGCAGCCAGGCCGCGCGCGCCTGGTCGAGCCGCGAGACGTGCTGCTCGGGCAGGATCTCGGCGAGGCGATCGCCGACGCGGCGCGCATAACTGGCGGCCGCGACCGCCTGCAGGTGGTGCAGGCCTTTCATCATCCGGTAGACCAGTTCGTCCTCGCTGGGACTGGTCTGGATTTCCGCGCGCAGCGATACCGATTCGGGATCGCGCTGCAACTGCAGCATGTCGACCAGGTACATCTTGCTGGCCGCCAGCGAGCGACGTGAGGTCGCGCGCGCGGGGGGCGCGACCGACACGATCGGCGCGGGCGCGGCAGGTGTGGCTTCGACCGGCTGTCCGGCGGACGTCGCCAGGCGCGGCACGGCAGTCGCACCGCTCTCCAGCGCGAGATAGCCGTCCTGCAGCAGGCGCTCGATGATCGACAGCGCGCCGGCACCGAGCAGCGCGACCAGGTCGTCGCGGTTGCGCTGGCCGTCGCACAGGATCAGCACGCGGCGTTCGGCCAGGCTCAGGCCCGCTCCGGCGTGGGCGTGCAATGCGGCACGCGCGCGTTCGGTCTTGCTCAGCGCCATGGCGTGGTGTCCCCCTGGGCGCGCAGGGTAGGGGCAAACCATGAAGGCAACGTGACAGCTTCGCGTGCGGTTAACGCGTCGCCGCCACACTGCGGCTTCCGTGCGAAGGGAGAACGACGATGCGTGTCGAAACAGGATCCGGACTGCGTGCAGGCATCATGGGTGTGGTGTGCGCCATCGGCGTGGCGTGCGCGGCGGGGTGCACGGACCGCGCCGGGCGCGATGCCGGCAACGCGGCGCCCGCGGCCGCCGCACCCGCGGCGTCGCCATCGGTCCCGGCGCGGGAACCACAACCGGCCGCACCGGCTGCCACGACACCCACCTCCGCGGCGAATGCGATCAGCTACGCCGGCTTCCGCGATGTCCGCTTCGGCGCGAACGCGGACGCCGTGCGTGCCGCGTGGGGCACGGAGATGGTCGGCGGCCCCGGCGATCCGCAGGGCTGCTACTACCTGTATCCCGCGCCAAACAGCCACGACGGCCTGCGCGTGGGCTTCATGATCGAGGGGCAGCGCTTCGTCCGCATCGACGTCGATACGGACGGCGTGGAAGCGCCGGGCGGCGGTCGCGTGGGCATGTCCGCCGACGACATCCGCGGCCGCTATGCCGGCATCGTCGAACAGCCGCACAAGTACGTCGAAGGCGCCAGGTACCTGCGCAGCACAGCCGCGGACGGCGGCAGCGTGCTGGTGTTCGAGACCGACGCCGCCGGCAAGGTGAGCGAGTGGCGCGTCGGCGTGCCGCCGCAGGTCGACTACGTGGAAGGCTGCGGCTAGCAGGGCGATGGCCGGGCCGATCACCCCTCACGCCAAACCCCGTAAGATCCCCGGCAACCTCCGGAGGGGACCGCGATGCTGACTGCCATCGGCTTGTTCTTGTTGGGTCTGGTGCTGCTTGCGCTGGGTGGCGATTCCATCGTCAAGGGCGCCGCCGGGCTGGCGCAACGCTTCGGCCTGAGTGCCTTCACCACCGGCCTGGTGCTCGTCGCCTTCGCGACCTCGCTGCCGGAGCTGGGGGTGAACCTGGTCGCCATCTTCCACGGCCAGGACGAACTCGCACTCGGCAACGCGGTGGGCAGCAACGTCGCCAACATCGGCCTCACCCTCGGCGCGGCCGCACTGGCGGCGCCGATCGTGGTGCGCTGGCGCGCGCTGAGCCCGCTGCTGCTGGTGCTCGTGCTCGGCACGATCGCGGTGCTTGCGCTGGGCGCGGACGGCACCCTCTCGCGCGGCGAAGGCATGCTGCTCCTGCTCGCCTTCGTCGCGGTGTTCGCCTTCGCCCTGGCGCGCGGTCGTCACGAGAGCGAAGCGGTGCGTAGCGACATCGCCGCCTACGCGCAGACGAGCACGCTGACGGTGCAGAACCTGATCCGCTTCGCCCTCGGCGCCGCGCTGGTGTGGCTCGGCTCGCTGCTGGTCGTGGGCGGCGAGGGCATGGACCTGTTCGGATTGGATCTGTCCGCTTCCGGCGCGGCCACGATCGGCAAGGGTTTGGGCCTGTCGCCGGTGCTGACCGGCCTGCTGCCCGTCGCCATCGGCACCACCTTGCCGGAAGTCGCCGCGGCCGTCGCCGCCGCGCGACGCGGCCAGGGCGACATGGTCATGGGCCACGTCATCGGCGCGAGCGTGGTCAACCTGCTGGTGATCGTCGGTGGCATGGCCGCCTGCGGTGCACTCGCGTTGCCGATGACCGTGATGGGCGCGAGCCGGTTCGCGTTGCCGCTGGGCTACGAACTGCTGGCCGCGCTCGCGTTCGCGCTGATGCTGTACCCGGTGCTGCGCGGCGACCTGCGCGTGAGCAAGGCCGAAGGCGTGTTCCTGCTGGTCGCCTACGCCGCGTGGATCGCGTTCGAATTGCTGATGGCCGGCAAGTAAACTGGGGCCATGAGCGATACCCGGATTCCGCCGCGGCGCCTGCCGCGTGCGTTGCATGCACTGGTCGAATTCTTCCGCCTCGAAGCCGCAGGCGGCATCACCCTGATCGCCGCCGCCGCACTCGCGCTGCTCGCCGCGAACTCGCCGCTGCACGACGGCTACGAGGCCTTCCGCGGCTTCGTCCTGAAGGTCGGCATCGGCGACTTCGCCATCGCCAAGCCGCTGCTGCTGTGGATCAACGACGGCCTGATGGCGATCTTCTTCCTGCTGGTCGCGCTGGAGATCAAGCGGGAAACGTTGAGCGGCCAGCTCGCCGGGCGCGAGCAGCTGATCCTGCCGCTGGTGTGCGCGAGCGCCGGCGTGATCGTACCGGCGGCGCTGTTCACCGCGTTCAACCACGGCGATGCCGCGGCGATGCGTGGCTGGGCCGTGCCCACCGCGACCGACATCGCGTTCGCGCTCGGCGTGCTGGCGCTGCTCGGTTCGCGCGTGCCGGTGGGGATGAAGCTGCTGCTGTCGACGATTGCCGTAGTCGACGACCTGATCGCCATCCTGATCATCGCGCTGTTCTATTCGCACGGCCTGTCGCTGCCGGCGTTGGGCCTGGCCGCGCTGGTGCTCGTCGCGATGTGGGCGCTCAACCGTTTCAAGGTCACCGCGCTGTGGCCGTACCTGCTGCTGGGCGCGGTGCTGTGGGTGTGCGTGCTGAAGTCGGGCGTGCACGCCACGCTCGCCGGCGTCGCCACCGGCCTGCTGATCCCGCACGTGGACAAGAAGAACGCCGTGCCGGACGAGACCGAGCATTCGCCGCTGGAAACGCTCGAGCACGCGCTGCATCCCTGGGTGGCATACGCGATCCTGCCGGTGTTCGCGTTCGCCAATGCGGGGCTGGTGCTGGGCGGCCTGCAGTTGCAGGACGCCGTCGCCGCGTTGCCGCTGGGCATCGCGCTGGGGCTGGTGCTGGGCAAGCCGATCGGGATAGTGGCGGCGGCGCTGGCGATGCGTGCCGCCGGCTGGGCGCGCTATCCCGCCGGCATGGACCTGCGCGCGATGCTCGGCCTGGGCATGCTGTGCGGCATCGGCTTCACCATGAGCCTGTTCATCGCGTCGCTCGGTTACGTCGAGCGACTGCATTATGAAGAATCCGTGCTCGGCATCCTCGCCGGCTCGGTGCTGTCGGCGTTGCTGGGCTACTTCTGGTTGCGCGCGGTGCTCCCGGCGCGGCGCGCGGACGCGCGATGAAGCACGCGCTGGTGTTCGGCGGCAGCGGGCAGATCGGGCGGCCGCTGCTGGCCGGCCTGTTGCGCGGCGGCTGGCGCGTGACCGCCGTGTCGCGGCAGCCGCAGCACGACCGCCCCGGCTTGAACTGGCTGCACGGCGATTTCGCCGCGATGCCGGCCTTGCCGGCGCGTGCCGATGCGATCGTCAGCTGCGGGCCGCTCGATGCGTTCGCGCACTGGTACGGCACGGCGATGCTCGACTGCGATCGCGTGGTTGCGTTCGGTTCCACCAGCGTGGTGGTCAAGCGCGGTTCCGCCGATGCGCGCGAGCGCGACGTCGCCCAGCGCCTGCGCGCGGGCGAGGAGGGCGTGTTCGCCGCCGCCACGCAACGCGGCGCGCAGGCGACGCTGCTGCGGCCCACCCTCGTCTACGGCGCCGGCCGCGACGCCACGCTGACCCGCATCGCGACGCTGGCGCAACGCTGGGGCCGCTTCCCGCTGCCGCGCAACGCGATCGGGCTGCGCCAGCCGGTGCACGTGGACGACCTCGCCGCCGCCGCGGTCGCGGCGCTGGAGAGCACCGCGTCGCACGGCCAGACCTATGCATTGCCGGGCGGCGAGGCGCTGGCGTATCGCGAGATGGTGCGGCGCGTGCTGGCCGCGTTGGAGCCTTCGCCCGCACTGGTGGAACTGCCGTCGCCGCTGTTCAACCTGGCGCTCGCGGCGGCGAAGCTCGCCGGCGGCACCGGACTGGGCGAAGCCGCGGTGCAGCGCATGCGCTCGGACCTGGTGTTCGACGCCGCGCCGGCGCACCGCGACCTGGGTTACGCACCGCGCGCCTTCCGTCCCACCGCGCGCATGTTCGATGCGCGCGAGGAAAACGAAGACGAAGCGTAGGGCCGTAGGGCGGGCTCAAGCCCGCCGTCCTGCCGTCATGCCTGCACGCAGCTGGCGGGCGTGAGCCCGCCCTACGGCGTCTCGCTTGCGGGGATGACGCGCGACTTGGTGATCGCGCGCAGGGCGATGATCAGCACGCCGCCGAGCACCATCGCCCCGCCGAGCCACAGCCGCGGGCCCGGGCGGTCGCCCCAGAACGCGATGCCCAGGCCGACCGCCAGCACTGGCACCAGCAGCAGCCACGGCGTCACCTGCGCGACGGGATGGCGCTGCACCAGCACGTAATACAGGCCGTGGCCGAGCAGCGAGGACACGAACGCGGCATACAGCGCGCCCAGCCACGCCACCCAGCTCACCTGCGGCAGTTGCGCCAGCGCGCCGGGCTCCAGCACCACGCTGATCGCCAGCAGCGGCAGCACGCTGAAGACCGCGGTCCAACCCTGCTGGCTGAAGACGTCCAGACCGCGCAGGCCCTTCATCAGCACCGTGCCGATGGCCAGGAACACCGCCGACACCAGCATCAGCAGCAGCGACAGCGGCTGGTCGAGCACGAGCGGATCGAAGCCGAGCACCAGCACGCCGGCGAAACTGACCGCGATCGCCACGCCGGTGCGCCAGGCGAAGCGTTCGCCCAGCACCCACCACGCCAGCAGCGCGGTCATCGGGATGTAGCTCTGCATCACGATCGCCGGCGAGGACAGATCGCCCGCCAGACGCAGCGCGCTGAAGCTCAGGCCGAAATGCAGCACGCCGATGCACAGCGCGACGGTGAGCAACCGCGGCCATTGCCCCGGCGCCGGGCGCTTGAGGAAGAACAGCAGCGGCAACGCGAGCAGGGCGAAGCGCAGCGCGGTGAACAGGAACGGCGGGATCTCCCGCATCGCCAGCGCGGAGGTGAGGAAGTTGAGCGCCCAGGCCAGGCAGATCAGCAGGACCAGGCCGATGTCGCGTGCGGGCATGGAAGGCGCTTGGGCGTGCGGGGCGTTCAGTAGGTCCAACCGAGCTTGCGATAGAGCTTGGCGAGCACCCAGGCCGGGCCGATCAGCAGGTAGGTGAGGTCGGTGAGGAAGCTCGGCTTGCGCCCTTCGATCTTGTGGCCGATGAACTGGCCGATCCAGGCGATCACGAACACCGCGATCGCGAGATAGAGCAGGGTGGTGAAGCCGTAGGTGTCCGCCAGCCAGCGGGTGAGGAAGCCCATCAGCACGAACGAGGCGAGCATGCCGAAGCCCAGCGGCCGCGAGGCGCGGTAATAGAACATCCACGCGCCGAACATGGCTAGCGCGGCCCACGCGCCGGGCACGAACAGGTTCGCCGGCACCGGGACGCACCACAGCAGCGCGATCACGCTCCACAGGATCGCCGGCACGCAGACCACGTGGATCAGCTGGTTGGTGTGGTTGCGATGGTCGCCGGAATAGCTGGCGAACCAGCGATCGATCGGACGGCCCAGGGAAGCGGATGCGGGCGTGTTCATGGCGGGCTCCTGCGGGCCGGCGGCGATGCGGACAGTATGCCTATCGCGGCCACGCGCAGGTGGCCGTCAGCGTTCGCCGCGGTACCGGCGGAACAGCAGGACGCCGATCGCGATGACCGCGAACAACAGGGTGGAGGCGACCCGGTAGTCGAAGCCGAGACGCAGGACCACGCTGACGACCATCAGCAGGGCGATGCCGGTGCGTGCTTGGTCGCTAGCATCGGAGTAGAGCAGGAACCAGGCGCCCAACCCCAACCCTGCCGCGGCGGCGATCAGCTCGGACACGGCATCTGCTTCCGAAGGCCAGGCTCAGTCGACCGAGATCCCCGCCAGTTTCTGCAGCGCTTCGGCATAGCGGGCGCGCGTGCGGTCGATCACTTCCTGCGGCAGCTTCGGACCCGGCGGCGTCTTGTC
The DNA here is from genome assembly GCF_014489475.1 of Lysobacter terrestris. Classification (GTDB taxonomy): domain Bacteria; phylum Pseudomonadota; class Gammaproteobacteria; order Xanthomonadales; family Xanthomonadaceae; genus Agrilutibacter; species Agrilutibacter terrestris. The sequence goes on along the minus strand of NZ_CP060820.1, from coordinate 937,938 downwards.
CCAGTCCAGCGTCTCCAGGTAGTCGCGCACGATCTGCTTGTCGTAGCTCGGCGGGCTGGTGCCCACTTGGTATTCGTCGGCGGGCCAGTAGCGCGAGGAGTCCGGTGTGAGCATCTCGTCCATCACGTACAGGCGGCCGTCAGCGTCGGTGCCGAACTCGAACTTGGTGTCCGCCAGCAGGATGCCGCGTTGCGCCGCGTAGTCGCGCGCGTAGGTGTACAGGCGCAGCGTCGCGTCGCGCACCTGCTCGGCCAGGTCCGGCCCGACGGTCTTCACCACGGTGTCGAAGTCGATGTTCTCGTCGTGGTCGCCGACCGCGGCCTTGGTCGAGGGCGTGAAGATCGGTTCGGCCAGCTGCTCGGCCTGGCGCAGGCCGTCGGGCAGGGCGATGCCGCTGATGCGGCCGGTGCGCTGGTAATCCTTCCAGCCGCTGCCGATGACGTAGCCGCGCGCGATGCATTCCACGGGCACCGGCTTCAGACGCTTGGTCACCACCGCGCGCTGGTCGTACAGCGAGGCATCCACGCCGGCGGGCAGCACGGAGGCGACGTCGATGCCGGTGAGGTGGTTGGGCACGATGTGTTCGGTCTTGCCGAACCAGAAATTGCTGATCTGGCAGAGCATCTCGCCCTTGCCCGGGATCGGGTCGGGCAGCACCACGTCGAACGCGCTCAGGCGGTCGGTGGCGACCATCAGCAAACGGTCGCCGGGCAGATCGAATACGTCGCGCACCTTGCCGCGGTGACGCAGGTGCAGGCCGGGCAGGTTGGACTCGAGCAGGTAGGGGCGGGACACGGTCGTGGGCAAGGCAACATCCTCGGGAAAGCGGCCGCAAGGGCCCGTCCTGCCTGCGCTCCGCGCGCGGGCGGGCGCGACAGGGCCGGGCAGTGTACGCCGGTCGGACGTGGCTTGCAGGGGTGAGTCCAGGCCCTCCCTTAGCTCTGCATGGTGCGCGGCATGCCGCGCGGCCTGGACGACACGCCCGGCGCGCTGCGCCGGGCCGGGGCTGCGACCGCAGGACACGTTGGGCGTGCCGTAAACTGCGCATCCTTATCGATATCCGCGGCCCGAATGAAACGCTGGTACGGCAAATTGCTGGGCTTCTTCGCCGGCGCGGCGCTGCTGCGCAGCAACCCGCCGCTGGGCGCGTTGATCGGACTGCTGATCGGCCACGCCTTCGACACCGACTGGTTCAAGCTGCGCCGGGACAACCCCTACGCCGTGTTCGGCCTGACCGACGAGGCCTCCGACGCCGAGATCGACCAGGCCTACCGTCGGCTGATCTCGCAGTACCACCCCGACCGCATGGCCGGCGCCGCCGAAGAGCTGCGCCGCCAGGCCGAAGCGAAGGCGCGCGAGATCAACGCCGCCTACGACCGCATCCAGACCCTGCGCAGGAAGTAAGCCCCCATGCAATCCACCGTCATCGCCCCGTCCATCCTCTCGGCCAACTTCGCCAGGCTGGGCGAAGAGGTCGACAACGTGCTCAAGGCCGGCGCCGACTGGGTGCACTTCGACGTGATGGACAACCATTACGTGCCCAACCTGACCATCGGCCCGATGGTGTGCGAGGCGCTGCGCAAGCACGGCGTGACCGCACCGATCGACGTGCACCTGATGGTCGAGCCGGTCGACCGCATCGTTCCCGACTTCGCCAAGGCCGGCGCGTCGCTGATCAGCTTCCATCCCGAAGCCAGCGCGCACGTGCACCGCACCGTGCAGCTGATCAAGGCCTCGGGTTGCCAGGCCGGGCTGGTGCTGAACCCGGCCACGCCGGTGGAAGTGCTCGACTACGTGCTCGAGGACCTCGACCTGGTGCTGCTGATGTCGGTCAATCCCGGTTTCGGCGGGCAGTCGTTCATTCCTTCCGCGCTGGACAAGCTGCGCCGCGTGCGCGGAATGATCGATCGCAGCGGCAAGGCGATCCGCCTGGAGATCGACGGCGGGGTCAAGGCCGACAACATCGCGGACATCGCCGCGGCCGGCGCCGACACCTTCGTCGCCGGGTCGGCGATCTTCAATGCGCCCGACTATGCGGACGTGATCGCGAAGATGAAGGCCGCGGTCGCCGGCGTGCGCTGAAGCTTTCCTCCGCGGCCAACGAAAAGCGGCAAGCCGTTGCCGGCTTGCCGCGGAAGAATTGGAGGCAATCCCGCCTCCGCCCGTCGTCCTTGAGGATGGACTCCCATTCTCCGGATGCACGATGACACCCTTGTGACGAATTCTTCTGTGCCTGCGGCGCCGGGCCGCCGCGGTCGAATGCACCCCGGTGGCATACTGCCGGGCCGTGTTTCGCGCATTTCGTCATGCAGCTCGACGCCGAACAGTTCCGCAAGCTCGCCGAAGCCGGCCACACCCGCATCCCGGTCGTGCGCGAGGTCTTCTCCGACCTCGACACGCCGTTGTCGGTGTACCTGAAGCTGGCCGACGGCCCGCACACCTACCTGTTCGAATCGGTGGAGGGCGGCGAACGCTTCGGCCGCTACTCGATCATCGGCCTGCCGGCGCGGCGCGTATACGCCTTCGCCGGCCACACGCTGTTCGTCACCGAAGACGGCGAGCTGGTCGAGCATCGCGTCGTCGAGGATCCCTTCGCCGAAGTCGAGCGCCTGCGCGCCGCGCATTCGGTGCCGAAGATCGAGGGGCTGCCGGGCTTCACCGGCGGCCTGGTCGGCTGGTTCGGCTTCGAGTGCGTGCAGTACATCGAGCCGCGCCTCGCGGAAGCGCCTGCCGGTGGCGAACCCAAGCCCGACGAACTGGGCACGCCCGACATCCTGCTGATGCTCAGCGAAGAGCTGGCGGTGTTCGACAACCTCAAGGGCCGGCTGTACCTGATCGTGCACGCCGACCCGCGCGAGGAGCGCGCCTACGCCCGCGCGCAGCGCCGCCTGGACGAACTCGGCCACCGCCTGCGCCAGGGCGGTCCGGGCTATCCGGAAACGCGCGACGCCAGCGTGCTGGACGAAGCCGACTTCATCTCCGGCTTCACCCGCGAGGGCTTCATCGCCGCGGTGGAGAAATCGAAGGAACTGATCCGCGCCGGCGACATCTTCCAGGTCGTGCTGAGCCAGCGCCTGAGCGTGCCGTTCAAGGCGCGCCCGGTCGACGTGTACCGCGCACTGCGCGCGTTGAACCCGTCGCCGTACATGTATTTCCTCGACGTCGGCGGTACCCAGGTGGTGGGGTCGTCGCCGGAGATCCTGGTGCGCCTGATGGGCGACGAGGTCACCGTGCGCCCGATCGCCGGCACCCGCCCGCGCGGCGCCACCGTCGAGGAAGACCAGGCGTTGGAAGCCGAACTGCTCGCCGATCCCAAGGAGCGCGCCGAGCACCTGATGCTGATCGACCTCGGCCGCAACGATGTCGGCCGCGTCAGCGAACCGGGCACGGTAGAAGTGGGCGAGCAGTTCGTGATCGAACGCTACAGCCACGTCATGCACATCGTCAGCGAAGTCACCGGCACGCTGAAAAGCGGCCTGAGCTACGCCGACGTGCTGCGCGCGACGTTCCCCGCCGGCACCGTCAGCGGCGCGCCGAAGATCCGCGCGCTGGAAGTGATCCGCGAGTTCGAACCGATCCGCCGCAACGTCTATTCCGGCGCGGTCGGCTACATCGGCTGGCACGGCGACGCCGACACCGCCATCGCCATCCGCACGGCGGTGATCCAGGACGGCCGCCTGCACGTGCAGGCCGGCGCCGGCATCGTCTACGACTCCGATCCCGCGAAGGAGTGGGACGAGACGATGAACAAGGGCCGCGCGCTGTTCCGCGCCGTGGCCGAGGCCGTGCGCGGACTCTGAACGAAACCGGCGCGGCGGCGCGCCCGTCGACCGTCAGCTGCCGTCCGTCGCGCGCCGCGGCGCCACCGGCCGCCGGCGTCCGGTGGTCGCGTGCCTCAACGTTTTATTCACAGAAAGGACGCTTCACTGCCTGCGCGCAGCGGGCAGGCGACTGCGCGTTGCCCATCGCCTCCTACCAGTGTGTCGAGCACGTGTGTTGACCAGATGTTCCCGGATGCCGGTTGCGTAACTTCGAGGGAGAGTGCGCCATGCATCAGATTCCCGACAGCAGTGTCCATGCCCGTTTCGCCAACGGGTTCGCGCGTTCGATCGAACTGATCTGTCCGCGCTGCCACGAGAAATCCATGTTCGACGCGCGACCGTGGCAGGAACACGGCCGTCAGATCGTCGCCACCGAGATGAGCTGCACGCGCTGCGAGAACGAAGGCCTGCTGGTGCAGCTGGTCGACGAATACGGCAACTGCAAGCCGGCGTCGCTGTTCACCTGGCCGGAGCCGGGCGGGCGCCACAGCATGCCCGGCCTGCCGCACCTGCAGGCCTTGTCCGGCCCGCTGGCACGCAGCTACGAATCGGCGCTCAAGCTGTACAACCACGCCGAATGGGGCGCCACCGCGCTGACCGTGCGCCACCTGATCGAAGGCTTGGCGGCGCGCCTGCTGCCCGACAAGCGCGAACTGCCGCTGCCGCGCCAGCTCGATGCGTTGCCGCGCGACCTCGACCTGTCCCGGCCGTTGCAGGACCTCTCGCAGCTGATGGCGCCCGACGGTGCCTTCGGCCGCCACTTCGACGACGAGACCTCGATCGACAAGGTCACCGCCGAGCACCTGCTGGAGCTGGCCGAACAGCTGCTGCAGTACCTGGTGGTGATGCCCGGCGAGATGGCCGAGCTCAAGAGCCGCATCGCCACCGCACCGGTGCCGTTGCGGCGCGGCAGCGGCGCGGCCTAGCCAGCGGGACGCGACGGGCACGACGCGAAGAACGCCACCTGCGGGTGGCGTTCTTCGTTGCATCCGGGCCGCCGCGGTGCGCGCCGGAACATTACCGATTGTTCATGTCGCGGAAAGGCCGGCGCAAACGCCCGGCGCGCAACCTGTCCCTGCGATGGGGATGCACCCCACCGGCATCGAAACCTTCCCTAGGAGCCAAGCCATGAACCTCCGCAAGACCCTGTTCGCCGTTGCGCTGACCGCGCTGACCGGTTCCGCCCTCGCAGCGCCGCCGGCCGCGGCGCCGGCCACGCCTGCCGCTTCCGCCAAGACCATGCCCGCCAAGGCCAAGCACAAGCACTTCGCCAAGGTGAAGAAGGAAGACGCCAAGTCCGCGTCGCAGAAGGCCGACGCCAGCAAGGGCTGAACCGTTCCCCCCGGAGCCCGTCGTGGATGCGGGTCGGATACCCCGTCGGAAACTTTTCGGCGGGGTATCCTTTTTTCGAGATCGGGAGCTGACATGCGCATCCTGCTGGTCGAAGACGATCCCCATACCGCGGCCTTCATCCTCAAGGGCCTGCGCGAGGACGGGCATGCCGTCGACCATGCCGGCGACGGCAAGCAGGGGTTGTTCCTCGCCACCACCGAGAACTACGACGCGATCGTGCTCGACCGCATGCTGCCCGGCGTCGACGGCCTGGTCGTGCTGCAGACCCTGCGCGGCGCCGGCAACCGCACGCCGCTGGTGCTGCTCACCGCCCTGGGCGAAGTCGACCACCGCGTGGAAGGCCTGCGCGCCGGCGCCGACGACTACCTGGTCAAACCGTTCGCCTACGCGGAGCTGAGCGCGCGCCTGGACAGCATCGTGCGCCGCCATCGTGCCGGCGACGAGCGCGAGCCCACGCGCCTGCGCGTGGGCGAACTCGAGCTCGACCTGCTCAGTCGCGAGGCGCGTCGCGGCGATCGCCGCATCGAGCTGCAGCCGCGCGAATTCCGCCTGCTCGAATACCTGATGCGCCAGGCCGAGCGCGTGGTCACGCGCACCATGCTGCTCGAGGCGGTGTGGGACTATCACTTCGATCCGCAGACCAACGTCATCGACGTGCACATCAGCCGGTTGCGGCAGAAGATCGACCACGGCTTCGCGCGGCCGCTGCTGCATACGGTGCGCGGGGCCGGCTACCGGCTGGGCGAATGAAGGCACTCCGATCGTTCACAGGCACGCTTTCCACCAGCACGCGGCTGGCGCTGGCGGTGATGGGGTCGTTCCTGCTGGCCTTCGTGCTGCTGGGCGGTGGCGTCTACTACGCGGTGTCGACCCTGCTGCTGCACGACGCGCGCGAACTGGTGCGCACCGACGCGGCCGGGCTGCTCGACCTGTACCGCGAAGACGGCTACCGCGCCCTGCGCGACGAGCTGCAGCGCCGCCAGGCGGCGCCGGAGGATCCCGACGCGGTGTATGCGCTCGTGTCGGCGCAGGGACGCCTGCTGGTCGGCAACGTGGTGCCGCCGCGGCTGGCGACGCACGCGCGCTGGCTCGAATACGGCGAGACGCAGGCGAGCGACGATGGCAATGGCGCGGCGTTGCGGGTGATCGCCTACGAACAGCGCCTGGCCGATGGCGGGCGGCTGCTGACGGGATTGCGCCTGCGCTCGCAGGACCGGTTCCTGGGGCTGATGCAGCGCACCGCGCTGGTGGCGTTCGTGTTCGCGGCCACCCTCGGCGCCCTGGTCGGCTGGCTGACCTCGCGCTGGGTGTCGCGGCGCCTGCGCAGCCTGGATGCGACCGCGGAACGCGTGGGCGGTGGCGAACTGACCCTGCGCGCGCCGCTCGATCACAGCGACGATGCCTTCGACCGGCTCGCGCGCCGCTTCAACGGCATGCTCGACCGCATCGAGGAACTACTCGGCGGCGTGCGCCACGCCACCGACCACATCGCCCACGACCTGCGCACGCCGCTGACGCGCCTGCGCAACCGGCTGGAGGAATTGCGCCAGCAGCCCGCCGCTCCGTCGCAGCGCGCCGCGCTGGATGGCGCCGTCGCGGAAACCGACCAGTTGCTGCAATCCTTCGGCGCGCTGCTGCGCTTGGCGCGCATCGAGGCGCAGGGGCCTGCGCCGGACGATCCGGTCGTCGACCTGCGCGGGCTGGTGGCGGATGCCGTGGAGCTGTATGCACCCAGCGCGGCCGAACGCGGTGTCCGCGTGCGCGCCGACCTGCGACCCGCCCGCGTGCGCGGCGACCGCGACCAGCTCTTCCAGGCCGTGGTCAACCTGCTCGACAACGCGGTCAAGTACGCACCGGCCGCCAGCGAGGTGGACGTCTCGCTGCGCGCGGACGCCGAGGGCGTGGCACTGCTGGTCGACGATTGCGGCCCAGGCGTCCCCGAGGCCGACCGCGAGCGCGTTTTCGATCGCTTCCAGCGCCTGGAGAGCCATCGCGGGTCGCCCGGTGTCGGCCTGGGACTGAGCCTGGTACGCGCGATCGCGCAGCGCCACGGCGGCCGCATCCTGCTGCTGGGACGAACGCCGGGACTGCGGGCGCAGGTGATCCTGCCCGCCGTGCGCGACGGCGAAGTTTCATAAGCGCGGCCCGGCACCCGGGAAGCGCTTGCGATATTCTGCCCGGCCCGTCCGCGCCCCCGCCGCGGCACTGGAAGCAGGCGATTTCATGCTGTTGATGATCGACAACTACGACAGCTTCACCTTCAACCTCGTGCAGTACCTGCAGACGCTCGGGGCAGAGGTGAAGGTGGTGCGCAACGACGAACTGTCGGTGGCGCAGATCGCGGCGCTGGCGCCCGCGCGCATCGTGATCTCGCCCGGGCCGTGCACGCCGAACGAGGCGGGCGTCTCGGTGGACGTGATCCGCCAGCTGGGCGCGCGCACCCCGATCCTGGGCGTGTGCCTGGGCCACCAGAGCATCGGCCAGGCCTACGGCGGCGACGTGGTCCGCGCCAAGACCATCATGCACGGCAAGACCTCGCGCATCCGCCACGAAGGCCAGGGCGTGTTCGCCGGCCTGCCCGACGGTTACGAGGCGACCCGGTACCACTCGCTGGTGGTGTCGCGCGAGACGCTGCCCGACTGCCTCGAAGTGACCGCGTGGACCGACCGTGACGACGGCGCCTTCGACGAGATCATGGGCCTGCGCCATCGCGAGCACCCGGTCCAGGGCGTGCAGTTCCATCCCGAGTCGATCCTGACCGAGCATGGGCATGCGTTGTTGAAGAACTTCCTGGACAGCTAGCGAAGCGGCCATGCCCATCACCCCGCAAGAAGCCCTCCAGCGCACCATCGAGCATCGCGAGATCTTCCACGACGAGATGGTGGATCTGATGCGCCAGGTCATGCGCGGCGAAGTCACGCCGGTGATGACCGCGGCGATCCTCACCGGCCTGCGGGTGAAGAAGGAAACCGTCGGCGAGATCGCCGGCGCGGCGACGGTGCTGCGCGAGTTCGCGCGCCCGGTGCAGGTGACCGATCGCGACAACCTCGTCGACATCGTCGGCACCGGTGGCGATGGCGCGCACACGTTCAACATCTCCACCGCGTCGATGTTCGTCGTCGCTGCGGCCGGCGCCAAGGTCGCCAAGCACGGCAACCGCAGCGTGTCGTCGAAGTCGGGCAGCGCCGACGTGCTGGAGGCGCTGGGCGCCGACATCGAGCTGCAGCCCGAGCAGGTCGGCGCATGCATCGCGCGCTGCGGCATCGGCTTCATGTTCGCGCCGGTGCATCACCCGGCGATGAAGGCGGTGGCGCCGGTGCGTCGCGAGATGGGCGTGCGCACCATCTTCAACATCCTCGGCCCGCTGACCAATCCGGCCGATGCGCCGAACATCCTGATGGGCGTGTTCCACCCCGACCTCGTCGGCATCCAGGTGCGCGTGCTGCAGGAACTCGGCGCGCAGCGCGCACTGGTGGTGTGGGGCCGCGACGGCATGGACGAGCTCTCGCTCGGCGCGGCCACGCTGGTGGGCGAACTGCGCGACGGCGTGGTGCGCGAGTACGAAGTGCATCCGGAGGATTTCGGCATCGCCATGGCCGCCTCGCGCAACCTGCGCGTGGCCGATGCGCTCGAATCGAAGGCGCTGCTGCTCGGCGCGCTCGACAACAAACCCGGCCTGCCGCTGGAGATCGTTGCGCTCAACGCCGGCGCGGCGCTGTACGCCGCAGGCGTGGTCGATTCGATCGCGCAGGGCATCGTGCGTGCGCGCGAGGCCATCGCCTCCGGCGCGGCGCGCGCGAAGCTCGAGGAATTCGTCGCGACCACGCGCGCCATCGCCGGAGCGAACGCATGAACGGTTTCGCCCGATTGCCCGAACCGCCGTACTACGCGGTGATCTTCTCCTCGCGACGCAACGGCGACGACGAGGCCGGCTACGCCGCCGCGGCCGAGCGCATGCTCGAACTGGCCGCGCAGCAGCTCGGCTACCTCGGCGCGGAATCGACGCGCGGTGCCGACGGCTTCGGCATCACCGTGTCGTACTGGGAAAGCGAAGCGGCGATCGGCGCGTGGAAGCACCAGGCCGAGCACGCCGCCACCCGCGCGCACGGACGCAAGCACTGGTACGAGCATTTCGAGCTGCGCGTGGCCAAGGTCACGCGTGCGTACGGAAAGCCGAAGAACTGAAAATTCTCCGTTTGTCATCCCGAGCGCAGCGTGGGATCTGCTTTTCTTCGCCATCAGAGCACGGACTTGGCCATTCACTCCTGCTGGCCGCAGGCGCGGCCCCAACCTCGTGGCATGCAGGTGTTGTCGCTGGCCGGTCCCTCGCCACGCCCGGGATGACAACCCCGGCACCCCGCGGCTTTAGAATTCCCCCATGAGCGACATCCTCACCACCATCCTCGCCCGCAAGGCCGAGGAGATCGAACAGCGCAGCCGCGTGCGCCCGCTGTCGGAGCTGCGCGAGCGCGCGCTGAACCAGTCGGCCACGCGTGGTTTCGTCAAGGCGATCCGCGCCAGGCTTGCCGCCGGCGACGCCGCGGTGATCGCCGAAGTGAAGAAGGCCAGCCCGTCCAAGGGCGTGATCCGCCCGGACTTCCGCCCCGCCGACATTGCCCGCAGCTACGAAGCCGGCGGTGCCGCCTGCCTGTCCGTGCTCACCGACGTCGATTTCTTCCAGGGCAGCAACCTGTACCTGAGCGAGGCGCGCAACGCCTGCCGCCTGCCGGTGATCCGCAAGGACTTCATCGTCGATCCCTACCAGGTGTACGAGGCGCGCATGATCGGCGCCGATTGCATCCTGCTGATCGTGGCGGCGCTGGAAGACGCGCGGATGATCGAACTGGCGAACCTCGCCGGCGAGCTCGGCATGGACGTGCTGGTGGAAGTGCACGACATCGACGAGCTCGAACGCGCGCTGCAGACCGATTGCGAACTGATCGGGGTGAACAACCGCAACCTGCGCACGTTCGAGGTGTCGCTCGACACCACGCTGGCGCTGAAGGGCGCGGTGCCGCCGGACCGCATCCTGGTCACCGAAAGCGGCATCGCCACGCGCGACGACGTGGCGAAGATGCGCGCGGCGAACGTGGATGCCTTCCTCGTCGGCGAGAGCTTCATGCGCGAAGCCGACCCGGGCGCGACCTTGAAGCGGTTGTTCGGCTGACCAGCCACTGCGAGCGGATCCGATGAGCGTCAAAGGCAAGCAATACCCGAAGGCCCAGGCGGGCGCGCCGTTGGTCGTATTCGACTTCGACCACACGCTGTACGACGGCGATTCCGGCAGCCACCTGTTCGCATGGCTGATCCGGCGCTCGTGGTGGCGCCGGCTGCTGGTGCTGCCGATGCTGCCGCTGTTCGGGCCGCTGGTGGCGTTCCTGCCGACGCGGCGGGTCGGGGTCAGTGCCTTCGTGTGGGCCGGCACCGTTGGCCTGCATCGCTCGAAGGCGCTCGACGTGCTGATCGACCGCTACGTCGCCACCCATGCCGACGCGATCCGCCGGCGGCTGTTGCCGATCGGCATCGAGGTGTTGCACCGGCATCGCGAGGCCGGCGACCGTGTCGTCGTCGCCACCGGTGCGCCGCCGGAGCTCGCGCGCGCCATCCTTGCCTTCGTCGCGCACGAGGACGTGCCCGTGGTGGGCACGCAGGTCGGCCCGCGCCTGGGCGGGCTCGGCGCCACGCGCCATTGCCACAACGCGATGAAGATGACGATGCTGCGCGAAGCGGGCTTCCGCGACGACGTCGCCGTGGCCTATTCCGACAGCAGCGCCGACCTGCCGCTGCTGCAGGCCGCGCGCAAGCCGGTGGTGGTCAACCCGAAGGCGGGGCGCGTGGCGATGTTCCGCCGCGTGTTGCCGCCGGGCACGCCGATCCTCAACTGGGGTTGCCGCAAGCGTGGTGGGGATGCCGTTACGGCATGAAAAAGGCGGCCCGCGGCCGCCTTCGTTGCATTCGATTGATGCATATGGCGGGCTCTAGCCCGCCAAACGACCTCAGTCGCGCGCTGGCGCATCCATGTCGGTGAAGAATTCCACCAGCGTGTGCTCGGCGAAATCGCGGAACTCGCCGGCGTCGTAGAAACGGCCGTAGCAGTTCTTGCAGCTCTCGAACCAGATGTGCGGCTGCTGCGGATCGACCATGCGGATCAGCGGCCAATTGGTGCACTTCGGGCAGTTGATCCGGTCGACGCGGTTGTACTGCTCGCCGACGGCGGCATCGCCGATGTCGATCTGTTCGGCCAGGTCGCGCAGCCGCTCATGGTCGACCGGTTCGAACCACAGGCCGGCGCAATGCGTGCAGCGCTGCACGGTGGAACCCTGGTAGGTGACGGCGGTCATGGCGGAATCGCACTTCGGACACTGCATGGATCGTTTCCCGGGGCGGCGCTCAGTCGCCCAATAGCTTGATGAAATGCCGCGAGCCTTCGCTGTAGCCGCAGCCGAGGTAGAAGGCGTGCGCGGCCTCGCGGCGCTGGTTGCTGGTGACTTCGATGCGGGCGACCTGCGCGCGGCGGGCGATGGCCTCGGCCTCGCGCAGCAGCTGGCGGCCGATGCCCTGGCGCCCGCAGTTGGCGGCGACCACCAGCGCGGTGATGCGGGCAAGGTCGGCGCCGCGGGTGATCGAGTAGCGGATGTCCAGCGACATCAGGCCGCAGACCGCGCCTTCGATCTCCGCGACCAGCAGGAACAGCCGCGGGTCGTGCAGCACGCGCGCGATGCGCTCGGCGGCGTCGTCGCGCGTGCAGGGGTAACCCAGTTCCTCCAGCAGGACGGCGACGTCGTTGGCGTCGCCGATCTGGGCGGGGCGGATGCGTAGCGTCCCGGTCGACGAACCTGCCAGCCGCCCCATGGGTCAGTCGCGGGTGCCGTAGAGGACGACGGTCTTGCCGCGGGCGTGCAGCTTGTTGTCGGCCTGCAGCTTCTTCAGCACGCGGCCGGCCATCTCGCGCGAGCAGCCGACCAGACGCGACAGCTCCTGGCGCGACACGCGGATCTGCGTGCCCTGCGGGTGGCTCATGGCCTCGGGTTCCTTGGCCAGGTCGTGCAGGGCACGGACGATGCGGTCGGTGACATCGAGGAAGGCCAGGCGGCCGGCCTTGCGGCTGGTGTCCAGCAGGCGGCGGGAGATCTGCGCGCCGATCTGGTACAGCAGCTTGGGGGCGTCGGTAGCCAGGCGGGTCAGGAGCAGGTCGTAGAAGCGCTCGTGGCCGATTTCGGCGAGTTCGCACGGGGTGCGGGTACGCAGCACGACCTCGCGACGGTCGCTTTCCACGAACAGGCCGAGTTCACCGATGAATTCGCCGGGGCCGAGGTAGCCCAGCACCAGCTCACGGCCATCGTCCTCCTCGGTGATGATGCTCACCGAGCCGGAGATCAGGTAGTAGATGGTGTTGGCGGGGTCGCCCGGGCGGAAGACGTCGGTGCGGGAGGGATAGCGGCGGCGGTGGCAGTGTGCGAGGAAGCGCTCGATCGTGGCGCTATCCGGCATCAGCGGGCTGTTGGTCTTTCGCAGGGCTATCACGGCATCAACCAGTAAGGGGTGGAGTCGACAGGAACCGCCGGAGCTTAGGGCCAAGCCGCGACATGGGCAAATAGTGCCGGATATTGCCGCGGAAGGTCACAGAAATGGCGACGGCCATCGCAAAAGCCCGGCCGGGGCGCGCCGACAGTGGCCCCCTGTGGCCGCGCCGGCCGGCCGTTTGGCCCCCGTGTCCGATTGCCGCATAATCGCGCCCCTGCAAGCGCGGCCCCCCGCCGCCCGACCTGGACACTCAATTGGTCAAGCCGCTGCCGCGCCTGAAGCTCCAAGGCTTCAACAACCTCACCAAGGCGCTCTCGTTCAATATCTACGACGTGTGCTTCGCCGCCTCGGAAGACGAGCGCAAGCGCTACATCGAGTACATCGACGAGGCCTACAACGCCGACCGCCTGACCCAGATCCTGACCGATGTGGCGGACATCATCGGCGCGAACATCCTCAACATCGCCCGCCAGGACTACGACCCGCAGGGCGCCTCGGTGACGATCCTGATCTCCGAGCAGCCGGTGATCGACAAGGCCGACGCCAAGGGCGTGATCTCGGAAGCCGTGGTCGCGCACATGGACAAGTCGCACATCACGGTGCACACCTATCCGGAGACCCACCCGGACAATGGCATCGCGACCTTCCGCGCCGACATCGACGTGGCCACCTGCGGCGTGATCTCGCCGCTGAAGGCCCTGAACTACCTGATCGAGAGCCTGGAATCGGACATCGTGGTGATGGACTACCGCGTCCGTGGCTTCACCCGCGACATCAAGGGCAAGAAGCACTTCATCGACCACAAGATCAACTCGATCCAGGACTACCTGGCCAAGAACATCAAGTCGCGCTACGAGATGCTCGACGTGAACGTCTACCAGGAAAACATCTTCCACACGAAGATGCACCTGAAGGAGTTCGACCTCGACACCTACCTGTTCGAGGAGAAGGCCAAGAACCTGTCGTTCAAGGAGCGCATGAAGATCGAGGCGCGCCTGAAGCGGGAGATCGAAGAGCTCTATCACGGACGCAACCTGGTCGATTGACCGGATGCGATCCAGAAAAAAGGCCGGCAATGCCGGCCTTTTTTGTTGCTTTTTCCTTCTCCCCGCTTGCGGGGAGAAGGTGCCCCCAGGGCGGATGAGGGGCGCGCGAAGCGCGCCAGTCAGACCCGATACGCGATCGTCTTCATCAGGTTCGACGCCATCGCCATCAGCCTTGGCACCGGCGGCGGCAACACGCGTGCGCCTTGCGCCTGCGCGTCGTCGGCGTGGCGCGCCTCGTCGGCCTTCATCACTTCCAGGATGGCGCGGCTGCGCGCATCGGCGACGGGCAGGGTCTGCAGGTGCTCGTCCAGGTGCGCTTCGACCTGGCGTTCGGTTTCGACCACGAAGCCCAGGTTCCAGCCGTCGCCGCGCAGGCCGGCGAGCGCGCCGATCGCGTAGCTGCCGGCGTACCACAGCGGGTTGAGCAGGCTGGGGCGGCTGTCGAGCTCGTCCAGGCGCTGAGCGCACCAGGCGAGGTGGTCGGTTTCTTCCTGTGCGGCCTCGAGCAGGTGCGCGCGGGTCGCCGCGTCGCGTGCGACCGCGGCCTGGCCGACGTACAAGGCCTGCGCGCAGACTTCGCCGACGTGGTTGATGCGCATCAGGCCTGCGGCGTGGCGGCGTTCGGCTGCGTCGAGGACGACATCGGGCTCCTGTGCCGACGGGTTCGCGCGCTGCGCAGGCGGGGCGCCGAAGACCGTGTCCAGTGCGTTCTGCGCATCGATGAGCAGGCGGTCGATCGGGGTCAGGGCGCGTGCGTTCATGGCGGAAGTTTACTGCCGTCGGCGGCGATCGCTCAGGCGAGGCGGTCGGCGAGGAATTCGAGCGGATGCTGGACCGGTCGGCTCGTCGCGTTGGCGAAGTGCAGGCGGCAACCGATGTTGGCGCTGAGCAGGCGCGTCGCACCGCTGCGTTCGAAGGCGTCGATCAACGGCTGGCGATAGGACGCCGCGCGCGACGTATCGAGCAGCATCTGCGTGCCCGCTGCGCCGCAGCAGCCGTAGCCGGCGGTGAGTTCGATCACCTCCAGCCCGGGCACGCGGGCGAGCAGTGCGCGCACTGCGGCGGCCGACTTCGCCACGTTGCGCTGGGTGCAGGGCAGGTGCAGTGCGACGCGCTCGCGGCACGACTGGAACGACAGCAGGTGCGCGCGCTCGTGCAGGAACGCGATCGCGTCGCGGGTGATCCCGTCGGGGAGCGCATCGCGCACGGCCTCGTGGCAACCGCTTGCCAGCGTCAGCACCGTCGCGACCCCGGCAAACGCTTCGCGATTGGCCGCACCCAGTTGCCGGGCCATGCCGGCATTGCCGCCGTGCGCGTGCAGCGTGCCGCAGCAGGTTTGCGCGGCCACCGCGCGGACGGGCGTCCCGGTGGCGGCGCACAGGCGGGTGGCGGCGTCGCGCAGCGCGGCTTCGTACGGCGTGGCGACGCAGCCGGCGAAGAGCGCGACCGCTTCACCGGAAAGGGAGGGTGAAGGTGCCGGCGCAGACAACGGCGCGGGTGGGCGCGGCAACGGCCGCGTCGCGGCGGGAAGCGCAGGGAAGACGCATCGATACAGCCCGAGCAGGGCCGCGAGCAATCGCGGTCGCGCCGTCAGCCATTCCAGCGCGAGCTGGCGCCCGCGAGTGCCGCGCCGGCTCCGTTGCCGGGTGCGCGCCTCCGTCAGCAATTCACCGTAGGCGACGCCGGCCGGACACACCGCTTCGCAGCTGCGGCAGCCCAGGCAGTGGTCGAGGTGCCCGTCGCCGGCGGCGGTGGGCGGCACCGTGCCGCGCTCCCAGGCCCGGGTCAGGGCGATCCGGCCGCGCGGGGACTCCGCTTCGGTCCGCTCCAGGGTGTAGGTGGGGCAGGCCGGCAGGCACAGGCCGCACTGGACGCAGCGGTCGGCCAGGGCCAGCAGCCGGTCCGATGCGGATTCGGCGGGGGCGAGGGGGCTGACCGGGGGCATGGGCGGCGATGATATCCCCCGGCGGCGCCGGGAAACCGGGGGTCGCGGCGCGCGCTGCCGACGTTCCCATGACTGCGGCACATTCCCGGGCCGGAATCCCGGCGGCTTGCGATGGGCGGGAATGCCCGTTATCATCCCGCCTCTTTTCGCTCCACCCACAACGCGAGGCGACGTTCCGCCGGTCGATCCGCCGTGATCCCGCGCGCAACCAGCCCGACCAGCAACACCTCAAGCAGAGCCATCATGAAGACTTTCACCGCCAAGAACGAGACCGTCCAGCGCGACTGGTACGTCGTCGATGCCGAAGGCAAGACCCTCGGCCGCCTCGCCTCTGAGCTCGCCCGCCGTCTGCGTGGCAAGCACAAGCCCGTCTACACCCCGCACGTCGATACCGGCGATTACCTCGTGGTGATCAATGCCGAGAAGATCGCCGTCACCGGCAACAAGCTGCAGGACAAGATGTACCACCGGTTCACCGGTTACATCGGCAACCTGAAGTCCGAGACCCTCGGCCAGGCGCTCGAGCGCCACCCGGAGCGCGTGATCGAGATCGCCGTGAAGGGCATGCTCCCGAAGAACCCGCTGGGCCGCGCGATGTACCGCAAGCTCAAGGTCTACAAGGGCACCGAACATCCGCACGCCGCGCAGCAGCCGCAGCCGCTCGACTTCTAAGGCATCCAGCACATGGCACTCCAGCAGAATTACGGCACCGGCCGTCGCAAGTCCTCCACAGCCCGCGTGTTCCTGCGCAAGGGCGATGGCAAGATCACCATCAACCAGCGTCCGATCGATGAGTTCTTCGGCCGGGAAACCGCGCGCATGATCGTGCGCCAGCCGCTCGAGCTGACCAAGTCGACCGACAAGTTCGACGTCGTCGTCACCGTCGCCGGCGGCGGCATCACCGGCCAGGCCGGTGCGATCCGCCTGGGCATCGCCCGCGCGCTGGTCGAGTACGACGAAGCGCTGAAGACCGAACTGCGCAAGGCCGGTTTCATGACCCGCGACGCGCGTGAAGTCGAGCGTAAGAAGGTCGGTCTGCACAAGGCGCGTCGCGCCACCCAGTTCTCGAAGCGCTAATATTCGAAACTGTTGTGTGTGCCGGGCTTGCCCGGCACACTATGAAAAAGCTACAGCCCCGTCGCCAAGCGGTAAGGCATCTGACTCTGACTCAGACATTCGGTGGTTCGAATCCATCCGGGGCTGCCAATTCGCAGAAAACCCGCCGCAAGGCGGGTTTTTTGTTGCGCGCGATTTCATATGGGTGATTTCACGCGGGCGATTGCAAAGGGCGCTTCCCCGTGATGATCCCGGGTGATTCCGTTGCGCACCGCGGGCGGCATAAGCTGGCGCGCGAAGCCGTGCATGGCTTCAGTTACAATTGCAACTATCGCGCTCGGCGCAGAATTCCCGGAGTTCCCAGATGAAGCTCGGTTCCCTCAAGGAAGGCGGCCGCGACGGCACCCTCATCGTCGTCTCGCGCGATCTCAAGCGTGCGGTACGGGCAACCGGCATCGCCGATACGCTGCAACGCGCGCTGGAAGACTGGTCGAACACCGCGCCGCGCCTCAACGCGTTGTCCGATGCGCTCAACGCCGGCTCGGCCGCAGCCGCCTTCGATCTCGACATGGCCGCCCTGGCCGCGCCGTTGCCGCGTGCGTACGAGTTCGTCGATGGCAGTGCCTACCTGCCGCACGTCGACCGCGTGCGCCGCGCACGCGGTGCCGAGGTGCCGGAAAGCTTCTACGTCGACCCGCTGATGTACCAGGCCGTCAGCGCCGGGTTCTACGGTCCGCGCGATCCGGTGCGCGTGGTCAGCGAGGACTACGGCATCGACCTCGAAGCCGAAGTCGTGGTCGTCACCGACGACGTGCCGATGGCGGTGACGGCGGACGCCGCCGCGGCGCACATCCAGCTGATCGGCCTGGTCAACGACGTCAGCCTGCGCAACCTGATCCCGGGCGAGCTCGCCAAGGGCTTCGGCTTCCTGCAGTCCAAGCCGCGCTCGGCGTTGTCGCCGGTGTTCGTGACGCCCGACGAACTGGGCGACGCCTGGCAGGACAGCAAGGTGCACCTGCCGCTGCTCACGCACATCAATGGCGAATGGTTCGGCGCGCCCGAAGCAGGGGTCGACATGCAGTTCAGCTTCGCCCAGCTCGTGGCGCATGCCGCGAAGACGCGTCCGCTCTCGGCTGGCACCATCGTCGGTTCCGGTACCGTGGCGAATGAAGACACCAGCCTGGGCGCCTCCTGCTTCGCCGAGCGCCGCACCGTGGAAACGCTACAGACCGGCAAGCCGATCACTCCGTTCATGAAGTTCGGGGACACCGTGCGCATCGAGATGCCGGCGCGCGACGGCAGCGACATCTTCGGCGCCATCGAACAGCGGATCGAACGCCAGTCCGCCTGACCGGCGGCGCTGGCGGGCCGGCGGAAGGGCGGTCGACGGCCGCCGCCGCGGCTATGGTGCGCTGGGGCGTCGCGCGCAAGCGACGAGGGGAATGCAGGTGGAAGACGCGCGGATGAGCGATCAGTTGCGGTTGTATTCGTATTG
This sequence comes from Lysobacter terrestris, assembly GCF_014489475.1. Lineage (GTDB taxonomy): Bacteria > Pseudomonadota > Gammaproteobacteria > Xanthomonadales > Xanthomonadaceae > Agrilutibacter > Agrilutibacter terrestris. Next base: position 919,698 of record NZ_CP060820.1, on the reverse strand, counting down.
GCGCTCCAGCGCCGCCTACCGCGTGCGCATCGGGCTGAACCTCAAGGGCCTGCCCTACGAGATCGTGCCGATCCATCTGCTGCGTGACGGTGGCCAGCAGCGCACCGAGGAATACCGCCGGATCAACCCGCAGGGCCTGGTGCCGGTGTTGCAGCACGGCAGCCGGCAGCTGCGGCAGTCGTTGGCGATCCTGGAATACCTCGACGAAACCTGGCCCGCGCGCCCGCTCCTGCCCACGACCGCGCGTTCGCGCCAGCGCGCCCGCGCCCTGGCGCTGGCGATCGCCTGCGACGTCCACCCGCTCAACAACCTGCGCGTGCTGCAGTACTTCGAGCACGAGTGGAACGTGCCCCAGCCCGAACGCGATGCCTGGGTCCAGCATTGGATCAACGAAGGCTTCGCCGCGATCGAGTCCATGCTCAACGACCACCTGTCGACGGGGCAGTACTGCGAGGGCGAGACGCCGACGATCGCGGACTGCTGCCTGATCCCGCAGGTCTACAACGCGCGCAGGTTCGGCATCGACGTCGCCCGCTTCCCGACCATCGCGCGCATCGAGCAGGCCTGCCTGCAGCTGCCCGCGTTCGACCTGGCCCGCCCGGAGATGCAGCCGGACAAGCCGGCGTAACCCCGGCGGGGCAGCCGGCGCACAACGCAAAAGGGGCGGCATCGGCCGCCCCTTTCTGTTTGTGCGTGTGGTCGCGTCAGCTCGCGACGAACACGTCCGCGTACGGGTCGTGTTCGCCGGTGCCGCCTTCGGACAGGCGGAACTTGAGGTCCAGGCCATCGCGCGAGTCGGCGGCCTTGAGGGCTTCCTCGCGCTCGATCCTGCCCTGCTTGTACAGGCGGAACAGGCACTGGTCGAAGCTCTCCATGCCTTCCTCCAGCGAGCCCTCCATCGCCGGCTTGATCTCGTGGACCTGGCCGCGCCGCATCAGGTCGCGGATCATCGGCGTGTTGATCAGCACTTCGGTCGCCGGCATGCGGCGGCCGTCGATGCCGACCACCAGGCGCTGCGAGATGACCGCGCGCAGGTTCAGCGCGAGGTTCATCAGCACGTTCTTGTGCGCGGATTCGTGGAAGAAGTTGAGGATGCGCTCCAGTGTCTGGTCAGCGTTGTTCGAGTGCAGCGTCGCCAGGCACAGGTGGCCGGTTTCGGCGAAGGCGATCGCCGCTTCCATCGTGGTCGCGTCGAGGATTTCGCCGATCAGGATGACGTCGGGCGCCTCGCGCATCGCGTTCTTCAGCGCGTTGTGGAAGGCGTGGGTGTCCAGGCCGACTTCGCGCTGGTTGACGATCGATTTCTTGTGCTTGTGCAGGTATTCGATCGGATCCTCGATGGTGAGGATGTGCCCCGATGTATTCGTATTGCGGTGGTCGATCATCGCCGCGAGCGTGGTCGACTTGCCCGAACCGGTGGAGCCGACGATCAGCACCAGGCCGCGCGGGGCCATGATGATGTCCTTGAGCACCTGCGGCAGCTGCAGCTCCTCGATCGACGGGATCACGCTGCGGATCGCGCGGATCACCATGCCGACTTCGCCGCGCTGCTTGAACACGTTGACGCGGAAGCGGCCGGCCTCGGGGATGGCCAGGGCCATGTTCAGCTCGAGGTCACGCTCGAAGATGGGTACTTGCCCCTCGTCCATCAGCGAGTAGGCGATCTTCTTCACCATGCCGGCCGGCAGGCCGGTGTTGCCCAGGGGATGCAGCTTGCCCTCGACCTTGATGTACACAGGAGCGCCCGTGGTCAGGAACATGTCCGACGCGTTCTTCTCCGTCATCAGCTTCAGGAAATAGCCGATGTCCATGTACCCGACCCCTCAGTTCTCAGTGGCGATACGCATTGCAAGCGTACCGCGAGCTTCCGACAATGGCCGCGCCGAAGTTACACCCATTCCCGGTCGCCACGGCATCCCCCAATGAACTCAAGCTTCGCACAAATCCTCAAACTGTCGATGGCACTGGGTCTCGCTTCGACTTTGCCCGCGCTGGCCGCACCGCCGCCGACGGCCGAACTTACGGCCGCGCAGCAGGCGGTAAGCCGCGCCGACAGCGCCGATGGCGACCAGTATGCCGCCGAGGAACTGGCGACCGCGCGGAGCAAGCTGACCCAGGCGCAGGCGGCGATGACCGCGCGCAAGCACAAGGACGCCCTGGCCCTGGCCGTGGCCGCCGCGGCCGACGGCGACCTGGCGTATGCGCACAGCCGCGCGGCGCAGACCCGCACCGAACTCGTGCAGCGTCGCAACGAAATCGCCGAGCTGCGTCGCCGCTTGCAGGTCGAAGCGGGCGCCCCGCGCGCCAGCGCGATCGACGAGGCCGCGCCGCCCGCGGGGGACTACACGCTGCGCCTGCAGGCCCTGGCGACGGATCCGCAGTTGGCCGCGCTGGCCGCCTTCGAGCGCCTGCGTGCGCAGCAGGCGGTGGATGCGCTGGCGAAGGCGCGGGGCCGCAAGCGCGAGCCCGCCGACTACCTCGCCCAGCGCCGCGTGGAAATCGCGGAACTCACGGCGCGCACGGAAGCCAGCCGTCGCGACATCGACCAGTTGGATCGCGAACGCTCCGAACTGCTGATCGAGGCGAGCCGCCGCGACGCGGAGGCCGCCCGTGCCGAAGCCGAGCGCCTGCGCGTCCAGGCCCAGATCCAGGCGGAGGAGGCCGAGCGCCTGCGCCAGCAGGCCGCGCAGAGCGATGCCGCGATGCAGGACGTGGAAACGGCGATCGCCGGGGTCAGCGACGTGCAGGCGGCCAAGCTCAAGGCCGCGCGCGAACGCGAGGCCAAGCTCGCCCGCGAGGAGGCCGAACTGGTCGCCGGCGGCAAGCTGCCGCCCTCGCGCTGGGACCAGCGCGGGGAAGTCTTCACCCTGGGCAGCGACGCCTTCGTCGCCGGCAAGGCCGCCCTGAGCGAAAAGGGCGCCGGCAGCGTGCGCACGCTGGCCGCGTACCTGCAGGCCACCAGCGGCAGCGCCGCCCGCATCGAAGGCACCGACGCCAAGGCCTCGCTGGCCCAGCAGCGCGTCGAGGCGGTGCGCGAGGCCCTGGTCGGCGCCGGCGCCTCGCGTCAGCAGGTCCGCGCGGCGGTGGGTGCCGCCGGCAAGTCCAAGCCGCGCGTCGAAGTCGTGATCACGACGAAATGATGTTGAAAATCAATATGTTGTGAATCTTCCGGGCGCGCTGTCGGATCTGCGCGCCATCCGTCCGCGGCCGCTTGCCGCGGCCGGCGAGGAGGAGTAGCGTCGGTTATCCGAGCGGCCCTACAGCCGCTTGGTCGAGAGTCCGGCCCATGACGCAGCTGCCCCATTCGCAGGACCCCGCCGCCACAAAAGAGGTCGCGGCGGGCCTGCGCGAAGCCGGCCCGCTGACCCGCAGTTCCGTCCGGCTCCCGTCATCACCCGAAGCGACGCCTCGGCCCCACGGCCGGGGCGTTTTTGCGTTCGGGATCCTCGGCGCCAATGCCATGACGCCCGCAATCGCACGGCAAAGTTGAAGGAGGCACCATGTTCGAAGAACAACCGCAGCAGGAAATCGATGCGCTGATGCGCTCCAACCCCGAATTCAAGCAGCTGTATCAGCGCCACCGCGACCTGGACAAGAAAGTGATGGACGCCGAACTCGGCGTGTTGCCGATCGACGACGTCACTCTCAACCAGATGAAGCGCGAGAAGCTTGCTGCGAAGGACCGCCTGGTCCGCATGTACGACTCGGGACACCACTGACGTCCTGATTCCTGTGTTACCGCCGGCGGACCCAGGTCGCGCCGGCGGCGCGGACCGGCGCAATGCCGGCCGTGCCGACCGCTTGGTCTACTCAACGCGGGCGGCGGCGCCTTCCTCGTCGGGATCGCCGCCGCCCGCGCTGGGCATCGGGCCCGATGCGATGCCGTCAAGACTGCGCCCGGTGATGGGCGCCCGCTAGAATCCGTCGACGCCGCGCGGTCCGCGGCCGCAGGATTCCCATGCCCATCCACGCTTCCGTCCTCGAACTGATCGGCCGCACCCCGATCGTCAAAGCGCGTCGCCTCGACACCGGCGTCTGCGAGCTCTACTTCAAACTGGAATCGCAGAACCCCGGCGGCTCGATCAAGGACCGCATCGGCCTGTCGATGATCGATGCGGCGGAGAAGGCCGGAAGGATCAAGCCCGGCGACACCCTGGTCGAAGGCACCGCGGGTAACACCGGCATCGGCCTGGCCCTGGTCGCGCAACAGAAGGGCTACAAGCTGCTCCTGGTCGTGCCCGACAAGATGAGCCGCGAGAAGATCTTCAACCTCAAGGCGATGGGCGCGCAGGTCGTGCTGACGCGCTCGGACGTGGCCAAGGGCCATCCCGACTACTACCAGGACATGGCCGAACGCATCGCGCGCGAAACGCCGGGTGCGTATTTCATCAACCAGTTCGGCAACCCCGACAATCCCGCCGCGCACGAGTTCGGTACCGGGCCGGAGATCCTGGCGCAGATGGCCGAAGTCGGCGGCGTCGATGCGATCGTGTTCGGCTGCGGCAGCTCCGGCACCATGACCGGCCTGTCGCGCTGCTTCGCGACGAACTCGCCGCAGACCGAGCTGGTCCTCGCCGATCCGGTGGGTTCGATCCTCGAGGAATACATCAACCGCGGCACGCTCAGCGACAAGTCGGCCAGCTGGATGGTGGAAGGCATCGGCGAGGATTTCCTGCCGCCGATCTCCGACTTCACCCGGGTGAAGAAGGCCTACGCGATCAGCGACAAGGAAAGCTTCCTCACCGCGCGTGAGCTGCTGGAAAAGGAGGGCATCCTCGGCGGTTCCTCCACCGGCACCCTGCTCGCCGCCGCGCTGAAGTACTGCCGCGAACAGACCACGCCTAAAAAGGTGGTCGTGCTGGTGCCGGATACCGGCAACAAGTACATCTCCAAGATGTACAACGACTACTGGATGCTGGACAACGGCTTCCTCGACCGCGAATCCACCGGCGACCTGCGCGACCTGATCACGCGTCCCTTCTCCAAGCGCGACACCATCGTGGTGGCACCCACCGACCTGCTGGTCACGGCCTGGCAGCGCATGAAGCTGTACGACGTCAGCCAGCTGCCGGTGATGGAGGGCGACAACATCGTCGGCATCGTCGATGAGAGCGACGTGCTGCTGCATGTCTACGGCGACGAGGCGCGCTTCCGCGACCCGGTATCGACGGCGATGGTGAGCAAGCTCGACAAGCTCGACGTGCGTTCCCCGATCGAGGCGCTGCTGCCGGTGTTCGATCGCGGGCATGTGGCGATCGTGGTAGACGGTGAGCGGTTCGTCGGCCTGATCACCCGCATCGACCTGCTCAACTACCTGCGTCGCCGCGTGCAGTGATGGCCGCGGCGTTGCTCGAGCGCTTGTTGCCGGGCGACCGGATTCCGGATGTGCGCCTGCATGCCGGTGATGGTTCCAGCTTGACCTTGCATACGGAATTTGCCGGCGCGCCGCTGTGGCTGGTGCGCTTGGACGCGGGCGTTGTCGCCGCCGCCCTGCCGCCGGTTCCAGAAGGCGTGAATGCGCTCTGTGTCGCCGCGCAGCCACCTGCGGAGTTGCCCGCGGGGTGGCGCGGCTTTCGTGCCGAGCCGCGCTGGCTGGATCTCCTGGCAGCCGACGTGTTGTGGCAAGTCGACACGAACCTGCGCCTGGTCGGCAGTCATGGCTTGCCGTTGTCGGCATCGCTCCCCGTCGCTACCGCGAAGGAATTGGATGCGGCGAGCATGCGCGACGCCGCGCCGGTGCTGCAGATCCCCGGCGTGTTCGAGCCCGATTTCTGCGCCGCGTTGATCGCGCACCTGGACGAGCAGTGTGGCGGCGGCGAGCCGTCCCGGGTGTTGGCGCTGGAAGGCGGGGCGCAGACCCTGTACCTGGATCCGACCATCAAGCAGCGGCGGGAAAGCCTCCCGCGTGATCCGCAACTCGAAGCGGCAATGCACGAACGGTTGCTGCGGCGCGCGCTGCCCGAGATCGCGCGGGTGTTCAACTTCCAGGTGAATCGCCGCGACGCGTTCAAGTTGCTGGCGTATCCGCAGGACGCCGGCTACTTCCGCGCCCATCGCGACAACGCGACGCCGGACGTCGCGCACCGACGCTTCGCGCTGTCGATCAACCTCAACCAGGGCGGGTACGTCGGCGGCGAATTCCGCTTTCCCGAGTTCGCGCCCAACCGCTATTCGCCGGCGACGGGCGGGGCGCTGGTGTTCTCCTGCTCGCTGCTGCACGAAGTGCTGCCGGTGGAGCAGGGCACGCGGTATGCGGTCACCACCTTCCTCTACTGAAGCGCACGCCGGCTAGGGCGCGGGCTGCAGGCGGAGCGCCAGTGCGGGAACTTCCAGGCGGTCGATTTCGCGCTGCGCCCACCGCAAGCCCTCGGTGATGGCGCCTGCGTGCTGGTCCGCCGAAGCCGCCAGTTCACGCCGACGGGTGTTTGCATCGAAAACCTGAGATGCATCCTTGGCGTAACGGGTGAGGAGCCCCGAGGCATCGATCTGCTCTGCCCAATCGTCGGGCACGACCAGGGCAAAGTGCGCGGCGATGCGGGCGGTCGCGGCGGCAGGCGCCGCGACCACCTGCGCGAAATCCACGTCCAGCAGGCGACCGCGTTCGACCCGGTTTCCCAGCTCCCGCCAGCGCAGCTGTTCGATGAGCCACGCGCGCGCCAGTCGCGCCGGTGCGGTGTCAGCCTCGGCCAGTGCCGGCATTCCTGCCAGGCGCAGCGGTTCGGTGGCCAGCACGGCGCTCACCAGGTCGGCATCGCGGAGCAGCGTGGACAGCCAGGTGCGCAGATCGACCCAGAGGAAGCAGGCCGGACCGGTGCCTTGCAGCAGCGGAAGTGCGACGTTCGTCACGATGCTGGTGGGCTTCACCACAACCGCCTGCGTGTCCTCGAAGCCGCGGGCCAGCAGCGTCCGTACCGTGGGCCACCAGGGGTGGTCGGCGGCCCGGCTTTCGTGGGCCAGTGTCAGCAAGGGCAGGGGCTCGCGCAGCCCCAGCGTGCCCGGGATCAGGTCGAGCAGCCGGCTCACCAGGCTCGAGCCGCAATGCCCGATGTGGAAGATCCAGCGCAGGCGCGACAACGGCGGGGCCGGCGCCCGGGCCGCTGCGAGTTCCGCCCCCGAAACCGTCCAGCCCGAGATCTGCCGGTGCAGTGCGCGCTGGTCCAGGAAGCTGGCGCGCCGGTAATCCTCGCGGTCGAAATGCAGGACCCAGGCCCGGTCCTGCGCGGGGTCGATCGCGTACAGGGGGTACGTCGCACTAACGTTGAAGTCGTGAGGGAGACGCCTGGGAGCCACGGCCGCGATGGTAGAATTGGAGGTTATTCATGCTAGCGGAAGGCGGTACATTCCAATGAGCGATCGAGACCCGAAGGGCGGCAACAAGCCCGGTCTGGGCACCCTGGCGATCCATGGCGGGCAATCGCCGGACCCCAGCACCGGCGCGGTGATGACGCCGATCTACGCGACCTCGACCTACGCCCAGCGCAGCCCGGGCGAGCACCAGGGGTTCGAGTACTCGCGCAGCCACAATCCCACCCGCTTCGCCTACGAGCGTTGCGTGGCGACGCTCGAAGGCGGCACGCAGGGTTACGCGTTCGCCTCCGGCCTGGCCGCGACCTCGACCGTGCTTGAGATGTTCGACAGCGGCAGCCACGTCATCGCGATGGACGACGTCTACGGCGGCACCTACCGCCTGTTCGAGCGCGTGCGTCGCCGCTCGGCCGGCCTGGATTTCAGCTGGGTCGACCTGAGCGACCCGGTGGCGTTCGAAGCGGCGATCCGCCCGAACACCAAGCTGGTCTGGATCGAGACCCCGACCAACCCGCTGCTGAAGCTGGTCGACATCGAACAGATCGCGACGATCGCGCGCAAGCACGGCATCGTCGTCGCCGTCGACAACACCTTCAGTTCCCCGATCCTGCAGCGCCCGCTGGAGCTCGGCGCGCACCTGGTCATGCACTCGGCGACCAAGTACCTCAACGGCCACTCCGACATGGTCGGCGGCATGGTGGTCGTCGGCGACGACGCCGAGATCGCCGAGAAGATGACGTTCCTTCAGAACGCGGTGGGCGGCGTGCAGGGGCCGTTCGACAGCTTCCTGGCGTTACGTGGCCTGAAGACGTTGCATCTGCGCATGAAGGCGCATTGCGAGAATGCGCAGGCGCTGGCGGAGTGGCTGGAGACGCATCCGGCGATCGAGAAGGTGATCTATCCGGGTTTGAATTCGTATCCGCAGCACGAGCTAGCGAAGCGGCAGATGGATGGGTTCGGGGGAATGGTCAGCGTCTTCGTGAAGGGCGGCCTGGACGGTGCGCGCCGGATGATGGAGCGCTGCCATTTGTTCACCATTGCTGAATCGCTGGGTGGCGTGGAAAGCCTCGTCAACCATCCGGCGATCATGACGCATGCATCCATACCCGCCGAGCGCCGTGCGCTGCTTGGTGTGGCCGATAACCTGGTGCGCCTGAGCGTTGGTATCGAGAATCAGGAGGACCTCCGCAGGGAACTCGATGAGGCACTTGCTTGATTCTGCTATTGCGTGACATGGCGCGAAGCTTGCGAGAGCCCGAGTTCTGGGGCTACTCAAGTTGGCTTGACATCGTAACCAAGTATCGTCGCTCGAGGTTCGGCCTCGTATGGCTCCTGTTGCCACCCGTGATTTACGTGGGTGGCGTTGGATATTTTTACGCACTGCTTTCCAAAGTCGATCCCCTGGTGTACATGCCACACTTGGCGCTCGGCTATCTGCTGTTTCGCCTGCTGTCGAACGTCATCACGGAGTCCTGCAGCGTTCTCCCTGGGCACGCGAGCTTTATCCTTGACGGCCATTTGCGCTTGACAGACTTCGTGCTGCGCACGATGGCGAAGGCGCTCTTCTATTTGGCAGCCGCCATGCCATTGGTGGTCGTCGTGCTGGCGCTTTCGCCGTCCTTGCAACCCATGGGGCTGCTGTCGGTGCCCCTCGCGGTTGCGGTGGTGATCCTTAACTTGGCCTGGATCTCGGTCGTAGTAGCGCTGCTGGGTGCGCGCTTCCCCGACGTTGGCGAGTTAACGGGAAGTCTCTTCATCTTCGGCTTCATTCTCACGCCGATCCTTTGGAAAGCGGACTATGCGCCATACGGGACGCCGCACGGTACTTTTATGCGGATGAATCCGCTCTATCACATGATTGAGATCATCCGGGCCCCGCTGTTGGGAGAGCCGTTGGAGCGCCTTACCTTTGTCTACGTCGGGGCGATGACAATCCTTGGCTGGATCGCAGCGGCCTATCTGTACCGGCGTTACTCGCGATTCGTTCCAGTGTGGGTCTGAGGCGATCATGTCTGCCCTGCTGAACGCGCATCACCTCACGCTCGAGTTGCCCATCTTCCTGCAGGCGGACCGCTCTGCGCGCTCGTGGTTTTCCACGCTATGGGGCGCTGCATTCGACCCGCCGAAGCGTGAATTCCGGACGATCCTCGACGACATCAGCTTCTCCGCTGCCGAGGGCGATCGCATCGGCATCGTCGGGCGGAATGGCGCAGGCAAGTCGACGTTGCTACGGGTATTGACCGGAGCTTACCAGCCAACGCGAGGCTGGCTGGATATCGCCGGTTCGCGTCAGGCGTTGCTAAATATCTCGTTAGGGTTCAACGGGGAAGCGACCGTCCGGGAGAACGTCATTCTTCGCGGAACCGCGATGGGGCTGCGGACAAGGCAGTTGCGCGAGCTGATGGAGCCGGTTCTCGAGTTCGCGGAACTCGGCGAAAAGGCCAATCACCGCCTGAAGACGCTGTCGTCTGGGCAGCGGCTACGACTTGGCTTCTCTATCGCGACCGCCGTGCAGCAGGACATCATGATCATGGACGAATGGATTGGCGCCGGCGACGCCTCCTTCATCAAGAAGGCGCGTGATCGCATGCGCGGAAGGGTCGATGGCGCAAAGATCGTCATCCTCGCGAGTCACAATTTCAGCTTGCTGAAGGATGTATGCAATAAGGGGTTGGTGATCGAAGCGGGCCGACTGGAGTACTTCGGGAGCATCGACGAGAGCCTGAAAGAATACGAGCGCATCCTCCAGCGGGCTCCTGTTGCTTCGCCTGCGGACTGAAACATGCGGTTGCTCCTGATTGCCTACGATTTTCCACCGGTGCCATCGCCGCAGTCGCTGCGATGGGCTTACCTCGCGCGTGAGCTTGCGTTGGCAGGCCATGAGGTCCACGTCCTCGCCCCAGATATTGATGGTTACGGAGGGGGGGGGTTGCCGGTCCTCCCGGACACCCTGATGATCCATCGTGTATGGCCTGGCCCTTTGACAGGCTATCTGACGCTACGCCACAGGAAACGCCGTAGCGCCATGCGTACGGTCGATGCAGGGGCGGACGTCGCGTCCATGCCTTCCGCCGTCACCGTGCAACTGAACTGGAAGGGAAAACTCCGGCGCAGGATCGAGGACGGCCTTTCGGCTCGGCTCGGGCATGGCTTGAACTGGAAGGGGCATGCGATGGAGGCGATCAAGCGCGTGATGTCGCTTCCACTGTTTCCGGATTCGCGTGCCGAATGGCAACCGTGGGCGAAGCGTCGGCTACGCGAATTGCTGGACCAGTACCAGCCGGACGTAGTTATCTCATCCCACGAGCCGGCGATGACTATCGAGCTCGGGGCGCTTGCGCGGAAAAATGGATATCCGTGGGTCGCGGACCTTGGTGATCCGGTGCTCGCCCCGTACACGCCTCGACGTTGGCGCAAACGAGCATTGGCCACCGAGCGGATGCTTTGCGCACGCGCGGACCTGGTCACGGTTACCAGCGATCATGCGCGCGAAGTGCTGCGCAACCGCCACAAAATCGGGGAGGAGCGCTGCGCCATTCTCACGCAGGGCTTCGATCATCGCGAGGTGGTCGCCCGTGATACATCGGTGTCCTTCGACGACGGCAAGCTGGAGCTGTTGTATACCGGAAGCTTCTATTCGTTCCGCCGCATAGGCGCGCTGTTGGAGGCGGTGCTTGCCGTTTCGTCGGTGCGGCTTAGTGTTGCCACGATCATCGCGCCTCCCGAACTGATTGCAGCCGCGAGGCGTCATCCGGATCGGATTAGGCTGCTCGGCTTCATCCCCCACTCGCAAGCAGTGGCTCTGCAGCGTCGTTGTGATGTTCTTGTGAACCTGGCGAATGAGAATCCGGTGCAGGTACCAGGGAAGTTCTTTGAATACCTTGGGTCCGGCACACCGATACTCCACATTGGCGGCGCGGAAAACGACTTCGCAGCAAGGCTGCTGCGGCATTCGGGGGGCGGATGGTGTGAGCCCGACGACCCCGCGCTGCTGCAGTCCAGGCTCGCTTCCCTTGCGGAAGGGAAGGCGCGCGACGGCAAGGTTCCATCGGTTGCAGGGACGGACTTCGACGTCATGCAATATTCCTGGAAGAACCTCTCGCAGCGGTTGGTCGAACTCATCTCTTCCCGCATGCCGGCCACAGCCGAAGTCGCCGCCAATCCGTTAACGAACGATGCAAGAACAATCTGAGAACAAGACGATGAACGACCATGCACTTCACTCCGTCAGGGAGAATTCTGCTGCAGACAACGACGGCGTCCGTCGCCTTGCGGTGATCGGGTTGGGGTACATCGGCCTGCCCACCGCTGCGACGTTTGCATCGACCGGCAAGCAGGTCGTGGGAATCGACATCTCCCAGCGTGCGGTGGATGCCGTGAACGCGGGGCAGACCCATATCGAGGAAGACGGGCTTCCCGAGCTCGTCGCGCAGTGCGTTCGCAATGGCAATCTGCGGGCGACGACGACCCCCGAGCCCGCCGACGACTTTATTATCGCCGTGCCCACTCCCGTCGATCACGATACGCATGCTCCGGACGTGAGTTACGTGGAGGCCGCGGGCCGATCAATCGCTCCGGTTCTTCGGGCGGGCAACCTGGTCGTGCTCGAATCAACCTCCCCGGTAGGCACGACGCAAATGCTCGCGCGCCTTCTGGCCAATCTGCGCCCGGACCTGCGCTTTCCGCTGGATGGCGAGGAGCACCCAGATGTCCATCTCGCCTATTGCCCGGAGCGGATCATTCCGGGGCGCATGCTGAGCGAACTCGTGGAGAATGACCGCATCATCGGCGGCATGTCGGCCGCGTGTACCCAACGTGCTACCGAGCTGTACCAGTGTTTCGTGAAAGGCGCGTGCCTTCCAGGTGATGATCGCACGGCTGAGCTGTGCAAGCTGACGGAGAACGCTTTCCGCGACGTCAATATCGCGTTTGCCAACGAGCTTTCGATGATTTGCGGCGATATCGGCCTCGACGTATGGAAAGTGATTGAACTCGCCAACCATCATCCGCGCGTCAACATTCTCAACCCGGGGCCTGGCGTGGGCGGGCACTGCATCGCGGTCGATCCCTGGTTCATTGTCGCCAGCGCGCCTGAGCGCGCGCACCTTGTCCGTACTGCGCGCCAGGTCAACGACAGCAAGCCGAATTACGTTCTCGAGCAGGTTGCCCACGCGGTAGCGGCTGCCGGGCAGCCGACGCCACGCATCGCCTGCTTCGGACTCACGTACAAGCCCGACGTCGATGACTTCCGCGAAAGCCCGGCGCTGCACATTGCGCATACCCTTGCCAAGCGGTATCCCGGCAAGCTCGCCTGCGTCGATCCCTTCCATGACGCACTCAAGTTCTCCGGTGAATCCACCGAAGGGATCGTGTTCGAATCCGCGGACGACGCGCTGCGCGACGCCGGCGTGGTCGTGATGCTGGTCGGTCACTCCGAGTTCAGGAGCCTGCCGCGCCCGACGGGCAAGGCGATAATCGACGCCACCGGTTTCTGGAAGCACTCGGCACCCTGACGCAGGCAGAAAGGACTATGCACGACGATCACAAGCACGAAGCGGGGAATGACGCGAGCAATCCGTGGGCGGACCGGATCAACGAGGCCTACTACGATGCGATGGGCGCCGCGTTCGGGCAGAAGACACGGGAGCGCATCAACTGGATGTGCGCGCATGCACGCGGCAACCGGGTGCTCGATATCGGCTGCAGCCAGGGCATTGCATCGATCCTGATGGCCCGCGAAGGAATGGCGGTTACCGGCGTGGACATCTATGCGCCGGCAATCGAATACGCGCTGGCGGAACGCGAGAAGGAGATCGAGTCCGTAAAGGCCCGCCTGGACTTCCACTGCATCGAACTGGCTGCGCTCGGCGCCGAGCTCTTCGATACGGTTGTGATGGGCGAAGTAGTGGAGCACCAGACGAACCCGGTGCGCTTCATCCAGCAGGGGGCTTCGCACGTGGCGCCTGGCGGGAGGCTCGTCATCACGGCACCCTATGGCCTGCATCCCTGGCCCGACCACAAGTCGATCCTGTTTCCCGGTCATGTCGCCACGGCAATCGCCGATTGCTTCTCGATTGGGCTGATCGAGGTCTTGGACGGTTACGTCCGTGTTGTCGCTGATCGTCGTGATGCCGGCCAGGCCGGCATCTCCAGCGAGGTTGTCCTCCGGGCGACCGAGCAGGGCGCGCTCGAATCGCAGGCGAAGTACTACGAGTCCAATGCCACTGCCCAGGCGCTTGCGAAGGAAAAGGCCGAACTCGAGGCGCGTGTGGCGGCAAGCCAAGGCGGCGCTGCGAGCCTGGAAAGGCAGCGGGCCGAGCTCAACCAGGAACTCGCGCTCAAGGCGCAGGCGCTGGCTTTCGCCGAGCAGACCCTGTCCGAGGCGCGCGAGCTGGCGGCGCAGGAAAGCAGTCGGGCGGGCGAACACGCACTGGTCCATGACAAGCAAGCGGCGCGGATCCAGTCGCTGCTAGCCGAGATCGCGGTGCAGCGATCGCTGTCGGAGCAGGCGAGCGAAGCGATCATCGGCCTGGAGGCCGCCAAGAACGAAGCCGCCAAGCAGATCGAAACCCTGAAGCGGGCATTGGATTCGGCGAACCGCGAGCTGGAGCTGGTGCGGGCGTCGGAGATCCACCAGAAGGCGGAGCACGACAGCCTGATCCAGCGCATCGGCATGCTGGAACATGAAATGGCAACCGCGCGCGAGGAGCGCCTGTGCTTCAGTCAAAACCTCGAGGTCGCCGCCTCCACGACTGCGAGCATCGAGGCCGAACGCGACGAGTTCCGGCGCCGCTTCGAAGAGGCGGACGCGCAGGTGCGACTGGTTCGCGAGGAGTGGCAGACGCAGCGCAACGAAGCCTCCGCTGCCACCAAGGCGTTGCAAGCGCGCCTCGATTCGACCAAGGACAAGCTCGCGACGACGCTCGCGAAGCAGGCCACGGAGACCCTGCACGTGGAACGCCTGGAAGCCTCCGCGGACCTCCTGCGCAATCAACTCAAGGAACTGCAGCACGACCTGGTCGTCGCTCAGTACAAGCGGCATGGCCACTACGCCCACCTCAAGGCGGAGCGCGAGCGTTCCAACAAGTTGGTCGCGTTTGCACGCGAGCTGCACGAGGACAACCAGCGATACCGTCACTCCGCTGCACTGGCGATCGGGCGCGCGTGCCTCGGGCTCACCAGCGTGCGCGGCGCGCTCCAGTTCCCCAAGGCGATGTTGCGGGCCTGGAATGCCTATCGCAATCGCGAGAGCGGATCCACGACATTCGATCCGATCAAGCTTCCCGTGGTACCTCCGGTCGTGCTGCCGCCGCCGCCGAAGGCAGCGCCCACATCGCCGGCTCCGGGGAAGAGCGTGCAACGGAGCAAGGGCGGCGGGACGGCAGTGCCGCCGACCCAGGAGCAACATAGCAAGAATCTTTCCGTAATCGGCTGGAGGCAGGAGATCGAGCCTGCGTCCATTCCGGTCATGAGCGTGCTTGATGAGTTCTCACGGTCCTGTTTCGCTCCCCAGTCGTCGCTGGTCGAGCCGAGGCCGGACAACTGGGAGGGCCTGCTGGAAGCCTGCAGTCCCAAGTTCCTTCTGGTCGAGTCCTCCTGGAAGGGCAACTACGGCAGCTGGCAGTACCGCGTCGCAAACTACGCCAATCCACCCGGTCGTGAGTTGCAGGAAATGGTCGCTGGCTTCCGTGCCCGCGGTATTCCGACTGTGTTCTGGAACAAGGAAGATCCAGTCCATTTCTCCAATTTCATAGACAACGCATCAAAATTCGACCTGGTACTGACCACGGCTTCGGAGGCGGTGCCGCGCTACAAGGAGCGCACGAGTGCGCGAGTCGGGGTGCTGCAGTTCGCTGCGGAGGAATCCCTGCACAATCCGGCCGGGTCGGCCCGACGCAACGGCAAGGTGTGTTTTGCGGGCAGCTTCTACGCCAACCGGTTCCAGGAGCGTCGCGACGACCAG
The DNA here is from genome assembly GCF_014489475.1 of Lysobacter terrestris. Taxonomy (GTDB): domain Bacteria; phylum Pseudomonadota; class Gammaproteobacteria; order Xanthomonadales; family Xanthomonadaceae; genus Agrilutibacter; species Agrilutibacter terrestris. The sequence continues at coordinate 904,430 of NZ_CP060820.1, read as the reverse complement.
CTGATGCTGCTGGATGCCGCCAGTTCGTTCGATTTCGACATCTATGACCGCAATTTCCAGCCGAATCCTGCGATCAAGTCCGACTTCGCCTTCCCCGAGCGCTTCACGCCGTTCGTGCGCGGACGCCTGCCCTACGATGCGATCGGCAGGGCGTATCGAGAATACCGAGTGTTCCTCAACGTCAATTCGGTGATCGATTCGCCGACCATGTTCTCGCGCCGCGTATTCGAGCTGCTTGCCTGCGGCACTCCGGTGGTCAGCACTTGGTCCAAGGGGACCGAGGATACGTTCGGCAACGACCTGATCTGGCACGTGCGCAACCGCGAGGAAGCTGAGGAAGCGATCCGCGTGCTCATGACCGACGATCGCGAATGGCGTCGCCGCAGCCTCGCTGGCATCCGGGCAGTGCTCTCCGCGCATACATACCGGCACCGGTTCGGGCAGGTCTGCCAGATGGTCGGCGTTGATGCGCGGCGCGCCGATCCGTTCTCGGAAGTACTTGTCGCCGCCGAAGTCGCCACCCCGTCCGAGGCGGCCAGCGTGCTCGGCTCGTTTCGTCGCCAAGTCATGGCGGAGGGTACAAGCAAGCGTCTGCTGCTGGCTTGCCGGGGCGAGGTCGAAGTGGCGAGCGTGGATCCCCTCGTCGATATCGTCCACGTCGGCGATGGCGGGTTGCGCGAGGTCATCGAGCGGTCGCGGCGGCCGGGTCGGCAGCGAATGCTGGCGATCATCTCGCCCTTTGGGGTGTATGGCCGCCACTACCTCCAAGATCTGCTCAACGCCGCGCGCTACAGCGGCGCGGCATTGGTGGGCAAGGCAGGGGACGGTCTGGAGTCGAGCCAGTACACGCACGACGTCGCGCTCGACCCGCACGCGCTCCTGATCAACGAAGGTGTGCTGCCGAGTGGGGTAGTCGATGACATACTGCGTGGAAACGCGTCCGTAATGCGCGATGGTGTGCGCAGTTTCGCGACGGATTCGGCCAACTTCCTCCGCGTGGATTCCGTCGCCGATTCGGCACGGATCGACGCCGTCCTGCAGCAAATGGAAATCTGAAAATGGCAAGTACGTCCAGGAAGATCCGCGTCGGAGTGAGCGGGCATGACCTAAAGTTCTGGTATCCGCTGCAGAAGGCGCTGGAGGCGACGGGGCGCTACGAGTTTCGCGAGGATGTCTGGACCGGACACGACACGCACGATCAGGCCAGCTCGCAAACGCTGCTGGAGTGGGCCGACGTGCTGGTTGCGGAGTGGGCACTCGCCAATGCTGTCTATTACTCGCGGCACAAGCGGCCCCATCAGCGCCTGATCGTCCGTCTGCACTTGCAGGAGCGCGGCACCCCGTATCCCGCCGATATCGATTATTCCAACGTCGAGCGGGTGGTTTTTGTGGGCGAGCACATCCTGCGCGAATGCGTCGAGAAGTTCGCCATTCCCCGGGACATCTGCATGGTCCTCGGTAACTTCGTCGATGTGGCGCGATACAGCCTGCCGAAGTTCGGTGGCGCCGAGTACACGCTGGGTATCATTGGCACTGCGCCATCCCGCAAACGCCTGGACCTGGCGCTGGATACGCTCGAGTTGCTTGCACGCCACGATGACCGCTATTGCCTGCGGGTAAAGGGCGCCAGTCCGGCTTCGATCCCCTGGTTGTGGGCGCGGACTGCGGAGCGGGAGTACTACCAGCAAGTGTACTCGCGGATCAATTCGGGTCCCCTGCGCCACCGGGTAATCTTTGACCCCCAAGGCAACGACGTGCACCACTGGTTGCAGATGGTGGGGTCGATCCTCTCGCCGTCCGACTTCGAAAGCTTCCACATGGCGGTATCCGAGGGCGCCGCATCGGGGGCGATCCCGGTGGTGTGGTCGTGGGAGGGTGCGAGCGAGATCTATCCGGAATTCCCCCTGGTCGGGAGTGCCGAGGAAGCCGCAGCGCTGATCGACTTCGGCAATCGCAGTGCCGCGGGTCCGCGCTACCGCGAGCAGGTGCGCGAGGTCATCCGCGCCCGCTACGACAGTGCCGTCATCATGGGGCAGTGGGACGACCTGATGTCCGGGTCCGCCGTGGTTCCTCGCCAGCCGAAACCCGCGTCGGGCAGGGGGGTGCTGGTCGTCTGGGCGATCGACAACTGGCGCACTTTCCATAGGCGTGAAATGCTTGAAGCACTAGCGAAGAATTTCGGTGCCCAGTTCGACATGCTGGTCATAGAACCGGGGAACCACTACGAGACCATCGTCAAGCTCGGCTGGTCCGACAACGTCGAGATGCAGCGGATCGCGGGCGGCGAGTTGGTGGCGGCGGCCGAGAACATCTACCGAGCGCGCCTGTTTACGGGAGGGATAGATCAGGGTGTCAGCAAGGCTGGCTACCAGGGGGCAGTCGATCCGCTGAAGGTCCTCGACGGACTGATCGCGCAGCATTTCGGCGATGCCGCCGATGTCGTGCATTGGGTGTACAAGCCCGACCAGGCACAGCGCCTGTCGGGGAGGAAGTTCGTTTACGAGGTCTATGACGACTACACGTTCGACTTCGGTACCGGCGAGCCGATTCCCCGCATGGTGGAAGCAGAGCGGGAGATACTGCCGAAGGCCGAGCACGTGTTCTTTACCTCGCAGCCGTTGATGGACCGCAAGGGTCGCCTGACGACCCGCGCCTCGCTGGTGGGCAATGGCGTCAACTACGAGCCCTTCGCCCGATTCCGCCCGAAGGCGGGCCAGGCGCGCGGCCGTCCCGTCGCCGGCTACCTCGGGAATCTGTCCGACTTCTTCGATTGGAACCTGATGCACGAGGTGTGCATCGCATTGCCGGATGTCGACTTCGTCCTGCACGGCCAGATCGAGGTCGACAAGCTCGGTGAGCACCAAGCCGTCCATGCCGCGATGACGCGACTGCCAAATGTGGTCTTCACCGGCCGGGTGGGGCGCGAACTGGGCGCCGCGGCCGTCGCCCGGTACGACGTCCTGCTGATTCCCTTCGTGGTCAACGAGGCGATGCATGCCGTCAATCCGCTGAAGCTCTGGGAGTACTACGCCACCGGTCGTCCGGTGGTAACCACGCCCATGGATGCGATCCAGGAGCGCGAGCCGCTGGCGATCACCGCGCACGGCGTGGACGCATGGGTGGCGGCGATCAAGCGCTGCCTGGACGGCGATGCGGCGGCTGTCGAGATTGCCGAGGCAAGGATTGCCAGGGCCGAACAACATCGCTGGGAAGAGATCACCCGGCGCCATGCCTCGGTTCTACCGGGCGTTCCGGGGCCGGTACACGACAGCCCCAATCGACTCACCGCGACGCCTGCCTAGCCAGGCTTGGACACCCTGACCCGGCTTGCTATAGTGCCCGGCTGCAATTTCCTCCTAATTCAAAGTGGATCCCATGCGTCGTATCGTCGTTCTTGGTCTCGCATCGCTGGTGCTGGTTGCATGCAACCAGACGGCACAGCAGCCTCCTGCAGATACCCAGTCCGTTGCCTCGGCCGTTGCCCAGCCGGAAGCCCCGGCGGCGGTGCCAGCGGTCAACCCTGATTTCCCGACCGGCTTCGAGCCGCCGTTCGGCTACAAGATCCGCTCGCGGAAAACCGAAGAATCGCCGGAAGGCCCGGTGCGCAAGCTGGTCATCGAATTCAAGCAGGGTGACGTGGCCACGGTGGACAAGCAGATCGAAGAGCTCCTGACCGCCAAGGGTTATCGCCGCTACAAGTCCTTCCAGCAGGGTGAAGGACTCGTCGGTGACTACGGCAACCAGGGGCGTCGCGTGACCGTCACGACCAATCCCGCCAACGGCCAGCTGGCGCTGGCGGCGGATTCGCTGGGTACCGTCTATTTTGTGTGGAAGGAATGAGCGCCTGACCGCGCTTTTCCCGCAGTGGTGAGTGTGTGCCCGTGCCCGGCCTAAGCCGGGCATGGTCGTTATTGCGGAGCTGACAATGCTTGAAGTGGCAACGGCGGCGGGTGCGCCCCCGAACGTAGAAGTCGCGGCAGGAAAGCCGGGGGAGCGCGAGGCGCAATCCTACCGGCCGGACATCGATGGCCTCCGTGCCGTTGCAGTGCTCAGCGTCGTCATCTACCACCTCAACAAGCTCTGGATGCCTGGCGGCTACGTCGGCGTCGACATCTTCTTCGTCATCTCCGGATTCCTCATTACCCGCAACATCTGGGGCGAGATGGAAGGCGGACGCTTCTCGTTCGCCAACTTCTATCTCCGGCGAATCCGGCGCATCGCCCCGGCGTTCCTCGCCATGACGGCGGCGACCGTGCTGGCAGGTGCGCTCCTGTTGTTGCCAGAAGACCTGCTGTCGCTGGGCAAGTCCGCAGTGTGGGGCGTCTTCTCGCTTTCCAATGTGTATTTCTGGCGTTACCTCGACACCAGTTACTTCGCCGAATCCGCGGATGAAGTGCCCCTGCTCCACACCTGGTCACTAGGCGTGGAGGAGCAGTTTTACTTCATCTGGCCGAGCCTCCTGCTGCTGGCACTGCTGTTTCGCAGGAGGCGTGCAGCGGCGCTCGCCATCGCCGCGGCGATCTGTGTTGCGTCGTTCGTTTGCGGCGAACTGACCAATACTGCGGCGCAAAAGTTCTCCTACTACATGCTGCCGGCGCGGGCCGGAGAGCTCATGGTGGGCGCCTTGTTGGCGCTGGGAGCGAAGCGGATTGCAGCAGTCTCCGGTTCGTCGCGCGCGCTTGCCGAAGTCCTCGCTATCCTCGGCATGGCATTGGTGGCCGGATCGTTGTACCTGCTGAACGACACATCCAAGTTCCCCGGCATCAACGCGTTGTATCCGTGCCTTGGTGCGGCAATGCTGATGATGGCCGGAAGCATGGGATCGCGCATCGTCACTGTCGTGCTGACCCCGCGTCCGATGGTTTTAATCGGATTGGTCTCCTATTCGCTCTATCTCTGGCATTGGCCGGTTCTGGCCTTCATTCGCTACTTCTACGGCGTAGTTGATGGCTTGCAAGCGTTGGGCGCCGTCCTTGCCATTTCCGTCCTTTCCATCCTGAGCTATCGCTACGTTGAGCTGCCGGCCCGTTATTGGAAGGGCGCGAGATTGAAGCAAGTGCTTGCGCTGTATGTGATGCCGAGTGCGCTGCTTGGTGCGGTAGCGCTGGCGCTGGTTCTGACAAGCGGACTGCGACGATTGATCGAGGCATCCCCTGCGTATCGTGATCGCGTGGCGAACCTTTCGGGCGAAACCGCTCCAGCGTCGGATTTTCCCTACAACTGCCAGTTGTCGACATTTGACGGCGGCGTCCTCGGGCGCCCTGAGTGCGTCCTCGCCGGCGGGCAGCCGCGGACCAGCGCCGCGACTGAGCCTGACATCCTTCTGTGGGGAGACTCCCAGGCGGCACATTACATCGGTGTCGTGGCCGCCGTGCTCGAACCTTCCGGAGTGGCATTCAGAAATGCTACACATTCTGCCTGCCCTCCGTTGTTCGCACCAAAGGGCTATGGAATCCCTGCCTACCGCGCCGGCTGCGACGAATTCCGGCCCTATATGCAGTCCGCGATCCTGTCCGGGAAATACAAGACTGTGGTGATCGGGGGCGCGTGGGACATATATGACGCCAACTATCCAAGGTTCCGCTCAGATCTCGAGCAGACTGTCGCGGCGATGTCGCAGAAGGGACTGCACGTAGTTCTCCTGGGGCAGGCACCCTACATGGGCAACTACAACCGCAACTGCGAGTTGCGCGGCGCGCGCATTGGCGGTGTCGACTGCAAGCAGCGCTATTACATCCCAGATCCGGGCATGTCACGAACCGATCGCTTTCTTTCGGAGCTGGCTGGGCGTTATCCGTCCACAGACTTCCTAGAGATCCGGCAGGTAATCTGCGCGAACGGCTACTGCTCGCCGTACGTGAACGGCGTGCTCGCCTATTACAACCCCACGCACCTGAGCATGAGCGGTTCGTGGCGTATTGGCAGGAGTCTCATGGCGGGAGCCGGCGCCCGGACGTGGCTGGCCGCGCTTTCCGCCACAGACGCCGACATGGCCGGTACCGCAAAGATCGCGCGGGCCGCGCGTGAGGCCCCGCCTCTATCTGTATTAGCCGGCTTCAAGGCCAAGCCGATGCCAGCGATACTTGGCGGGTATACGCCCAGCTTTCCCTACCATGTCCGGTCACAGTCAAATCTGGGTTCGCGGCAAGGGCCCGCTGGTGTCGTGACGGAGTTCTGGGGCGTCAGGGCCGACCAGGTTCTGGCATCCGTGGAAAAGGATCTCAGCGCATTGGGATTCCGCCGCGTATGGAGCGGTCCTTCGGGTGCGGCGATGCGCATGGATTTCATTAAGCCCGGATTCCCCAATGTATCCGTGAACGTGGGGCCCTTGGGGCAACTTCGTCCGCAGGCACCAAACGTTGCGGGGATCGCCTATTTTCGTTGGTAGGTGCGCCATTCCGTTCGATGGAGGTCACTTGCATGTGGGACGAGTTGAAAGATTGCCTGCCCAAGGATTCAGCCAAGCAGGTGAGCGCTGCTTACTACGCGCAGAAGCTTGGCCGCGATTTGCCTCAAGGCGCCGTCATTCTGGATCTTGGTTGTGGAACGGGTGTTTCTCTCGATCTGTTTCGCGGAGCTGCACCAGGCTCGCGCTGGATAGGTGTCGACATCGAGCACTCTCCGGAAGTGGATGCCCGCACCCGGGCGGATGGCGAGTTCAGGACTTACGACGGCGTGAACATTCCCGCCGACGATAGGTCAATCGACCTCATCTACAGCCGCCAAGTCTTCGAACACGTTCGTCATCCTGAGCCCTTGCTGTCCGATATCCTGCGCGTGCTGAAGCCCGGTGGGTCGTTCATCGGATCCACTTCCCACCTCGAGCCTTATCACTCTTTCAGCTATTGGAACTTCACGCCGTTCGGGTTCAAGCGTCTGGTTGAGGCGTCTGGCCTGCAGCTCGTCGAGCTGAGGCCTGGTATTGACGCGATTGCCCTGATCACCCGCGCTTATCGCAACAACGATGCAACGATGAATCGTTGGTTCGGGGAAGAGTCGCCGCTCAACCAGCAAATCGATGAGTGGGCGCGGGGGAACAACCAGAGCGTGCAGCAGGCAGCACTGCGCAAGCTTTCGTTCTGCGGCCAGTTCTGTTTCTGGGTCCGCAGGCCGGAAGGGATGGACGCACAAGGCGCGTAATCCGCTGTCCCTCTGAGGGGATCCGCCTTGCGCGGCCTGGCGTCCTGTCCGGACGAAATGGGGCGCCCTGCCATGTACTATCGCCACCAGACCGCTCCGTCGGCGCCCGCCGGTGTCTCCGGGATGCGGGAGCTGCGTCTCACATTGCTCGCTCCTGTAGCGTTGCAATAGCGAGCCGCCTGCCCCTTGAAGGAATGATGACTATTCCCCAGTCCACCCGCATCTTCATCCTGGGTAGCTGCGTATCCAGGGATGCCCTGGAGCAAGAGCTTGGCCGGTTCGAGCTTGTGAACTATCTGGCACGTACTTCGATGGCAAGCGTCGGGATGCCAAAGGTCGAAGACGACGAAGTGCGGCACAAGGTGGCGGGAATTGCCAGTCCGTTCCAGCGGCGAATGCTACTCAATGACCTGGACAAGACGACGATTTCGCTGATCAAGGCCACGCCGCACGACATCCTGCTGATCGACTTCGTCGATGAGCGCTTCAACCTCCTGCTGTCAGGCCGCTCGTTGTTCAGCCTGTCTGGCGAGCTGGAAAAATCCGGCTTCGAAATCGAAGGGCGTGTCGCCCTGGCGCCGGACAGTGATTCCTTCCTGTCGTTGTGGCTCGCGGGACTGGGTCGGCTGCTGTCCGAAGTCGATCCAGCGAAGGTCGTCCTCAACCGCGCCTACTGGGCCGAGCGTTTCCCCGATGGATCGGACGCTTCAAGTCGCGGCTGGATCCAGCGCAACAACGCAGTGCTGCAGCGGTTGTATGACGCCGTCGACAAGCACTGGTCACTGAAGCGGATCGATTACCCACGCGAGATCGTGTTGGCCGATCCCAGGCACAAATGGGGCGTCGCCCCCTACCATTACACCGAAGCGTTCTATACACACACGCTTACGATGTTGGACCAGATAGTAAAAGGCTAGCCTGCGTATCCCTTGCGGCTAAGAGGCAAGGGGCATGGCGTCTCGTTATCCGTGGCCGCCTTCGGGCCGGAAGATCGTTCGTCCATTCGACGCTCTGGGACGTTATCCATGAAAAATTCAGTTGCTGCGGTGCTGTTGATCTTCCTGCTGCTGGGCCTAGCCTTAGTCAGAATGCTGTCATCCACGACGTCCTCGCAGGTTGAGCCGCTCGACAACGACGCGAAAGAAGCGCCGGTCCAGCCTGCGACGGTAGCCTCCGCCGCCGCGGGCACAAGCTCTCCGCCGAGCGGCATGCGCGGGCCCCAGCCCGACCTGCTGCCCGATCCGGAGAGTCTGGAAGCAGCGAAAGCTGCGCGAATCGCGCAATTGGAGAACCAAGTGATTTCCGAGCCGGTTTCGGCAAGCTGGGCTGCGGAAAACGCCCGCCGAATCAAGTCGTTCCTGCAGGCCAATAACCTGCAGGCGGCCCATCTGCCCGCCGTCGATCAGGCCGGAGTCAATTGCCGCACCACGATCTGCCGGATCGAGTTGCGAACACAAGATAGCCTGGCAGCCGGCGAACTGACGCAGGGAATCCTACAAACGATTTCCGAACAGATGCCGACCGCGCAGATATTCGAAACTGATGGATCGGATGGTACGACGTTGCTGATCTTCTCCACTGCGGCAGCGACCACGCAAGGAGCGGCGTTCCGTCCGAAACGATAGTGCTGCGTGACCGGTTTCCGGAGCGCAGAACGTTATTTTGTGGTGGATTCGCGTTGGAATCCAACTTAAAGGGAGCTAAGCATGAAGAAGCTATTGGGGACCGTGGGCGTGTTGTTGATGGCGTACGTCGGAAGCGCCGCAGCAGCCACCGACTGGAAGGCGTTCAGCGCCACGGGATGCCAGGCCTACGGCGCCACCACGGCGGCGGATCTGGCCTACTCGGGTTACGGGGTAACGAACAAGTCAACCACGACGTCCAAGTCGGTGATCTGTCCGCTCGTATCCGATACTGAAGGCACAGTATCGCCAGAACGACCGATCACAGCCTATCTCGGCTTCACCTCGGGTGCGGCTTCGGGGAATGTCTTCTGTGCGTTGTACGTCGGATCGAGGGGTACAGGCTTGGTGTCAGGCACCGTGAACACCCCTTGGATTCCGCCGGGCAGCACGTCCGAAGGAAGCTATTCGATCACGCTCAATACGGCGCCTGCGTCGCCGGGTAGCTATCCGGCGATGCCGGCGATCGCCGTGTGCACGCTCTCGCCGCGGACGGGTTTGAATGCCATTTGGCTGCAAGAAGGCGCAACCAATACGCCCTGAGGATATGCACGCGGGCATCCTGCGGTTGTATCACCGCAGGATGCCCGCGCTCAGTCCGTGAGCATCCGCGATGCAATTGCCTGCGTGATCCGTTCGCACGCACGTCCATCTCCGTAGGGGTTGTGCGCTTCGGCCATGCGTGCGTACTCGGACGGGTTGTCGAGCAGTCGATCGATTTCTTCGACGATGCGTGCCTTGTCGGTGCCGACCAGTCGGACGGTTCCTGCGTCGATCGCTTCAGGACGTTCAGTCGTGTTGCGCATCACCAACACGGGCTTGCCGAGGGATGGGGCCTCTTCCTGTACGCCGCCGGAGTCGGTAAGGATGATGTGTGCCTGCTGCATCAGGAACACGAACGGCAAGTAGTCCAGTGGCTCGATGAGGTGCACGTTATCTAGCCCCGAGAGGTGACGCCGAACCGGCTCCTGCACGTTGGGGTTTAGGTGCACTGGATAGACGACCTGAACGTCACTGCGGCGTGCTGTCGCGGCCAACGCCTGGCAGATGTTCTCGAACCCGTCGCCGAAGTTTTCCCGACGATGCCCGGTAACCAGGATCAATCGTTTGCCGGGATCCAGGAGCGGAAAGCGTTCCTGCATCGACGCTTGCAGCGCAGCATCGGATTTCAGCCGCGCGGCGATCTGGAGCAACGCGTCGATCACGGTATTGCCGGTGACGAAGATGTCGTCGTCGGTCATTCCCTCTGACAGCAGATTCGCACGCGATTTGGCGGTCGGAGCGAAATGCAGCGAGCACAGCGGGGCCGTGAGCCTGCGGTTCATTTCCTCGGGCCAGGGCGACTGCATGTCGCCCGTGCGCAGGCCTGCTTCGACATGGCCGATGGGTACGCGTGCATAGAATGCGGCCAGTGCCGTCGACAGAGTGGTCGACGTATCGCCATGCACCAGCACTAGGTCCGGTTGGTGCTGGGCAAAAACCGGAGTGATGGCCTGCACGATGCGCGCGGTGAGGTCGGGCAGGGTCTGGCCAGGCTGCATGATGTCGAGGTCGGTGTCAGGCCGTATTGAGAAGATCTCGAGCACCTGATCCAGCATCTGGCGATGCTGGGCCGTCACCACGGTAACAGCCTCAAGTTGCGGATGCGCCTGGATCGAATGTACCAGCGGTGCCATCTTGATGGCTTCCGGACGGGTGCCGAAAACCACCATCACCTTAGTTCGTTTCGTCATGGATCAGATTGGTGTCGTTATTGCAGTGCGGCTTGCAGTTCGGGCAGCAGTGCGAACAGGTCGCCCACCAGGCCGATATCCGCAATCTCAAAAATCGGCGCATCCCCATCCTTGTTGATCGCCACGATCGTGCCCGCATCCTTGATGCCGGTCAGATGCTGGATCGCGCCCGAAATGCCCACGGCGATGTACAGCTCCGGCGCGATGATCTTGCCGGTCTGGCCGACCTGCAGTTCGTTCGGCACGTAGCCGGCATCGACCGCGGCGCGCGAGGCGCCGACGGCGGCGCCGAGCTTGTCGGCGAGCGCGTAGATGACCCTGAAGTTCTCGGCCGAACCGACGCCGCGGCCGCCGGAGACGACGCGCTTCGCGCTCTGCAGGTCGGGACGGTCGGACTTGCCGGCTTTGATGCCGACGTAGCGGGTGTGGGTCGGCAGGGCGGCGTCGACGTTCACGGCTTCGACGGTGGCGCTGCCGCCACGCGCGGCTTCCGGCCACGAGGCGGTGCGCACGGTGGCGACGACGGCGTGGTCGGTCGGGGCTTCGACGGTGATGATCGCGTTGCCGGCGTAGATCGGGCGCTTGAAGGTGTGGCTGCCTTCCACGGCCATGACGTCGGAGACCTGCGCGACGCCCAGCAGCGCGGCGACGCACGGCATCAGGTCCTTGCCGAAGGTGGTCGACGGGCCGAAGACATGGCTGTAGCCCGCGGCGATCTTCGCGACCTGCGGTGCGAGCACCTGCGCGATCGCATGGGCGTTGGCGGCATTGGCCACGGCCAGCACCTTCGCCACGCCGGCGATCTGCGCGGCTTCGGCGGCGACGCCGGCCGGATCGGCGGCGAGCACGACGATGTCGATGGAGTCCGGTTTCAGCGCCTGTGCTGCGGACACGCACTTGGCGGTCGCCGCGTTGAGCTTGCCGTCCAGGTGTTCAGCGACGATGAGTACCTTGCTCATTACAACAACCCCTTGGCCTTGAGTGCGGCGACGAGTTCGGCCGCGTCCTTCACCATCACGCCCTTGCTGCGCTTGGACGGCGCGGCGTAATGCGTGGTCTTGAGCGTGTCGCCCGTGTCGACGCCGAGGTCGGCGAAGGCGAGGGTTTCGAGCGGCTTGCTCTTCGCCTTCATGATGTCGGGCAGCTTGATGAAGCGCGGCTCGTTGAGGCGCAGGTCGGTGGTGACCACTGCCGGCAGATCCACTTCCAGCGTTTCCAGGCCGGCGTCGACTTCGCGCGTCACCGTGGCCTTGCCGTCGGCGACTTCGAGTTTGGAGGCGAACGTCGCCTGCGGACGGCCCCACAGCGTGGCCAGCATCTGCCCGGTCTGGTTGGCGTCGTCGTCGATGGCCTGCTTGCCCAGGATCACCAGGTCAGGCTGTTCCTTCTCGATCAGCTTGAGCAGGGTGCGCGCGGCGGTCAGCGGCTGGATCGGCTGGTCGCTGACCACGTGGATGGCGCGGTTGGCGCCCATGGCCAGGCCGTTGCGCAGGTGCGCCTGGGCGTCGGCCGGGGCGATCGTGGCGACCACCACCTCGGTGGCGATGCCCTTGTCGCGCAGGCGCAGGGCCTCCTCGAGGGCGATTTCGTCGAACGGGTTGGCCGACAGCTTGACGCCGTCGGTGACCACGCCGGAGCCGTCCGGCTTGACCTGGATGCGGACATTGAAGTCCACCACGCGCTTGTAGCCGACGAGGATCTTCATCGTCTGGGGGTTCCTGTGGGGATTCCGGAGGAAAACACGGCCGACACGGGCCGGGCCGGCAATTCTAGCCGAGCCGGGCGCCCGGCGCCTCGGCCGCATGCGCCGGGGTACGGGGCGGCGGGGGCCAGAACCTGGCTTCCGCTATCCTTTCGCGATCCATGGCGACAGGAAAGCTCGATGCTGCATCCGGTGGTGCTCAGCGGCGGTAGCGGGACCCGGCTCTGGCCGTTGTCCCGGCAGAACCAGCCCAAGCAGTTCCTTGCGCTGATGGGCGACCACTCGCTGTTCCAGGAGACCGTCCTGCGCGCGCACCGGCTGCCGGGGGCGCAGGCGCCGGTGACGGTGTGCAGCGACGACCACCGCTTCATGGTCGGCGAGCAATTGCAGGGCGTCGGCGTCGGCAGCGGCGGCATCCTGCTGGAGCCCATCGCGCGCAACACCGCGCCGGCGATCGCGCTGGCGGCGCTGCACGTGGCTTCGCGGGACCCGGACGCCCTGATGCTGGTGATGCCGGCCGACCACCTGATCGAGGACGAGGTCGCTTTCCGCGAGGCCGTGGCCACGGCGCGACAGCTGGCCGAAACCGGCTGGCTGGTGACCTTCGGCATCCGCCCCGACTACGCCGAAACCGGCTATGGCTACATCCTGCGCGGCGGCGAACTGGCGGGCGGCGGCTTCCAGGTCGAGCGTTTCGTGGAGAAGCCCGACCTCGCCACGGCGGAGCGCTACGTGGCCGCGGGTACCTACGCCTGGAATTCGGGCATGTTCCTGTTCCAGGCGCAGCGCTATCTCGAGGAACTCGCGCGCCACGCGCCCGCCATCGCCGCGGCGGCACGGGCGGCGTACACGCAGTCGCGCTCCGACCTGGATTTCATCCGCGTCGATGCGCAGGCGTTCGGCGCCAGTCCCAGCGATTCGATCGACTACGCGGTGATGGAAAAGACCGATCGCGCCGCCGTCGTGCCGGTGACCTGCGGATGGAGCGACATCGGATCATGGTCGTCGCTGTGGTCGGTGGCCGAGCGCGACGAGGACGGCAATCGCCACGAAGGCGACGTGATCTCGGTGGACACGAAGGGCAGCCTGGTGCGCGCGTCCGAGCGGCGCATGATCGCCACGCTCGGCGTGGAGGACCTGGTCGTGATCGACACCGCCGACGCGACCCTGGTCGCGCGCAAGGACCGCGTGCAGGACGTCAAGACGATCGTCGATACGCTCAAGGCCGCGGGCCGCACCGAGCACCTGTTCCACCGCAAGGTGTACCGGCCATGGGGCAGCTACGACTCCATCGGCGTGGGCGAGCGTTTCCAGGTCAAGCGCATCGTGGTCAAGCCGGGCGCGGCGCTGAGCCTGCAGAAGCACGCGCATCGCGCCGAGCACTGGATCGTGGTATCCGGCGTGGCCGAAGTGACCTGCGACGAGCGCGTGTTCGACCTGCGCGAGAACGAGAGCACCTACATCCCGCTGGGCAGCGTGCACCGCCTGCGCAACCGCGGCAGCGAGCCGGTGGAGCTGATCGAAGTGCAGTCGGGCACGTACCTGGGCGAGGACGACATCGTCCGGCTGGAGGACGTCTACGGCCGCTCGTGATCGACTCACGCCGACCATGCCCGAAAGTACGGTATGGCGCAGTCGCCGCCCGCGTTAAACTTCGCGCCTCCCCACTTGGAGTCGCACGATGGCCGAGGCCACCGCCAGGAGCAAGGTTTACCCGAACGCCGCCAAGGCGCTGGAAGGGCTGGTCGCCGACGGCCAGACGCTCGCCGTCGGCGGGTTCGGCCTGTGCGGCATCCCCGAGGCGCTGATCGCCGCACTGCGCGACAGCGGCGCGAAGGACCTCACCGCGATCTCCAACAATGCCGGCGTCGACGGCTTCGGCCTCGGCCAGCTGCTCGCCACGCGGCAGATCAGGAAGATGATTTCGTCGTACGTCGGCGAGAACAAGGAATTCGAGCGCCAGTACCTCGCCGGTGAACTCGAACTCGAATTCAACCCGCAGGGCACGCTGGCCGAACGCCTGCGCGCCGGTGGTGCCGGCATTCCCGCGTTCTACACGCGCACCGGCTACGGCACCGTAGTGGCCGAAGGCAAGGAGACGCGCCAGTTCGACGACGGCCACTGGTACGTCATGGAGACCGCGCTCAAGGCCGACGTGTCGCTGGTGAAGGCGTGGAAGGCCGACAAGGCCGGCAACCTCGTGTTCCGCAAGACTGCGCGCAACTTCAACCCGGCGTGCGCGATGGCGGGCAAGGTCTGCATCGTGGAGGTCGAGGAGATCGTCGAAGTCGGTGCGATCGATCCTGACCACGTGCACCTGCCCGGCATCTACGTGGACCGCATCGTCCACAACCCGACGCCGGAAAAGCGCATCGAACAGCGCACCGTGCGCGCCGCCTGACGACAGACAAGGAAACCGACATGCCCTGGACCCGCGACGAGATGGCGCAGCGCGCCGCGCAGGAACTCACCGACGGAGCTTACGTGAACCTCGGCATCGGCCTGCCGACGCTGGTGGCCAACTTCATTCCGGAAGGGATGGACGTGTGGCTGCAGAGCGAGAACGGCCTGCTCGGCATCGGCCCGTTCCCGACCGAGGCCGAAGTCGACGCCGACCTGATCAACGCCGGCAAGCAGACCGTCACCGCGCGCCCGGGCGCGAGCTACTTCGGCAGCCACGACTCCTTCGCGATGATCCGCGGCGGCCATATCGACCTGGCGATCCTCGGCGCCATGCAGGTCACGGACAAGGGCGACCTGGCCAACTGGATGGTGCCCGGCAAGATGGTCAAGGGCATGGGCGGCGCGATGGACCTGGTCGCGGGCGTGAAGCGCGTGGTCGTGCTGATGGAGCACACGGCGAAGAACGGCGAGCACAAGATCCTGCCGGAATGCACGTTGCCGCTGACGGGGGTGGGGGTGGTCAATCGCATCATCACCGAGTTGGCGGTGATGGATGTCACCCCCGGCGGGTTGGTGCTCAGGGAGCTCGCGCCAGGCATCGATGGGGCCGAGTTAAGGGAAAAGACGGGAGTGCCGTTCATTTCCGCGATGTAGCGGGCCAGCGTCGATCCGCGGTGCCAGTGCTTCGCACTTGCCGTTGGGAGGGTGGACGGAGCACGATTGTCACGGGGATCCACCCGTGGCATGTGATGATGACAATGAAAATCCGTTTCGCCTTCCTGGTTCTCGTGCTGGGCGTGACTGCGTGTTCATCCGATTCCGAGCCAGTGCAGCCATCTGCAGCGAAGGCGTCCATTTCTCCGAAGTCCAATGTGGTCGCCGGGGAGCGCCAGATTCCGGCTGCGCATAGTGCTGCATTCGCCTCATTGCCGGACCGCGGCAATCTCGTGGGATATGCGGCGACCGTTGCGCACCGGGAAGGTCCCTCCATTTGGTATCGCGCCGACGTCAGCGAAGAGCATGCATTGCGGGCGATCGTCACTGGCCAGTTGCGGATGGCAACCCCTGATGGCCAAGTCCTGGATTACCGCTACCGGCGCCATGTCGAGCATGCCAACGGCAACTGGACCTGGATCGGTGAGTTGCGTGGGTTTCCGGGGAGGGAGGCCATCCTCACCTTCGGCGAGCGCGCCGCGTTCGGTACCTTTGGGCGTCCTGGCGAGGAAGCGCTGCGGTTGACCGTACGTGACGGCGTAAGCTGGATTGTCAAGGTTCCGCGTCATGCGTTGAGCGGTGTGGAGTCGACGGGCGGGCAAAGTGACTACCTCCTCCCTGTCGACGTGGTAGAACCGATCGCCGTCAAGCGTTCGGCCGCTGCTGATGTAACTGCAGCCACGACGAACGGCACCATTGTCGATGTGGTTTTGGGCTATACACCAGGGTTCGCGGCGGCACAGGGTGGACAATCACAGGCAGTTACGCGGCTGACGCACCTGGTGGCCATCTCAAACGAGGCCTACGCGAGAAGCCAGTTGAATGCGCAGATTCGCCTGGTCGGCACCTTGCAGGTCAACTACACCGACGAAACCTTCAACGACACCGCACTGAATGAAGTGAGCGGCAGCGACGGAACCAATTCCGTCACGGTGCCTGCCGGCTTGCAACCGCTGCGTCAGGCGCGTGACCAACTGGGCGCCGATCTGGTGTCGCTGGTTCGTAAGTTCCGTCATTTCGGCGATCCCGAGCACGATAGCTGCGGCGTCGCCTGGCTGGTTGGGCAGGATGGCCAGGCCATCTCGTCTGCGTGGTCTCCTTGGGGGTACTCGGTAGTCAGCGACGGCTCTGATGGCGGCTACTTCTGCCGTGAAGAGACGTTCGCCCACGAATTGGGTCACAACATGGGGCAAAACCACAACGTGGAAGATGCCGGTGGTGCAGGCGCGCATCCAGATTCCTACGGTTACCGAGAGGCATCTGCGACCGGCTTCTACACGATCATGGCGTACCGTTCCGGGGACAGTCAGTACTCCGTGCCCTATTTCGCCAACCCGAACGTCAATTTCAATGGACGGCCCACTGGCGTCGTCAATGCGTCGAACAATGTACGCAGCATGGCATTGACCATGCCGATTATCGCCACGTTCAGGGCGACCGTTGTGCCGCTTCCGAACGTGCGTGTGCCAAGCGACGTGAATGGCGACGGCAAGTCGGACGTTCTATTGCGCACAGACCAGGCGAGTTCCGGAAATTTCTCCGTGTGGCTGATGAATGGCACGCAAAAAGTCGGAAGCTGGGGTACGACAATGGCGGTGAGTTATCGCGTTGCGGCCACGGGCGACTTCAACGGCGACAACAAACTGGATGTCGTCTGGACCAGCAACAATGCTGATGTGAGGGTGTGGCTAGGCACGGGCGCCGGATTTACCCCGGCATTTCCGGCGATCGTAGGCTCGGCAGCCGGACTGGGCGTGTTCGCAGGAGCTGGTGATGTGAATGGCGATGGCAAGGCCGATCTTCTCTTCCGTAATGGCCAGGCCAGCAGCGCCAACTTCACGGTGTGGCTGATGAATGGAGCGCAGAAGGCCGGAAGCTGGACCACCACGATGGCGGCAAGCTACCGCGTTGCGACCACCGGTGATTTCAATGGCGATGGCATGCTTGACATCGTCTGGACCAGTGCCAATAACGACGTGCGGATCTGGCTGGGTACGGGGACGAGTTTCACTCCCGCATTTCCGGCGATCGTGGGCACCGCTACAGGCCTGGGTGTGTTCGCCGGAGCGGGGGATGTCAACGGCGATGGCAAATCGGATCTTCTCTTCCGCAACGACCAGGTCGGCACCGGCAACTTCACGGTGTGGCTGATGAATGGGGCGCAGAAGGTGGGAAGCTGGTCAACCACCATGGCCGCGAGTTATCGCGTTGCCAGTACCGGTGACTTCAACGGTGATGGAAAGCTGGACATAGCGTGGACCAGCCAGAACCGTGATCTTCGGGTCTGGACCGGAACGGGAGCGGGCTTCACTCCTTCATTTCCTACACTCACGGGAACCTACGTCGCAGGTTGGACGGTGATCAACAATTGATGGGCCGCGCGCGATCCAATCGGTTTCGCGCGCGCTTTCCTGTTCCAGCAGGTCGCCGCCACTGACGCTTGCCAGTCATGGGCCATGAGGGGCAGGTCGTTGCTGTAGTCCGACTTCGATAGGGCTACAGGTTCTGGTAATTCGGCCCCGACCCACCCTCTGGCGTCACCCAGGTGATGATCTCGTACGGGTCCTTGATGTCGCAGGTCTTGCAGTGCACGCAGTTGGCGGCGTTGATCTGCAGGCGCTTGCCTTCGCTGCCGTCGGCGCGGGCTTCGTTGACGATCTCGTACACGCCGGCGGGGCAGAAGCGGGTGCAGGGGTTGTCGTATTCCTCGGCACAGCGGGTGATGCAGATGCTGGTGTCGGCCACGTGCAGGTGCACGGGCTGGTCCTCGTCGTGCTCGGTCGCGGCGAAATACACGCCGGCGAGGCGGTCGCGCGGGGCGAGGGTGCGGTCGAGGTAATCGCGCCTGGGTTCTTCGTGCGCGCCGACCTTGTCGAGCGAGGACCAGTCGGGCTTGTTCTTCAGCGTCCACGGCGAGCGGCCGCCGGTGAGGGTTTCCCACGCGGCGTTCAACATGCCCCACCACAGCCCGCGCTTGAAGCCGGGCTTGATGTTGCGCACCTTCTTCAGTTCCGCCATCGCGTCGGAGGCGCGCAGCTTCGCGTCGAAGCCTTCCGGCGCGAGCTGTGTCGCGACCAGGTGTTCGGCGGCGAGCATGCCCGAGCGGATCGCCTGGTGCGTGCCCTTGATCTTGGGCACGTTGAGCAGGCCGGCGGTGTCGCCGATCAGCAGCGCGCCGGGCATCTCCACCTTCGGCAGCGACTGCCAGCCGCCGGTGACGATCGCGCGCGCACCGGCGGAGACGATGCTGCCGCCGTCGAGCAACGACTTCACCATCGGGTGGTTCTTCCACTGCTGGAAGGCTTCCCACGGCTTGTATTCGGGGTCCTTGTAGTCCAGGCCGCTGACATAGCCGAGCGCGATACGGCCCTTGTCCAGGTGGTAGAGGAAGCTGCCGCCGTAGGTGTGGCTGTCGGCCGGCCAACCGAAGCTGTGCACGATCTTGCCGGGCGTGACGCGGTCTTCCGGCACCTGCCACAGTTCCTTGATGCCGATCGAGTAGCCCTGCGGGTCGCTGTCGGCGTCGAGCCTGAACTGCTTGATCAAGCGCTTGGTGAGGTGGCCGCGCGCGCCTTCGGCGAGCACGGTGACCTTGGCGCGGATGTCGATGCCCTGGGTGTAGCCGGGCTTGTGCGAGCCGTCCTTGGCCACGCCCATGTCACCGATGCGCACGCCGATGACTTTGCCGACGCTTCCATCAGGATTGGTGTCGTGCAGGGTCTCGGCGGCGGCGAAGCCGGGATAGATCTCCACGCCCAGCGCCTCGGCCTGCGGCGCCAGCCACGCGCACATCGCGCCGAGGCTGACGATCACGTTGCCGTGGTTGTTCATGCCCGGCGGCACCGGCAGCTTGCGGCCGCCGGTCTTGCTCAGCAGCCAGAACTCGTCCTCGGTCGCCGGCACGCAGATCGGCGGTGGATTGTCGCGCCAGGTCGGCAGCAGCGCGTCGAGCGGGCCGGTTTCGATCACCGCGCCCGACAGGATGTGGGCACCGATGGTCGAGGCCTTCTCGATCACGCAGACCGAGATGTCCGGGTTCAGCTGCTTGAGCCGGATCGCGAACGCCAGTCCGGCCGGGCCGCCGCCGACGGTGACGACGTCGTATTCCATGACATCGCGTTCGATGGGTTCACTCATGCCTGCGGTTCCACTGGGATTGCGTCAAGAACACTATTGTCGCGGTTTTCCCCCCGGCACGTGCAACCGGATGCTCAGCCCGTGGCTGCGGGATGGAGGTCCACATAGAGCAGCCGCCAGCGCAGGCTGACCTGTGCGCCGTGCCGCTCGATCCCGACGCTGTCGCTCAGCGCGTCGAGCAGCAGGCTGCCAGGGCAATCCACCAAGCCGAACAGGCGGCTGCAGAAGCCGGCCAGTGCGTCGAGGGAGGCGAAATGCCAGGGGCATTCGATTTCCTCCAGGCGCGACACCCGGCCCAGCGCTGCGAAGCGCGCATGGTCCAGGCGCAGGTAGCGGCCCGCATGGCCGGTGAGGTTGTGGCGTCCGACAAAACCGTCGAGGAAACCGGCGATGCCGCTGCCATGCCGCACGTCAGCCAGGTGCAGGGTGCCGTCCGGCGTCAGCCGATCGAGCAGGCCGCGCAGGAAGGCATCCTGGTCCTCGATGTGGTGCAAGGCGGCCAGGCATACGGCGTGCTCGAACCGGCCGTGCGTCCAGGTCCGGGCCGGGTCGTACTGCGGCAGGTCGGTGCCGAACCCGGAGGTCAGTTCAAGGCTGCACAGCTCCGTTTCGCACGGCAGGTAACGCTGCAGGTAGCCGCCACCGGCAGGCACGTCCAGGACGCGCTGTCCGGCCTGCACCGGCGTCGCGGAGAACAACGCCTCGAACTCGCGTCGCCGCGCCTGCGGCTGGCACGACATGGCTGCGTGGTAGTCGTGTCCGCGCTGGGCGAAGATGTCCGCGTAGCCAAGGTTCATGCAGCCGCCGACCGTGTGGCCGGAAATTGCCAGCGTTGTGGATCCAGCAGCAGCGCCGCCAGCGCATCGTGGATCTGGCGAATGGGGGCGTCCCAGTAATTCGGTGACGGTTTCGAATTGTGCAGGATGTTCATGGCCGAATTGGTTTCGAACATCAGCAGGCGGCCGTCGGGGCGAAGGCTGCAGTCCATGCCGAAGAAGTCCAGTCGCATGATGTCGACGACCGCCGCAAGTGTCTCGCGCAGGCGCGGCAGCACATCGCTGCGGAATGTCGTCAGCATGGTTGTTTCCTCCTGCGCCATCCAGTCGTTGCGATCCTGTGCGTGCACATGCCAGTCATCGGCGATGACCAGGTGACGCAGGAACACGTCGCGTCCGACGAACACCAGGCGCATCTTGCGGTGCATTCCGTCGTCGTCGCGGTAGTCGACGAACTCGGTCAGATAGAGGTCGCGCCCGCCCCAGGGGATGCTGCGCAGGCCGACGGCGGCCCCGTCGGCGCTGTCGATCCGGACCGTGGCGCTGCCATTGTGGGCGCCGGCAATGCGCACGATTAGCGGGAACCGCAGTCCGTTCACGTTGGCCACGCGTGCGAGGTCGGCAGGTTCGTCGAGTCGTGTGCGGACGGTGCGCGGCACCTGCAACCCGTGGATGTGCGCGAGTTTGACGGCGACGCGCTCCCGCGTGGTATCGAGCACGGCGCTCGGGTGGTTGAAGCAGGGCGCCTGCAATTCGGCCACGATGTGTTCGAGGGAGTGCAGCGACTGCGCTGAGGTATCCGGGTCGCAGATGTTGTTCAGCAGCGGCCGGCCACGCGCGGCCTGGTTGGGCGTGACCGGGATGCTCGATCCGAAATACACCTCGGTCAGGTGACGGCGGATGGCCGGATCGAGCTGCGATGGGAAGCTGCTGTTGCCGGGCACGCTCCAGCCGATCTCGCCGGTGCGGGGGTGCGCGCCCAGGTAGACCAGCCGGTCGTCGGGCAGGCCGACCATCACTGGCATCGGCGTAAGGTGCATTGGCATCTGGTCCGCCCCCTTTCGGCTTCGAGCGGCGATGGTAGCGTTAGTGCATGGCTTGCGTTCCGATCCCGCTGCCCGATGCCGACCTCGCCTACGATCCGCAATGGCTGGAAGCGGCGGCGGCCGATCGCCTCCTGGTTGAACTGCGCGACGGTGTCGCCTGGGAGAACCACCGCGTCCGCCTGTTCGGCCGCGAACACCCCTCGCCGCGGCTGAGCTGCTGGATCGGCGACCCGGACACCGCGTACCGCTACTCCGGCAGCCTGTTCGAGCCGCGGCCCTGGCCGGCGTTGCTGTTGCCGTTGCGGGATCGCCTGAGCCATGAGCTGGGCGTGGCCTTCAACAGCGTGCTGGCGAACCTGTACCGCGACGGGCACGACTGCATGGGCTGGCACAGCGACGACGAGCGCGAACTCGGCGCGGCGCCGGTGATCGCTTCGGTCAGCCTGGGGGCGACGCGCCGCTTCGTGCTCAAGCACCGCCAAACGCCGCAGAAGCTGGCGATCGAGCTGCCGCATGGCAGCCTGATGGTGATGGCCGGGATGACGCAGCGTCATTACCGCCATGCGCTGCCTCGAACGGTGAAACCGGTGGGCGAGCGCATCAATCTGACCTTCCGCAAGATCCATCCATTGTAAGACGCCGTCACTATGGATCCGCCGACCCGGCGACAAAGGAGCGCCACCAGGCGGCGCTCTGCACGCGCGGCAAACGGGTCGCTACAAGCCGCCCTTGACGATCGTCCAGCTTCCGGTGGGATACGTACCTGCGATCGCCGGGAAAGCTGGAGTGAAGCTAGTGCCTGTACCCAGCCAGATCCGTACGTCACGATTGGCACTGGTCCATACAACGTCCAGCTTGCCGTCGCCGTTGTGGTCGCCCGTGGTGGCCACGCTATAACTAGTTGCCATCGAGGCGGTCCAACTACCGGTTCGTTGCGTGCCATTCATCAGCCAGACGGTGAAGTTGTTATTGCTGATCTGGCCGTTGCGGAAGAGCAGATCTGCCTTGCCATCCCCGTTAACGTCACCGGCACCCACGAGCGCTCCCGAGCCGCTTGCGTTGCCCACGATCGCCGGGAAGGTTGGGGTGAAGCTCGTGCCCGTACCCAGCCAAACCCGGACATCATTGTTGCCGCTGGTCCACACGATGTCGATTTTACCGTCGCCGTTGAGATCCCCCGTGGCACCTACGCGGTAGCTCGTTGCCATCGTGGTGGCCCAGCTGCCGGTTCGCTGCGTGCCGTTCATCAGCCAAACGGTGAAGTTGTTGCTGCCGAGCTGGTCATTGCGAAAAAGCAGATCCGACTTGCCATCACCGTTGACGTCACCGGCGCCCACGAATGCGCCCAGACCGGCCGCGTTGCCCACGATCGCGGGGAAGGCCGGGGTGAAGCTCGTGCCCGTGCCCAGCCAGATCCGAACATCGCTATTGGAACTGGTCCAAACGATGTCGAGTTTGCCGTCACCACTGACATCACTCGTGGCGGCCACTCGATAGCTCGCCGCCATCGTGGTGGTCCAGCCGCCAGACCGCTGCGTGCCGTTCATCAGCCAGACGATGAAGTTGTCGCTGCCGATCTGGCTATTGCGGAACAGCAGATCCGATTTGCCATCACCGTTTATATCGTCGCGTGCGTGAACCGAGGTCGATGAAATGACCGTTGCTCGGAAGCCCGCGATGATTGGCATTACCTCCATCATGCTGCGCGCATTGTCGGCCTGGTCTGCAATACCGCAAGGCGCACCGCCACAGGATGTAATGAGCGGATTGGCGAACACGCGATACCTGGTTTGGCCTTCCCGCCGGTTGGACATGATCGTGGCGATATCTGCAGGCGTGCCGTCCGTGCTGTAGCCAAATGAATACGGGTGACGGCCGTACTCCTCAGGATCGAGCAGATTGCCATTGTTGTCGGAGTCATCGCTTCCACTAGCCGAGACTACGTCGTGCTGCTGCCCCATGTTGTGGCCGAGTTCGTGCGCAAGGTGGACGTCGGGGCAGGTCACGCCGTTGTCGGGGAACATGTCACCGCTGGTGTCGTTGACTACCGCCGTCCCGAACGCAGTGCTGCTGGAGTTGATCGCACTCTGGCCGCCGCCCAGGAGCCAGGCGACGCCGCAACTCGCGCTTGAGGTCTCGAACTTGCGGACAAGCACAAGCAGATCCGCGCCATAGGCCCACCGTGCGGAGACCAGCGGCTGCAACGCGGCGGGCTGCGCACGCGCAGTGCAGTCGAAACGCGCGGAACTCCGGTAATGGGCGCCGTTTGTTGCCTCGGTGCAATCCACCCCGGTGAGGTCGAATAGCGCGGAGTCGTTATGCGTGCTGTCGGGATAGCTCACCTGGACCGCGTGCACCAGGCGGATCTGAGCGGTGATGCCACTGGCCAAATACGCTTGGTTCGCTGTGTCCACCAGGAAGTGCAGTCGGGTCCTGGCCTGTGATTCACCGCCCAGCCGTGTCGCGAATCCGGTGGTGAACCCCATGGCGATATCGACTGTCGTCGGTGTCAGGGCCGCTGCCGCCACTGCCGCCGCTGCCGAAACGCGGGCGACCGGGGCTGGGTCGCTGGTCCCCTGCAAGATGTTCGGCGTGCCTGTCGCCATTGACTGCTGCATGCCTGACGCGACCAGGAAGTCACCATCGTTGGTGGCGATTTTGTTGTGATCGACTCGGCTGTAATCAGTTTCCACCAGCCAGGTCGAGCCAGCTTCGGTAGTTATGCTGAGATCGGCTTTGCCCTGGCGAATGTTGCCGAACACGGCCTTCTCGCCGAAGGTCAGAAGGGTTTCCGTCCCTGGCGCGCTTCCATCCTGGCGCCCAAC
This sequence comes from Lysobacter terrestris, assembly GCF_014489475.1. Lineage (GTDB taxonomy): Bacteria > Pseudomonadota > Gammaproteobacteria > Xanthomonadales > Xanthomonadaceae > Agrilutibacter > Agrilutibacter terrestris. The sequence continues at coordinate 880,272 of NZ_CP060820.1, read as the reverse complement.
CCATGTCCAATTGCCATCCGGATGCTCCACGTGACGCTCATAGCGAAGGCGGATGATTTCGCCATTGGGTGCGCGCACCGTCATCTCGCCTTCGACGATGGCACGCAGGGCGTGCTGCTCGCTTATCTGCACGGGCTGCCAGGTAGAGGCGCCGGAATGGATGGTTTTTCGTTCATCATCGTAGGAAAGCAGCTCCCCATGATCGGGATAGGACGCAATCGCAGATGTGGCCGCACGCATACCGGCCGATCCGACCGCGTTCAGGGATTCGACTGCCTGCGGGTGAGGTGTCCCGCGCTTGAGAGTGCCCGGACGATCCACGGACAGGAGCAGGCCGAACCCCAGTAGTGCAGCGACAGTGAAGAGAAAAGCGCGCATGCCGATTACCCCTCGCAGAGGGCCATCCCGGGGCCCGTACCTGCTAAACGGATTAGCGCGATCAACAGCGGCCATGCCTGGGGGATTCGTGCCATCTCGCGGTTCGCTCTTCACGTCGCGCAAACACAAGCTCCCGGCAGGCCGACCCCCGTGCCGGGATGAACGACAGTCGCGCTTCGTGTCTGGGCGCCACCGGGGCAGCGATATGCGTTTTGACAGTGCCTGAGGTCGGCACTCGCAAGTCACGGTGCAGGCTGAGGTTGCCTCACCGTCGCGCGCGTTCGTATTGCTCGCCGGTGGTCAGCGTCCAACCTGCCAGTTCGCCGGTGACCGCGGCCAATGCCTCGTCGAAGGCCGCCACCACGTCGGGCACCGCGGTCGTCGCGGCGGGCCGGGCCTGCCGGAACGTGTGCGAACCGGCGAGCTGCTGGTCCTTCACGTGCAGCAGCTTGGCCGTCACCTCGATTGTGGCCGAGGGCAGCGCGGTGCCGGCGTAGTCCGACTCGAAGCGGCGGATGTCCAGCATCAGCCGGTAGTCCGCGCCGAAGCCGCTGCCCTGGCGCGCGACAACGGCGATGCGGCCGGAATCTTCCAGCGCGTGCAGGACGCTGTCCTCCAGCATGTCGCCGGGCGACTTCGCCCACTGCGCGTCCTTGTAGACCTGCAGTTCGTTGGGCGTGGGGCGGACCATGATGCGCTGGCTGTCGGCGATGCGGATGCCGCTGGTGCGCCCCATCGCGAGTCGCCAACGCACCTGCGGCCAGCCCTGGGTGTCGGCGACGCGCACGTCGGGCGCGTAGATCGCGCTGTGGCTGGTGCCGCCGCCGAGCAGGGAGCTGCAGCCGGCCAGCAGCAACGGCGCGAGCAGGGCCGCCGAGCGGAAGCCCGCGCGGCGCGGGCGGCAAGAGGTGTGGCGCGATCCCGTCTTCATTTGGGTTCGAACTCCTTGGGTGCGTCGCGGCCCAGCAGGTACTGGGTGGGGCCGTGGTCGAGGCGGTCGCTGATGCGGCGCAGGTCGCGCACCAGCGCGCGCAGTTCGGCGAGGGTCGGGCCGAGCTGGCCGAGCCCGTCGTTGGCGAAGCTGCCGATGGCGTCGCGGTTGTCGGTGACGATGCCGTTCACGCCGGCGGCGGCGGAGTCGAGCTTGCTCAGCGTGCCGTCGAGCTTGGTGATCAGCGCCGGCAGCTTCTGTACCACGTCGCGGTCGATGTCGGCGACGGCGCGGTCGGTGGTGGTGAGCGTCTTCTCGAGCTGCTCGCTGGAGCGGCGCGCGCTGACGATCATCGCGCGGATGTCCTCGCCCTGGTCGCCAACCGCGCTGGTCATGGCCTCGATGTTGGCGAGCGAGTTGGAGATGCGCTTGATGTTCTCCTCGCTCAGCAGCTCGTCCATGCGCGCGACCAGCTTGTTGGCGGTGTCGGCGATGTTCTGCAGCGCGGAGGCCTCGGTCTGGATGATCGGAATCTCGTTGCGGTCGACTTCCGACAATCGCGGCGCCTGCGGGCTGCCGCCGGTGAGCTGGATGACCGGCGGCGCGGTGAGGCTGGGCGTGGAGATCTTGGCGCGGGTGTCGGTCTTGACCGGCGTGCGCGCCTGGATGCGCAGGGTGGCGAGTACGCGGCGCGGGTCCTGCGGTGCGAGCTGCAGTGCGTCGATCGTGCCCACGGCGATGCCGTTGTAGAGCACCGGGCTGCCTTCGCTGAGGCCGGTGACCGGCTCCTCGAACACCACCGCGTACTTCAGCCAGTCCTTCTCGGCGGAGTACTTGGCGGCCCACAGCGCGAACAGCAGCAGGAACAGCGTTATCACTATCGTGAACGCGCCGATCAGGACGTAGTTGGCCTTGGTTTCCATCTCAGTTGTCCTCGCCGGCGCGGATGCGCGCCACCTGGGCGGCGCGGGCGCGCGGGCCGTGGAAGTATTCCTGCACCCAGGGGTGATCGTACCGCTCCACTTCCGCGATCGGCGCGCACACCACGACCCTGCGGTCGGCGAGCACTGCGATGCGGTCGCAGATGGCGTAGAGGGTGTCGAGGTCGTGGGTGATCAGGAACACGGTCAGCCCCAGCGCCTGCTGCAGCGTGCGGATCAGCCGGTCGAAGGCGGCCGCGCCGATCGGATCGAGGCCGGCGGTGGGTTCGTCGAGGAACAGGAGCGGCGGGTCCAGCGCCAGCGCCCGCGCCAGGCCGGCGCGCTTGCGCATGCCGCCGGACAGCTGCGAGGGCAGCTTGTTGATCGCGTCGGCGGGCAGGCCGGCGAGCTTGACCTTGAGCAGGGCCAGTTCGTAGCGCAGCGAGTCCGGCAGTTCGCGGTGGTATTCCTTCAGCGGCACCTGCACGTTCTCGCCGACCGTGAGCGAGGAGAACAGGGCGCCGTCCTGGAACAGCACGCCGGTGTTGCGTTCGATCTCGCGGTGCCGGTCGGCGGCGGGATTGCGCGCGTCCAGGCCTAGCACTTCGATGGAACCTTCATCGGGCTCGCGCAGGCCGAGGATGGAGCGCATCAGCACCGACTTGCCCGTGCCCGAGCCGCCGACCACGCCGATGATCTCGCCTGGATACACGTCGAGGTCGAGGCCATCGTGCACGACCTGTTCGCCGAAGCGGTTGACCAGGCCGCGCACGCGGATGATCGGGGAACCGGGATTGGAGATTGGGGATTGGGGATTCGGCAAGGCGGGTCCCTCCGCAGCATCGCGGTCGCTGGCTTTTGCTTTGTCGAATCCCGAATCCCGAATCACGAATCTCCGCTCCTAATAGCCCATCTCCATGAACCAGATCGCCGCGAGCGCGTCGAGGATGATCACCAGCGAGATCGTCTGCACCACGCTGGAGGTGGTGCGCTCGCCGACCGATTCTGCCGAGCCTTCCACCTGCAGGCCTTCCAGGCAGCCGATCAGGGCGATGACCAGGGCGAAGAACGGCGCCTTCACCAGGCCCACGACGAAGTGGCGCAGTTCCATCGTGTCGTGCATGCGCGCGAGGTACTGGGTCGGCGGGATGTCCAGGCCATAGGCGCCGACGGTGAGGCCGCCGAGCAGGCCGAACACCATCGCGATGAAGGTCAGCAGCGGCAGCATCACCAGCAGCGCCAGCACGCGCGGGATCACCAGCAGGTCGATGGGATCCATGCCGAGCGTGCGGATCGCGTCGACTTCCTCGCGGCTCTTCATCGCGCCGATCTGCGCGGTGAAGGCGCTGGCGGTGCGGCCGGCGAGGATGATCGCGGTGAGCAGCACGCCGAACTCGCGCAGGAAGGCGATGCTCACCAGTTCCACCACGTAGATGGTGGCGCCGAAGTCGCGCAGGATGTTCGAGCCGAGGAACGCGATCACCGCGCCGACGAGGAAGGCCAGCAGCGCCACCAGCGGCACGGCGTCGAGGCCGACCTGTTCCATGTGGTGCACGGTCGCGGTCGGGCGGAAGCGCGAGGGCTCCTTGAAGGTGCGCACCAGCTTCAGCAGGGTCTCGCCGAAGAAGCCGATCAGCGCACGCACTTCACCGGCGTTGTCGTTGACCGCGTAGCCCAGTCGCGCCAGCGCCGCGGCGATGCCGTATTCGCGCTTCTTCTTAGGGCGGTCGTCGGCCACGTCCTCGATCGCGGCGACGAGGTTGCGGTGCTCGTCGCGGAATACGATGGCGTCGAAATCGAAGCCGCGGCGGCGCGAGAAGCGCAGCAGCTGCAGCACGCCCAGCGAGTCCAGTCGGTCGACCCCGGTGGCATCGATCGCCGCGATGTCGCGTGGCGAGCCCGACAGCGCGTGGCTGATGCCTTCGGAATGCTCCAGCGTCCACGGCCCGCGAAGGAGCAGGTGCGCGGGACTGCCTTCGGCGACGAGCTGCGGTCGGGACACGGTCGGAGCGGTCATGGACTGGAGGGCAGGATACAGGCGGCGCGTTCGAATTGGCCCATGGGGCGTGTCGGTGGCGTGTAGACGCCGCGTGGCGATGCCCCGTACGTACTGTCGAAATGCCCCGGCAGCGTTACCGGCCGACATCGCGGCATGCGATGCTTCGCGCCATCGTCAGGATCCCGTCCGCCTTGTCCGCCACCCACGTGTCCTTCGCGTCCATCAGCTTCGCCGACCGCATCGCCTTCCTGGTGGAGCTGGCCGAGCGCCTGCACCTGTACGGCACCACCGCGCAGCGCCTGGAGGGCGCGATCAGCGCCGTGTCGCGCCAGCTGCACGTGGCCTGCGAACCCTGGTCGAACCCCACCGGCATGATCCTGACCTTCAGCGATCCGCAGCGCCCGGAAGGGGAGAGCGAAGTCACCCGCGTGCTGCGCTTGCCGCTGGGCGATACCGACCTCTACCGGCTGGCGGAAACCGACCGCATCGCCGAGGACGTGATGGCCGGCCGCCTCGGCCTGCGCGAGGCGCACGCGCAGATGAGCGCGCTCGATCGTCCGCACAGCCGGCGCGCGCGGATCATGCAGGTGCTCGGCTTCGGCCTGGCCGCCACCGCGATTGCCGGCCTGCTGCGGCTGCCGTGGCTGGACATCGCCGTGGCCGGGCTCAACGGCCTGGTGATCGGCGCGTTGGTCGACTACGCGGCGACGCGGCCGCGGCTGAAGGAAGCCAGCGACGCGATCGCGGCGATGCTGGCGGCGCTGGCGACGGCGCTGGTCGCCAGCTTCGTGGCGCCGCTCAACCAGAACACGGTGATCATCGCCTCGCTGATCGTGCTGCTGCCGGGTATGGCGCTCACCAACGCGGTCAACGAACTCACCAGCCAGCACCTGGTGTCGGGCACCGCACGCTTCGCCGGCGCGGTGACCACGGTGCTCAAGCTCACCGTCGGCGTGGTGATCGCGCTCTACCTCGGCGACCTGCTGGGGCTGGCGCCGCAGGTGCAGGCCTCGCGGCCGCAACCGTGGTGGGTGGAAGGCTGTTCCTTGCTGTTGGCTGCATTCGCGTTCGCGGTGCTGTTCCGCGCGCACCGGCGCGACTACCCGCGGGTGATGCTGGCCGCGGCGACGGGTTATCTGATCGCGCGCTACGCCGGCGAAGCCTTCGGCAGCCCGGCCGGGATCTTCCTTGCCGCGCTGGTGATGACCGCGGCAGGCAACGCGTACGCGCGCTGGTGGAAGCGCCCCGGCGCGATCATCCGCGTGCCCGGCATCATCATGCTGGTGCCCGGCAGCACCAGCCTGCGCGGGCTGCTGACGATGATCCAGCAGCAGGACACGGTGATCGGGCAGGACGCGTTGCTGGCCGTGGTCAACATCCTGCTGGCGCTGCTGGCCGGCCTGCTGTTCGGCAGCCTGTTGCTGCCGCCGGGGCGCAATCTTTAGCGACTGAATAATTGCCGTCATCCCCGCGAAGGCGGGGATCCATGGACGTTAAGTCGTTGAACCGCAACGTCCTTGGATGACCAGACATTCGTCTGTGGAAAGCCCCGCCTTCGCGGGAATGACGAGCAAGTGAGATCTATTCAGGCCACTCCTAGCGCACGCCGCAGAACGAAAAACGCCGGCTTGCGCCGGCGTTTTCATGTCGGTGACGCGAGCGCGTCACCGGATCAGGAACTCCTCGATCTTGCGCCCGTTGTCCAGGTAGGTCGCCAGCCAGCGCGGCGGCTTGCCGCGGCCGGCCCAGGTCTCCCCGGCGTTGGCCGGGTTGCGGTACTTCGGCGCGACCTTGCCGAGCTTGTAGCCCTTGGTGGTCTTGCGCGCCCCAGTGATGGCCTTGGCCGGCCTGGTGGCGGCCTTGCCCGCGGATGCGCCGCCGAACAGCTCGGCGATCGTGTAGCCCTCGGCGCGCGCCAGCTCGGTGAGCTTGCGGCGCACGGCCGCCAGCGGCTTGCGCTTGTTGAGCGTGGTCTTGCGCTTCTTCGCCTGGGTGATCAGCGCGTCCAGTTCCTTCGCGGACAGGCCGGTGATGTCGATCGACATGAAACCTCCGGAGATGCGGTGAATGCGAGCCTGTCCCGATTATGCCGTGCGAAGTCGCCTCATGCCGCGCCCAGTCGTGCCAGCAGCGCCGCGCGGTCCAGGTTCTCCGCTTCGCTGGCGCGGCGGTGGCGGTATTCGAACGAACCGGCGGCGAGGCCGCGTTCGGACACCACCACGCGGTGCGGGATGCCGATCAGTTCGATGTCCGCGAACATCGCGCCCGGGCGCAGGCCGCGGTCGTCGAGCACGGCGTCGATGCCGGCCGCGTTGAGTTCGCGGTACAGCGCCTCGGCTGCGGCGGTGACGCCGGCGTCGTTCTTCGGGTTGATCATGCACACGGCGACCTGCCACGGCGCCATCGCGTCGGGCCAGATGATGCCGTTGTCGTCGTGGTTCTGTTCGATCGCCGCGGCGACGATGCGGGAGACGCCGATGCCGTAGCAACCCATCGCCGGATGGACGGCCTTGCCGTTGGCGTCGAGCACCGTGCACTGCATCGCCTCGGAGTACTTGCGGCCCAGCGCGAACACGTGGCCGACCTCGACGCCGCGGGCGATGGCGAGCGTGCCCTGGCCGTCGGGCGAGGGATCGCCTTCGACGACGTTGCGGATATCGGCGACCAGGTCGGGCTCGGGCAGGTCGCGGCCCCAGTTGACGCCGGCGAGGTGGAAGCCCTTCTCGTTGGCGCCGACGACGAAGTCGGCCATCGCCGCGACGCTGCGGTCGGCGATGATGCGGATCGCCTGCTTGGGCGACCCGGCGGTGCTCTTGGCACCGCCGACAAGCACGGGACCGAGGAAGCCGGGCTCGCTGCCCAGGTGCGTGTCGATCTCGCCTTCGCTGGCCATGCGGTAGTCGGCGAGGCCGGCCAGCTTGGCCAGCTTGACCTCGTTGACGGCGTGGTCGCCGCGCACGAGCGCGAGCACGAATTGCGGCGCGCCGTCGCCATCCACACCCATCAGCGCGACCGACTTCACCGTGCGCTGCAGCGGGATGCCCATCAGCGCGGCGACGTCCTCGCAGGTCTTCTGCGTCGGCGTGTCGACCTTGCGCATCGCCTCGCCGGCGGCGGCGCGCGGGCCGGGGGCGACGGCTTCGGCCAGCTCGACGTTGGCGGCGTAGTCCGAACCGGTGGAGAAGAAGATCGCGTCCTCGCCGGAATCGGCCAGCACCTGGAACTCGTGCGAAGCGCTGCCGCCGATCGCGCCGGTGTCGGCGGCGACGGCGCGGAACTTCAGGCCCAGGCGGGTGAAGACGCGGCCGTAGGTGTCGTACATGTTCTGGTATTCGGCGGCGAGCGACTCGTCGTCGACGTGGAAGGAGTAGGCATCCTTCATCAGGAACTCGCGCGCGCGCATCGCGCCGAAGCGTGGGCGGATCTCGTCGCGGAACTTCCACTGGATGTTGTAGAAGTTCACCGGCAGCTGCTTGTAGCTGGACAGCTCGTTGCGCGCGAAGTCGGTGATGACTTCCTCGGCGGTGGGGCCGTAGCAGTACTCGGCTTCCTTGCGGTCCTTGATCTTGAGCAGCTGGCCGCCGAACTTCTGCCAGCGCCCGGTTTCCTCCCACAGCTCCTTGGGCTGGATGGTCGGCATCAGCAGCTCCAGCGCGCCGGCGGCGTTCATCTCCTCGCGCACGGCGTTCTCCACCTTGCGCAGCACGCGCAGGCCGAGCGGGCTCCAGGTGTACAGGCCGGCGGCGAGCTTGCGCATCATGCCGGCCTTGAGCATCAGCTTGTGGCTGACGATCTCGGCCTCGGCGGGGGTTTCCTTGCTGGTGTGGAGGTGGAACTGCGACAGGCGCATCGGTGGGGCTTCACGCAAAGGGAAGCCGGCATTTTGCCATGCGTCGCGCGGATCCACGGGCCGCGCCGCCCCGTGGGCTAGGGTTTGGTGGAGTCGTCCGGCTCGGGCAGGGCGGCACTGCGGTCGCCGTGGACCTCGATGCCGGTCAGGGGCTCGCGCTCGACCCGTTCGTACTTGCGCCCGGCATTCCGGCCATGCGGCGGCTGCTCGGTGATCTGCAGGACGCCGTGGGCGTCGCGCCAGCGGTACAGGACCGGTCGCGCCGCTTCTGCCGCGGCGGCGGCCTTGCGCTCGCGTTCGATGCGGACCTGTTCGCGCTCGTCGCGCGTGGTCCACCACCAGACGCCGACGCCCAGCGCGATCCCGGCCAGCAGCGCCCAGCCCAGGCGCATCTCAGGTCCCGGCCGGCTTCGTGCAGTAGGCCTGCAGCAAGCGCTGGGTCTTCTCGATCTGCTGCGCGCGCTCGCCGGCGTTCATCTCGCTATCGGGCTTGCCGTCGCCGTTGGCGTCCTCGCCGACCGGCCGGCTGCTCTGCAACTGCGCCAGGTTGCTGCGGTAAGTGGCGCAGTTCGGGTTGTCCTGCCCCGGCGTCAGGCGGACCGGGTCGGCCGGGGCCGTGGCCGTTGGCTCGGCAGCCGCGGAAGCGGCGCGCGCGTCCTTGAGGTCACGGTTGCGCACGCCCTGCTGGCTGGGCGGCGGCGCGTCGGAATAATGGGTGACGCCGTTCGCGTCCTTCCACTGGTAGACCTTGGCGGCGAAGACGGGCAGGGCGGCCAGCAGGACGGCCAGTGCGAGGAAGAGCCGGATCGTGCGACGGGGGCTCGTGCGGGGCATGGGCGTGCTCGCGGCGGCGGTGGAAGTTCCGATTGCAGCACCGTGCCCGCATGCAGGCAAGGGTTAAACTCGCGGACATGGACGAAACGCACCTTCCACGGCCGCGCGGCCGCGGCATCTACCTGCTGCCCAACCTGTTCACCACGGGCGGCATGTTCGCCGGCTTCTACGCGATCATCGCGGCGACCCAGGGTCGCTACGAATACGCCTGCATCGCGATCTTCATCGCCGCCATCCTCGATGGCCTCGACGGCCGCGTCGCGCGCCTGACCAACACCCAGAGCGAATTCGGCGTGCAGTACGACTCGCTCGCCGACCTGATCAGCTTCGGCCTGGCGCCGGCGCTGGTGATGTACCACTGGGCTCTGTCGTCGACGCGGCTGGACGGCGTGGTGCCGGGCAAGATCGGCTGGATCGCCGCCTTCCTCTACGCCGCCTGCGCGGCCATCCGCCTGGCGCGCTTCAACTCGCAGGTGGGGCAGGTCGACAAGCGCTGGTTCATCGGGCTGGCGAGCCCGGCGGCGGCGGGACTCGTGGCCAGCTTCGTGTGGACCTGCCACGACAACGGTTTCTCCGGCGAGGAACTGCGCTGGTTCGCCCTCGGCGTCACGGTGACCGCGGCGCTGCTGATGGTCAGCCGGCTGCGCTACTTCAGCTTCAAGGGCAGTGGGCCGCGCAGCGACCGCGTGCCGTTCCTGGTGGTGATCGTGGTGCTGGCCACGCTGGTGGCGATCGCCATCGACCCGCCGTCGGTGCTGCTGGGCATCGGCGTGGTGTACGCGCTGTCGGGCCCGGCCTACGCGCTGTGGCGCCGCGCGCGCAGGTTGCCGCCGGAGGCGAAGGCGTGACGATCGCGCACGATCTGCCGTGGACGCCCGAGCAGCACGAGTGGCTGCTGGCGCTGGGGCACGACGTGCTGATGCCGGCCGCCCCGCAGGTAGGCATCGCGCCCGAGCCGCTGCCCGTTGCAGTCGAAGCCAAGGCGGCGCCGCGCAGCCGCGACGCGGCCGTGCCCGCACCGGGATCGCCCGCGTTGTTGCGCGCGCTGGCACGCGCCGCCGGCCGCAACGAAGCCGACGCGGAATTCCTGCAGCGGCTGCCCGACCTGGCCACGCTGCGCGGCAACCCCGCGGCACGCCGGGCGCTGTGGCCCAGCCTGCGCGCGCTGCGCACGCGGACGTCGCGATGAACGCGCGGGTGAAAGATTCGCCGTTACCGCTGGGCCTGCGTGCGATGCGCGAGGACGACCTCGCCGCGGTGCAGCTGATCGAATCGCGGGCCTACGAATTCCCCTGGTCGGTGGGCATCTTCCGCGACTGCCTGCGCGCGGATTACCCGGCCTGGGTGCTGCACCACGAGGAGCGCATCGTCGGCTACTTCCTGATGTCGGTCGCCGCCGGCGAGGCGCATGTGCTCAACGTGTGCGTGGCGCCGGAGATGCAGGGACACGGCTATGGCCGGCGCCTGCTGCACGCGCTGCTGCAGATCGCGCGCGGCCGCAGCGTCGCGCGGGTGTTCCTCGAAGTGCGGCCGTCGAATACGAGCGCCATCGCGCTGTACCACGACGAAGGCTTCAACGAGATCGGCCGGCGCCCGCGCTATTACCCGGCGAAGGACGGCCGCGAGGACGCGCTGGTGATGGCGATGGAACTGTTGCCGCCGACGTAGCTCGCAAGGGAAAGGAACGCATGGAAGGTCGCTGCGTCGCGGGTGCGTTGCTGCTGGTGCTGGCCAGCCTGCTGCCGGTACGGGCCGCCGGTCCGGTGGTGAAGCTGTTGCAGACCTCGCCGCCCGCGGACTGCGTGTCCCGGCGCCTGGGCCAGGTCGAGGTCACCCTCGGCAGCAAGGAGCCCAACGCGCGCACCGGCATGGCGCCACCGTCGGTGAGCTATCGCAAGGCGTTCGCCCAATTGCTCGAAGCCGCGCGCGCACGCGGCGCGGATGCGGTGGTGTTGCGCGAACACGAATCGGCCTATGTCGCGCGTGGTGCGCGCCAGCCGCGGCGTCCGACTTACCTGTCACTGCACGGTGCCGCGCTGCAGCTGGGCGGCGAGCCGGGCAAGTGCCCGCTGGTGGTGCTGGATCCGCGCGAGTACGAACGCCAGGCCCTGGCCCGGCAGCGCGAGGACGTCAGCACCGACACCGGCCTGGCCTTCTAGATCGGTCGCCCCGGAGCGCCCACGGGCGCTCCGGCTTACCGACCCGAATTCAGCGGCGTGAACTCATCGGCGTGAACTCATCCGCGTGACTCACCGAGGTGAGGCGGCGACTCAGCCCAGCTTGCTGCGCTGCGCCGCCAGCCCGGACAGCTGCGTCGTCCAGTCCACCAGGCGCTTGCGCTCCTGCTCGACCACCGCCGCCGGCGCGTTGGCGACGAAGGTGTCGCTGGCGAGCTTGTTCTGGCACTTGGCGATCTCGCCTTCGACGCGCTTGAGCTCCTTGTCCAGGCGCGTGCGCTCGGCCGACAGGTCGACCAGGCCTTCCAGCGGCACCAGCAGGTGCAGTTCACCGACCACGGCCGCGGCCGAGGCCGGTGCGGCCTTGGCGTCGGCGATGAAGTCGATGCGTTCCAGTCGGGTCAGGAAGCGCAGCTGCGAGTCGAAGCGGCGCGCACGGTCGTGGTCGGCGTGGGTGCCGTCCGCCAGCAGCAGGTTCACCAGCTTCGACGGCGCGACGTTGAGCTCGCTGCGCACGCGGCGCAGCGCGGAGACCATCGCCTTGAGCCATTCGATGTCGCCTTCCGCCGCGGCGTAATCGGCGCCGGCGAAGTCCTGCGCCTGCGGATACGGGCGCAGCATGATCGAGCCCTCGGCGATGCCGAGCTTGGGCGCCACCGCCTGCCACAGCTCCTCGGTCACGAACGGCACCAGCGGGTGCAGCAGCGACAGCAGGCGCTCGAGCACCCACAGCAGGGTGTGGCGCGTGCTGGCGGCCGCGCTGGCTTCGTCGCCGTTGAGCGCCGGCTTGGCGAACTCCACGAACCAGTCGCAGAAGTCGTTCCAGGCGAATTCGTACAGCGCCTGCGCCAGCAGGTCGAAGCGATAGGACGCGAAGTGCTGCTCGGCTTCCGCCGCGGTCTTGGCCAGCTGCGCCAGGATCCAGCGCTCGGCATCCGTCTTCGGCTGCGGCACGCCGGTGAAGCTCGCGCCCTCGGTGTTCATCAGCACGAAGCGGCTGGCGTTCCACAGCTTGTTGCAGAAGTTCTTGTAGCCCTCGGCACGGCCCATGTCGAACTTGATGTCGCGGCCGTGGCCGGCCAGCGCGGCGATGGTGAAACGCAGGGCGTCGGCGCCGAAGGCGGGAATGCCTTCCGGGAATTCCTTGCGCGTGGCCTTCTCGATCTTCTCGGCCATCTTCGGCTGCATCAGGCCGCCGGTGCGCTTGGCGACCAGGTCGTCCAGTGCGATGCCGTCGATGATGTCGATCGGGTCGAGCACGTTGCCCTTCGACTTCGACATCTTCTGCCCGTGCGCATCGCGGATCAGGCCGGTGATGTACACGTCCTTGAACGGCACGCGGCCGGTGAAGTGGTCGGTCATGAAGATCATGCGCGCGACCCAGAAGAAGATGATGTCGAAACCGGTGACCAGCACGGAGGAGGGCACGTAGCGGTCGAAGCCGCGCTCGGCCATCAGGTCGGTATTGGGCCAGCCCATGGTGCTGAACGGCCACAGCGCGGAGGAGAACCAAGTCTCCAGCACGTCGTTGTCCTGCGACAACGCGATCTCGCTGCCGAGGTTGTGCTTCGTGCGCACTTCGGCTTCGTTGCGGCCGACGTAGATGCTGCCCTGCGCGTCGTACCACGCCGGAATGCGGTGACCCCACCAGAGCTGGCGGCTGATGCACCAGTCCTGGATGTTCTCCATCCAGTGGCGGTAGGTGTTGACCCAGTTCGCCGGCACGAATTCGATGTGGCCTTCCTCGACCAGGTCGAGGCCGCGCGTGGCGAAGCCGTCCATCTGCACGAACCACTGGTCGGTCAGGTACGGCTCGATCACCTGGTTGGTGCGGTCGCCGCGCGGCACCTGCAGCTTGTGCGGCTTGGTTTCGACCAGCAGGCCTTCGGTCTCCAGGTCGGCAAGCACCGCCTTGCGTGCGACGTAGCGATCCAGGCCGCGGTACTGCTCGGGCACGTTGTCGTTGGTCGTAGCTTCCGGGGTGAAGATGTTGATCATCGGCAGCTGGTGGCGCTGGCCGACGGCGTAGTCGTTGAAGTCGTGCGCAGGCGTGACCTTGACCACGCCGGTGCCGAATTCGCGGTCGACGTAGGCATCGGCGATCACCGGAATCGCGCGGCCGGTCAGCGGCAGCGTCACGGTCTTGCCGATCAGGTGTGCGTAGCGCTCGTCGTCCGGATGCACCATCACCGCGGTGTCGCCGAGCATGGTTTCCGGACGCGTGGTGGCCACGACGAGCGTGCCGCTGCCATCGGTCAGCGGGTAGCTGATCGACCACAGGTGGCCGTCTTCTTCCTCGTTGACGACTTCAAGATCGGAGATCGCGGTCTTCAGTACCGGGTCCCAGTTGACCAGGCGCTGGCCGCGGTAGATCAGGCCCTGCTCGTGCAGCTTCACGAAGGCCTCGACCACCGCTTCAGCGGCCATCGGGTCCATGGTGAAGGTGCTGCGGGTCCAGTCGCCCGACGTGCCCAGGCGGCGCATCTGCCGCTCGATGGTGTCGCCGGACTGCTGCTTCCACTCCCACACCTTGCTGATGAAGCCGTCGCGGCCGAGCGAGTCGCGCGTCTCGCCCTTGCCTTCGGCGGCGAGGTTGCGCGAAACCACCATTTCCGTCGCGATGCCCGCGTGGTCGGTGCCCATCTGCCACAACGTGTCGTAGCCGCGCATGCGGTGGTAGCGGACCAGCGCGTCCATCAGCGTGTGCTGGAAGGCGTGGCCCATGTGCAGCGTGCCGGTGACGTTCGGCGGCGGCAGCAGGATGGTGTAGGGCTCGCCTTGGCCGGTCGGCTTGAATACGCCCGAATTCTCCCACTGCTGGTACAGGCGGGTTTCGAACTGGGTGGGGTCGTAGCTGGAGGGGAGCGTGGTCATAAAGGCCGTGATTCGTTGTTCGGGACTCGGGATTCGCAGGAGCGGGCCGTTTACGACTCCCGAATCTCCAATCCCGAATCCCGGCTTCAATTACATGTCGTACTTCTTCAACTCCAACCCGCGCGCCTGGTACTGCTTCCAGCGCTCGCGCAGCGGGCCGCGCGCGGACTCGTCGGCCGGCACCACTTCCAGCACGCGCTCGAAGCTGCCGTCGACCGCGTCGTCGCGCAGGTTGATCACCAATGGGCGCAGTGGCGCGTCGACGTCGGGCGCGGCGATCAGCACCGCGGCTTCGTCCTCGTCGACGTCGGCGCCGGCGAGCTGGTGCGGGATATAGACGTCCTCGCCCATGTCCCACAGCAGGTCGTCGAGTTGCTCGGCCTGCGCCGCGTCGCGCGCGAGCACCAGCGTCCACAAGCCGGCGTCGTGCGCCTTGCGTGCGAGTTCGCACACCAGGCGCAGCGGTTCGGCGCGGAACCGCTCCTTGGCAATCAGATAAAAGTCGGCGCGCGGCACGGCGTCAACGCAATCAGGCGGAAGCGCGATCGAGCAGCCACTGGCTCAGCATGCCGACCGGGCGACCCGTCGCCATGCCGCGCTTGCCTTCGTCGTTGGCGACGCCGGCGATGTCCAGGTGCGCCCAGCGCTGGCCCTCGGTGAAGCGCGCGAGGAAGCAGCCCGCGGTGATCGCGCCGGCCCAGCGGCCGCCGATGTTGTAGACGTCGGCGAAGGTGGAATCCAGCAGCGACTGGTATTCGTCCCACAGCGGCAGGCGCCAGCTGCGGTCGAACACGTTCTCGCCGGCGGCGATGAGTTCGTCGGCGAGGTCGTCGTCCTTCGACATCAGGCCGGCCGCGTACTTGCCCAGCGCGATCACGCAGGCGCCGGTGAGCGTGGCCACGTCGAGCAGGGCCTGCGGCTCGAAGCGCGCGGCATAGGTCAGCGCATCGCACAGGATCAGGCGGCCTTCGGCGTCGGTGTTGCCGACTTCGATGGTCTTGCCCGACATCGAGGTGAGCACGTCGGAGGGGCGGTACGCGTCGGCGTCGGGCATGTTCTCGACCGCCGGCACGATCACCACGAGGTTGATCGGCAGCTGCATGCCGACCGCCGCCACGAACGCGCCCATCACGCTGGCCGCGCCGCACATGTCGTACTTCATCTCCTCGATGCCGCCCTGGGTCTTCAAGTTGATGCCGCCGGTATCGAAGGTGATGCCCTTGCCGACCAGCACGAAGGGCTTGGCGTCGCCGCCGTTGCTCCACTTCATCACGATCAGCTTGGGCGGGTTGGCCGAGCCGCGCGACACGGCGAGCAGCGAGCCCATGCCCAGTTCCTGCATCTGCGTGCGGTCGAGCACGTCGCAGGCGGCCTTGTCGAAGCGGCCGCAGAATTCCTGCGCCTGCTGGGCGAGGTAGGTCGGGTTGCAGATGTTCGGCGGCAGGTTGCCCAGCTCGCGGGTGAAGGCGACGCCAGCGGCGATGGCCTTGCCGTGCGCCAGTGCGCCCGCGTCTTCGCCGCGGATCGACAGGTGCTTGAGGCCGGTCTCGTCGCGCTTCTTGTTCTTGGCGCCGAGGGTGGCGGTGTAGGCGTAGCAGGCGTGGTCGGCGACGATCGCGGCCTGGCGCAGGTTCCAGGCCTGGTCGCGGCCCTTGACCTCGATTTCGCTCAGGGTGAGCAGCGCCTTGGCGACCGGGCCGGTCTTGAGCGCGCGGGCGGCATCACCGACGGCCTTGATGTACTGCGGCACGCCGAACTTGCCGGCGTCACCCAGGCCGATCACCAGCACGCGCGGCGCGGTGACGCCGGGCAGGTCGTGCAGCAGCGCGGTCTTGCCGGTCTTGCCGCTGACGTCGCCGCGTTCGAGCAGGGCGCGCAGGCGGCCGCCGCTGGCCTCGTCGAGGGCCTGGCCCGACGGGCTCAGGCTCTTGTCGGCGAAGGAGCCCACGACGACGCAGTCGGTCGCGACGGTCGCGGGGGCAGCGTGGTTCAGGTCGAATTCGAGGGTCATCCAACAGATTCCGGGGGGAGTTAGGAGAAAACGATCCGCTGCGCGGGTGTACCGAACGGCTCCGGTACTACCCGTACGCCATACCAGTAGGCCGTACCAAGTAGAATCGCGGGTCGGTCGACCGGCCAGTTGGCGAGGGCAGGCATGCCGCCCGACAGCGCCAGCCGGACCAAACCGCAAGTCTACCAGCCCCCTTACGCCGACCGCCCAAGGCCCACCTCCCTGATGCCCAAGCTCGATCGCTACCTGTTCGGCGAATTCGTCCAGTCCACTTTCGCCGCTGGCGTCGTGCTGATGATCGTGGCCTTCGGCGGTGTCTTCACCGACGTCCTGCGCGACATGGCCACCGGCCGCCTTCCCGTCGGCCTGCTGCTGCCGCAGCTGGGCCTGGTGATGCTGAACTGGCTGCCGCTGATCCTGCCGCTGGCGCTGATGCTCGGCCTGATGCTGGGTGTCGGCCGGCTCTACCGCGATTCGGAAATGCCGGTGATCGCGGCGATCGGGGTGGGGCCGCGGCGGATCCTCAAGCCGCTGCTGCTGCTGGTGGTGCCGATGGTGGCGGTCGTGGCGGCCTGTTCGCTGTGGCTGGGCCCTTGGGCCGAACGCGTCTCGCGGCAGATGGTGAGCCAGGCGAACCGCAACCTGATCGTGGCAGGGCTGGAACCCGGCGCCTTCACCGAGATGCCCGGCGGCAACGGCGTGATCTTCGTCGGCGAGATGAGCCCCGACGGCAGCCGCTTCAACCGCGTCTTCGTCTACCGGCAGAAGGGCGGCCGCCTCGACGTGACCACCTCCAACGACGGCGAAGTCACCGTCGACGAGAACGGCGAGCGTTACCTGACCCTCAACGACGGCTTCGAAGTCGAGGGGCCGCGTGAAGCGGGCCTGGACTACCGCCTGCTCAGCTATAAGCGCAACGAGGTCACCCTGCCGGCGGGCGAATCCAAGTTCGATCCCAACGACCCCGAGTACCTGCCCACCACGCGCCTGTTCGGCGATCCGCGCAAGGAGGCCAACGCGCAGCTGCATGCCCGCATCGCGCCGCCGCTGCTGGCGTTCGCGTTCGCGCTGCTGGCGGTGCCGCTGGCCCGCAGCATGCCGCGCCAGGCCCGCTACGGCCGGGTCATGACCGGCTTCCTCGGCTACATGATCGGCATGAACCTGATGCTGATGGGCACCAAGTGGCTGGAGAAGGGCCGCATTCCCGCCGAACTGGGCCTGTGGTGGCTGGTGCTGCCACTGCTGGTGACCGCGCTGTGGATGTATTTCAGCGACGGCCGCATGGCCCGCGCGAAGCGGGCGCAGGCGTAAGGGGCGCGCACGGATGAAGCCATTCCCCAAGATCCACGACCTCTACGTCGGTCGCATCGTCCTCGGCACGGTGCTGCTGGTGTGGGCGGTGCTGCTCGGCCTCGACCTGATGCTGAGCTTCGTCGGCGAATTCGGCGACATCGGCAAGGGCAACTACGGCATCGCCACGGCGATCGCCTACATGGCCTACACGCTGCCGCGGCGCCTGTACGAACTGTTTCCGTATGCCGCGGTGGTCGGTTCGCTGATGGCGCTCGGCCAGCTCGCGGCCTCGTCGGAACTGACCGCGCTGCGCGCCGTGGGTCTGTCGCGGCGGCGCCTCAGCATCGCCGTGGCCGGCGCGCTGGCGGTGCTGACGCTGCTGATGGTGATGAGCGGCGAGACCGCCGGTCCCTGGGGCGAGCGCCGTGCCAACGCGCTCAAGGCCACGGCGAAGTCGAAGGACATGATCGTCGCGCGCTACTCCGGCCTGTGGGCGCGCGAGGGCGACGTCATCCTCAATGCCAACGGCGGCGCCGAACGCGACAACGGCAAGGAGCGCTGGCTGGAACTGCGCGACGTGCGGCTGTACCAGTTCGCCGGCGACGGCCGGCTCAGGTCGCTGGCGCGCGTGCGCATCGCCGAGCACCGCCCCGGCGGCTGGTTGCTGCGCGACGTCGATCGCACCAACTTCCAGGCCAAGTCGGTGACGCAGGAGAAGATCGCCGAGGAGCGCTGGGAATCGAAGCTGGATGCGGTGGCGCTGACGGCCGGCACCGACAAGCCGCGCTACCTCGCCGCGGGCGAACTGCGCGGCGCGATCGACTATCGCAAGCGCAACAGCCTGGATGCCTCCGAGTTCGAGGCCATCTACTGGGGGCGCTGGTTCTACGCGCTCAACATCCTCGCGCTGTGCCTGGCGGCGGTGCCGTTCGCGTTCGGCACGCTGCGCAGCGGCGGCATGGGCAAGCGCCTGTTCATCGGTATCGTGTTCTCGCTCGGCTTCTGGCTGCTGCAGCAGCAGTGCGTGCGCCTCGCGCAGGTCTACCACTTCGACTACCGCCTGGCCTACCTGATGCCGACCCTGGTGATGCTGGCGGTGTCGTGGTTCCTGTTCCGCAGACGATCGGGGTGAGCGTGCGCGCTTAGCCGATGCCCTATCGGCATCGGCTGCGGCCGCGAACGCCCGGCCATGGATGGGGCGGGCAGGACGATCCGAAGCCCGCAGCGTCGCGCCAGGGATGGCAACCGATCAGCGATGGAAGCGAGGCCGCCCTATCGGCGTAGGCATCGGCCGCGAACGCCCGGCCGCGCCACGGCAGCGGTGACATGGCGACAGGGCTGAACGCGCCGCAGCGCGCGATGACGGTGAACTGGCGCTTTCCTAATTGCGCTGCCGGTTTCGTAGGCGCGACTGCCAGCGAAAGGCACCCGGGTGCGCTGCGCTTACCCGGGCTACGCGATGGAGTCATGCGACGGCAGGGTCAACGCGTCGCCATGAACAATGAGGCGCCACCGCGACTGGCCGCCAAGGCGTTCGCTGAATCCTCGAGTCGCGAAGCATCGCCCGACGACCGTCTACCGCTTCGCCACCCGCACCACCCGCATCCCGCTCGCCCGGTCATGCCAGGTGCGCCGCTCGCGATCCAGCCACGCCCACCAGAACCCGGATCCGGCGAGTAGTAGCGACAGCGTTCCCACCGCGTAGCGCGCCCACAGCGTCGACCAGGACGCGGCGCTGCCGTCCGCCGTGACCACGCGGATGCGCCACGGCCGCATGCCCAGCGTCTGGCCGCCGCGGCGCCAGCTCACCGTCGCATACACGCCGGCGACCACCCAGCAGCTCAGCCACAGCGCCCACGCCAGCGGCGAGTAAGGCGGGATGTTCTGGTGCGGGTCGTGATGGCCGAGGAACGTGTAGCCCAGGGTGAACGCGGTGGACACGACCATCCACAGCGCGAGGACCGGCCAGAAGTCGTAGAACAGCGCGAGCAGGCGCCAGCCGATCAGCGCGACGGGCCGGGTGGACGAGGGTTGCGGGGAGGCATTGGTCGAGGAAGGCATTGCATCAGCATATAAGCTTGGCCGATGAGTCCGCACACGCCCGCCGAACGCCGCACGCAGGCCATGGCCCTGCCGCCGGTGCCCGAGGCCGATGCCGCCGCGATCGCGGCGTTCCTCGATGCGATCTGGGCGGAAAGCGGGCTGTCGCGGCAGACGCTGGACAGCTACCGGCGCGACCTCGAAGGCATCGCGCGCTGGCGCGAAGGCCGCGACGGCGGCCTGCCGATGGCCGATCGCGCCGCGCTGTTCGACTACCTCGCCTGGCGCAGCCGTAGCGACTACTCGCCGCGCAGCAATGCGCGCCTGCTGTCGGCGCTGCGCGCCTTCTTCGCCCATCGCGTGCGCAGCGGCGCGCGCGGCGACGATCCCACTGCGTTGCTCGATCCGCCGCGGTTGCCGCGCTCGCTGCCCAAGGCCCTGGGCGAAAGCCAGATCGATGCGTTGCTCGGTGCGCCCGATGCCACCACGCCGCTGGGCCTGCGCGATCGCGCGATGTTCGAACTGATGTACGCCTGTGGCCTGCGCGTGAGCGAACTGGTCAACCTGCCCGCGACCGCGGTCAACCTGCGCCAGGGCGTGCTGCGCGTGACCGGCAAGGGCAGCAAGGAGCGGCTGGTGCCGCTGGGGGAGGAGGCGCAGCACTGGCTCGAACGCTACCTCGCGGACGCGCGCCCGCAACTCGCCGGCAAGCGCGCATTGGCGCCGTTGTTCATCGGCGCCAGCGGCGAGGCGCCGACGCGGCAGCAGTTCTGGCAGCTGGTGAAGCGTTACGCCGGCGCGGCCGGGATCGACCCGGCGAAGATCAGCCCGCACGGCCTGCGCCACAGTTTCGCCACCCACCTGCTCAACCACGGCGCCGACCTGCGCGCGCTGCAGATGCTGCTCGGCCACAGCTCGCTGTCGACGACGCAGATCTACACGCTGGTGGCGCGCGAGCAGCTCAAGCACCTCCACGCCAAACACCACCCGAGAGGGTGAGGCAGGCCCGCTTACGCGGCACTGCCGCGTGGGCCTGCCGAACGCCCGGCCATGGCCGGGCCGGACGATCCGAAGCCGATTAAGTCGCGCCAGGGACGGCAAGGCGATGGCATCAAGTGGCACCGCGAACGCGACCATGAATGCCCAGCCCGGCGATCCCAAGCCTTGACCGCGCCAAAAATGGCGACGACGACATTCAATCCCCCGATGTTGCCGAGAACATCCATTGGCCACATCCGTGACCCAATCCCCGAACCGCCCATCCCCGCCTCCCGTGCCGCCCGTCGTGCCCATGCGACAATCGCGGAACTCCACGCCGGTGCGGACGATCCAATTCCGTCCGGCTACCTCACGCAAGGATTTCCATGAAGCGAGTTCTATTTGCCCTGCTGGGTGCGATCAGCCTGTCGGCATGCGCGCAGGGGCCGCAGTCGGGAGGCGATGTCGCGAAAGCGCCGGGTGCGCAGGCCGCCAGCGCCAACAAGGCGGCGCCGATCGTCACCGGCCGCGCCCCCAACGCCGCGGCCAATACGCCCGAGGCGCGCGCGATCGCGGCCGTGCGCTCGCTGAATCCGCGCGTGGAGATCGACAAGGTCCGCGCGGCGCCGATCCCCGGTTTCCGTGAGGCGATCGTGCAGGGCCAGGTCGTGTACGTGAGCGACGACGGCCGTTACCTGTTCCTGCCCGGCCCGCAGGGCGCGTTGTACGACACGACGACGAAGACGGACCTGAGCGAGCAGTCGCTCGCGGCGATCCGCAAGGACCTGATCAAGGCCATCCCGGTCAGCGAGCGCATCGTGTTCGCGCCGCCGAACCCGAAGTACACGGTGTCGATCTTCACCGACGTCGAATGCGGCTACTGCCGCAAGCTCCACAGCGAGATCGCCGAATACAACCGCCAGGGCATCGCCATCCAGTACATGGCGTTCCCGCGCATGGGCATCGGCAGCGAGGACCACAAGAAAATGATCTCGGTGTGGTGCGCGCCGGACCGCAAGAAGGCGCTGACCGACGCCAAGAACGACCGCCCGGTGCCGGCCCGCGACTGCAAGAACACGGTGAGCATGCAGTACGACATCGGCCAGCGCGCCGGCCTGACCGGCACGCCGATGATCATCGCCGAGGACGGCTCCACCGTCGGCGGCTACCTGCCGCCGCAGCGCCTGCGCGAGGCGCTCGACAAGCTGGCGCAGGGCGGCGAAGCCGCGCCGGCCGGTGCGACGGACCCGGTGGCGGCCACGGGCGGCTGATCCGGAAGACGGATGGCCCGCAGTCCGGGAAAACGGAGGCTTCGGCCTCCGTTTTCGTTTTGGGATTGGCGGCCAGTCAAGGCGGTGTACGTAATCAAAGGCTCGGCCGCCTGTTTCCGTCGGCCGCGCGCGCGGCTTCGACGACGCCGGTGCTCGGGGTTCGCCGCGGGCGGCTACAATAGCCGGCCCGTACCCCACGGTTCCCCGGACATGATGGTCCTCGAGGGCGCATCCGCCCTGTCTTCGTTCCGCCGCGAACGCCTGCAAGCCCGCCTCCAAGCCGTCCATCCCGACCTGCGCCTGCTCGGCGCCTGGTGGACCTATTGGGTCGTCCCCGAAGCCAGCGCCCAGCCCGACGCCGCCACGCTCGCGCGCATCCTGCAGGGCGGGTTCGACGAAGCTCCGCGCGCCGCCGGTGCCGTCTCGCGCTACGTCACCCCGCGCCTGGGCACCCTGTCGCCGTGGGCGAGCAAGGCGACCGAGCTGCTGCAGGGCGCCGGGCAACCGGTGAAGCGCGTCGAACGCGGCCTGCGCTACGACCTCGCCGGCTGGCCCGGCGATGCGCCGACCCAGGGCGCGCTGGCCAAGCTGCTGCACGACCCGATGACCCAGTCGTTGCTGGCCGCCCGCGACGACGCGGCCGCGCTGTTCGCCGCCCCCGCGCGCGGCGAACTCGAACGCATCCCGCTGGCCACGCTGGAGGCCGCCAACGGCCGCCTCGGCCTCGCCCTGGCCGATGACGAGATCGCCTACCTGCGCGAGCGCTACGCCGCGCTCGGCCGCGATCCCTCCGACGTCGAGCTGATGATGTTCGCGCAGGCGAACTCCGAGCACTGCCGGCACAAGATCTTCAACGCATCGTGGACGCTGGACGGCCGCAACATGCTCGATAAGAGCGATCGGCCCCTGTCGCTGTTCAAGATGATCAAGAACACCCACGCGACCACGCCGCAGTACACGCTGTCCGCGTACAGCGACAACGCCGCGGTGGTTGAGGGCTACCCGGCGCGCCGCTTCCGTCCGCAGCCGGGCACGCAGGCGTACGCAAGCGAAGCCGAACAGCCGTCGGCGTTCTGCATCAAGGTCGAGACCC
Organism: Lysobacter terrestris; assembly: GCF_014489475.1. GTDB lineage: Bacteria > Pseudomonadota > Gammaproteobacteria > Xanthomonadales > Xanthomonadaceae > Agrilutibacter > Agrilutibacter terrestris. The sequence goes on along the minus strand of NZ_CP060820.1, from coordinate 857,623 downwards.
ACAACCACCCCACCGCGATCGCGCCTTTTCCGGGCGCGAGCACCGGCAACGGCGGCGAGATCCGCGACGAAGGCGCGACCGGCCGTGGCGGCCGCCCCAAGGCCGGCCTCAGCGGCTTCTCGGTCTCGCACCTGCGCATCCCGACGCTGCCGCAGCCGTGGGAAACCAACCGTTCGTTGAACCCGCGCATGGCCCCGGCGCTGGAAATCATGCTCGACGGCCCGCTCGGCGGCGCCGCGTTCAACAACGAATTCGGCCGGCCGAACCTGACCGGCTACTTCCGCAGTTTCGAGCTCGACGAAGGCAGCCACGCGCGCGCCTACGACAAGCCGATCATGCTCGCCGGCGGTCTCGGTGCGATGGACCGGATCCAGGTGCAGAAGCATTCGCTGCGCCCGGGCGATGCGGTGGTCGTGCTCGGCGGTCCGGCCATGCTGATCGGCCTGGGCGGCGGCGCCGCCAGCTCGGTCGCCTCGGGCGAGAGCGCGGAAGAACTCGATTTCGCCAGCGTGCAGCGCGACAACCCGGAAATGGAACGCCGCTGCCAGGAAGTGCTCGACCAGTGCGTTGCGATGGGCGAGGACAACCCGATCGTCAGCGCGCACGACGTCGGCGCGGGCGGCCTGTCCAACGCGATTCCCGAATTGCTGCACGACTCCGGCGTCGGTGGCGTGATCGACCTGGACAAGGTGCCCAAGGACGACCCGTCGCTGTCGCCGATGCAGCTGTGGTGCAACGAATCGCAGGAACGCTACGTGCTGGGCCTGCCGGCCGCGCGCGTCGCCGAGTTCGCCGCGCTGTGCGAGCGCGAGCGCTGTCCGTTCGCGGTGGTCGGCCATGCGACCGCGGAGGAGCACCTGGTCGTCGGCTACGGCGCCACCGTCGCGAACGCGCGCGAAGCCGGCCGCGACTGGCCGATCGATTTCCCCATGGACGTGCTGTTCGGCAAGCCGCCGAAGATGCACCGCGACACCACCCACCCCGGCGCCGCACCGTGGCCGGCGCTGGATTGGCAGGGCATCGGCCTGCGCGACGCCGCGCTGCGCGTGCTCGCGCACCCGACCGTCGCCTCCAAGCAGTTCCTCATCACGATCGGTGATCGCAGCGTCGGCGGCCTGACCGCGCGCGACCAGCTGGTTGGCCCGTGGCAGATGCCCGTGGCCGACTGCGCGATCACCCTGGCCGGCTTCGACACCCACGCGGGCGAGGCGATGGCGATCGGCGAGCGCACCCCGCTGGCGCTGCTCGATGCCGCCGCGGCCGCGCGCATGGCCGTGGGCGAGGCGATCACCAACCTGATCGCCGCGCCGGTGGAATCGCTCGACCGGATCAAGCTCTCGGCGAACTGGATGGCCGCCGCCGGCCATCCGGGCGAGGACGCGCTGCTGTTCGACGCGGTCAAGGCGGTGGGCATGGAACTGTGCCCGGCGCTGGACCTCAGCATCCCGGTCGGCAAGGACTCGCTGTCGATGCAGGCGCAATGGCACGACGACGGCCAGGCGCACAAGTCGGTGTCGCCGGTGTCGCTGATCGTCAGCGCCTTCGCGCCGGTCACCGACGTGCGCGGCCAGCTGACCCCGCTGCTCGCGCGCGAGGACGACTCCGAACTGTGGCTGCTCGGCCTGGGCGCCGGTCGCCAACGCATGGGCGGCTCGATCCTGGCGCAATGTTTCCCGGAAGCCGGCGGCAACGAACTGCCGGCGTTCGCCGGCCGTTCCTCCGACCGCGACGATCCGGCGGTGCCCGACCTCGACGATCCGCAGCGCCTGCGTGCGTTCTTCGAACTGATCCGTGATGCGCGCAGCCATGGCCTGCTGCGCGCGTACCACGACCGCAGCGACGGCGGCGCGTTCGCGGCGCTGTGCGAAATGGCGTTCGCCTCGCACGTCGGCCTCGACATCGACCTCGACGGCTGGGGCGACGATCGCGCCAACGATCCGCTGCGCACGCTGTTCAACGAGGAGCTGGGCGCGGTCGTGCAGATCGCGACCGAGGACCGCGCCGAATTCGCCGACCTCGTCGCCCGCCACGGCCTGATCGATTGCGCGCAGCGCATCGCCAAGCCGACCACGGCGCCGACGATCCGCGTGCGCCAGGACGGCGACACGCTGGCGGAATGGCGCTGGGACGAGCTGTTCGACGCCTGGTGGTCGGTCACGCACGCGATGCAGAAGCTGCGCGACAACCCGGAAGCCGCCGACCAGGAACGCGCCGCGGCGCGCGATTTCGCCGCGCCGGGCCTGAAGCCGAAGCTCGGTTTCGACGCCAGCGAAGACATCGCCGCACCGTTCATCAACACGGGTGTCCGTCCGAAGGTGGCGATCCTGCGCGAGCAGGGCGTCAACAGCCAGGTCGAGACCGCGTACGCGTTCGACCGTGCCGGCTTCGAAGCGTTCGACGTGCACATGAGCGACCTGATCAACGGCCGCTTCCAGCTCGACGACTTCGCCGGCTTCGTCGCCTGCGGCGGTTTCAGCTACGGCGACGTGCTCGGCGCGGGCCGCGGCTGGGCGACCTCGGTGCTGGAGCGTGCGGCGTTGCGCGATGCCTTCACCACGTTCTTCCAGCGCAACGGCACGTTCGCGCTGGGCGTGTGCAACGGCTGCCAGATGCTGTCGCAGCTCAAGGACCTGATCCCGGGCGCGGAGCACTTCCCGCAGTTCCTGCGCAACGCCAGCGAGCAGTACGAAGGCCGCGTGGCCCTGCTGGAAGTCGCCGACTCGCCGTCGCTGTTCCTCGCCGGCATGCAGGGTTCGCGCATCCCGGTGGCGGTCGCGCACGGTGAAGGCCGCGCTTCGTTCGAGGCCACCGGCGATGCCGGTCGCGTCGCGGTCGCGCTGAACTACATCAACGGCGACGGCAGCCTGGCGACGAGCTATCCGGCCAATCCGAACGGCTCGGCGAATGCCATCGCCGGCGTGTGCAGCGACGACGGCCGCGTCACCATCCTGATGCCGCATCCGGAACGCACCCTGCGCAACGCCAACTTCAGCTGGGCGCCGCGCGATTGGCGCGACGCGTCGGCGACGGACGAGTCGCCGTGGCAGCGCATGTTCCGCAACGCGCGGGTGTGGATCGGCTGAGGCGACGCGGATCCGCGTCGTCGTTTCGACGCACCGTGAAACGGGAAAGCCTGGCCACTGGCCAGGCTTTCCCGTTTACGCACTGTTGGTGCGGATTACTTGAACTTGAACAGCGCCGTCCTGCTGCGGCCATCCTTGAGCTTGACCTGCAGGATCCGGCACTGGCCGACCCAGGTCTTCTCGGTCTTCCACACGTAGATGTACTGGCCCGTGCCGGCGTCGTACTGCAGGCTGCTGCTGCCGGCAGTGACGGTCTCCTCGATGGCGTCGCCTTCCGTCGCGCCGCAGGCGATCACGCCGGAGGCCGGGGTGGACTGGAAGATGTTCATGCCCTGGTTGCCGCCGAGGCTGAACTTCACCGGTACCGCGCTGCCGGCCTTGACCGTGTTGAGCGCGGGCGCGTTGTCGATCGGTTGGAAGAAGCCGTTGAAGTTGTAGCTGACGATCACCGCGAACGTGCGCGTCGCCGCGTTGCCGCGGCTGTCCTGCGCGCTGCAGGTCACCGTGGTGCTGCCGACGTTGAAGCTGCTGCCCGACGGCGGCGTGCAGGTGACCGCCACGCTGCCGTCGACCAGGTCGGTCGCGGTCGGCAGGCTGTAGCTCACCGTCGCGGCCGAGTTGGCGGTGGCGAATGCGGTGACGTCGTCGTGCGCGGCGATCGCCGGCGCCGTGGTGTCGCGCACGGTGACGGCGAAGCTGCCGCTGGCGCTGTTGCCCGCGTCGTCGGTGCCGGTGCAGGTCACCGTGGTCGTACCCAGGGCGAACGTGTCGCCGGAATGGGCCGAGCACACGAGCAGCACGCTCGCATCCACCAGATCGCTGGCGGAGACGCTGAAGCTGACGGCGGCACCCAAGGGGCCGGTGGCTTCTTCGACCAGGTTGCCGGGCAACGACAGCGTCGGTGGCGTGGTATCGACGACCTTCACCGCGAAGGCGGTAGACGCCGTATTGCCGCGCGTATCGCTGGCGCTGCAGGTGACCGTGGTGGTGCCGAGCGGGAACACGCCGGCCGCGAGCAGGGCGGGCGACTCGCTGCACGTCACGGGACGGTCGCCATCGACCAGGTCCGTGGCGGCGGGCGCGGTGTACGCGAACGGCGCGCCTGCGGCCGACAGGGCTTCCAGCGTCCGGTCCGATACGGCCCCCAGCGTAGGCGGCGTCGTGTCCTCGACGGTGACCTTGAACGTGGCCGACGTGCCTGGCGTCGCGTCGCTGGGATCATCGTCCGCCGTGCTGTTGCCGCGCGTATCGGTGGCGTCGCATTGCACCGTCGTCGCGCCCAGCGGGAACACGTGCGGCGAGGCCGGCACGCACGCGACCTGCACGTTGCCCAGGTCGACGAGGTCGTTGGCCGACGGCAGCGCGAAGCTCACCGACGCGCCGGCCGGCGACGTCGCTTCGGCCACGAGGTCGGCGCTGACCGTATCGGGATCGAACGCGGGCGGCGTGGTGTCGTGCACGGCGACGGTGAAGGATTGCGTGTCGGCCTGGTTGCCGTGCGCGTCGCTGGCATCGCAATCGACCGTGGTGGTCGGGCCGGGCGTATTGATCGGGAACACGTGCCCGGAAGCGGGAACACACAGCGCATCGCGTTCGCCATCGACGATGTCGTCCGACTTGGCGACGTAGTCGGCGGCGGCGCCATCGGGCCCGGTGGCTTCGACCGCGAACGACAGCGGCACGCTGATGGTCGGCGCGGTGGTATCCACCACGCTGACCGAGAACCCGGCGCTGGCCTCGTTGCCCGACGCGTCCCAGGCGCGGCACAGCACCGGCGTCACCGCGTCCAGGGCGAACAGGGTGTTCGGCGCCGGTTCGCACAGGAAGTATTCGCTGGTGTTGACCAGCGGCAGCCCGCCGGCGACGGCGTCGAAGGCGGAGACGTCATAGCCCTCGGCCGCACCGACGATCGCGCCGGTTGCGGACGTCGCTTCGGCGACGAGGTCCGACGGCACCGAGATCGATGGCGCGGTGATGTCGTTGATGAGCAGCGCGCAGCTCGCGCTGGACTTCGCGCCGGCGTGATCGGTGACGGTCAGCGTGAACGGGACCAGGCCGGTCTGGCCGTAGCCCAGCGCCGGCACGGTGAAGCTGCCGGTGGCGGTGTTCCAGTCGCCCACGCCGGGGACTTCCGGCAGGCCGACTTCCTGCTTCCAGGCATAGCTCGCGATGCCGTCGTCGCTGTCGTGCGACGCGCTGCCGTCGAAGGTGAAGGCGGCGCCTTCGTCCACGTCGAAATACCCCGTGGCGGCGGGACACGCCAGCGCCGCGACCGGTGGATCGTTGGTCCAGGTGACGTTGACGTAGGTGACCGCCGAATTCGACAGCGTGCCGTCGGAGACGGTCAGCTGGAAGGTGAGGTTGGTGTCGGCGCTGAAGTTCGGCGCGACGAAGGTCCTGATCGCGGGATTGGCCGTCGCCTGCAGCGTGACCGCCGGGCCGCCGGTCTGCGCCCAGGCGTAGCTCGCGATGGGGCCCTGCGCATCCCAGGAGGCGCTGCCATCCAGGGTCACGAGGGTGCCTTCGGACGCTGCCGCGGGGGTGGCCGTCGGCACCGCGTGCGGCGGCGTATTGATCACCTCGTCGTGCGCGTTGGTGATCGTGATCGTGATGTCCTCGGAGTCGCTGCCGGGGCATCCGCTGACGGTTACGGTCAGGCGCAGCACGACCTGCGTGGTGGCGGTGACGTCGGGTGGCGTGAACTGGGCCTGCGCCGCGTTGGCGTTGGCCAGGGTGCCGAGCGACGTGCCCACGAACGACCACTGGAACAGGCCGCCCTGGTTCGCATTGGGCTTGGACGACTGGCCGTTGACGGTGACCGGATTGAGGGCCCAGCCGCCGCCGGACAGCGGCTTGAAGTCGCCGATGGTCAACGATCCGGGATTGATGTTGGCCTCAGGCGTGGCGCACCCCGGCCCCGCCGCCAGCACCGCGGGTGCCGCGAGCAGCAGCGCGAAAACGGAGAGGACGCCGAACCACGCCCGGCATGCGGGCGTTCCGTGGGCTTTCATGATGTTCCCCTGTGTGGCGCCTCCCCGGCGCCGGCACCCTCACGCTAGGAGCGTCGTTCCGCCGCCGTCATCACCCATCTGGTGTAGGCGGCGGCGAACGGTTGCTTCAGGGCGCCAGCCGGTTGGCAACCAGCGCCACCAGCCCGGCCTGGGTGTGCGTCGCGGTCTTGTGCATGGCGGCCTTGAGCTGGGTGCGCACGGTGTGCACCGACCGTCCGGTGCAGCGCGCCAGTTCGTCGATCGAACCCATCGAATACAGGCCGACCGCGGCTTCGGCTTCCTTGCGGGTGAGGTGGAATTCGCTGCAGAGGCGATGCAGGCCGCGTTCGACCGAGGCGGGCTGGTGCAGTTCGAGCATCACCACCTCGCGCACCGGCAGGTCGGCCGCGGCACCGAAATCGAGCGCCTGCACCGTGGCCACGAGCGATTCCCCTGCCGACGCCACGCGCACTTCGCAGGGATGGCCCGGACCGAGTTCCAGCACGCGCGCGAGCGCAGCCGTGAGTGCCGGGGTGGTGGTGGGCGAGGCCATCAGCGTGCCGTCGCGCAGGCGCAGTTCCGGATGGCTGCTGAAGCGATGGCGGGCAGCGGCGTTCGCGTGCCATACGCGCAGCGGTTCGCCTGGCAGGAGCAGGACGATCGGTTGCGCCAGCAGGTCGAGCGCGGCAGCGAGGCAGCGCGCCTGCGCGATCCAGCGCAACTGGTCCGGGTCGCGTTCGCGGCGCAGGCGGCGTTCGTCGGTTGGGCCGGTGGCTTTGTCGTTCATCGTTGTCCCCTGCGAACGCTGCACCACGATATCGCGACGGACCCCTTTCGCGATGCCACAGCGCTTGCGCCGCCGTAAAGCCGCAACTGTTAAAGTCGGGGCCCCTTGGAATGGGGCCCGCGAGGGCGCGAATGTGAACGCAGTCGTCCACGACACCACCACCGATCCCGGCATCGACGAGCGCATCGTCGCCGCGCTGCTGGAAAAGGGCCGCCTGAAGGATGCCGACCTGGCCCGCGCCCGGCGCCTGCAGGAAGAGGCCGGCGGCAGCCTGCTGTCGTTGTTGGCGCGGCTGGGCCTGGTGTCCGAACGCGACCACGCCGAAACCGTCGCGGCCGTGCTCGACCTGCCGCTGGTGAACGCGAAGGATGCGCCCGAGCTGCCGCCGGAAGGCGTCGCGCTCACCAGCAAGTTCATGAAGCAGTTCCACGTCTGCCCGATCGCCGAATCCGCCGGCCACGTGGACGTGCTGATGGCCGATCCGCAGGACGCCTACCTGCTCGACGCCGTGCGCCTGGCCACGCAGCGCGAGGTGCGCCCGCTGGTGGCGCTGCGCTCGGAGATCGACGACCTGGTCGAGCGCTGGCACGGCCAGGGCCGCAGCGCCATGGGCGCGATCGTCGAAACCGCGGAAGGCGAGGGCACGGGCGACCTCGAGGACGTCGAGCACCTGCGCGACCTCGCCTCGGAAGCGCCGGTGATCCGCCTGGTCAACCTGATCATCCAGCGTGCGGTCGAACTGCGCGCCTCGGACATCCACATCGAGCCGTTCGAGAACCGCCTGAAGGTGCGCTACCGCATCGACGGCGTTCTGGAAGAAGGCGAGTCGCCGCCGGCCAACCTCACCGCCGCGGTGATCTCGCGCGTGAAGATCATGGCGAAATTGAACATCGCCGAACGCCGCCTGCCGCAGGACGGCCGCATCATGCTGCGCGTGCAGGGCAAGGAACTCGACCTGCGCGTGTCGACCATGCCGACCTCGCACGGCGAATCGGTGGTGATGCGCCTGCTCGACCGCGAGACCGTCGTCTTCGATTTCAAGAAGCTCGGCTTCTCCGACAACTTCCTGCCGCAGTTCCAGCACGTGCTGGAGCAGCCGCACGGCATCCTGCTGGTGACCGGTCCGACCGGTTCGGGCAAGACCACCACGCTGTACACCGCGCTGAGCAAGCTCAACACACCCGACGTCAAGATCATCACCGTCGAGGACCCGGTCGAGTACCAGATCGAAGGCATCAACCAGATCCAGGCCAAGCCGCAGATCGGCCTCGACTTCGCCCATGCACTGCGTTCGATCGTGCGCCAGGACCCCGACATCATCATGATCGGCGAAATGCGCGACCTGGAAACCGCGCGCATCGCGATCCAGTCCGCGCTCACCGGCCACCTGGTGCTGTCGACGCTGCACACCAACAACGCGGCGGGCGGCATCACCCGCCTGCTCGACATGGGCGTCGAGGATTACCTGCTGACCTCGACCATCAACGGCATCCTCGCGCAGCGCCTGGTGCGCCGCCTGGAGCCGACGCACGCCGAGCGTTACCCCGCTTCGCCGGAGGAAATCGAGAAGTTCGGCCTGCGCAAGTACCAGCCGCAGGGCGAGATCCACCTCTATCACCCGCGTGCTTCGGCGATCGCGCCGACGGGCTATCTCGGCCGCACCACGATCATGGAATTCCTGGTCATGAACGACGAGCTGCGCCGCGCGGTGATGCGCCACGCCGGCATGGGCGAGATCGAGCAGATCGCGCGCCAGGCCGGCATGCGCACGATGTACGAGGACGGCATCGCCAAGGCGCTGGCCGGCGAGACCACGATCGAGGAAGTGCTGCGCGTCACCGAGGACGCCTGAGCGCATGCCCCTCTTCCACTACCAGGCCTTGAACGCGCGCGGCGAACTGCTCGACGGCCAGATGGAGGCCGCCAGCAGCGCCGAGGTGGTCGCGCGGCTGCAGGAGCAGGGGCACCTTCCGGTCGAAGCCAAGCTCGCCAGCGAGGCGCGCGCCGCGTCGCTGTGGAAAGGGCTGTTCAAGGCCAAGCCGTTCGCCGGGCCGCGGCTGGTGCAGTTCACCCAGCAGCTGGCGACCCTGCTCGGCGCCGGGCAACCGCTCGATCGCGCGCTGGGCATCCTGCTCGAACTGCCCGAAGACGAAGCCGCCAAGCGCACCATCACCGACATCCGCGACGCGGTGCGCGGCGGCACGTCGCTCTCGACCGCGCTGGATCGCCAGCACGGCACGTTCTCGCGGCTCTACATCAACATGGTCCGCGCGGGCGAAGCCGGCGGCAACATGCATGAAACCCTGGCCCGGCTCGCCGATTACCTCGAGCGCGCGCGCGCGCTGCAGGGGCGCGTGATCAATGCGCTGATCTATCCGGCAATCCTGCTGGTCATGGTCAGCCTGAGCCTGCTGTTCCTGCTCGGCTACGTGGTGCCGCAGTTCGCGGCGATGTACGAAAGCCTCGACGCCGAACTGCCGCTGTTCACCAAGATCGTGCTGGGCATCGGCATGTTCGTGCGCGACTGGTGGATCCTGCTGCTGGTCGTGCCGGCCGTCGGGCTGTGGTGGTTCGACCGCAAGCGCCGCGAGCCCGCATTCAGGGAGAAGTTCGACGCCTGGCTGCTGCAGCGCCGGTTCGCCGGTTCGCTGGTGGCGAAGATCGAGACCGCGCGCCTGGCGCGCACGCTGGGCACGCTGGTGCGCAACGGCGTGCCGCTGCTGACCGCGCTGGGCATCGGCCGCAACGTGCTCGGGAACCGGGTGCTGGCCGCCGATGTCGAAACCGCTGCGGAAGAAGTGAAGAACGGCGTGGCGCTGTCGACGGCGCTGGCGCGCGGCAAGCGCTTCCCGCGATTGGCCCTGCAGATGATTTCGGTGGGCGAGGAATCCGGCGCGCTCGACGCGATGCTGGTGAAGACCGCCGAAACCTTCGAGCAGGAAACCGCCTTGAGCCTGGATCGCATGCTGGCCGCACTCGTGCCGGTGGTGACCGTGGTGCTGGCGGCGGTGATCGGCGTCGTGGTGATGTCGGTCCTGCTGCCGCTGTACGACCTCACCGGAGCGATTGGGTGAGGCGCGATGCTTGCGCGGCATGCCGCGCATCGCGCCGAACGCCCGGCCAGGGTTGGCCGGGCCGGACCATCCGCAGGCAATGGCGTTGCGCCATGGATGGCGGCGAGCGATTCGTCGAAGCCACTCATGTGTTCTACCTCTACCATTCAAACCAGCCGCGGGCCCGGCTCTAGGCTCCCCTTACTGGAATCCATCATGCGTAACCTGCGTTCCAACCCGCGTTTCGCCTCCGCCGCCAAGCAGCGCGGCATGAGCCTGATCGAGATCATCATCGTGATCGTGCTGATCGGCGCGGTGCTGACCTTCGTCGGCAGCCGCGTCATCGGCGGCAAGGATCGCGGCGACTACAACCTGGGCAAGTCGGCGGTGCAGACGCTGGCCGGCAAGGTCGAGTCCTTCCGCATGGACACCGGGCGCCTGCCGACCTCGCTGGACGAACTGGTCACCGCGCCCGGCGACGCGAACGGCTGGCTCGGTCCGTATGCGAAGGCGACGGAGCTCAAGGATCCGTTCGGCCACGCGTACGAGTACCGCGTCCCCGGCGAGAACGGCGATTTCGACCTGGTCTTCCTCGGCAAGGACGGCAAGCCCGGCGGCACCAGCACCGACGCCGACTTCAAGTACGAATAAGCCGTCCGGATACGGAACAGGACCAGGTGCACGAGGCCGCCGATGCAGCGCAAGTCACGCGGCGTATCGTTGCTGGAGATGCTGCTGGTGATCGCCCTGCTGGCGGTCATCAGCGTCGTCGCGGCCGGCGTGCTGACCGGCGGCTTCGCCGGCATGCAGCTGCGCAGCGAAGCCAAGCGCATCGTCGCGCAGCTGCGCTACTCGCGCACGCAGGCGATCGCCACCGGTCAGCCGCAGCGCTTCACCATCGATCCACAACGACACACCTGGACCGCGCCCAACAACCGCAGCGGTGAGATCCCGGCGCAGCTCCGGGTCAGTTTCACCGGTGCGCGCGAGGTGCAGCCGCGCCAGGGCGAGGGTGCGATCGTGTTCTTCCCCGACGGCGCATCGACCGGCGGCCGCGTGCAGCTGAGCGCGAAGCGGGCCGCGATGAACATCGACGTGACCTGGCTGACCGGCGAGGTGCGCCTGCGCCGCGGCGAGGTTGCGCCATGAACAACCGCGAGCCGGCGACCAGGGGAGCGACGGCGGAAGGCAACGGCCGCGGCACGGGTTTTTGCTTCCCCGTTTCCGGTTCCCGGTTCCCCGTTGCACAACGTGGCTACACCCTGATCGAAGTCATCGTCGCCTTCGCACTGTTGGCCGCGGCGCTCACGTTGTTATTGGGATCGTTGTCGGGCGCGGCGCGGCAGGTGCGCAACTCCGCCGATGCGGGGCGCGCGGCGCTGCATGCGCAGTCGCTGATGGCGCAGGTGGGCGTGGGCGTGCCGGTGAAGCCGGGATCGCGCAACGGCGAACTCGACAACGGCCGTTATCGCTGGGCGCTGCAGGTGCAGCGCTGGGACGATCCGGCGCGGCGCGCGGACCTGCCGTTCGATCCGGCCGCGCCGACGCTGCTGGAAGTGCGCCTGGGCATCGAGTGGGGCGACGGCGGTCCGGGCCAGCGCCTGCTGCTGCGGACGCTGCGGATCGTTCCGCCCGGCGTGGACACGGGAGGCTGACATGCGTTCCGTGCGCGGCTTCACCCTGATCGAGGTGCTCATCGCCACCGTGCTGCTCGCGGCCGGACTGACGCTGGCGTTCGCGACCCTGGGCGCCGCGACCAAGACCACGCAGCGTGGCGAAGGCATCGCCGCGCAGAGCGAACGCATCCGCGCGGTGGAGAATTTCCTGCGCCGCCGACTCGAAGCCGTACGCCCGGTGCCCTTCAATTTCGATCCGGCGACGGGGGCGGCGCAACGCTTCCTCGGCGAGAACGAGCGCATGCGTTTCGTCGCCGACCTGCCCGACTACCTGGGGCGCGGCGGTCCCTACCTGCACGACTTCGCCATCGAGGACGGCGGCGAGCGCATCACCCTGGCGTTGGGCATGGTGCTGGCGGGAAAGACCATCGAGGAGAGCGAGCCGCGGCCGCCGGAGGTGCTGGTCGAAGGCCTCAAGTCCGCGCGCTTCCGCTATCGCAGCTACGCCGCGGACGGCGGGCTGGGCGACTGGCAGGACACCTGGGACAACGGCGAACAGCTGCCGCTGATGGTGGAAGTCACCATCACCGACGGCAACGACGAAACCTGGCCGCCGGTGATCGTGGCGCTGCCGCTCGCCGCGATCACCACCACCAGCACCGCCACGCAGGTGACGCAATGACGCGCGTATCTGCGGTTGGCGGTTCTTCGAACCGCGCGTCGTCCCAGCGCGGCGTCGCCTTGCTGCTGGTGATGTGGCTGGTCATGCTGCTGGCGGCGTTGATCGGTGCGTTCGCGCTGATCGCGCGCACCGAGCACCTGCAGGGTCGCGTGCTGGTCCGCGGGCTGGTGGCCGAGAACGCCGCGCGCGCCGGGCTCGAGTACGCGCTGACCCGCGTGGCCGCCAGCGATCCGCGCCAGCAGTGGCTGCCCGATGGACGCCCGCACCGCTGGCGTTACGGCAATGCCGACGTCGAAGTGCGCATCGTCGACGAGAACGGCAAGATCGACCTCAACCAGGCCGACATCACGCTGCTGACCGAGTTCATCCGCCGCTTCGACATCGAGCCGCAGCAGGCGGCGCAACTGGCGGCCGCCATCCTCGACTGGCGCGATCCGGACAGCCTCAGCCAACCGGCCGGCGGCGGCGAGGACGCGGACTATGCGAGCGCCGGGCGGCCCTATGGCGCCAAGGACGCCGAGTTCGAAAGCGTGGCCGAGCTCGAACAGGTGCTGGGTTTCACCCCCGAGTTGTATGCACGGATGGCGCCGCACCTGACCGTCTTCAGTGGCCGAGCGCGTCCGGATCCGGCGTTTGCTTCAGCCGAGGTGCTGGACGCGATGGGCATGGACGGCGCCGACGTGGTGGCGCAGCGGCAGCGCTGGAATCCGGATTCCGGATTGCCGCCGCCGACCTTGCCCGACGGTGGCGCGCTCGTGGGTGGCAGCAGCGGCACGTATAGTATCGAGAGCCGTGCACGCCTCGCCGATCGTCGCGAAGCGGTGTTGCGGACCGTGGTACGTGCGGGAGGGGCCGTGCCCGGCATGGCCTATACGCCGTTGCGTTGGCAGGTAGGGGATTGATGACCTGCTGCTTTCATCAGCCAGTGGAGGAAGGAGCGTCGCCACGATGAGCACCCCTGCAGCAGGACGGTTGCAGGACCGTCTGGGTCGTTTCGGCAACCGGTTGAGCGGCTCCTCGCTCGGCACCGGTACCGGCGGCTTCCTTGCGTGGTGGGCGAATGCGCTGGCCTCCTGGCTGCCGCCGCGTGCGCGCCAGCTGCTCGGCATGGATCGTGGCCGCCTGCTGCTGCAGGTCGAAGGCGACGCGCTGCGGTTGCGCCTGCAGCGCGGCGACGAGATCCGTGACCTGGGCAACCTGCCCGTGCTGAAGGATTTCGATGCGGGCAGCGATCCGCTCGCGCCGTTGCTGGAACAGCGCCTGGCCGACCTGCCGCGCTGGCTGCTGTTGCCTGCGGGCAGTTCGCTGCGGCGCCGGCTGGCGTTGCCCGCGGCCGCCGCCGAGCGCCTGCGCGACGTGGTCGGCTTCGAGATCGAACGACAGACCCCGTTCGCCGCCGACGCCGTCGCCTACGACGCGCGCGTGCTCGTGCGCCGCGAAGGCGAGGGGCCCATCGACGCGGAACTCGTGGCCGTGCCACGCGCCGCGCTGGATCCGCAACTGGCGGCGCTGGGCCCGGTCGCGCCGCTGCTCGCCGGCATCGACGTGGCCGGTGCCGATGGCGTGCCGCTGCAGGTCAACCTGCTGCCGCCGGCGCAGCGGCAGAACGCCCGCGATCCCTGGGCGACCTGGAACCTCGTGCTTGCGGCTGTCGCCGTCGTGGCGGTGGCGCTGACGCTGTGGCAGATGCTCGAGAACCGTCGCGCCGCGGCCGATGCCTTCGATGCGGAGATCGCACGCGAGAGCGGCCCGGCGCGTCGCGCCGCCGCGCAACGCCAGGAACTCGTCAACCTCATCGAGGGCCACGCCTTCCTGCAGCGCATGCGCGCGGACTACCCGCCGGCGCTGGAAGTGATGGACGAACTCAGCCAGCGCCTGCCCGATGGCACGTACCTGGAAAAACTCGCGATCGAGGGCGACCGCATCACCCTGATCGGCCTGAGCACCGAAGCGCCCGCGCTGATCGGCCGCCTGCAGGATTCGAAGCTGTGGCGTTCGCCGGCGCTCGCGGGCGCGCTGCAGACCGATCCGACCACGCGCAAGGATCGCTTCACCCTCACCGCGGAAATCGGCCCCGCCGACACCAAGGAGGCCGCCGGTGGCAATGCCGGTCAATGACCGCGATCGCTGGCTCGCGCTCGGCCTGCTCGCGGCCGTGCTGCTGCTTGCCTATGCGGTGCTGATCCATCCGTGGTTCACCGTGCCGATGCGCGCGGTCGGCGAGCGCATCGACGGGGCGCGCGAACGCGAGCTGCGCCTGCGCACCGAGATCAACCAGGCGCCGGTGGTGCGCCAGCGCCTGCAGCAGGCGCGCGCGGCATTGGCGCGCACGCCCGGTTTCCTGCCCGAGCGCAGCCCGGAACTGGCCACCGCGGCGCTGGTGCAGCGGCTCGAAGCGGTGGTGTCGCAGGCGAGCCCCGGGCGCCGCGCCTGCGAGATCACCAACCGTTCGCCGCTGCAGGAACCGCCGCGCGAGAAGTACCCGCGCGTGACCATCCAGGTGCGCCTGCGCTGCGGCACGCCGGAACTGGCGAACGTGCTGCATTCGCTCGAAGGCGGGATGCCGCGGCTGTTCGTCGGCAACCTCAACGTCCTCGGCCAGCGCGTGTTCTTCAACCCGGGCCAGAGCGGCACGCAGGGCGGGCTCGATGTCAGCTTCGACCTGTACGGCTACCTGCAGCCCGGCGCCGTGCCGCCGCGGCCGCAACGCGCCGCGCCCCTGCCCGGAGGCAACGACGATGCGCTTTGACAGCGCCGGTCCGCGCACCTGGGTATTGGCGACGACGGCCGCGTGGGCCGTGCTGTCGCTGCTGCTGGCGCTGTTCGGCATGGGCGGGCGGATCACGCCGGCGCCCGAGGATTCGGCGCTGGTGCGTCCGTTGCCGGCCCTGCCCAAGGCGGTGCCCGAACGCCTGGGACCGCTGACGCAGTACGCCGAAACCGCCAACCGCCCGCTGTTCGCCGACGACCGCCGGCCGCATCCGTTCTCGCTGCAGCCGCAGGGCGAAGACCAGGCCAAGGCGTTCAACTACGTGCTGACCAGCGTGATGATCACGCCGGCCTTCAAGATGGCGATCATCCAGGCGCCCGATGCCAGCACGCCGCCATTGCGGATCAAGCTGGGCGAAGCCGATGCCGCGCTGCCCAGCTGGACCCTGCAATCGCTGGATCCGCGCAGCGCCGTGTTCGTCGGTCCCGAAGGCGAACGCCGGCTCGAACTGCGCGTCTACAACGGCGTCGGCGGCGAAGCGCCCACGGCCGTGACCAAGACCGATGCATCCCCGCAAGGCCGGCCGGTCGTGCCGCCGGCGGGCCAGGCCGCGGCCGTCAGCGAGACGCCCGGTCCGCAGGGGCCGGCGGAAGTCGCGCCGGCCACCGCCGCGGTTGCGCCGGCGCGGACCCCGGCCAGTCCCACTCAACCGATGACGGAACAGGCGCAGATGGAAGCCATCCGCAAGCGCATCGAAGCGCGTCGTGCGCAGCTGAGGCAGGAAGCCCAGCAGCAACAGCAACAGAAACCGCCGGTCAAATAGAGTCGCCCGACATGAATCGTCATCCGCATTCCACGCTCTGGTCCGGCCCGACGTCCGTCGCCAACAGAACCGTTGCCGTCGCCGTCGCCCTCGCGCTCACCGCCTGCTCGGCTGTCCCGGTCGCGCAGGTTCGTCGCGACGCGGATCCGCGCACGCTGCAGACGCCCGCCGGAACCTCGTCCGCCACCACGGCGCCCGGGTCGGGCGCTGAAGTCGTTGGCGGCGGCGTGCAGCCGCTGCCCGAGGACGACCAGGGCCCGCGTCCGCGCATCCGCCGCGGCAGCGGCCAGGTGATCAACCGCGAAGCCGCCTCGGCCGCGCCGCCCGCATTGCCGGCGACCGGTGGCGGCGCGACGTTCAACTTCGAGGGCGAATCGCTGCACGCGGTGGTGAAGGCCATCCTCGGCGACATGCTCGGCCAGAACTACGTCATCGCCCCGGGCGTGCAGGGCACCGTCACCCTCGGCACGCCCAAGCCGGTGAGTCCCGCCGAAGCGCTCAACCTGCTGGAGATGGTGCTGGGCTGGAACAACGCGCGCCTGATCTACAGCGGCGGCCGCTACAACATCGTGCCGTCCGACCAGGCCCTGGCCAGCGGCGCGGTGGCGCCGCGCACTGGCGCGCCGTCGCTGGCGCGCGGCTACGAGGTCCGCACGGTGCCGCTGCGCTACATCTCCGCCAGCGAGATGGAGAAGGTGCTCAAGCCGTACGCGCGCCCGAACGCGGTGGTCAACGTCGACAACTCGCGCAACATCATCAGCATCGCCGGCACCCGCACCGAGCTGGAGAACTACCTGCGCACGATCGAGATCTTCGACGTGGACTGGTTGTCGGGCATGTCGGTGGGCGTGTTCCCGCTGACTTCCGGCAAGGCCAACAAGGTCGTCGCGGACCTGGAAAAGGTGTTCGGCGAACAGAGCAAGTCGCCGGTCGCCGGCATGTTCCGCTTCATGCCGCTGGACGGCGCCAACGCGGTGCTGGTGATCACCCCGCAGGCGAGCTACCTCGACGACATCCAGGAGTGGCTGGAGCGCATCGACAGCGCCGGCGGCGACATCCAGCTGTATTCGTACGAACTCAAGTACATCAAGGCCAAGGACCTCGCCGACCGCCTGTCCGAAGTGTTCGGTTCCGGCCGCAGCAGCGGCAACGGCGGCTCGGGCAGCGCCCCGTCGCTGATGCCCGGCCTGGACTCGGTCGAACTGCAGGACAGCGCCAGCGGCGGCAGCACCGCCGACATCAAGGGCACGGGCAGCGACAGCGGCAGTTCCGGCAGCAGCGGCAGCGAGATGTCGTTGAACGCGCGCCAGGGCGGCAACGCCGCGGTCACCCTCGACGTCAACGGCGACCGCGTCGGCGTGTCGGCGGTGGAGGAGAGCAATTCGCTGCTGGTGCGCAGCACGCCGTCGGCGTGGAAATCGATCAAGGACGTGATCGCGCGCCTCGACGTGATGCCGATGCAGGTGCACATCGAGGCGCAGGTCGCGACGGTGCAGCTGTCCGGCGAACTCAGCTACGGCGTCAACTGGTATCTCGAGGCCGCCAAGCAGGACATCGGCCTGCCGCCCGACAGCCTGGGCATTCCGAAGTGGAGCACGATCGCCGGCAAGCTCACCAACATCGGCGGCGTCGCCTGGACGCTGGTCAACAACGATGCCGCGGCGGTGATCAGCGCGCTCGATGCGGTCAGCGACGTGCAGATCCTGCAGTCGCCGTCGGTGGTGGTGCGCAACAACGCGGAAGCGACGTTCAACGTCGGCAGCCGCATTCCGATCTCCTCGGTCACCGTCAACCCGACCGCCGGCACCACCAACACCATCAGCCAGGTGCAGTACCTCGACACCGGCATCATCCTCAAGGTGCGCCCGCGCATCAGCAAGGACGGCATGGTGTTCCTCGACATCGTGCAGGAAGTCAGCACGCCGGGCAGCCAGGCCGACGCCAACGGCAACGTGCGCATCGACACGCGCAAGCTCAAGACCGAGGCGGCGATCCAGAACGGCGATACCGTGCTGCTGGCGGGCCTGATCGACGACGGCGTCACCCGCGGCAGCAACGGTTTCCCTGGCTTGAGCCGGATCCCGATCATCGGCGGCCTGTTCGGACGGCAGACGTCGCGCACGGCGCGCAGCGAGACGATCGTGCTGCTGACGCCGACCGTCATCCGCAACCCGCAGGAAGCGCGCGACCTCACCGACGAATACGGCGCGCGTTTCCGCGCCATGGAACCGCTGCATCGCACGCCGCGCGATCCGAGGAAATAAGCGCGGGGCATGCCAACCGCCAACGACGTGCTCCCCGCCGCGAACGCACTGCCCATCGTCGTAGTGCCGGTCGGTGTCGACGAGGAATCGCTCGACGCCTGCCTCGCCGCGCTGGAGTCCACCACGCCCGCGGCGACGCGCGTCTGGCTCGCCGACGACGCGCAGTGCGGCCCGCGCGGCCACGCCATCATCGAGCGCTGGCTCGGGCGCACCGCCCTGCAGGCGCACTACACGCGGCGCCAGCGCAGCGTCGGTGAGGTCGCGCACCTGGACGAGGTGCTCGGCGCCTGTGGCGATGCCGACGTGGTCGTCCTCGCCAGCGACACGGTGCCGCTGCCGGGATGGCTGGCGCGCCTGTCCGGCTGCCTGCACGCCGACGGCGCGATCGCCTCGGCCACGCCGTGGAGCAATGCCGGCGAAGCCGCGTCCTTTCCGCGCATCGGCGAGATCAACGCGCTGCCGGCCGAGCGCGAACGGCTCGCGCGCGCCGCGGCAGCGATGCCGGGCGCTGCCCCGGAACTGCCGACGGCGCTGACCCACGCCGTGCTCCTGCGCGGCAGCGCGCGCCAGCGCGCGGGCGGCCTCGACGCGGCCAGTTACGGTTCCTGGTACGCCGCGTTGATCGACCTGTCGCTGCGCCTGTCCGGCCTGGGCTGGCGCAACGTGCTGTGCGAAACCGCCTTCGTCGCACGCAGCGGCGAAGGCACGCCGGCTGATGGCGACCTCGACGTCATCGCCGCGCGCTGGCCGACGTGGCACGCGCGCGTCGCCCATTTCCTGATGGAGGACCCGCTGCGCGACACCCGCGCGCGGCTGGAAGTCCTGCTCGCCACCATCGGTCCGCCCGACGTCCAGGGCGACCTGTTCGCATGAAGCACGCATGACCCAGACCGACATCGCCGCGATTGCCGCCATTGTCGTCAGCTACCAGAGCGCCGAGACCATCGACGACTGCCTGCTGCGCCTACGCGCCGCCGATGCGGTCGCTGCGATCCGCGTGGTCGACAACGGTTCCGACGACGGCACCATGGAAATCGTGCAGCGCCACGCCGCGCGCGATCCGCGCGTGCACTTCATCGCCAATCCCGACAACCCGGGCTTCGGCGTGGCCTGCAACCAGGGCGCGGCGGATCTCGTGGGCGAAGACGGCGTGCGCTGGCTGGCCTTCGTCAATCCCGATTGCCTGGTGGATGCCGGCACGCTTGCCCGCCTGCGCGCGCATGCGGCTTCCGCCACGCGCGCCATGCTGATCGGTGCCGACCTCGTCGACGAAGCCGGTGTGCGCGATGCCGCCGCGCGGCGTCGCGATCCGGATTTCGCAGCGATGCTGGCGTCGCTGCTGCGCGGCGCGTCGGCGACGCAGCTCGGCGTCGCGGTGGACGACACGCAGCCGCTGCAGCCGGTGGATGCGGTGTCGGGCGCGCTGATGCTGCTGGAGCGCGGCTTGTTCGCCCGGCTCGGCGGCTTCGATGCCGGCTACCGGTTGCATGCCGAGGATCTCGACCTGTGCCGGCGCGCGCGCCAGGCCGGGGCCCTTGTCGCCGTCGCCAACGACGTGCGCGTGGTGCATGTGCGCGGGGTGTCGTCGCGGTCGCGGCCGTTGTTCGTGGAATGGCATAAGCACCGCGGCCTGTGGCGCTATTACCGCAAGTTCGATGCCTCGCGCCAGCGCACGTCGACGCGTGTGGCGGTGTTCACGATGATCTGGGTGCGCTTTCCTTTCGCGCTGGCGCGCAAGCTGTTCGCGGCTCGTTGATCCCGCAAGCCAAGTCGCCGTAATCGCCCTCGACCCCGGCTACAATCGACATTCCGATCAGGGGAACGGAATGCTCCACGCGAACCATTGCGCCAACTGCGGGCGCGCCGTCGACGCCCCCGCGCAGCATTACTGCCCGGGCTGCGGCCAACCGACTCCGGCGCACCGCATCGATTGGCACTTCCTCGGTCACGAGATCGAGCACAGCGTGCTGCATATGGACCGCGGCATCCTCTACACGCTCAAGAGCCTGATGCTGCGGCCCGGACAGCTGATCCGTGACTACCTCGAGGGACGGCGGGCGAACCACGTCAAACCGTTCCTGCTGATCATGATCACGGCGGCCGCGGTAGTGTTCCTGGGCAAGTTGCTGGGGGACGGTGATCTCGTGGGCGCGCCGCTGCAGGCGGCCATTGACGACGCACGCGCGGGGGGCGGCGCCGCGGGTGCAGATGCGATGCGCGTGGCGCGCGTGTTTGAGGGCGTGCGGGATTGGATGAACCTCCACATCGCCGGGTTGACACTGATCCTGCTGCCGTTCGAGGCACTCGCCTTCAAGTTGGCATTCCGCCGCTACCGGGACCTGAACTATCCCGAATGGCTGGTGATCACCACCTTCCTCACCGCGCAGACGATGGTGCTCTGGGTGTTGGCGCTTCCGTTGCAGCGCTGGTACCCGGGCATCTCGTCACTGGTCATGCTGCCGGCGATGGCCTATGGCGTCGTTTCGCTGGTTCAGTTCTTCAAGGGGCAGTCGCGCTGGAAGATCGCCCTGCGCGCCGCCTTGGGCTACGCGCTCTTCATGGTGGCCAATTCGCTGCTCACGGTGGCCCTGGTTATCGCGGTGCTGCTCATAAGCAGAACCTGACGTCGCTCCGCGGCTCAGCGGTAGCGATTGATTTCGTCACGCAGCGCGCGCGCGGCATCCGCCGCCGCTGCGGCGAAGTCCTGGCCGTTTCCGGCATACAGGATCGCCCGCGACGAACTGACCATCAGCCCGGTGCCGTCGGCGGTCTTCGCGTTCGTTACCACCGCTTCGACGTCGCCGCCCTGCGCGCCGACGCCCGGCACCAGGAACGGTACGTCGCCGACGATCGCACGCACTTCCTTCAGCTGCGCCGGCCAGGTGGCGCCCACGACGAGCGCGCAGTTGCCGTGGCCGTTCCATTCACGCGCCACTTTCTCGGCGACGTGCTGGTAGAGCGGACGGCCGTCGATGACGAGGTCCTGCAGGTCGCCCGCGCCCGGATTGGAGGTGCGGCACAGGATCACCACGCCGCGGTCGGCGCGGTCGAGGAAGGGCTGCACCGAATCGCGGCCCAGGTACGGGTTCGCGGTCACCGCATCCGCGGCGTAGCGGTCGAAGGCCTCGGCGGCGTAATGCTGCGCCGTGCTGCCGATGTCGCCGCGCTTGCTGTCGAGGATCACCGGGATGCCGGGGTGCGCGGCGTGGATATGCGCGATCAGACGCGTCAGCGCACCTTCTGCGCCGAGTGCGGCGAAGTGGGCGATCTGCGGCTTGAAGCTGCACGCGTATCCGGCGGTGGCATCGACGATGGCGCGGCAGAAGTTGAACACCGCGTCCGGATCGTTGGCGAACTGCGCGGGGAACCTAGCGGGCTCGGGGTCGAGCCCGACGCAGACCAGCGTGTCGGCCTGTTGCCAGCGGGTGCGCAGTGCCTGCATGAAATTCATCGTCGTATTCCTTCCTGCCTTGCGAAGACGCCCGCGTTAGGCGGGCGTCGCGTTGCCGCGTTTGCTTACTTGAGCGCCTTGAACCGCAGGCGGTGCGGCGCCGCGCCTTCCGCGCCCATGCGGCGCTTCTTGTCTTCCTCGTACTCGCGGTAGTTGCCCTGGAAGAACTCCACGTGCGAGTCGCCTTCGAAGGCGAGGATGTGCGTGGCGATGCGGTCGAGGAACCAGCGATCGTGCGAGATCACGAAGGTGTTGCCCGGGAATTCGAGCAAGGCGTCTTCGAGCGCACGCAGGGTTTCGATGTCGAGGTCGTTCGACGGTTCGTCGAGCAGCAGCACGTTGCCGCCCTGCAGCAGGGTCTTGGCCATGTGCAGGCGGCCGCGTTCACCACCGGACAGCGTGCCGACCATCTTCTGCTGGTCCTGGCCCTTGAAGTTGAAGCGGCCGATGTAGGCGCGCGACTGGATCTCGATGCCGTTGATGTTGAGGATGTCGAGGCCGCCGGACACTTCCTGGAACACGTTGTGGTTGCCGGTCAGCGCGTCGCGGCTCTGGTCGACGTAGGCCAGCTTCACGGTCTGGCCGGTTTCGATCGTGCCGGTGTCGGGCTTTTCCTTGCCGATGATCATCTTGAACAGCGTCGACTTGCCGGCGCCGTTGGGGCCGATGATGCCGACGATGGCGCCAGCGGGCACCGAGAACGACAGGTCGTCGATCAGCAGGCGATCGCCGAACTTCTTGCTGACGTTCTTGAACTCGATGACCTTGTTGCCCAGGCGCTCGCCCGGCGGAATGAAGATTTCATTCGTTTCCTGGCGCTTCTGGTAGTCGACCGACTGCAGTTCCTCGATGCGCGCAAGACGGGCCTTGCCCTTGGAGCGGCCGCCCTTGGCGTTCTGGCGCGCCCACTCGAGTTCCTTCTGGATGGCTTTCTGGCGCGACTTTTCCTGATTCTCTTCCTGCTTCAGGCGCTCGTCCTTCTGCACCAGCCACTCGGTGTAGTTGCCCTTCCACGGAATGCCGCGACCGCGGTCGAGTTCGAGGATCCACTCGGCGGCGTTGTCGAGGAAGTAGCGATCGTGGGTCACGGCCACGACGGTGCCGGTGTAGCGGGCGAGGAACTGCTCCAGCCATTCGACCGATTCGGCGTCGAGGTGGTTGGTCGGTTCGTCGAGCAGCAGCATGTCCGGCTTCTGCAGCAGCAGCTGGCACAGCGCGACGCGGCGCTTCTCACCGCCCGACAGGTTGCCGATCACGGCTTCCCACGGCGGCAGGCGCAGCGCATCGGCGGCGACTTCGAGCTGGTTTTCCAGGGTGTGCGCGTCGCCGGCGGCGAGGATGGATTCCAGGCGCTGCTGCTCGGCGGCGAGCTTGTCGAAGTCGGCGCCTTCTTCGGCGTAGGCGGCGTAGACGGCGTCGAGCGCGGCCTGCGCGTTGATGATCTCGCCCAGACCCACTTCGACGGCCTGACGCACGGTGTGGGCGGGATCGAGCTGCGGCTCCTGCGCCAGGTAGCCGACCTTGATGCCGGGCTGCGGACGCGCTTCGCCGACGAAGTCCTGGTCGACGC
Organism: Lysobacter terrestris; assembly: GCF_014489475.1. Classification (GTDB taxonomy): domain Bacteria; phylum Pseudomonadota; class Gammaproteobacteria; order Xanthomonadales; family Xanthomonadaceae; genus Agrilutibacter; species Agrilutibacter terrestris. Next base: position 834,594 of record NZ_CP060820.1, on the reverse strand, counting down.
CGGCCATGATCTTCAGCACCGTCGACTTGCCGGCGCCGTTGAGGCCGAGCAGGCCGATCTTCGCGCCCGGGAAGAAGGACAGCGAGATGTCCTTGATGATCTGGCGCTTCGGCGGCACGACCTTGCTGACGCCGTTCATGGTGTAGATGTATTGCATGGGGGCTCCGGTCGGACACGGACCGCCGGAAGGGCGGGCCGCGGGGCAAACGACGGCGTCCTGCGCGGGGCAGGGCCGGGGAGAATCGGGATCGCGGAATTATAGCGGCTGCGCGCGGCGCTCAGGTCTGGGACAGCAGCGCCTGCACCAGCAGGCTGCTGGTCGCCACGGCCAGCCAGACGCCCAGGCCCAGCAGGATCGGGCGCACCCCCGTGTCGGCCATGCGCCTGAGGTCGGCCGATAGGCCCACGGCGGTCAGCGCCATCACCATCAGGAAGCCGGCCGCGGCGTGCAGCAGCGGCAAGGCCGCCGTGGGTACCAGGCCGGCGCTGCGCACGGCCGACGCGACCAGGAACCACAGCACGAACCACGGCACCACGCGGCGCAGGTCGACGCGTCCGGCGCCGCTGCGGTGCGTGCGCCAGGCCACGGCGGCGGCGAGGACCAGGCACACCGGAATGATCAGCGTCGCGCGGGTGAGCTTGACCACCGTCGCGACGTCGCCGGCTTCGCGGCTGAACGCATAGCCGGCGGCGACCACCGAGGAGGTGTCGTTGATGGCGGTGCCGGCCCAGGTGCCGAAACCCGCATCGCTCAGGTGCAGGGCGTGGCCCAGCAGCGGGAACAGCAGCACGGCGACGAGGTTGAACAGGAAGATCGTGGTCAGTGCGTAGGCGGTTTCGTGCTCGTCGGGTTGCACGATCGGTGCCGTCGCGGCGATGGCCGAGCCGCCGCAGATCGCCGTGCCCACGCCCACCAGCAGGCCGAGCCGGCCCGGCACGCGCAGGATGCGGCCCAGCCACCAGGCGGTGGCGAAGGCCACCGCCAGGGTCAGCAGCGTGACCGGCAGCGAGGCCAGGCCGGTGCGGGCAATGACGCCCAGGTCCATGCCGAAGCCCAGCAGCACGATGCTCCATTGCAGCAGCTCGCGGGTGGCGAAGGCGATGCCGTCCTTGTGCCGCGCGCGGGGCGTCCAGCGCGTGCGTACCAGCACGCCCAGGGCGATGCCACAGACCGCGCCCCCGAGCAGGGGCAGGGCCCGGCCCGCCAGCGCGGCGAGGACGGCCGGGGCGAGGACCAGGGTCAGGCCGGGCCAGCGCGAGGCGGTGTCCGGAACCGGGAAGGTGCGGGGCGAAGTGCCCGCCGTGGGGATGGCTTGCTGCATGGCGGCGCAGTCTGCGCGCCGCCTTGGATCAAATAAACTTTCGATTATTTATGTATGCAATAAAATTATCTGATGCTAAACGTCAGCCCGCGCCAGCTCGAGGTTTTCGTCCACGCCGCGGCCAGCGGCAGCCTCAGTGGCGCTGCCGCGCGCCTGCATCTGACCCAGCCCGCGGCCAGCATGGCCCTGGCGGAAATGGAGCGGCTGCTGGACACGCGGGTGTTCGACCGGGTGCGCGGCGGCCTGCGCCTCAATCCGCGCGGTCGCGAGCTGCTTCCGCTCGCGCAGGAGCTGCTGGAGCGCCACGCCGAATTCGCACGTGCCGCCAGCGATCGCGGTGAACTGCTCGCCGGCGAGCTGCGCATAGGCACCAGCAACACGGTCGGCAACTACCGGGTCGGCGAGTTGCTGGGAGCCTTCGTGCGCGAGCAGCCGCAGGTCGCCATCCGCCTGCAGGTGGCCAACACCGAAGCCATCGCGCAGGGCGTGCTCGATCACGCGCTCGATGTCGGTTGCGTGGAGGGCACGGTGATCCATCCGGAACTGCAGGTGCAGCCGTGGCGCGACGACGCGCTGGTGATGTGCGCGCCGCCCGGGCATCCGCTGGCCAGGCGCCGCAGCCTGCAGGCCGAGGACTTCGGCGATGCGCGCTGGGTGCTGCGCGAGCCCGGGTCGGCGACGCGGGCTCTGGGCGAACAGGTCCTGGCGCAGTTGCCGCCGCCGCGCAGCCGGCTGGAACTGAGCCAGACCGAGGCGATCAAGCAGGCCGTCGCGGCGGGGCTGGGCATCGCCGTGTTGCCGGAGGTGGCGGTCGGCGAGGCCGTCGCCGCGGGCCGGCTGGTGGTGCTGCGCACGCCGTTCCTGCGGCCGTACCTGCGCCGCAAGCTGTCGCTGCTGCTGCACCGGCGCAAATACCGGGGCGCGCTGCTCGAAGCCTTCCTGCAGTCGCTGTGAAGCGTCGCAACCCCGCGTAGGGCGGACCCCGGCCCGCCACAAGGACCCCCGACGAACCCTGCGGCGGCGATGCAAGGCCCGCCCAACGCAGTTGGAATGAGGGTGCGGCCGCAATGCCCGGTAAACTTGCCGCCTCCCTCCCCACATCCCACCTGCCGGAGTTCCGATGTTCCCGCGTGACGCCCGTATCGAAGGTTTTGACCCCGAACTCGCCCAGGCCATCGCCAACGAGAACCGCCGCCAGGAAGACCACGTCGAGCTGATCGCGTCGGAAAACTACGCCAGCCCGCGCGTGATGGAAGCACAGGGCAGCCAGCTCACCAACAAGTACGCCGAAGGCTATCCGGGCAAGCGCTACTACGGCGGCTGCGAATACGTCGACGTCGCCGAGCAGCTGGCGATCGACCGCGTCAAGCAGCTGTTCGGCGCCGACTACGCCAACGTGCAGCCGCATTCGGGTTCGCAGGCCAACCAGGCGGTGTACTTCGCGCTGCTCAATCCGGGCGACACGATCCTCGGCATGTCGCTTGCGCACGGCGGCCACCTGACCCACGGCGCCAAGGTCAACATCTCCGGCAAGCTGCTCAACGCCATCCAGTACGGCGTCAACGACCAGGGCCTGATCGATTACGACGAAGTCGAGCGCCTCGCGCTGGAGCACAAGCCGAAGATGGTCGTTGCCGGCTTCTCCGCGTACTCGCAGGTGATCGACTGGGCGCGCTTCCGCGCCATCGCCGACAAGGTCGGCGCCTACCTGTTCGTCGACATGGCCCACGTCGCCGGCCTGATCGCCGCCGGCGTGTACCCGAACCCGGTGCCGCACGCGCACGTCGTCACCTCGACCACGCACAAGACCCTGCGCGGCCCGCGCGGCGGGATCATTGTTGCCGGCAAGGCGGGCATGGGCGACAAGGCCGAGGAGATCGAGAAGAAGCTGCAGTCGATCGTGTTCCCGGGCATCCAGGGCGGTCCGCTGATGCACGTCATTGCCGCGAAGGCGGTGGCATTCAAGGAAGCGCTGGAGCCGGAATTCACCGCCTACCAGCAGCAGGTCGTCAAGAACGCGCAGGCGATGGCGAAGACGATCATTTCGCGTGGTTACAAGATCGTCTCCGGTGGCACCGAAAACCACCTGATGCTGGTCGACATGATCGGCAAGGGCATCACCGGCAAGGCCGCCGAGGAAGCGCTGGGCAAGGCGCACATCACGGTGAACAAGAACGCCGTGCCGAACGATCCGCAGAAGCCCTTCGTCACCTCGGGCCTGCGCATTGGCACCCCGGCCGTCACCACCCGCGGCTACAAGGAAGCCGACTGCGTGGCGCTGGCCGAGTGGATCTGCGACGTGCTCGACCACCCGAACGACGAGAAGGTCATCGCCGGCGTGCGCGAGAACGTCACGAAGCAGTGCCGGCAGTTCCCGGTCTACGGTTGATGTGAGCGACTCCCCGCCAAGTGCGGGGAGTCTGCTTTCTGGAAGCCGTGCCTGGAAGTTCCTGCTTGATCCCGCGTGACGCCGAGGCCACCCTAGACCCATGCACTGCCCCTTCTGCCAGCACCTCGACACCCGCGTCATCGACTCGCGTGTTTCCGACGACGGCGCGACCATCCGCCGGCGCCGCGTCTGCGAAGCCTGTGGCGAGCGTTTCTCCACGCTGGAAACGATCGAACTGAAGCTGCCGTTGATCATCAAGAGCGACGGCCGCCGCGAAGCGTTCGACGCGCGCAAGCTGCGCGCCGGCTTCGACCGCGCGCTGCAGAAACGGCCGGTGGCGGAGGAACAGATCGAGGCCGCGGTGCGTGCGGTGGTCCACCACCTGCGCATGACCGCCGAGCGCGAACTGGATTCGCGCCGGGTCGGCGAGTACGTGATGGCCGAGCTGCGCAAGCTCGACCACGTCGCCTACGTGCGCTTCGCCTCGGTGTACCGCGCGTTCGAGGACGTGGCCGACTTCCGCGAAGTGCTCGACCGGCTCGAACACGACACCGCCACCGAAGGCCAGCTGCCGCTGATCGACGACGAACCGCCGCCGACCAAGAGCCGCAAACGGTGAACGCCCTGCGCGCCGGCCTCGTCGCCTTCGCCCTGACGCTGTCGGTGGCGATGCCGGCGCAGGCGGGTGGAGCGCGCAAGGCCGCGGTGCCGACGATGAGCGTCGAACACAAGCTCGCCGGGCACTACTACCTCGAAGGCGTCATGGAAACCGGCTCGGAGCTGCAGCTCGACGCCAACGGCCGTTTCCAGTGGTATTTCAGCTACGGCGCGCTCGATCTGGCCGCTGAAGGACAGTGGCAGCACGAAGGCGGCAAGGTCGTGCTGCTGCCCGAGCACTTCCAGTTCCCGCCGCAATATCCGCAAACCGAATTCAAGCGCATGCAACTGCGCGTCGACGGTGCCGATCTCGTTCCCGCGTGGCCGTGGGAAGAGGGCGCCGAGCGCGGCCGTTACGTGTTGAACGAAGACCGATGAGTGAACCGATGTTCAGTGCCACCGATCACCTGATGATGGCCCGCGCGCTGCGCCTGGCCGAACGCGGCGCGTACACGACGCGCCCCAACCCGATGGTGGGTTGCGTGATGGTCCAGGGCGAGGAGGTCGTCGGCGAGGGCTTCCACGCCAGGGCCGGCGAACCGCACGCGGAAGTGTTCGCCTTGCAGGCCGCGGGCGAACGCGCGAAGGGCGCGACCGCGTACGTCACGTTGGAGCCCTGCGCGCACGTCGGCAAGACCGGCCCGTGCGCCGATGCGCTGATCGCCGCGGGCGTGTCGCGCGTGGTCGCGGCGATGCGCGATCCGTTCCCGCAGGTCAACGGCGCCGGCTTCGAGAAGCTGCAGGCCGCGGGCATCGTCGTGGAACACGGCCTGATGGAAGCGCAGGCACGTGCGCTCAACCGCGGCTGGCTGTCGCGCATCGAGCGCGGCCGGCCGTGGCTGCGGGTGAAGCTGGCCACCAGCCTCGACGGGCGCAGCGCGATGGCCAGCGGCGAGTCGAAGTGGATCAGCGGCGAGGCCTCGCGCCTCGACGTGCATCGCTGGCGCGCCCGCGCCGGCGCGATCCTCACCGGTGCCGGCACCGTGCTGATGGACGATCCCAGCCTGACCGTGCGCTTCGACGACGACACCGCGTTCGAACAGCCGCTGCGGGTCGTGCTCGACCCGGGCCTGGCCACCATCGCGCGCGGTCACGTGCGCGATGGCGATGCGCCCACGCTCTACGTCCACGCGCCCGACGCCAAGCCGCCGCGCGGCATCGACGCGCAGACCGCCGCCGCGCCGGTGCACGAAGGCCGCTTCGACCTGGCCGCCGTGCTGCAGCTGCTGGCCGCGCGCAACATCAACGAAGTGCAGGTCGAGGCCGGCGCGACGCTGGCCGGCGCGTTCCTCGCCGCGGGCCTGGTCGACGAGATCCTGCTGTACGTCGCCCCGGTGCTGCTGGGCGACCGTGCGCGGCCCTTGTTCGATGGCCTGCATATCGACGAGATGACCCAGCGCCTGCACATGACCATCGTCGAGTCGCGCCGCATCGGTGAAGACGTGCGTCTGCTGTTGCAGCCGCGCGGCGAGGCCTGAGCTGTCGTGGCGAATTGATGGCCTTGGCGTGGAGGTATGCGTAAACGGCGAACGAACGATGAAGGGGCGCGGGAACAGTGTATTTCTGCTCGTCATCCCGGCGAACGCCGGGATCCAGCCTTTGGCTTTCGTTGGAGCAGGTGCAACCGCTGGACCCCGGCGTTCGCCGGGATGACGGGCTCGTAGTAGCGATGTTGTTTTTCGTGATGGCCCTTGGAAATTCGCCCATGAGCTTCAAGGATCACTTTTCCGGCATTGCCGATGCGTACGCCGCAGCGCGCCCGGAATACCCCGATGAGTTGTTCGACCTGATCGCCGCGCAGGTGCCGTGCGATGCTCGGGTCTGGGAACCCGGTTGCGGCAGCGGCCAGGCGACGCGCGGGCTGGCCGCGCGCTTCGCGCAGGTGCACGCGACCGATCCCAGCGCGCAGCAGGTCGCGCAGCATTGGGCGTTTGATTCGTCATTCCCGCGTAGGCGGGAATCCAAGGACGTTGATCCTTCAAAGGCAAAGTCCATGGATTCCCGCCTCCGCGGGAATGACGGACAGGGCGATATCACGCTCGCAGTCGAATCAGGCGAGCGCACCACGCTGCCCGACGCCAGCGTGCAGCTGGTGGCAGTCGCGCAGGCGCTGCACTGGTTCGACCGCGCCGCGTTCTTCGCCGAATGCGCGCGCGTGCTGGCACCGGGCGGCGTGCTGGCCGCGTGGGGTTACGGGGATTTCGTCGCGCCCGAGGGCATGGTCGAGGAGGTCGCGGACTTCCGCGCCTTGATCGAGCCGTACTGGCCGCCCGAACGCGCCCTGGTCGACGCCCACTACGCCGGCTTCGACTGGCCGTTCCCGTCCCTGCCGGCGCCGCCGCTGTGGCTGGAAGCGGAATGGTCGCTGCCGCATTTCCTGCGCTACCTGTCGAGCATGTCGGCCACGGCCCGCTGCCGCGCCGACCTCGGCGAGGACCCGGTGGCGCGGCACGCGCCGGCGCTCGCCCGGGCCTGGGGCGAGGCGGACGACCTGCGCACGCTCCGCTGGCCCCTGTTCCTGCACCTGCGCAGGAAGCCGTAGGGGCCAGACCCGGCCGCCCAGGGCTTGCAGGGCGGATTCAAGCCCGCCGTCCCGATCAACGCGATTCCAGTGGCGGGCTTGAGCCCGCCCTACGCAGCGTTCCATTCCAGCGGGCAAGGGCCCGGAAAGCCGGGTGCTAGAATTCGCGCCGCCGGTCCGCCGGCACTCACAACTCGTAACGTCTTCAGGGCGGGGTGCAATTCCCCACCGGCGGTAGGTGCGATGAGGTCCGATGGGCCGAACGCACGAGCCCGCGAGCGCCTCCAGTGCAGCGGAGGGTCAGCAGATCCGGTCGAATGCCGGAGCCGACGGTTCAAGCGATCCGGTTTGCCGGAGCGCCCACAGTCCGGATGAAAGAAGACGGCTTCCGCATGGCTCCGTGCCGTGCGTGCGCCTCATGCCTTGGGGGCGTTTTCGCCGGTTGGTTCGCCAGCCATTCGCGGGAAACGTTCGCATGTCCAGATTCCAGTTCCATCCCGTTGCCGCCCCCGTGCCGGAGGCGTGCTGATGTTCACCGGCATCATCGAAGGAGTCGGCCGCATCGCGGCGCTCGAACCGCGCGGCGGTGACGTGCGCCTGCGCGTCGACGTCGGTTCGTTGCCATTCGACGCGGTGCAGCTCGGCGAAAGCATCGCGGTGAATGGCGTCTGCCTCACCGTGGTCGAGTTCGACGCGGCCTCGTTCGTCGCCGACGCCTCCAACGAGACGCTCGCGCTCACCACGCTCGGCAACCTGCAGCTCGCCGCGCCGGTGAACCTCGAACGCGCGATGCGCCCGACCGATCGCCTCGGCGGCCATCTGGTCAGCGGCCACGTCGACGGCGTCGGTCGCGTGCTGTCGATCGCCGAGGACGCGCGTGCGCAACGTTGGCGTTTCGCCGCGCCGGTCGCGCTGCTGAAGTACATCGCGAAGAAGGGCTCGATCTGCGTCGACGGCGTCAGCCTCACCGTCAACGCAGTCGATGGCGAAGGCTTCGAGGTCGCGCTGATCCCGCACACCGTCACGCACACCGCCTTCGCGCAGACGCAGGCCGGCGATGCGGTCAATCTCGAAATCGACCTGGTCGCGCGTTACGTCGAACGCCTGCTGGGTGAACGCAGCCAGGAGCCGCAGGCATGAGTTTTTCCCCGATCCCCGAACTGCTCGAGGAAATCCGCGCCGGCCGCATGGTCGTGATCGTCGACGACGAGGACCGCGAGAACGAAGGCGACCTGATCATGGCCGCCGAACTCGTGCGCCCGCAGGACATCAATTTCATGGTCACCCACGCGCGCGGCCTGGTGTGCCTGTCGCTGACGCGCGAGCGTTGCCGCCAGCTCGGCCTGCCGCCGATGGTGCGCGACAACACCTCGCCGCACCACACCAACTTCACCGTCTCGATCGAAGCGGCCGAAGGCGTGACCACCGGCATCTCCGCCTACGACCGCGCGCATACCGTGCGCACCGCGGTGCGTCCGGACGCGAGCGCCGCCGACCTGAGCCAGCCCGGCCACATCTTTCCGCTGATGGCGCAGCCCGGTGGCGTGCTCAACCGCGCCGGCCACACCGAAGCGGCGAGCGACCTCGCCCTGCTCGCCGGCATGGAGCCCACCGGCGTGCTGGTGGAGATCCTCAACCCCGACGGTTCGATGGCGCGTCGCCCCGAACTGGAAGTGTTCGCCCGCGAACACGGCCTGAAGATGGGTTCGATCGAGGACCTGATCCGCTACCGCCTCGCCACCGAACACACCATCGAGCGCGTCGACGAACGCGAGATCGACACCGAGCATGGCGCGTTCCGCCTGGTGAGCTACCGCGATCGCCTCAGCCGCGCGCTGCATTTCGCCCTGGTGCGCGGCGAGATCGATCCGGCCGAACCGACGCTGGTGCGCGTGCACGTGCAGAACCCGCTGGCCGACGCGCTGCATTGGCGCCGTGCCGACTTCGGCCCCGCGGTCGGCGACGTGCTCGCGGCCATCGCCGCCGAAGGCCGCGGCGCCCTGGTCCTGCTCGGCGACCACGCCGATGCCGACGCGTTGCTGGCACGGGTGCGCGCACAGCCCGATGCCGATCCGACCGCGCACGACGCCCGCCCCAGCCGCGGCCACGCGCTGGCCGAATGGCGCCGCAACGGCGCCGGCGCGCAGATCCTGGCCGACCTCGGCCTCGGCCGCCTACGCGTGCTGGGTACGCCGCGCAAGCAGATCGGCCTGGCCGGCTTCGGCCTGGAAGTGGCCGAATACGTGGAACTGCCGCACTGACGACCCTCGCCGCCGCGGCCCCGGTCGCGGCGACGCGGTAAACTGCGCCCCCCTTCGAGACTTCCGCCCCATGCCCCACTACGAAGGCGACATGCGCGCCGCCCCCGGCGCCCGCTTCGCGATCATTGCCAGCCGTTGGAACCCGCGCATCACCGATGCGCTGGTCGCCGGCGCCCGCCGCACCTTCGCCGACCACGGTGTCGACGAAGCTGCCGTGGACGTGATCCGCGTGCCGGGCGCGTGGGAGCTGCCGCTGGCCGCCCGCACGCTGGCGAGCAAGGGCGCGCACGCGGCGATCGTCGCGCTGGGCTGCGTGGTGCGCGGCGACACGCGCCATTACGAGCAGGTCGCCGACGGCTGTTCCGACGGCCTGATGCGCGTGTCGCTCGACCACGGCATCCCGGTAGCCAACGGCGTGCTCGCCGTCGATCGCTTCGAGGACGCGCAGGCGCGTGCCGGCGGCAGCCATGGCAACAAGGGCGAGGAGTGCGCGCTGGTCGTGCTCGAAATGGCGCAACTGATGGAGCAACTTGCATGAACCGTCGCCGTTCCGATGGCATCGATGGCATATCGTTGCGAATGATTGGGCATCCTGCCCAACATTCGCGCGTCGAGTCCGGCACAGGTCCGGACTCGACTCCGCCGCACGGCTCCGCCGCGCGGCGCGCGGGCCATCCATGGCCCGCTACGGGATCGCAAGCATGAACAGAAACGTCCGCAAAGATGGCATTGATCCCGTAGCCCGCTCGCGTGCGCGCCGCCGCGCGCTGCAGGCCGTGTACGCCTGGCAGCTGTCGGGCGCGAGCGCGCGCGAAGTGGTCGCGCAGTTCGCCCACGAACAGGCGCACGAAGTCGCCGACCTCGAATACTTCGAGGATCTCGTGCACGGCGTCGACAAGCACTGCGAAGAACTCGACGTGGCGCTCGCGCCGTTCCTCGACCGCGACATCGAACAGGTCGATCCGATCGAGCGCGCGGTGCTGCGCATCGCCGCCTACGAGCTGCGCCAGCGCCGCGACGTGCCGTACCGGGTGGTGATCAACGAAGCGATCGAGACCGCCAAGCGCTTCGGTTCCGAACACGGCCACACCTACGTCAACGGCGTGCTCGACCACGCGGCGGCGGAATGGCGCGCCGTGGAATTCCAGGCCGGACGCACGCGCTGACGTGCCGGCGTCGACGGCGCCCGGAGGCCTGGTGAGCGACCCGCCGCGCGCCGCGGAATTCGACCTGATCGAGCTGATCCGCCGTCGCGTGGCGACGCGCGAGGACGTGGTCCTTGGCATCGGCGACGATGCGGCGATCGTGCAGGTGCCGGTCGGCAAGCAGCTGGTCATCGCGGCGGACACGCTCAACCGCGGCATCCATTTCCCCGATAACACCGCGCCGGCCGACATCGGCTGGAAGGCGCTGGCGGTGAACCTCTCCGACCTCGCCGCGATGGGCGCCGAGCCGGCGTGGTGCACGCTGTCGCTGTCGCTGCCGACGGGCGATCCCGACTGGGTCGGCGCGTTCCTCGACGGCTTCCTCGCACTCGCCGCGCAGCACCGCGTCGCCCTGATCGGCGGCGACACCACGCGCGGGCCGCTGTCGGTAAGCGTCGCCGTGCACGGCTTCATCGCACCCGGGCGCGCGCTGCGCCGCGGTGGGGCGCAGGTGGGCGATGACGTGTGGGTGACCGGGACGCTCGGCGAGGCCACCGGTGCGCTGACGCAATGGCGCGCGGGCGCCATCGTCGATCCGGTGCTGCGCGCGCGCCTGGACCGGCCGACGCCGCGCGTGGCGGTTGGCGCACGCATCGTCGACGTGGCGCATGCGTGCATCGACGTCTCCGACGGCCTGCTCGCCGACCTGCGGCACGTCTGCGATGCGAGCGGCGTGGCTGCGGAAGTCGCGCTCGAGGGCTTGCCGGCCTTGCCCGAACTGCTCGCCGCCTTCGAGACGCAACGCCGCCAGGCGATCCAGGCGACCGGTGGCGACGATTACGAACTATGCTTCACCGCTCCCGCCGAGGCGCGGGAAGCGATCGATCGCATCGCCGCCGAATCGGCGACGCCGATCACGCGCGTCGGTCGCATCGTGGCCGGGCAGGGCGTGCGTGCCCTGCGCGCGGACGGCAGCGAATGGATCGCGCCGAGTGCGGGGTTCGTGCACTTCGCCTGAGGCGGGGCGATCCTGGCTCGGACCGATCCCGAGTCAGGCTGATCCAGTCGGGAGAAAAATGCGGTCATCCCGAGCGTGGCGCGGGATCTGCTTTCCTGCGGGTTGCGCACTGCGAATTGACAGCAGATCCCGCGCGTCGCTCGGGATGACATCCGGTACCCGGATTTGCGCATGGTCACTGCGACAGTCGCGGTCGCAGTCACGGATGCCATTCAATCCTTGCCGGAATTCCCGTCGCACTTGTTCCCGAACAGGCCGCCCAGGCGGCCCGGCTTGCACGGTTCCGGCGCCTTCACCGGTTCGCGCGGCTGCGCGGCGGCGATGCGCTCGGCGCGCAGTTTGGCCAGTTGCGCGCGGATCTGCGGCATCGCCGCGAGCGTGGCGCGCTCGCCTTCGAGGATCGCGTCGTTGCGCTGTTCGAAGTCGGCCGGGCCGATGTCGTGGACCTGCGGACGGATGACGATGTTGGCGCGCGCCAACTCCTGCTGGCCGAGCTTCTGGCCCATGATCGTGATCGACTGGTTCACCGTGCCGAGCAGGCTGCCGGGATTCTTGCCGCTGGCCTTGGTCGAGATGTCGATGGCGATGACGAAATCGGCGCCGAGCTGGCGCGCGGCATCGACCGGCACCGGGCTGACCACGCCGCCGTCGACGTAATGCTTCGGCCCGATCGTCACCGGCTCGAACACGCCGGGGATGCTGCTCGACGCGCGCACGGCCTGGCCGGTGTTGCCGCGCACGAACACGGTGCGCTCGCCGGTTTCCAGCTGCGTCGCGACCGCGGCGAACGGCTTCTTCATGCGTTCGATCGGACGGTTGGCGACGAGCTGGTTGACGTAGTCCTGCAGCTTCTGGCCCTTCACCACCCCGCCGGAGAACAGGCTGACGTCGCGGATCTGCGCTTCGTCCAGGCCGAACGCGGTCTTCTGCATCTGGAACGCATCCATCCCGCTGGCGTACAGCGCGCCGACCACGCTGCCGGCGCTGGTGCCGGATACCACGTCCGGGGTGATGCCGTTGGCTTCCAGCATCTTGATCACGCCGATGTGGGCGAAGCCCTTGGCTGCGCCGCCACCGAGGGCGATGCCGATGCGGACCGGCTTCACCGGCGCCGGCACCGGCTTGGGCGCGATGGCCTCGGGCGCGGGCGTGGTGCCGCCACTGGCGCAGGCGCCGAGCAGGGCGGTCAGGACGAACGTGGCGAGCAGCGGCAGCGGACGGAATCGGGCGGACATGCGCGGCGAATGGAAGGCGGGCGCGCAGGATACCGTCGGCGCCACGACATTTCGCCCACCGGCGTCGCAACCGGTCAGCAGGCAGTGGGGCGTTGTCGCGGGATGCCGTTGCGCGGCGGTCGCGCGGGGGTCAGTCGAGATAGCGGCGCAGCCACGGCGCCGGCAGCAGTGGCCGATACCACTTCGAGCCGATCCCGGCGATCGCCTCGTCCGGCTTGGGGCGGCCATGGAACACCACCACCTTGGTGCCGTCCGGCAGCCGCGGTGGCTGCCACAGCCCCAGCGGCAGCGGCCGCACGCAGTCGTGCTTGAAGCTGGCGCACCAGCCCGCGGGCCAGTAGCGCAGCACGCCGTGGCGGCGCATGTAGTCCGAGACGAATTCCTGTTCGTCGCGGAAATCGTCGCGGATGCGCGCGCCGCGCTGCTGCAGCTCGGCGACCAGCCCCTGGTGCGCGCCGGCGCGGAAGCGCACCACCGAGGAATTGCCGCTGAAGCGGTGGCGGTAACGCAGCGGCTTGAAGTCCTTGATGATCAGGAACTCGCCGGGGCAGTCGAAGAACGGATCCAGCGGTTGCGCGACCGCGATGTCGAGGTCGAGGTAGAGCACGTCGCCCTGCAGCAGCGCGGCCGGTTCCGGCCCGAACAGGCCGAGCTTGCGCCAGCCGCGATCGCTGCGGTCGCCGACCACGGGCACGGCCGGCAGGGGGCGGCATTCCACCGCCGCATCGATGCCGCGCGCGTCGTCGGTGAAGCACACCATCCGCAGCTCGCCAGCCACGTGGTTGCGCACCATGCGATGCAGCCTATTGACGTCGTTCGCGGCGAACTTGTCGCCCCATTTCATGCAAACGACCTGGCGGATCGCCATGGCCTTACTTCCCCTGCCTACTGCTTCCACGATAACGCAATGCGGTGCCGGTGCCGAGGGTGTATGGCACTTGGCGGAGGCGCGACGTTCGTGGTTCGTCAACCTTGGCCGCCGCGGCTTCGCCAGCGTGGCGACTCAGGGCTTGCCGAGGGGCGGGGCGGGAAGGGCAAGGCTCGTGGTTTGCCATGGCAGTCGCGTGCGCGGCTTCTGCAGCCTGGGTCCAAGGGCAAAGCTCGTGGTTAACCATCGTCAGCCGCGTGCGCGGCTTAGGCGCCCGGGTGTTCAGAGCGGGTCGAGGGCGGATCGCGGCGCGGCAGCAGCTTGCCGGGATTGAGGATGCCGGCCGGGTCGAACACCGCCTTGATCCCGCGCATCAGCGTCAGCGTCGGCGGATCGATCGCGTGCGGCATGAATTCGCGCTTGGCCAGGCCGATGCCGTGCTCGCCCGAAAGCGTGCCGCCGAGTTGCAGCGTCAATGCGAACACGCGGGCGAGCGCGGCGTGGGCGCGTTCGGCCTGCGCGGCATCGGCCGGGTCGAACAGGATGTTCACGTGCAGGTTGCCGTTGCCGGCGTGGCCGAAGCTGACGATCGGCAGCGCGAACTCCTGCGCCAGCGCGCGCACGCCGTCGACCAGTTGCGGGATCCGCGACACCGGCACGACCACGTCTTCGTTGATCTTGCCCGGGGCGAGCGTGCGCAGCGCGGGCGACAGCGCCTTGCGCGCGGCCCAGAGTTGCTCGCGCGCAGCGTCGTCGGCGGCATCGTCGAGCGCGACCAGGCCGTCGCCGCCGGCCGCGCGCAGCAGCGCCTCGACCGCGTGCGGCAGGGTCTGTGCGTCGCCGTCGGCTTCGATCATCAGCAGCGCGCCCGCATCCGGCGGCAGGTCGGCGCCGCCGACGTCGCGCGCCAGGCGCACGCAGTCGGCGTCCATGAATTCCAGCATCGACGGCGTCACCGGCTGCGCCATCAGCCGCGCGACCGCCTGCGCCGCCGATGCGACGTCGCTGTACAGCGCACGCACGGCACGGCGCTGCGGCGGCAATGGCGTGAGCCGCAGCGTCGCCTCGACGATCAGCGCGAGGGTGCCCTCGCTGCCGACCAGCAGGCGCTGCAGGTCGTAGCCGGTCGCGCCCTTGGTGGTGGCGCTGCCGCAGTGGATCAGCTCGCCGGTGCCGGTGACGGCGACGAGCGCCAGCACGTTGTCGCGGCTGGCGCCGTACTTCACTGCGCGCGGGCCGCCGGCGTTGCAGGCGAGGTTGCCGCCGATCGTGCTGAAGGCCGCGCTGGTGGGGTCCGGCGGCCAGAACAGGTCGTGCGCTTGCAGCGCCGCCTGCAGGTCGCCATTGAGCACGCCCGGCTCGACCACCGCGCAGCGGTCGCCCGGGCGCACTTCGACGATGCGGTCCATGCGTTCGAACGACACCACCACGCCGCCCTGCACGGGCACTGACGCGCCGGTGGTGTTGGTGCCGCGGCCGCGCGCGACCACCGGCACGCGATGCGCGAAACATGCGCGTACGAGCGCCTGCACCTGTGCGCGCGAGACGGGCAGCGCGACCGCGTCCGGCACGGCTTCGCGGCGCGAATTGTCGTAGGCGTAGGCGAGGCGTTCACCGGGATCGGTCAGCCAGCCGCTGCCCTCGCCGAGCAGGGCGGCGAGTTCGCGGTGCAATTCGGCGGGCAGCGGCATGCGCCGATTATGCGTGTGCAGGAGGCGCGTGCGGACCACACGCATGTACGTCGCGATCAGCAATCGTCGGCGCGGAAGGCATCGCGCAACCAGTGCAGGCGCGGTGCGGCGGGATCGCCGTCGGCGGCGATGACATCGAAGCGACAGGCGAGCTGCGCCAGGCGCGGATGCGCGGCGAGGAAGCCCTGCGCGGCGTGCACGATGCGGCGGCGCTTGCCGGCATCGACCGACGCCGCGCCGCCGCCGAAGCGGTCGTTGCGGCGGTAGCGCACCTCCACGAAGACCAGCGTCGCCGCCGGGCCCACGCCTTCGAGCATCACCAGGTCGAGTTCGCCGAAGCGGTAGTTCGCATTCGCGGCGATTTCCTGCAATCCGGCGCGCGTGAGGTGCGCGCGGGCGGCGGCTTCGACGGCCGCACCGAGGGCGCGGCGTTGCAGGCCTGGTTTGTTCGGAACGGGCTTGTCCAAAACCGGCTTGTCCATAAGCCGTGGCGGGGCGGGCTAGTGGCGCGCCGCGTCGGCGAGCGGCACCGCGATGCCGTTGCTGAAGGTCGACCACGCCGGCGTGCGCTGCACGTTGCCGAAGCCGTCGATGCGCAGCACGCCGGTGGCGCCGGCGATGCCGTCGGCGGAATTCGCCAGGTGTTCCAGATGGGCGGTGATCAGCCAGGCGTCGTAGCCGAAGGCGAACAGGCGCGCCGCGCCGCCCTTGGCGTTGGGCAGCACCGCCGCGACGCTGGCGGCGGACGGCAGGCCGCGCACGCCGCGGGTGGTCCAGCTTTCGCTGGGGAAGGCGATGCCGTCGAGCACGCGGTCGTCTTCCGGCTTGCCGGTGCCCGACAGCAGCTGCGAGGTCGCCACGCGCGGCTTGCCGCCCAGGCCTGCCAGGGCGATGCGCGGCAGCAGCTGGCGCGCCGAACCGCCCTTCACCGCGAAAAAGATGGCGTCGACGCCGCCGTCCTTCGCCGCGAACGGGGCGAAATCGGCGGTGCCTTCGCCGACGACGTCGGTGACCACGCCGCCGCGTTCGCCCAGGCGTTCGCGCAGGGCGGCCACGGCGCGGCGCTGGGTGTCGTCCTCGGCGCCGATCACGAGCACGCGGCGCGCGTTGCGGTCGAGGAGGAATTCGGCGGCGGCCAGGCCCTCGTCTTCCGGCGACAGCGAGAAGCTCGCGTTGCCGGCCGGCGGCGGCACCTGCGCGCGATTGAGCGCGAGCACGGGCACCGGCAGGGCGCCGCGGTTGAACAGCGCGCCGACTTCATCGCGGCCGAGCGGGCCGATGACGAAATCGTTGCCTTCGGCCACGGCGCGGTCGTACGCGGCGCTGGCGCCGGTCGAGGTGTCGTAGAAGTTCACGTCCGGGCGGCGCCGGGTCTCGCCGTAGTACGCGGTCAGCAGGCCATCGCGCACCGGCGCGGCGGCCGTGGCCAGGTTGCCCGACAGCGGCAGCAGCACCGCCAGCTTCACCGGCGGCCGGTAGCCGTCGCTTTCGGCCGGCGGACGATTGCCGGCATCGAACTTCCACGCGCTGCGATCGAACGGGCGCGGCAACGGCAGGCCGCGGCGGAGCAGGGCGCGGCCGGCGTAGTTGTAGAGCGCGTGGCCGGCGGGCAGCGCCGCGGCTTCGCGTTGCAGGGTGGGGTTGTCCAGCGCGGCGAGCAGCGTGTCGATCTGCTTCTCGGTCTGCAGCCGCTGCGCGCCGCCTTGCGTCGCGGCCTGCTGGGCGAGCGCCTCGGCCTGGACCATGGCTTCGCTGCGCGGCCCGCGCGCCGCCGGGGTGCCGCTGGTCTGTACCGATGCACAGCCGGCGAGCAGCGACACGAGCATCGCGACGAACAACCATGCCAGCGGGCGCGGGCGCGGGCGGGCGGGCACGGACTTCGACAGGGTCATCGGCGCGGCATTCCTGGGGGACCGGGTAGGATTCTAACCGTCCCGTCCAGATCCTCACGATGCACGCTCCCGGTACCCTTCACGTCGTCGCCACGCCCATAGGCAACCTCGGCGACCTTTCCCCTCGCGCGCTCGACACGCTGCGCAGCGTCGCGGCCGTCTGCGCCGAGGACACCCGCCATACGCGCCAGCTGCTGTCCCATTTCGGGCTCGAGCGGCCGCTGCTCGCGCTGCACCAGCACAACGAGGACGCCCAGGCCGCGCAGCTGGTGGCACGGCTGCTGGCTGGCGAATCGCTGGCGCTGGTCTCGGACGCGGGCACGCCGCTGGTGAGCGATCCCGGCTACCGCCTGGTCGGCGCGGCGCGCGCGGCCGGCGTGCGGGTGTCGCCGGTGCCCGGTGCGTGCGCGGCGATCGCCGCGTTGAGCGTGGCCGGGTTGCCCAGCGACCGCTTCGTGTTCGAGGGCTTCCTGCCGGCCAAGGGTTCTGGGCGCCGCGAGCGCCTGTCGCGCGTGGCGGGCGAGACGCGCACGCTGCTGTTCTACGAATCCGCGCACCGCATCGAAGAGGCTTTGGCGGACATGGCGCTGGTGTTCGGGGCCGCGCGGCGGGCGGTGATCGCGCGTGAACTGACCAAGTTGTTCGAAACGGTGCTCGACGGCTCGCTGGCGGACCTGCAGGCGCGGGTGGCGGGCGATCCCGACCAGCGCAAGGGCGAGTTCGTGGTGATCGTGGAGGGCGCCGGCGAGGATGCCGACGCGAAGATCGCCGAAGGCCAGCGGCTGTACGCCAAGCTGAGCGAATACCTCAAGCCGTCGCAGGCGGCGAAGCTCGCGGCCGAACTGAGTGGGGCGCCGCGCAAGGCGCTGTACGGCGGTGAATAAGAGCCAAAGTGGAACGTGCGAGTGACACACCGAAGTCATAGCCCCCTTGGTAAGGGGGCGCCGCGATAGCGGCGGGGATCGGGAGTGCGAAGCGGGGCCCGAAGTTTGCGCCAGCAAACTTTGGGGTCATTCGACTGCGAAGCAGTAGAATGACCTTGGCGGAGTCGGCCGGACAGTCGCGTCATTCCTTGTGAATGCCGAGGAAAGTCCGGGCTCCACAGGGCACGGTGCCAGGTAACGCCTGGGCGGCGCGAGTCGACGGAAAGTGCAACAGAAAGATACCGCCGAACGGTTCTTCGGAATGCGTGGCAAGGGTGAAATGGTGCGGTAAGAGCGCACCGCGAGTCCGGCAACGGACCGGCACGGCAAACCCCACCGGGAGCAAGACCAAATAGGGAGGCAATGCCGCGGCCCGCGGTGTCTCCGGGTAGGTTGCTTGAGCGTATCGGCGACGGTGCGCCTAGAGGAATGACTGTCCACGACAGAACCCGGCTTACAGGCCGGCTCCGCCACTTCATCTGGCGCATGCGCCAGATGAAGCCCCAAAGTTTGCTGCGCAAACTTCGGGCCCCCTTACCAAGGGGGCTTTTCCCAGTGAGCGCCTCGCGGGTGGTTGCGTTCGCGCTGCGGCGCTCTGGTCTTCCTTCGCTCCGTGCGTCCCTTGGTCCAGAACGGGCGAGCTGGGAGGGCTTGGTGCCGGCTGGCGGGTGATTGCTGCGTCGCAGCAAGGCAGGGCTGCCGGCAAAGGAGAGTTGGACGCTAGCGACGCGACAAGCTTTGAGTCTCAAAAAATGAGACGAAACAATGCTTAGGGAACAACTGTTGATTAAGACTCTGAAGTTCGCTGCAAGCCTTTGATCCGCAAAGTGAAATTGCCTTCAGAAAAGCGTTGACAAGCCATTGGTCGGTGCTAAGGTGGGCATCAGAGGGAAAACCGGGTTTTTCGTGGTTTTTCCGACGAAGGTGACCCCAAAGCCGCCCGGTAGAGGCGGAAAACGTGGCAGGCAGGCGAATGTTCCAAGGCGAAACCGCCATCACGATCGACGACAAGGGCCGGCTGGCGGTGCCCACCGCCTACCGCGAACTCGTCGCGCGCGAATGCGGCAACCGCCTGGTCATCACCTACAACCCCTTCGAATCCGGTTCCCTCTGGCTGTACCCGCTGTCGGTTTGGGAGCGCGTGCGCGATCAGGTCAACGCCCTGCCCAAGGCGAAGAAGGTCAATCGCTCGATGCAGCTGAAGCTGGTCGGTGCCGCCGAGTTCGTCGAACTCGACGGCAACGGCCGCATCAGCATTCCCGCCAGCCATCGCGCGGCGGTCGCCATCGAGAAGAAGGCCGTGCTGCTGGGCATGGGCGACAAGTTCGAGCTGTGGAGCGAGCAGGCGCATCACGCGCAGATCCGTCAGACGGTGTCTGACGACGATCTGAGCGAGGAGCTGCTCGGGTTGCAGCTGTGACGGCGGGTGGCAGCGGACGCGAAGCGGCGTCCGGCCACCTTCCCGTGATGTACCGGCAGTGCCTGGAAGCGCTGCGGGTCACGGCGGAAGGAACATATCTGGACGGCACGTTCGGGCGCGGCGGCCATGCGCGCGGCGTGCTGCAACAACTGGGTCCCGGAGGCCGGCTGCTGGTCATGGACAAGGATCCCGAAGCGATCGCCGTCGCCGAACGCGAGTTCGGCACCGACGCCCGCGTCGCGATCTTCCGCGGCAGCTTCGCCCAGCTCGCGCAGTGGGATGCCACCGCGGGCGGCCTCGACGGCGTGCTGCTCGACCTCGGCGTGTCCTCGCCGCAGCTCGATGTCGCCGAACGCGGCTTCAGTTTCGGTAAGGACGGCCCGCTCGACATGCGCATGGACCCCGAGTCCGGCGAGAGCGCCGCGCAGTGGCTCGCGCACGCTGCCGAGAAGGAGATCGCCGACGTGCTGTGGACCTACGGCGAGGAACGCCAGAGCCGCCGCATCGCCCGCACGATCGTCGCGCGCCGCGCCGAGCAGCCGCTGCTGCGCACCGCGCAGCTGGCCGACCTGATCGCCTCGGTCATGCCGCGCGGCGAGCAGAAGATCCATCCGGCCACGCGCAGCTTCCAGGCCATCCGCATCTTCATCAACCGCGAGCTGGCCGACCTCGAAGACGGCCTGGACGCCGCGTTCGACCGCCTCAAGCCGGGCGGCCGCCTCGCCGTGATCAGCTTCCACTCGCTGGAAGACCGCATCGTCAAGCAGTTCATCGCCCGCCACGCCAAGGCGCCGCCGGCCAATCGCCGCATGCCGGTGGAAATCGCCTTCACGCCGACGCTGAGGGCGATCGGCGACGCGCAGAAGGCCGACCCCGCCGAAACCGCCACCAACCCGCGCGCCCGCAGCGCGGTGCTGCGCGTGGCCGAAAAGCTTCCGGAGGCGGCATGACCTGGCGCCTCCTGCTCACCGTGCTGGTCGTGGCGAACCTGGCCTCGGCGCTCGCCGTGGTCCTGGCGCGCCACCAGCACCGCCAGCTGTTCGTGCAGGTCACGCGGCTGGAAAAAGCCCGTGACGAGCTCAATATCGAATTCGGCCGCCTGCAACTGGAGCAGGCGACCTGGGCCGAGAGCAACCGCATCGACCAGGTGGCGCGCGACCGGCTTGGCATGAAGTTTCCCGAAGGCGCCGAAACCGTGGTGATTCGCCCATGAGGGCCCGGCCATGAGCGCGCGTAACGATCGCAACCGTCAGCACCTCGTCGGCAAGGTCGCCGACGCGCTGCGCGCGCGCATCGCCGCGCAGCCGGCGCAGGGCTCGGTTGCCGCGCGCGCGCGCAACCAGCGCGGCGGCCTGGACCTGCGCAAGCGCCTGCTGATCGTCGCCGGCGTGCTCGGCCTGGGCTCGCTGGCGCTGGTCGTGCGCGCCTTCGACGTGCAGGTGGTGAACAACGACTTCTACCTGCAGCAGGGCCAGGCGCGTTCGCTGCGCGAGATCCCGATCCCGACCTCGCGCGGCATGATCACCGACCGCAACGGCGAGCCGCTGGCGGTGTCCACGCCGGTGGAGTCGGTGTGGGCCAATCCGAAGGAGCTGCTGGCCAACCCGGCGCGCATCCCGGAACTGGCGGCCGCGCTGGGCGTGCCCGCGGACGTGCTGACGCGCAAGCTCAGCCAGCGCGCGAACAAGGAATTCCTGTACCTCAAGCGCCGCATCAGCCCCGAGCAGGCGCGTCGCATCCTCGCGCACAACGTCCCGGGCGTGTTCTCGCAGCGCGAATTCCGCCGCTTCTACCCGCAGGGTGAGGCGATGGCGCACGTGCTCGGCTTCACCAACGTCGACGATCGCGGGCAGGAAGGCCTCGAGCTCTCGTTCGACCACATCCTCAGCGGCAAGCCCGGCTCCAAGCGGGTGATCCGCGACGGCCAGGGCCGCATCGTCGAGAGCGTCGACCTGATCAAGGCCGCCGAGCCCGGCCAGGACCTGACCCTCACCATCGACCGCCGCATCCAGTTCCTCGCCTACCGCGAGCTGCGCAACCAGCTGACGAAGACCGGCGCGAGCAGCGGTTCGGCGGTGATCCTGGACGTCGCCACGGGCGAAGTGCTGGCGATGGTGAACCTGCCCAGCTTCAACCCGAACGCGGCGGCGATGGGCAACATCGAGGCGCACCGCAACCGCGCGGTGACCGACGTGTTCGAGCCCGGCTCGACGATGAAGCCGATCACCGTCGCCGCCGCGCTCAACGCGCGCATCGTCACGCCGAACACGCGCATCGACCTCAATCCGGGCTGGATGGCGCTGGATCGCAAGTACACGATCCGCGACCACAGCAACTACGGCGTCCAGACCGTCACCGGCATCATCACCAAGAGCTCGAACATCGGCGCGGCCAAGCTCGCCGCGCGCATGGACGACAAGTACTTCTACGACTTCGTGCACCAGTTCGGCTACGGCCAGAAGCCGGGCAGCGGCTTCCCCGGCGAATCCTCGGGCGTGCTCACCGCGCCGGGCAGCCCGAGCTGGTACGGCACGACCAAGGCCACGATGTCCTACGGCTACGGCATGTCGGCCACGCCGCTGCAGATCGCGATGGTGTACGCGGCGCTCGGCAACGGCGGCAAGCTGATCCGGCCGACCTTCGTGAAGGGCGAGCGCCACGAGCCGAAGCAGGTGCTCGACCCGCAGATCGCGCATGAAGTCATGCGCATGATGCAGACGGTGACCGAAACCGGCGGCACGGCCACGCAGGCGGCGATCCTCGGCTACCACGTCGCCGGCAAGACCGGCACGGCGCGCAAGTTCAGTGAAACCGGCGGTTACACCCGCCGTTATCTGTCGTACTTCGCGGGCGTGGTGCCGGTGCAGAACCCGCGCTTCTCGATGGTGGTGATCGTCAACGATCCCGACCCGGAGCGGGGCTATTTCGGTGGCCTGGTGTCGGCACCGGTGTTCCGCAGCGTGATGGATGGCGCGCTGCGCCTGATGGACGTGCCGCCGGACGACATCGACACGTGGATGGCGGCGCAGACCAAGGCGCAGCACGCGAACGAACTGCGCGGCGAAGAAGGCCCGGTGCTGCCGGACGCCACCGCCGCGCCGCTGGCCGACGCGACCCTGCCCACGCCCGTGAGCGGGGGTGCGCAATGAGCCGCTCCATGCTCCTGCGCGAACTGCTTCCCGACGTCGCCGGCATCCCCGGCGACCTGGTCGTTTCCGGGCTGGTGATGGACAGCCGCGAAGTTCGGCCCGGCCACGCCTTCGTCGCCATTGCCGGGTTCGGTGCGCATGGCCTGAAGTTCGTCGCGCAGGCGCGCGCCGCGGGTGCGAGCGCGATCCTGTTCGAAGCGCCGGCGCCGGCCGACCTGCCTGCGCCCGCCGATGCGATCGCGGTGCCGAACCTGCGTGCGCGCCTGGGCGAGCTCGCCGACCGCTTCCACGGCGGCGTGACCGACGCGCTGACGATGGTCGGCGTCACCGGTACCAACGGCAAGACCTCGACGGTGCAGCTGCTGGCGCAGGCGTGGACGCTGCGCGGCACCCGCGCCGGCACGATCGGCACGCTGGGCGCGGGCCTGTACGGCGACGTCACCCCGACCGGGTTCACCACGCCGCTGGTGCTGAAGCTGCACGACCTGCTCGCGCAGTTGCACGATGCCGGCGCGCAGGCGGTGGCGATGGAAGTCAGCTCGCACGCGCTCGACCAGGGACGCGTCGATGGCGTGCATTTCGACGTCGCGGTGTTCACCAACCTCACCCGCGACCACCTCGACTACCACGGCGACATGGACAGCTACGGCGCGGCCAAGGCGCGCTTGTTCGCGTGGCCGGGGCTGAAGGCAGCGGCGATCAACCTCGACGACGCGTTCGGCCGCGCGTTGCAGGTGCAGCTGCCGGCAACCGTCCGCGCGATCGGTTTGAGTTCGCGCGGCGCGGACGGCGCCAGCCTGCGCGCCGGCGCGCTGCGCCTGGACAGCGCCGGCATCGCCTTCGAACTGGCGAGCGCGGACGAATCGGCGACGGTGCGTTCGCCGCTGCTCGGCCGCTTCAACGTCGACAACCTGCTGGCCGTCGCCGGCGTGTTGCATGCGCTGGGCGACCCGCTCGCGCAGATCGCCGCGACGCTGTCGCAGCTGCAGCCGATCCACGGCCGCATGAACCGCCTCGGCGGCGATGGCGCCAACCCGCTGGTCGTCGTCGACTACGCGCACACACCCGATGCGCTGGAACAGGCCTTGAAGTCGCTGCGCGCCCACGCGCAGGCGCGGCTGGTCTGCGTGTTCGGCTGCGGCGGCGAGCGCGACCGCGGCAAGCGCCCGCAGATGGCCGCGATTGCCGAGGCGAACGCGGACAAGGTCATCGTCACCGACGACAACCCGCGCAGCGAGGACGGCGACCGGATCGTCGCCGACATCCTTGCCGGTTTTGCCCGTGCCGATGCGGTGACCGTGCAGCGCGATCGCGCCGCGGCCATCGCGCGCGCCATCGGCGAGGCCGGCGCGAACGACATCGTGCTCATCGCCGGCAAGGGCCATGAGCCGTACCAGGAAATCAACGGCGTGCAGTATCCCTTCGACGACACCGACGTCGCGCGCGCGGCGCTGGAGGCACGGGCGCCGCGCATGGATGCGCAAGGCTCGCGTGCGCAGGATGCGCAGGAGCGATCATGAAGCCGCTGCGCCTTTCCGACATCGCGCGCATGACCGGCGGCCGCCTGCACGGCGAAGACGTGCTGGTCGACGGCATCGTCACCGACACCCGAGCCCTGCTGGTGGGCGGCCGCACGCTGTTCATCGCACTCAAGGGCGAACGCTTCGACGGCCACGACCACGTCGGCGCCGCGGCGCAGGCCGGCGTCGCCGCGGCCCTGGTGTCGCGCCTGGTCGATGCGTCGAACGCGTCCGGCGCGTTGCCGCAGGTAGTCGTGGCCGATACCGAGCGCGCCCTGGCCGAGTTCGCCGCCGCCGTGCAGCGCGAACGCGGCAACGTGAAGGTCGTCGGCATCACCGGCAGCAACGGCAAGACCAGCGTGAAGACGCTGGTGCTGGCCATCCTCGCCCGTGCCGGCCGCGCCTACGCCAACCCGGGCAACCGCAACAACGAGATCGGCCTGCCGCTGGCGGTGCTCGATGCACCCGAGGATGCGCAGTTCGCCATCTACGAGATGGGCGCGGGCAAGCCGGGCGACATCGCCTACCTGACCGACGTGGTGCGCCCCGACGTGGCCATCGTCAACAACATCGCCCCGGCGCACCTGGAGCGCATGGGCAGCCTGCTCGGCGTCGCCGACACCAAGGGCGCGATCTACGACGCGCTGCCCGAAGACGGCGTCGCGGTGATCAATGCCGACGAGGCCTTCGCGCCGTTCTTCGCCGAGCGCTCGCACGGGCATCGCCTGATCCGTTTCGGCCTCGACGCCACCGCCGACGTCACCGCGCGCGACATCGCGCCGACCGACGGTGGTTCGCGCTTCGTGCTGGTGGCGCCGCAAGGCGAGGTCGCCGTCGACCTGGCCATGCCGGGCCGGCACAACGTGCGCAACGCGCTCGCCGCCGCGTCGATCGCGCTGGGCCTGGGCGTCGCGCTGGACACCATCGCCGCCGGCCTCAATGCCGCCGAGCCGGTCGCCGGTCGCCTGATCGCGCATCGCCTGCGCAACGGCGCCGTGCTGATCGACGACAGCTACAACGCCAATCCCGGCTCGCTCGTCGCCGCCATCGATACCCTGGCCGAGACCAGCCGTGGCGGCGAAGGCTGGCTGGTGCTGGGCGACATGCGCGAGCTCGGCGCCGATGCCGCGCAGATGCACGCCGAGATGGGCCGCCGTGCCAAGGCCGCGGGCATCCGTCGCCTGTACGCGTTCGGCGAGCTCAGCGCGGAAGCCGCCAAGGCCTTCGGCGACGGCGCCTCGCAATACGACAACCACGACGTACTCGCCGCCGCGCTGCTCGCCGAGCTGCGCGCGGGCGTGCGCGTGCTGGTGAAGGGCTCGCGCGGCAGCGCGATGGACAAGATCGTCAAGGCGGTACTCGCCGCCGAATCGTCTGCCGCCGGGGAGGGCGCGACGCATGCTTCTTGAACTTTTCCGCTGGCTGGAACAGCTGCAGAGCCTCTTCGGCCTGTTCGGCTACCTGACCTTCCGCGGCATCCTCGCCGCGTTGACCGCACTGCTCCTGTCGCTGTGGTGGGGCCCGGCGGTGATCCGCCGCCTCGCCCAGCTCAAAGGCGGCCAGCCGATCCGCAAGGACGGCCCGCAGTCGCACTTCTCCAAGGCCGGTACGCCGACCATGGGCGGCGCGCTGATTCTGCTCACCATCCTCGCCTCGGTGCTGCTGTGGGGCGACCTGCGCAACCGCTACGTGTGGCTGGTGCTCGCGGTGATGGTGGCCTGCGGCGCGATCGGCTGGTGGGACGACTGGATCAAGATCGTCAAGCGCGATCCCAACGGCATGCGTTCGCGCACCAAGTACTTCCTGCAGTCGGTGATCGGCCTGGGCGCCGGCCTGTTCCTGTACTACACCGCCGACGTGCAGTCGGCGACCACGCTGTACATCCCGTTCTTCAAGAACGTGGCGCTGCCGCTGGTCGGCGTGGCCGGCGTGGTCTTCTTCATCGCCATCACCTACCTGTGGATCGTCGGCTTCTCCAATGCGGTGAACCTGACCGACGGCCTCGACGGCCTCGCGATCATGCCGACCGTGCTGGTCGCCTGCGCGCTGGGCGTGTTCGCCTACGCCTCGGGCAACGCGGTGTTCTCCAACTACCTGCAGATCCCGCAGGTGCCGGGG
Source organism: Lysobacter terrestris (assembly GCF_014489475.1). GTDB lineage: Bacteria > Pseudomonadota > Gammaproteobacteria > Xanthomonadales > Xanthomonadaceae > Agrilutibacter > Agrilutibacter terrestris. The sequence continues at coordinate 808,465 of NZ_CP060820.1, read as the reverse complement.
GCGGGCGAGCTGGTGATCATCTGCGCCGCGATCGCCGGCGCCGGCCTGGGCTTCCTCTGGTTCAACACCTATCCGGCCATGGTGTTCATGGGCGACATCGGCGCGCTCGCGCTCGGCGCCGTGCTCGGCGCGATCGCGGTGATCGTGCGCCAGGAACTGGTGCTGGTGATCATGGGCGGCATCTTCGTCATCGAGACGCTCTCGGTGATGATCCAGGTGGCCAGCTTCAAGCTCACCGGCAAGCGCGTGTTCCGCATGGCGCCGATCCACCACCACTTCGAACTGAAGGGCTGGCCGGAGCCGCGCGTGATCGTCCGCTTCTGGATCATCTCGGTGATCCTCGTCCTCGTCGGCCTGGCCACGCTCAAGATCCGCTGATGAACGACCTCTCGCGCCAGGCAACACGACTCGACGAAATCGGCGGCCGCTACGATCCGTGGCTGCTGGTGATTTCGTGCGTGCTCGCGTGCCTGGGCGTGGTGATGGTCGGTTCGGCGTCGATCGCGATCGCCGAAGGCCGCGACGCGGGCCCGTTCTACTACCTGACCCGCCACGTCGCCTTCGTCGCCGTCGGTGTCGGCCTCGCCATCGCGGCGATGCGCACCGAAATGAAGACGATCGAGCACTACAGCCGCTACCTGCCGATCGCGGCGCTGGTGCTGCTGCTGCTCGTGGTGCTGCCGGGTATCGGTTACACCGCCAAGGGCGCACGTCGCTGGCTGAACCTCGGCATCGGCACTTTCCAGCCGGTGGAAGCGGTCAAGCTGATGCTGATCGTGTGGCTGTCGAGTTACCTCGCGCGCTTCCGCGACGAAGTCAGTGCGACGTGGAAGGCGATGATCAAGGTGCTCGCGGTGGCCGGCCTGCTGGTCGGCATCCTGCTGGTGATCCACAAGGACTTCGGCTCGTCCGCGCTGCTGCTGGCGATCACCGCGGGCATGCTGGTGCTGGGCGGCGCCAACCTGCCGCGCATGCTGCTGCCGGTGCTGTGCGCGTTGCCGGCGCTGGCGCTGATGATCCTGATGGAGCCGTACCGCGTGCAGCGCCTGGTGTCGTACCGCGACCCGTGGGCCGACCCGTTCGGCTCCGGCTACCAGCTGACCAATGCGCTTATGGCCGTGGGCCGCGGCGAATGGTTCGGCGTCGGCCTCGGTGCGTCGGTGCAGAAGCTGTCGTACCTGCCCGAGGCGCACACCGACTTCATCCTCGCGGTGATCGCGGAGGAGCTCGGCTTCGTCGGCGTGTTCGCGATCATCGCGCTGTACGCGGCGCTGGCCGGCCGCGCGTTCTGGATCGGGCTGAAGTGCGTGGAAATGCGTCGCCACTTCGCCGGCTACGTCGCCTTCGGCATCGCGTTGTGGATGTCGCTGCAGAGCTTCGTCTCGATCGGCGTCAACCTCGGCCTGCTGCCGACCAAGGGCCTGACCCTGCCGCTGATCTCCTCGGGTGGCTCCAGCGTGATGATGACCTGCGCCGCGCTCGGCGTGCTGCTGCGGGTGTCGTTCGAGCTCGACCGCGCGCAGCGCCAGGTCGCGCGCCTGCGTGGCGAGGCGGCAATGCCGGCGGCCGGGAACGTTCCCGCGACCGCGCAGCCGCTGCCGGTGGTCACCGCCGCCGAAACGCGCGGTACCAGCCGCCTGCGCCAGCGCGTGGAACCGGTGTTCGGCAAGACCGCGGGGAAGACCGCATGAGCGCGTCGGTCGCCGCCACCAATTCCGAGCTGCATCCGGTGATGATCCTCGCCGGCGGTACGGGCGGTCACATCTTCCCCGGCCTGGCAGTGGCCAAGGCGTTGCGCGAGCGCGACGTGCCGGTGCTCTGGCTGGGCAGCGAAGGCGGCATGGAGACGCGCCTGGTTCCGCAGCACGGCATCGCCATCGATACCATCGCGGTGCGTGGCGTGCGCGGCAAGGGCATCGCGACCCTGCTGTCGGCGCCGTTCAAGCTGCTCGGTGCGGTGAATGCCGCGCGCCAGACGTTGCGTCAGCGCCAGCCTCGCGCCGTGGTGAGCTTCGGTGGCTTCGCGGCGGGCCCCGGCGGCCTCGCTGCGAAGCTGGCGGGCATCCCGCTGATCGTGCACGAACAGAACCGCGCGCCGGGCATGACCAACCGCGTGCTGGCGAAGTTCGCGCGCCGCGTGCTGAGCGGCTTCCCGCAGACGTTCGCCAACGAGGAAGTCGTCGGCAACCCGGTGCGCGCGGAAATCGCGGCGGTGGCGCCGCCGGAGCAGCGCTTCGCCGGCCGCGAAGGCCCGCTGCGCCTGCTGGTGCTGGGCGGCAGCCAGGGCGCGCGCGCGCTCAACGGTGCCGTGCCCAGGGCGATCGCGTCGTTGCCGCGCACGCTGCGCTTCGAGATCCGCCACCAGTGCGGCGAGAAGATGCGCGAGGACGCGGTGCGCGCCTATGCCGACGCCGGGGTCGAGGCCTCGGTCGAACCCTTCATCGCCGACATGGCCGCTGCCTACGCCTGGGCCGACATCGTGATCTGCCGCGCCGGTGCGCTCACGCTCGCCGAGCTGTGCGCGGTCGGTGTCGGCAGCGTGCTCGTGCCGTTCCCGCAGGCGGTCGACGACCACCAGACCAAGAACGCGCAGTTCCTGGTCGACCGCAACGCCGCGCAGCTGCTGCCCCAGGGCAGCGACGTCGCCGAACTGGCGCAGCGCCTGTCCGCCACGCTGGAAATCCTCGGCGAGCGCGAACTGCTGCTGCCGATGGCCAAGGCCGCGCGTGCGCTGGCCAAGCCGGATGCCGCCGAGCGCGTCGCCAGCATCGTGCTCGAACTATCGAACAAGGAACATCCATGAGCCCGCAGACCCGCCACCACATGCAGCACGCCGGCGACCTCATCGCCAGCGGCGGCGTCGGCGCGCGCGTGCACTTCGTCGGCATCGGCGGCGTGGGCATGAGCGGCATTGCCGAGGTGCTGTGCACGCTGGGCTACCAGGTGTCGGGCTCCGACATGGCCGACAACGCGGTCACGCGGCGGCTGGCGTCGCTGGGCATCAACGTGATGCGCGGCCACGCCGCGGCGAACGTGCTCGGCGTCGACTGCATCGTGGTGTCCTCGGCGATCAAGCGCGACAACCCGGAACTGATGGAAGCGCGCTCGCAGCGCATCCCGATCGTGCCGCGCGCGGAAATGCTGGCTGAGCTGATGCGCCTCAAGCGCGGCATCGCCATCGCCGGCACGCACGGCAAGACCACGACCACCTCGCTGCTGTCGAGCGTGCTGGGCGAGGGCGGCATCGATCCCACCTTCGTGATCGGCGGCAAGCTGCTCGCCGCCGGTGCCAACGCGCGCCTGGGCACCGGCGAGTGGCTGGTGGCCGAGGCCGACGAAAGCGACGGCAGCTTTCTGCGCCTGCACCCGCAGATCGCCATCGTCACCAACATCGATGCCGACCACCTGGAGAACTACGGCGGCGATTTCGCCAAGGTGAAGCAGGCGTTCGACGAATTCCTGCACCACTTGCCGTTCTACGGCCTGGCCGTGCTGTGCATCGACGATCCCGAGGTCGCCGCGCTCGCCGCCAACACCACGCGCCACGTGATGACCTACGGCTTCGCCGAGCACGCCGACGTGCGCGCCGAAGACGTAGTGCAGCACGGCCCGGCGATGCGCTACACCCTGTGCCTGCCCGACGGCTCGCGCACGCCGGTCGAGCTGGCGCTGCCCGGTCGCCACAACGTGCAGAACTCGCTGGCCGCCGCGGCCGTGGGCTGGCAGCTCGGCGTCGACGCCGATGCGATCGCGCGCGCGCTGCAGAAGTTCGCCGGCATCGGCCGCCGCTTCAACCTGCTCGCGCAGCCGACCACCGCCAAGGGCGCGACGGTGCAGCTGGTCGACGACTACGGCCACCATCCCAAGGAACTCGAAGCCGTGTTCGCGGCGGCGCGTGGCGGCTGGCCGGATCGCCGCCTGGTCGTCGCGTTCCAGCCGCACCGCTACAGCCGCACCCGCGACCTGTTCGATGAATTCGCCGCGGTGCTGTCCACCGTCGACACGCTGGTGCTCACCGAGGTGTACCCGGCCGGCGAAGCGCCGATCGCCGGCGCCGACGCGAAGTCGTTGGCGCGCGCGATCCGCACGCGCGGCCGCATCGATCCGATCGTGGTCAGCGGCGCGGGCGACCTCGCCACCGTGCTGCCGGACGTCCTCAACGATGGCGACCTGCTGCTGATGATGGGCGCGGGCGACATCGGCCATGCCGCGCAGCAGATCGCGGCGAACGGATTTGGAGAAACCAAGTGAGCATCCAGTTTGCCGCCCCGCGCGTGACCGATCCGGCCGTCTTCGGCCGCGTCGCCGTGCTGATGGGTGGAACCAGCGCCGAGCGCGAGGTGTCGCTCGATTCCGGCCGCAACGTGCTGGAGGCGCTGCGCGCCCGCGGCGTCGATGCCGACGCGGTCGACGGCATCCCGGCCCTGATCGAGGCGATCCGCCACGGCGGCGTTGACCGCGTCTTCAACATCCTCCACGGCAACAAAGGCGGTGGCGAAGACGGCGTGCTGCAGGGCCTGCTGGAAGCGCTGGGCGTGCCCTACACCGGCCCGGGCGTGCTCGGGTCCGCGCTGACCATGGACAAGATCCGCACCAAGCAGGTGTGGATCGCCGCGGGCCTGCCGACGCCGCGCTTCGCCCGCATCGCCAAGGGCGATGATCTGGCCGCGGCGGCGAAGGCACTCGGCTTCCCGGTGTTCGTGAAGCCGTCCAGCGAAGGCTCCAGCGTCGGCGTGTTCCGCGTCCTGCAGGAAGCCGACCTGGCGCCGGCCATCGCGTTCGCGCAGGGCTACGACGGCGAACTGCTGATGGAACAGATGGTGCAGGGCGACGAATACACCGTGGGCATCCTCGGCGAAACCGCGCTGCCGTCGATCCGCATCGTGCCGGCCGGCGAGTGGTACGACTACCACGCGAAGTACATCGCCGACGACACCCAATACCTGTGCCCCGGCATGGACGGCGACGCCGAAGACGAGATCCGTGGCGTCGCGCTCGCGGCGTTCAAGGCCGCCGGCTGCACCGGCTGGGGCCGCGTCGACGTGATGCGCGACCGCGTCCGTGGCCTGCAGCTGATCGAGGTCAACACCGCGCCGGGCATGACCAGCCATTCGCTGGTGCCCAAGGCCGCGGGCCACGTCGGCATCGGCTTCGAGGAGCTGTGCTGGCGCATCCTCGAACAGACCGTGCGCAGCCCGCTGTCCAACACCACGGAGGCCGCGCCGAAGTGAACGCGCTGCTGCGCATCGTCGGCTGGATCCTCGCGGTGGCACTGGTCGTGCTGCCGGTCGTGGCCGTGCTCAACGGCTGGGTCGGCGCGAACCACTGGCCGCTGACGCGCCTGCAGGCGACGGGTGAGTTCCATCGCGTCGACGGCGCGCTGCTGCGGCAGACGCTGATGCCGTATGCGCAGCGCGGGTTCTTCGCCGTCGATCTCGATGCGGCGCAGGACGCGGTGGCGAAGCTGCCGTGGGTGGAAACGGCCGAAGTGCGCAAGCGCTGGCCCGATGTGCTGGAAGTGCGCGTGGTCGAACACAAGCCGTTCGCGCGCTGGGGCGCCGACCGCCTGCTGTCCGAACACGGCCGCCTGTTCCCGGCCAAGGGCATCGCCGTGCCGAAGGACCTGCCGCAGTTCGCCGGCCCGGATGCGCGTACGCGCGAGGTGGTCGAGCTCTACAACGAATCGCGTGAGCTGTTCGCCAAGGTCGGCGTCGACGTGCGCGAGGTCACGATGGATCCGCGCGGCAGCTGGACGCTGGGCATGGGCAACGGCGCGGTCGTCGTCGTCGGCCGCACCGAGGCACGCGCGCGGCTGGGCCGCTTCGTGCGCCTGCTGCCGCAGCTGCTGACGCAGAACACGCAGCAGCTGGCACGGGCCGACCTGCGTTACACCAATGGGTTCGCGCTGACGTGGAAGCCGGTTCCGGCAACCACCGACGCCTTCAAGCTCCTTCCCCCGGTCGCGGGGCAAGGCGGTAGTTCGCAGCAGGGAAATACATGAATCGCAAGGGCGACAAATCGCTGATCGTGGGCCTCGACATCGGCACCTCCAAGGTGGTGGCGCTGGTGGGCGAGTATTCGCCCGGCGCCCCGATCGAGGTGATCGGCATCGGCTCGCACGAATCGCGCGGGCTCAAGCGCGGCGTCGTGGTCGACATCGAATCCACCGTGCAGTCGATCCAGCGCGCGGTCGAGGAAGCCGAGCTGATGGCCGGCTGCGAGATCCGTTCGGTCTACGCCTCGATCTCCGGCAGCCACATCCAGTGCCGCAACTCGCAGGGCATCGCGCCGATCCGCGACGGGGAAGTGACCTACGGCGACCTGGACCGCGTGCTCGAAGCGGCCAAGGCCGTGGCGATCCCCGCCGACCAGAAGATCCTGCATGCGATCCCGCGCGACTACGTGCTCGACGATTCGCAGGAAGGCATCCGCAATCCCGTCGGCATGACCGGCGTGCGCCTGGAAGTGCACGCGCACCTCGTGGTGTGCGCGCAGTCGGCGGCCGCGAACATCAGCAAGTGCGTGCAGCGCTGCGGCCTGCAGGTCGACGACCTGGTGCTCAGCGTGCTTGCTTCCAGCACCGCGGTGCTGACCAGCGACGAGCGCGAGCTCGGCGTGGTGCTGGTCGACATCGGCGCCGGTACCACCGACATCGCGGTGTTCGTGCAGGGCGCGATCGCGCACAGCGCCAGCCTGCCGATCGCCGGCGACAAGGTCACCGAGGACATCGCGCACATGCTGCGCACGCCGACGCCGGAAGCCGAGCAGATCAAGGTGCGCTACGCCTGCGCGCTGGCGCAGATGGCGACGGCGGAAGAATCGATCCAGGTGCCCAGCGTCGGCGATCGTCCGCCGCGGCGCATGCCGCGTGCCTCGCTCGCGCAGGCCGTGCAGGCGCGCTACGAGGAGATCTTCGAAATGATCCAGGCCGAGCTGCGTCGCAGCGGCTTCGAGCAGCATGTGCGTGCGGGCATGGTGCTCACCGGCGGCGCCGCGAAGATGGAAGGCGTGGTCGAGCTGGCCGAGGAAATGCTGCAGATGCCGGTGCGCGTGGGCATCCCGCAGCACGTCACCGGCCTGGGCGAAGTGGTCGGCAACCCGGTGCACGCCACCGGCGTCGGCCTGCTGCTTATGGGCAGCCAGATCGAGAACCCGCGCCGGCCGACGATCTCGACGGGACGCGCGGGCAGCCTCTTCAACCGATTGAAGAGCTGGTACCGCGGCGAATTCTGATTTGCACGCCGTCGCGAAGGCGCGGCGGCGTGGTGGCAGGCGGAAGGTGGATTGCGGTTCTTTGAAGACATCCCCGATCAATCACTAGCAACACATAAATAACTAGAGGACGAGGACATGGCACATTTCGAATTGATGGAAAAGATGGCGCCGAACGCGGTGATCAAGGTCGTCGGCGTGGGCGGCGGCGGCGGCAACGCCGTGGCGCACATGGTCAGCGGCAGCGTCGACGGCGTGGAGTTCATCACCGCCAACACCGATGCGCAGGCGATCAAGAACTGCGGCGCGAAGCTGCAGCTGCAGCTCGGCAGCAACGTCACCAAGGGCCTGGGTGCGGGCGCGAATCCGGAAGTCGGCCGCCAAGCCGCGCTGGAAGACCGCGAACGCATCATGGACGCGCTGACCGGCGCCGACATGGTCTTCATCACCGCCGGCATGGGCGGCGGCACGGGCACCGGCGCCGCGCCGGTCGTGGCGCAGTTGGCCAAGGAGATGGGCATCCTGACCGTCGCCGTGGTCACCAAGCCGTTCCCGTTCGAAGGCCGCCGCCGCATGCAGGTCGCGCTCAAGGGCATCGAGGAGCTGTCGCACCACTGCGACTCGCTGATCACGATCCCGAACGAGAAGCTGATCACCGTGCTCGGCCGCAACGCCACCATGATCCAGGCGTTCCGCGCCGCCAACGACGTGCTGCTCGGCGCGGTGCAGGGCATCGCCGACCTGATCGTGCGTCCGGGCCTGATCAACGTCGACTTCGCCGACGTGCGCACCGTCATGTCCGAAATGGGCCTGGCGATGATGGGCACCGGCGCCGCACGCGGCGACGATCGCGCGCAGGCCGCGGCCGAAGCGGCGATCCAGAATCCGCTGCTCGACGACGTCAACCTGTCCGGCGCCAACGGCATCCTGGTCAACATCACCGCCGGTCCCGACTTCACCATGGCCGAGTTCGACGAGGTGGGCCGCACCATCGAGAACTTCGCCTCGGAAGACGCGACCGTGGTCATCGGTACCGTGCTCGATCCGGACATGCAGGACGAGGTCAAGGTCACCGTGGTCGCCACCGGCCTCAACCGCGCCGTCGCCCGCCAGCCGATCCGCACCGGCATGGACCGCGCCAGCTTCGACGAACAGCCCGCGCGCCGTCCGCAGGTCGAGCTGGTGCGCACCCAGGTCAAGCGCGATGGCACGACCGGCCTGCCGATCGATGCCGTGGCCGACGGTGGCTTCCAGGCCGGCCCGCCGTCGTTCGCGGGCAGCCTGCGCGGCGGCAGCCGCGTGAGCGAGTCGAGCCCGGCGGTCGCCGATTTCGGCGGCAGCGACAGCTACCTCGACATCCCGGCCTTCCTGCGCCGCCAGGCGGACTGAGGCAGGGCGGGCCCCGGCCCGCCATGCCTCGTTGCCAGCACCACGGCGGGCCTGCGCCTGCCGCACGATCCGGCCGGACTCGTCCCCGGCCGGTCGGACCCTTGGGACTCCGGGCTGCCTGCGCCCGGGGATCTTTCGCCGGTCGGCTGCGGCCGACCGGTTTTTTCAGAACCGGTTTTTCAGGCACCAGTTCCAAGCCCGGACCCCCGTTTTTCGCGGGTTCCGGAAAACGTGACCACCGCCGGGAAAGTCGTTTCAGGGGAACGCTCTTTTCCGTTAAGGTTCAGCGATCTGCGTGTTAACCTTGCGCCCCCGTTGCGGAACCTCCTGCGTCCGTAGCGTTCCGACAAGAAAAGTCCCGATCCCCCGATCCAAGGGCTGATACCGACCCCATGCTCCGCCAGCGCACCCTCAAGAACGTGATCCGCGCCACCGGCGTGGGCCTGCACAGTGGTGAGAAGGTTTTCCTCACCCTGCGTCCGGCTCCCGTGGACGCCGGCATCGTGTTCCGCCGGATCGACCTCGACCCCGTGGTCGAGATCCCCGCGCGTGCGGACCTCGTCACCGAGACCGTGCTGTGCACGGGCCTGAGCTGCGGCCCCGGCAAGGTCATGACGGTCGAGCACCTGCTGTCGGCGCTGGCCGGCCTGGGCATCGACAACTGCTACATCGACCTGTCCGCGCCGGAAGTCCCGATCATGGACGGCTCGGCCGGCCCGTTCGTGTTCCTGCTGCAGTCGGCAGGGATCAAGGAACAGGAAGCGCCCAAGCGCTTCATGCGCATCAAGCACCCGGTCGAAGTCCGCGACGGCGACAAGGTCGCCCGTTTCGAGCCGCACGACGGCTTCCGCATCGGCTTCACCGTGGTGTTCGACCATCCGGCCATCCCGGCCTCGCAGTCGCGCGCCGAGGTGGAGTTCTCCACCGCTTCCTACGTCAAGGAAGTCAGCCGCGCCCGCACCTTCGGCTTCATGCGCGACCTCGAATACATGCGCGAACGCAACCTCGGCCTGGGCGGCTCGATGGACAATGCGATCGTGCTGGACGAATTCCGCGTCCTCAACGACGACGGCCTGCGCTACGGCGACGAGTTCGTCCGCCACAAGATCCTCGATGCGGTCGGCGACCTGTACCTGGCCGGCCGGCCGATCATCGGTGCCTACGAAGGCTTCAAGTCCGGCCACGCCCTCAACAACAAGCTGGTCCGCGCCCTGCTGGCCGAGCGTTCGGCCTGGGAAGAAGTGACCTTCGTCGACGAGAGCCAGCCGGCGCCGGTCGCTTACGGCTCGCCGCTGACCGTCTGAGCTTTGCCGGGCTGACGGTGGCCCAGGCCGCCGGCCATCTACTCTTGCCGCGCCGGAATGGTTGCGCGGCGCAGCATGCCGGGGCGATCGCCTCGCGAAATTCGGGGTCTGCGACGCGCCCTGCGCCGTAGGGGTATTCCCTCAGCGCGACCGGGGTCACAAAGGTAAACGCAGAGGTTCCGTTTAACGGAACCCTAACGCCATTCTGCCAACTCGCTTCCCGATTCTTAACAAAATCAGGGGATTAGGCCGTTAGCATGCGCCGGTCCGAAGATTTGGCCGGTCCCACGAAAAACGGGGAATGGCCGGAAATCCGGTCACGAGGCGTCATCGGAGCCCGGAGGTTCGGGCTGTTGAAGGGACGCCAGGGCGGCTTGCAGGTCATCGCGGGCCGCCTTCGACATCGGTCGGGAACGGATGCTCGCCTGGGGTGGCGAAGCCGCACCGGCCGACGGACTCAGGGTCGTCTTGACCACGAGTTCGGTCGCTTCAAGTCCGATGGATTGGGCTGCGTCGAGAAGTTCGGGGGCAGCGAGCCGCAGTTTGGCCCGCCACACCGGAGCATCCACGACGAACACGAGCCTGCCGCGCTCGAAGTTGGCCAGCCGCGCATGCGGCGCCAGCATCGGTGGCAGGAGGGGACGCAACTGACGGTCCAACCCGTCGAGCCAGAGGGCTCTTCGGATCGGGTCGCCAGCCGGCTCCGCCAGCAGCGCATCGAGCGCGGGCTGCGGACCGGAAGGGCGACGCGGAACGGAAGGTTTGGACACGTCAAGAACCGAATCGTAGAGAATGACCCACCCGCTCATCGTAAACAAATTCCGCAAGAAGCCCCTCGCACGCTTCGTCGATTCGATCAGCAGCCTCGGCGGTCGCCGCCCGGCGATGGTCGTCGGCGCGCTGCTCGGCGTGGGCTTTCTTGCCGGCGGTGCCGCCGGCCTGATCGGGACCGCAGGCCTGCGCCTGCAGCTCGGCAACCAGGAGGCGCAGCTCGCCGCGGCGCACCGCGAATCGCAGCGCGAGATCAACGCCCTGGCTGCGCGCCTGGGCGAACTGCAGGCCGAAGCCAACCGCCTCAACGCCCTCGGCGAGCGCCTGACGCGCATCGGCCAGCTGCAGGACGGCGAGTTCAACTTCGACAAGCCGGTCGGCGTCGGTGGTACCGGTCCGGTTCGCGACATCTCTACCCCGGAGTTGCGCGAAGGCCTGGACACGCTCAACCGCCAGTTCGCCTACAGCGGCGAACAGCTGTCGGTGCTGGAGTCGATGCTGTTCAATCGCCAGCTCGACATGAACTCGGTGCCCTCGCGCGAACCGATCGCCAACAGCTACATCACCTCGAGCTTCGGTCGCCGCGTCGATCCGATCGTCGGCGGCAGCCAGTTCCACAAGGGCATCGATTTCGAAGCCGACGTCGGCGATCCGGTGCTGGCCGTGGCCGACGGCGTGGTCAGCTATTCGGGCGTGCGTTCGGGTTACGGCAACGTGGTCGAAGTCGATCACGGCAACGGCTACGTCACGCGCTACGCGCACAACTCGCGCCTGGAACGCCACGTCGGCGAACTGGTCCGCGCGGGCCAGGAAGTCGCCAAGGCCGGTTCCACCGGTCGCTCCACCGGCGCCCACGTGCACCTGGAAGTGTGGAAGGACGGCCAGGTGGTCAACCCGCGCAACTTCCTGAGCCAGCAGTCCCCGCTCGCCAAGGGGTGAGGTGAATGCCCGGCACGCTGCGCCGGGCCGGCAGCTGATCCAGCGGAACGGCGCGCTTTCTGGCGCGCCGTTTTCTTTTGCGGCCCGTTCAATTTGGTGACGGCCGTACCCTTGCAACCGGCGGGGGCCGTCACCAGCTACAATCGACGTGCCAGAAAAGGGCGCCCGGCGCCCTTTTTCCTTTTGCGGGAACGAATGGCGCCACGGCGCATCGAAACCCGACCCAAGAACTCCCGCTCTCAAACGAAATTCTTTCGGCCCAACCATGCTCAACAGCCTGCTTACCCGCGTCTTCGGTAGCCGCAACGAACGCCTGCTCCGCCAGCTGCAACGCTCGGTCAACAAGATCAACGCCCTCGAAGCGGAGATGCAGAAGCTGTCCGACGCCGAACTGCAGGCAAAGACGCCCGAATTCCAGCAGCGCATCCAGGACGGCGAATCGCTCGACAAGATCCTGCCGGAAGCGTTCGCGGTCTGCCGTGAAGCCGCCAAGCGCGTGCTCGGCATGCGCCACTACGACGTACAGCTGATCGGCGGCATGGTGCTGCACCTGGGCAAGATCGCCGAGATGCGCACCGGCGAAGGCAAGACGCTGGTGGCGACGTTGCCGACCTATCTCAACGCGCTGGAAGGCAAGGGCGTCCACGTCGTCACCGTGAACGACTACCTGGCCCGCCGCGACTCGGCCTGGATGGGCCGGCTGTACAACTGGCTTGGCCTGAGCGTCGGCGTCGTCTACCCGGGCATGCCGCACGCGGACAAGCACGATGCCTACGCCGCCGACATCACCTACGGCACCAACAACGAGTTCGGCTTCGACTACCTGCGCGACAACATGGCGCTGTCGAAGGACGACCGCTTCCAGCGTGGCCTGCACTACGCGATCGTCGACGAAGTCGACTCGATCCTGATCGACGAGGCACGCACCCCGCTGATCATTTCCGGCCCGGCCGACGAATCGCCGGAGCTGTACATCAAGGTCAACCGCATCGTCCCGTCGCTGACCAAGCAGGCGACCGAGGAAGGCGAGGGCGACTACTGGGTCGACGAGAAGGGCAAGCAGGTGCACCTGTCCGAAGCCGGCCAGGAGCATGCGGAAGAGCTGCTGCGCAAGGCCGGCATCCTGCAGGGCGAGGACGACAGCCTGTACGGCGCGCAGAACCTCAGCGTCGTGCACCACCTCAATGCCGCGATGCGCGCGCACGCGATCTACCAGCGCGACGTCGACTACATCGTGCGCGATGGCGAGGTGATCATCGTCGACGAATTCACCGGCCGCACGCTTGCCGGTCGCCGCTGGTCCGACGGCCTGCACCAGGCCGTGGAAGCGAAGGAAGGCGTGCCGGTGCAGCGCGAGAACCAGACGCTCGCATCGATCACCTTCCAGAACCTGTTCCGCATGTACAAGAAGCTGTCCGGCATGACCGGTACGGCCGACACCGAAGCCTACGAATTCCAGAGCATCTACAACCTGGAAGTCATCGTGATCCCGACCCATCGTCCGATGGTCCGCAAGGATCATCCGGATGCGGTGTTCCTCAACCGCAACGGCAAGTACCGCGCGGTGCTCAACGAGATCCGCGAGGCGAACAAGCGCAGCCAGCCGGTGCTGGTCGGTACCACGTCGATCGAAGTGTCGGAAATGCTGAGCGACCAGCTCAAGGCCGCCGGCGTCACCCACGAAGTGCTCAATGCCAAGCAGCACGAGCGCGAGGCGCACATCGTCGCCCAGGCCGGCCGTCCGGGCGCGGTGACCATCGCCACCAACATGGCCGGTCGCGGTACCGACATCGTGCTGGGCGGTTCGCTCGAGGCGGAAATCGCCGATGCCGAGGCCGCCAACGGCGGCGAGATCGACGAAGTCACCAGGCAGCGCCTCAAGTCCGAATGGCAGGCGCGCCACGACGCGGTCAAGGCCGCCGGTGGCCTGCACATCGTCGGCACCGAACGCCACGAATCGCGCCGCATCGACAACCAGCTGCGTGGCCGTTCCGGCCGCCAGGGCGACCCGGGTTCCTCGCGTTTCTACCTGTCGCTCGAAGACAACCTGATGCGCATCTTCGCGGCCGACTGGGTGCAGAAGGCGATGGCGCGCATGGGCCTGAAGGAAGACGACGTCATCGAGAGTGGCCTCGTCACCAAGCAGATCGCGGGCGCGCAGCGCAAGGTCGAGGCCCACAACTTCGACATCCGCAAGAACCTGCTCGACTTCGACGACGTCAACAACGACCAGCGCAAGGTGATCTACGGCCAGCGCGACGAGTTGCTCGAAGCCGAGAGCGTGCAGGACAACATCGAAGGCATCCGCGAAGACGTCGTCAGCGAGATCGTCGGCCGCTTCGTGCCTGCCGAATCCATCGACGAGCAGTGGGACCTGCCGGGCCTGCAGTCGACCGTCGAGCAGGAGTTCGGCCTGCAGCTGCCGCTGGTGGAGGAAATCAGCGCCGCCAAGGAAATCGACGCGGAAACCATCGCGCGGCGCGTGCAGGACGCGGTCGGCAAGCACTTCACCGATCGCGAGCAGCAGCTGGGTCCGGAGACCATGCGTCTGCTCGAGAAGCACATCATGCTCAACGTGCTCGACCAGAACTGGAAGGAGCACCTCGCGCGCATGGACTACCTGCGTCAGGGCATCCACCTGCGCGGCTACGCGCAGAAGCAGCCCAAGCAGGAGTACAAGAAGGAAGCGTTCGAGCTGTTCAGCGACATGCTGGAGAAGGTCAAGCGCGAAGTCGTCACCCTGTTGGCGCGCGTGCGCATCCGCAGCGAGGAAGAAATCGCGCAGATGGAAGCGCAGGAACGTGCCGCCGCCGAGGCGCAGGCGCGGCAGATGCAGTTCCAGCATGCCGATGCGGGCGGTTTCGGCGCCGACGAGGAAGCCGCGCAGGCCCAGGCCGCCACGGCCAATGCCGCGTTCGCCAACATCGGTCGCAACGATCCATGCCCGTGCGGCAGCGGCAAGAAGTACAAGCATTGCCACGGCCAGCTGGCCTGATTTCGGGAGCTGCGCAGAATTCCTTCTCCCCGCTTGCGGGGAGAAGGTGCCCGAAGGGCGGATGAGGGGCGAAGGCGCGTCGCACCACCAATGTCCAGCGTTCCAAACAACCCCATCCCGCCATCCGATTCGGTTGAGGCCCAACGCGAAGCCAGCTCGTATTCGCGCATGATCGAAGTCGTCGCCGGCGTGATCCGCGACCACCGCGGCCGCATCCTCTTGGCCCGCCGCACCGAGGGTCGCGACCTCGCCGGCCTGTGGGAATTCCCGGGCGGCAAGCACGAGCCGGGCGAAACCGCGCAAGCCGCGCTGAAACGCGAGCTCCACGAGGAACTGGGCATCGACGTCGACGTCGGTGCGCCGCTCATCCGCGTGCCGCAGGCCTATCCGCACAAGCGGCTCTGCCTCGACGTCCATGCCATCCAGGCCTGGCGCGGCAACGCCCGCGGCCTCGAAGGGCAGGCGCTGGCCTGGGTGCCACCGCACAAGCTGGCCGATTACCCGATGCCACCGGCCGATATCCCGGTGGTGGCGGCGTTGACACAGCCGGACCGCTACCTGGTCACCCCGATGCCCAGCGACGACGACGACCGCTGGCTCGCGGCGCTCGAGCAGGCGCTGGCGAACGGGATCCGCCGCGTGCAGTTGCGCGCCCCCGGCTGCGAGGCGGCACGCTGGCAACGGCTGGCGGCCGAAGCCGTCGCGCGCTGCCGCGCCGCCGGTGCGGAAGTCCTGGTCAACGCCGACCTCGAACTCGCGCAACGCCTCGGCGCAGGCCTGCACCTGCGCGCGACGCAACTGGGCGAGTTCCGGGAGCGTCCGCTTCCCGTGGACGTGGCCGTCGCCGCGTCCTGCCACACGCTCGAGGAATTGCGCGCCGCGCAGGCGCTGGGCTGCGACTTCGCGCTCGTCGGTGCGATCCGGTCGACCGCGACGCATCCGGGGGCCGAACCGATCGGCTGGGAGCGTTTCGCCGCATTACGCGAGCAGGTCTCGCTGCCGATCTACGCCATTGGCGGGCTGTCGGCAGACGATATCGGCGAAGCGCGGGCGCACGGTGCGCAGGGGATCGCCGCGATCCGGAGCCTGTGGCCGGCGGGGTAGGCGTCTCAGCGCAGTGGCTGCGAAGCCAGTGCGCGGTACCGGCGGTCCAGGGCCGCCACCTGCTCGTCCAGCGCATCGAGCGCGCCGTCGTTGACGATCACATCGTCGGCGCACGCGAGCCGCTGCGAGCGCGATGCCTGCGCGGCGATCATGCGCTCGGCCAACGCTGCATCGATCCCGTCGCGCTGCATCAGCCGCATGCGCTGCACTTCGACGGCTGCATCGATCACCAGGATGCGCTGCAGCCAGGGGTAGGCATCACGCCCGCCGCCTTCGGCCAGCAACGGAATGGCTGCGATCGCGTATGGGCCGGCAGCGGCTTCGCATTCGCGGCGCAGCTGCGCGCGTACCAGCGGATGGACGATCGACTCCAGGCGCCGACGCGCCGGTTCGTCGCCAAAGATGCGCTGCCGCATCGCCGCACGGTCCAAGCTGCCGTCGGCCGTCAGCACCGCTGGACCGAACGCTGCCACGACTTCGGCCAATCCGGGGGTACCCGGTGCAACGACGGCGCGCGCGGCGAGATCCGCATCGGCCACGACGATGCCCCTGGTTTCGAAGCGGCGCGTCACCTCGCTCTTGCCCGAAGCGACGCCGCCGGTGACACCAATGATGTAGTCGCTCATGCCCGGAGCCCGCCGCGGAGCCTGTGCCTGATCTAGGGTGCGAGACCCGCGAAGCGCAGGTAGGCATCGATCATCGGCTGGCCCCAGAAGAACACGATCCAGCCCGCGATCGCGAGGTAGGGGCCGAACGGAATCGGCACCGAGCGGTCGCGGCCCTTGAGCGCCAGCCAGATCGAACCGATCACCGCGCCGACCACCGAGGAGATGAGGATCGTCGGCAGCACGCCCTTCAGCCCGGTCCAGGCGCCGATGGCCGCCAGCAGCTTGAAGTCGCCATGGCCCATGCCTTCCTTGCCGGTGAGCTGCTTGAACAGCCACCACACCGACCAGAGGCTGACGTAGCCCGCCACCGCGCCAAGCAGGGCGGGCTTCACCGGCATGTACAGGTTGTCGGCGGCCGCGATCAGGCCCAGCCACATCAGCGGCAACGTCAGGCTGTCGGGCAGCAACTGCGTGCGCAGGTCGATGCCGGACATCGAGATGAGGAAGCCGCTGAAGACGATGGCCCCGAAGCCCTGCCAGCCGAAGCCGAAGCGCCACACCGCCGCCACGAACAGCAACATGGTGAGCAATTCGACCAGCGGATACTGGATCGAGATCGGCGCCTTGCAGTTGCGGCACTTGCCGCTCAGCGCCAGCCAGCTGAACACCGGGATGTTCTCGTACCAGCTCAGCTGGTGCTTGCAGTGCGGGCAGTGCGAGCGCTCGACGACGATGCCCGGCGGCGGCGGGTCGTAGACCTCCGGCTGCTCGAGCACGTCGCGCGCATCGCGCTTCCACTCCCACTCCAGCCGCTTGGGCAGGCGCAGGATCACCACGTTGAGGAAGCTGCCCACCAGCAGCCCGAAGCCCGCCACCAGCGGATAGCCGATGGCGGGGTTCTGGTCGAGGAATGCCATTGATCAGTAAGTCGTCAGGATCAACCGACCGTCATGGCCAGCTTGAAGATCGGGAGGTACATGGCGATGACGATCGCACCGACCATGGTGCCGATGACCACCATGACCAATGGCTCGATCAGGCTCGATAGTGCATCGACTGCATTGTTCACTTCCTGCTCGTAGAACTCGGCGACCTTGAAGAGCATGGTGTCGAGCGCGCCGGCTTCTTCGCCGATGGCGGTCATCTGGACCACCATGTGCGGGAACAGGTTGACCTGTTTCATGGCCACGTTGACCGGATAACCGACGGCCACGTCATTCTTCATGCGGTGTACGGCCTGTTCGTAAACTTGGTTGCCCGTAGCGCCGGCAACGGTGTCCAAGGCTTCTACGAGTGGTACGCCAGCTGCGAACGTTACCGCCAAGGTGCGTGAGAATCGAGCGATTGAAGCGTTGTGAAGCACCTGGCCGACAATCGGCAGCTTGAGCATCATCCGGTCGACGAAATGCGCCAACGCGGGCGACCGCTTCATGGCGAAGATGAAGCCGCCAATCGCCGCAGCAGCGAACAACGCAAACGCCCACCACCATCGCACCATGAAGGCTGATAGGCCGAAGACAAGCTCAGTGAACGCCGGTAGGTCTGCGCCATAATTCTGAAAGGCTTCGCGGAACTGCGGTACGACAAATACCAGCAGGATGCCGCAGACCAGAATGGCCACGGCGATAATCGTGGCAGGGTAGAACAGCGCTTTCTTGATCTTACCCTTCAGCGACTCGATGTTTTCCTTGTAGGTGGCAATCGTGTCCAACACCGTTTCCAACACGCCTGCGGATTCACCAGCCTTGACCAGGTTCCGGTATAGCTCGTCGAACTGCACCGGGTGCTTGCTCATCGCCTCGTAGATGGATGAGCCACTGCCGATATCGGCGTGCAGGGTCTCGACCAGATCCTTCATCTTCTGGTTCTTCTGGCCGTTGGCGATGATCTCCAGCGAGTTCACGATCGGCACGCCGGATTTCATCATCGTCGCCAGCTGGCGGCTGAAGATGGCAATGTCCTTGGGCTTGATCGAACCGCCGCCGGCACCAAACAGTGGCTTGGGTTTGACCTTGACTACGTCCGGGGTGATTCCTTGGCGACGCAGTTCCGCGCGCACCATGTTGGCGCTCTTGGCGGACTGCTCCCCCTTCATGGTAACTCCGCGTCGGTCCTTGCCTTCCCAGACAAACAGGGTGAGGGGGTTCGGGCGGTTGGGTTTGGTGGCGGTCTTGGCTGCGGACACGATGTAGTCCCCGGGTTGTCTTCTGTTACGGCAACGGCGTTAGCGGATCAAGGCCACCATTGGCCGTCAATCCTTGGTGACACGATTGATTTCGGCAAGGCTGGTGACACCGTTCTTGACCTTCAGCAGCGCCGACTGGCGGAGGTCGCGCACCCCCGACTTCTGCGCGGCTTCCGCGATCTTCATGGCGTTGCCGCCTTCGAGCACGATGGCCTGGATTTCTTCTGACATCGGCATGACCTGGTAAATGCCGGTGCGCCCCTTGTAGCCCTCGGTGCAATCCGGGCAACCCACGGCTTCGTAGATCTTCATGCCGCCGGCGATTTCCTCGTGGGTGAAGCCCTCGGCCAGCAGCGCATGCTCGGGGATGCTCATCTCGCGCTTGCAGTCGTGCAAGCGCCG
The DNA here is from genome assembly GCF_014489475.1 of Lysobacter terrestris. Taxonomy (GTDB): domain Bacteria; phylum Pseudomonadota; class Gammaproteobacteria; order Xanthomonadales; family Xanthomonadaceae; genus Agrilutibacter; species Agrilutibacter terrestris. Next base: position 789,556 of record NZ_CP060820.1, on the reverse strand, counting down.
CGCAAGGCGCTGGGCGATGACCAAAGTAACCGATGAGGTGATGTTGAACGGCGCCACGCCCATGTTCATCAGGCGAGCGATGGTCTGGGGCGCGTCGTTGGTATGCAGTGTGGAAAGCACCATGTGGCCGGTCTGCGCCGCCTTCACCGCGATCTCGGCAGTCTCCAGGTCGCGGATTTCGCCGACCATGATCACGTCCGGGTCCTGGCGAAGGAAGCTGCGCAGCGCGGCCGCGAAGGTCATGCCGCGCTTCACATTCATCTGCACCTGGTTGATGCCGGGTACGCGGATTTCCACCGGGTCCTCGACGGTGGAGATGTTGCGCTCCTCGTTATTGAGGATGTTGAGTGCGGTGTACAGCGATACGGTCTTGCCCGAACCGGTGGGGCCGGTGACCAGCACCATGCCGTAGGGCTTGACGGCGGCGTCGACGAACAGCTTCTGCTGGTCGGCTTCGTAACCGAGCTTTTCGATGCCCAGCTTGGCCGCGCCGCCGTCGAGGATACGCAGCACGACCTTCTCGCCGAACAGCGTGGGCAGGGTGCTGACGCGGAAGTCCACCTGCTTGGTCTTGGACAGGTTGAGCTTGATGCGCCCGTCCTGGGGCACCCGCTTTTCGGCGATATCCAACTGGGCCATGACTTTCAGGCGCGCGGCGATGCGCGCCTGCAACTTCACCGGAACCTTGGCCACCTGCTTCAGGATGCCGTCGATGCGCAGGCGCACCCGGTAATCGGTCTCGTACGGTTCGAAGTGGATGTCCGACGCGCCCTTGCGGATGGCGTCCACCAGTACTTTGTTGATGAACTTGACCACGGGCGTGTCGTCGCCCTTGGCATCGACGCCAGAGTCGCCGGCGGCCGCCAAGTCGTCGTCGCCGCCCGAGGTGGAAAGGTTCTCCATCCCCTCGTCGTCGCCCATCGAGTCGTTGAGCGCGTCCGCGGTCGCAAGCCACTGCTCTATGGTCCGGTGGATCTTGTCTTCATCGACAAGGATGGCTTCAACCACCAGGTTGCTCTGGAACTTGATCTCGTCCAGCGCGACGGTGTTGGTCGGGTCCGAGATGCCGACGAACAGGCGGTTACCCCGCTTGAACATCGGGAGCACGTTGTGCTTCCGGACAAGTTCCTCGCTGACCAACTTGATCGCGGTCTGCGACGGGTCTAGGACCGCGACGTCGAAGAGGGGGACGCCGAACTCGATCGAGTTGGCCGCGGCGAGTTGGGCTTGGGTGACCAGGCGCTTCTCGACCAGGTAAGTCGACATCGGCTTGCGTTCGGCCGTTGCCGCAGTCATCGCATCGCGTGCGGGCTGTTCCTCAAGGGCTCCATCCAGAACGAGGCGACGGGCAATGCCGGTAATTCCCACCAGGTTGGCGGTCATGATTCAAGCCCCTCAGGCATTTCCCCGTCCCGACTTTACCGCAATCATGGCCCCGGAGGGCACCTGAGCCCAGTGGGTACGGGGCTCGTTACGCAAGATGTGACGAGTGCCCTGAGCACAGTCCCCGTGCTGCTACTCTTTCGGTCTCTAGGGGGTGCGCATGAAGATTTCGGTGATCCTGCCGGCAAAGAACGAATCGGAGGGCTTGGCCAGGACACTGCCCAAGCTGGCGAGCCTCCTGCCCGACGCCGAAATCCTCGTCATCGATGACGGTTCAACCGACGATACTGCCACGGTGGCTCACCGGTTTGGTGTCCGGGTGCTTTCGTCCCCATATTCAATGGGCAATGGCGCGGCCATCAAGCGCGGGGCCCGGGCCGCCTCCGGCGAGGTTCTTGTGTTCATGGACGCGGACGGCCAGCACGATCCCGGAGACATCCCCCAGTTGCTGGAGCGGCTCGAGCAGGGGTATGACATGGCGGTGGGCGCCCGGAGTTCATCCGGCCAGGCCAATGTCGGCCGGGGAGTCGCCAACGGCCTATACAACCGGATCGCCAGTTGGATGACCGGTCATCGCATCGCCGACCTCACTTCTGGATTCAGGGCTGTGCGCGCGAGCCGGTTCAGGGAATTCCTGTACCTGCTGCCGAACGGGTTCAGTTACCCGACCACTTCGACGATGGCCTTCTTCCGTAGCGCCTACCCAGTAGCCTACGTTCCGATCCAGGTAGCGCGGCGAGTCGGAACCGCCAGCCACATCCGCCCGATAAAGGACGGCGTGCGCTTTCTGCTGATCATCTTCAAGATCGCAACGCTGTACTCGCCCGTGAAGTTGTTCGCCCCGGTTTCGTTGGCCTTCTTCCTAGCGGGGTTAGGGCATTATGCATGGACATTCATTACCTCTGGCCGCTTCACAAACATGAGTGTGCTCTTGCTCAGTGCCTCGGTGATCATCTTCCTTATCGGCTTGATATCCGAGCAAATCACAAGTCTGCTCTATCGGCGGGATGGGTTCTGACGTGAAGCGAGCATTGATTGCCGGCGTCACTGGGCAAGATGGCGCCTATCTTGCGGAGCTCTTGCTGGAGAAGGGATATGAAGTTCACGGAATAAAGCGTCGTGCTTCGTCATTCAACACCAAGCGCATCGACCACCTCTACCGCGATCCGCACGAGGCCGGCGTCCGGTTCTTCCTGCACCACGGCGACGTGACCGATTCGTCGAGCCTGATCCGCATCATGCAGCAGACGCAGCCGGACGAAGTCTACAACCTCGCCGCGCAGAGCCACGTCGCGGTGTCGTTCGAACAGCCCGAATATACCGCCGACACCAACGCGCTTGGCACGCTGCGCCTGCTCGAAGCGATCCGCATCCTTGGCATGCGCGACCGCACGCGCTTCTACCAGGCCTCCACCTCCGAGATGTACGGCATGGTGCAGGAGGTCCCGCAGCGCGAGACGACGCCGTTCTACCCGCGCTCGCCGTACGCGGCCGCCAAGCTCTACGCGTACTGGATCACGGTGAACTACCGCGAAGCACACGGCATCCACGCGAGCAACGGCATCCTGTTCAACCATGAGTCGCCGGTGCGCGGCGAGAACTTCGTCACCCGCAAGATCACGCGCGGGCTGGCACGTATCAAGCTCGGGCTGCAGCCGTGCCTGTACCTGGGCAATCTCGACGCCAAGCGCGACTGGGGCCACGCGCGCGACTACGTCGTCGCGCAATGGCTGATCCTGCAGCAGGACAATCCGAGCGATTACGTGATCGCCTCGGGGCACCAATACAGCGTGCGGGAGTTCGTCACGGCGGTCGCGCGCGAGCTGGACATCGACCTCACCTGGCGCGGCAGCGGCCTGGACGAGCAGGGCGTCGACGGCGAAGGGCGGGTGATCGTCGCGATCGATCCGCGCTACTTCCGCCCTTCGGAAGTCGACACGCTGCTGGGCGATGCATCCAAGGCGAAGCGCGAGCTCGGCTGGTCGGCGACGATCGGTTTCGACGACCTCGTGCGCGAAATGGCGCAGGCCGACCTACATGCCGCGCAGCGCGACGCCTTGATCACGCAGCACGGCTACCGCGCCGACGACTTCAACGAGTAACGCGCATGCGCCTGGCGCGGAACATGGCGGCGGGGATGGCCAACTCGGTCGTCGTCGTGCTGATCAACCTCATCGCGCTGCCGTTCTACCTGCGCTTCCTCGGCATGGAGGCGTACGGCCTGATCGGCTTCTACGCGACGCTGCAGACCGTGCTGCAGGTGCTCGATCTCGGCTTGGCGCCGACGGTCAGCCGCGAAATCGCGCACGGCGCGGAAACCGGCCAGCAACGCCGCTCGGCCTCGCTGCTGCGCACGCTCGGCGTGGTGTACGTCGGTGTCGCGGTCGCGATCGCCGCCATCGTCGCGTCGATCGCGCCGTGGATCGGCGCGCACTGGCTGCAGGCGAAAGCCCTGCCCGACGCGGCCGTCGCCCAGGCTGTTGCACTGATGGGCGTGAATCTCGCCTGCCGCTGGCCCATCAGCCTGTACCACGGCGCGCTGGTCGGTGCCCACCGGCTCGCGCGTTCGGCCGCGACGAGCATGACAATCAACATATGCGCCGCATTCACCACCATTGCGGTGCTCGCCTGGGGCGTGCGCAGCATCCAGGCGTTCTTCGTCGTACAAGCAGGCTTCGGGTTGCTGCAAGCGATCGTGTTGCACGTGCTCGCGCGGCGGGCGGTGGGGGAACGCGGCGCGCCCTACGACTTCGGCGATCTGAAACGGGTATGGCATTTCTCCGCGTGGATGGGGGGCGTGGCGATCGGCGGCCTCCTGCTGACGCAGGTCGACAAGCTCGTGCTGAGCCGCACGCTCGACCTCGCGACGTTCGGCCATTACGTGCTCGCCACGCTGGTCGTCAGCGGCCTGCAGGTGCTGACCACGCCGCTGTTCAGCGCGCTTTTCCCCAAGTTTTCTGCGTTGTTCGCGCGCGGCGACATCGTGTCGCTCGAATATCTCTACGACGCGGGCACCCGGCTGTTCGCCACGGCGCTCTTCGCGCTCGCCTTCCTGCTCGTGTTCCAGGCGGGGGCCCTGCTCGACATCTGGTTGCGCAATCCCGCGCTGTCGGCGGATGTTGCGCCCCTGGTCGCGTGGCTGGCGATCGGCATGTCGCTCACCGGCATCATGTATTTCCCCTACACGCTGCAGCTGGCCGCAGGCAAGCCCAGGCTGGCCTTCTTCACCACGCTGGTCCTGCTCCTCGTGATGCTGCCGCTGGTGATCCTGCTGGCGATGCGATTCGGCGCGCTCGGCGGCGCCTGGGCGTGGGCGATCCTCGGTGTGCTCTACGTGCTACTCGGAACGTGGCTGACCGGGCGCAAGGTGATGGCCTTCGCAGGTTGGCCATGGCTCACGCGCAATGTAGCGGTGCCCTTGATGGCCACGCTGCTGCCAGCGTTGCTTGGCGCGTGGATTTCCCGCACGCTCGCGGTCGGCCCATGGGTGGCCGCGGGGATCGGCGGACTCGCCGCGCTCGCGGGGATCGGACTTGGCGTCGCCGGGACGTTCGCGCCCCGGGAATTCCGCCGCGTCATCGACATGGCGCTCGGCCGTCCGACGCCCGCCGGGCACGGCCTTTCTTGATTGGAGCGTGGGGATGCTGGGCAGGGCCATCGACTACCTGATCGACTACAAGGATCGCCAGCGCGTCGCGATCGCGCTCGCGAAGGGCGGCGCTTCGATGCTTTCGCGACAGGTCGACCTGCGGGACCCCGCCACGTGGGAGTTCTCGGGCTTCAGCCAGAACGGCGAGGACGGGATCATCGACGTGCTGCGCCGCCAGCTGGCATCCGCCAATCGCTGCGTCGTCGAGATCGGCGCGGCCGACGGCACCGAGAACAACAGCAGCTGGCTGCTCACTACCGCCGGCTACGAAGGCCTGATGATCGAAGGCGACCCGCGCCAATCGGCGCGCGCGCGCCGCAACGTCGCGCGTTACAGCATCGGCAGCCAATGCGTGCCGATGTTCGTCACCCTCGAGTCGGTGGACGCGATCCTGGCGAAGGCGCCGCACCGCGACCCGGACGTGTTCTCCCTCGACATCGACGGCAACGACTACCACATCGCCAACGCGCTGTTCGATCGCGGCTTCCGACCGAAGATCGTGTCGGTGGAATACAACTCGGCGTTCGGCCCGGAGCGCAGCATCGCGTCGAAGTACACCGCCGACTTCCGCCGCGCGACCGCGCACCCCTCGCTGCTGTACTACGGCGTGTCCGTCGGCGGGTGGAAGACGTTCTTCGCGCGACGCGGCTACCGCTTCATCACGGTCGATGCCAATGGAGTGAATGCGTTCTTCGTCGATCCGGCGCATTTCAACGCCGGGTTCGTCGATGGCGTAAAGGGCCTCGCCTTCGCGGAAAACCGCTACCAGCTGCGCGCGCAGGGCCGCGATCACGCGGGCCAGTTCGCGCTCATCGCCGACCAGCCGCTCGAGCAGGTGTGATGCAGCCGAGGTTGTCCATCTGCATCGCGACCCTCAATCGCGGCGCGTACATCGGCGAGACACTCGACACGATCGTCGGCCAGCTGCGCGACGACGTCGAGCTGGTGATCGTCGACGGCGCATCGAAGGACGACACGCAAGTCGTCGTCGGCCGATACGTTGCCGCCGATGCCCGCGTGAGCTACGTGCGCCTGCCGAAGGCGTCCGGCGTCGACCAGGACTACGATCTCGCCGTCTCGCACGCGCGCGGCGAGTACTGCTGGCTGATGACGGACGACGACCTGTTGAAACCAGGCGCCGTCGATCGCGTCCTGGCCGCATTGGATGGCAACGTCGAACTGGTGATCGTCAATACCGAAGTGCGCACGATCGATTTCGGTGGCACCCTGCGCGGCGCACTCGTCGCCAAGCAGGACGACGTCGAATACGCGCCGGCAGACGCCGACCGCCTGCTCGTCGACACCGCGCATGCGCTGAGTTTCATCGGCTGCGTCGTCATCCTGCGCAGCTTCTGGATCGCGCGCGATCGCGCTGCGTACTACGGTTCGTTGTTCGTGCACGTCGGCGTGATCTTCCAGTCGCGCACGCCGCGCACCCGCGTCATCGCCAAGCCGCTGATAACGATCCGTTACGGCAATGCGATGTGGACGCCGCGCGGGTTCGAGATCTGGATGTTCAAGTGGCCGTCGCTCGTCTGGTCGTTCGCAGGCGTATCCGAAGCCGCGAAGGCGCGCATCTGCGCGCGCGAACCGTGGCGGCAACCCCAGAAGCTGTTGCTGTACCGGAGCATCGGCGGCTATGCGCGCGGAGAGTACGATCGCTACCTCGCGGCCTGTCCGATGACGACCACGAAGCGACTGCTGTCGCGCACGATTGCCTGGATGCCGCCACGCTTCGCCAACGCGCTGTCGAGCCTGTATTGCGGCCTGTTCGCGCGCCATGCGCGCATGAACATCTACGACCTCTCGCGCAGCCCGCACGCGACGTTCGTGGCGCGCGCCGTCGCGCGGTCGGCGGGCTACTGAGATGGCCACGATCCTCATCACCGGCATCAGCGGGCAGGACGGCAGCTACCTCGCCGAGCAGTTGCGCGAGGAAGGGCATGCCGTTGTCGGGCTGTTGCGCAAGGGGCGCACAGCGCCCGTGCGACGCGTCGACGGCGTCGAGTACGCCGAGTGGGATTTCGCCGACGTGGCCGCGCTGCGCGGGCTGTTGCAGTCGTTGCGTCCCGCCGCCTTCTACAACCTCGCCGCCTTCTCGACTGGCGCCGGCATGTACGACGATGCCGTCGCGATCGGGGAATTCAACGGCATCGCCGTTGCCCGCATGCTGCAGGCAATCGTCGAGACCGATTCCTTGATCCGCTTCTGCCAGGCCTCGAGCAGCGAGATGTTCGGCGACCCCGTCGACGCGCCGCAACACGAAACCACGCCGTTCCGGCCGCAGAGTCCCTATGGCGCCGCGAAGCTGTTCGCCCACACCGCGATCCGCGCCTGCCGCGAGCGGCATGGCGCATTCGCCTGCTCGGCTATCCTCTACAACCACGAGAGCCCGCGCCGCGGACCGGCCTTCGTCACGCGCAAGATCGCCGACGCAGTCGCGCGGATCCATGCTGGCGACCGCGAACCGTTGCCCCTGGGCAATCTCGAAGCCCGGCGCGACTGGGGCTACGCGCCCGATTACGTGCGGGCGATGCGCCTGATGCTGGCGCAGGACCGGGCGGACGACTACGTCGTCGCCACCGGCCAGCTGCATTCGGTGCGTGAGTTCTGCGAGGTTGCGTTCTCCCATGCGGGCCTCGACTATCGCGACTGGGTGAAGGACAACGCGGCCGACCTGCGCCACGACGCCCGCGGCCCGCTGGTCGGCGATGCCGCCAGGGCCCGCGACCGCCTCGGGTGGCGGCCCACGAAGGATTTCGAGGCGCTCGTGCGCCTGATGGTCGACGCGTCGATCGCGTCGCTCGCTGCCAAGGATTCGATGTCATGACGCAAGCCCTCGACCGCTGCCGCATCTGCGGCAACACGCATCTCGAGCAGGTCCTCGACCTCGGCGAGCAGATGCTGACCGGCGTGTTCCCGCGTTCGCGCGATGCGCAGGTGACCACCGGCCCGCTGCGGCTGGTGAAGTGCTTCGACAAGGACGGCTGCGGCCTGTTGCAGTTGGCGCATTCGTACGACCTCGGCGAGATGTACGGCGACAACTACGGCTACCGCTCCGGGCTCAACGCAAGCATGGTGCGGCACCTGCATGCGAAGGTCGAACGCGTGCTGCGCCTGGTATCCCTGCGCGAAGGCGATCTCGTCGTCGATGTCGGCGCCAACGACGGCACGACGCTCGGCGCATACCCGGAATCGCTCGGTGCCGATCTGCTTGGCATCGATCCCACCGGCGCCAAGTTCCGCCAGTACTACAAGCCGCACGTCGACCTGTGCGCGGATTTCTTCACCGCCGATACGCTGCGCAAGGTGCGCCCGGGCAAGCGCGTGCGCGTGCTGACCTCGTTCTCGATGTTTTACGATCTCGAAGCCCCGATGGCTTTCATGCGCGACGTGCACGACGTGCTCGCCGACGATGGCGTGTGGGTGTTCGAACAGAGCTACATGCCGACGATGCTCGACGCCCTGTCGTACGACACTGTCTGCCATGAACACCTGGAGTACTACGCGCTCAGGCAGGTGAAATGGATGGCGGACCGCGTGGGCTTCACGATCGTCGATCTCGAGTTCAACGACGTCAACGGCGGGAGCTTCTCGGTCACGGCGGCCAAGTCGACATCGGGCATGGCCGAGAGCCCCGTGGTAGCGCGTGTGCTCGCTGAGGAGCGCGCCGCGGGGCTGGACACGCTTGCGCCGTTCGAGGATTTTGCACGCCGCACCGCGCAATCGCGCGACGGCCTGCGCGCCTTCATCGAGTGCGCCAGGGCGGAGGGCAAGTCCATCGCAGCGCTCGGTGCCTCGACCAAGGGCAACGTGCTGCTGCAGTACTGCGGCATCACCACCGACGACATCGCGGAAGTCGGCGAAGTGAACCCCGACAAGTTCGGCGCGATGACGCCGGGTACGTACCTGCCGATCGCGCCGGAGTCGGACGTGCTCGCGCACGGCCACGACTACCACCTCGTGCTGCCGTGGCATTTCCGCCGCCACTTCCTCGCCAACCCGGCATACGCGGGCCGCACGCTTGTGTTCCCGTTGCCCGAGTTGCAGGCTCTCGTCTCGGGCGCGCCCGCGTGACGATGCATGCGTCGCCGCCGCAGGACGCGCCGCGCGCACGCGCGATCGCGTTCTATCTGCCGCAGTTCCATCCGATTCCGGAGAATGACGCGTGGTGGGGCGCCGGCTTTACCGAGTGGACCAACGTGGTCACCGGCAAGCCGCGCTTCGCCGGGCACTACCAGCCGCATCTGCCGGCGGACTTGGGCTTCTACGACCTGCGCGTGCCGGAAACGCGGCAAGCGCAGGCGAGCATGGCGCGCGCGGCCGGCATCGAGGCATTCTGCTATTACCACTACTGGTTCAAGGGCAAGCGGTTGCTGCATCGCCCCATTGACGAGGTGCTGGCGTCGGGCGAACCGGATTTCCCGTTCTGTTTCTGCTGGGCCAACCAGACCTGGTCGCGCGCGTGGAGCGGGCGCGATCATGACGTGCTGATCGCTCAGGACTACGGCGATGCGGACGATGCCGCGCACATCGCGTGGCTGATCGACGCGTTCCGCGACCCGCGCTACGTGCGTGTGGATGGGCGGCCGCTGTTCCTGGTCTACCTGCCCGAGTCGTTGCCCGATGCGACGGCGCTGCTGGCGCGCTGGCGGCAGGCGTGCGTCGATGCCGGCGTGGCGTCGCCGTATTTCTGCGGCATGCGCACCGGCTTCTCGACGCTGGACGCGGCGGGCATCCGCGCGCTGGGGTTCGATGGCGTGGTGGAGTTCGAACCCAACCGCAAACACTTCCCCGCGTCGAAGAACGCGACCGGCCATGCGGTCTCGCTGCTGCAACGCTTGCTGCCGGCGCGCTGGTACGACGCACTGCGCAATAGCCGGTTCCTCGGCAATCGCAACCTAAACACCGTCGTCGACTACGCGGCATACGTGTCGGGCCGCGTGGCGCGCGACCCGTTGGAACCGACGACGTATCCGATCGTCTTCCCGAGCTGGGACAACGCGGTGCGCCGCACGTCGGCGACGATCATCGAGAACCACGATAGCGCGCAGTACAAGCGCTGGCTCGACGATGCCGTGTCGCGCGTCGCTGCGCGCGCGCCCGATGAGCGCCTGGTGTTCCTCAACGCCTGGAACGAATGGGCGGAAGGCTGCCACCTGGAACCCGACCAGAAACACGGGCTCGCCTTCCTCGACGCCACGGCCGATGCGCTCGGCGTGCCGCGCAAGGTGCTGCCATGACCGACGCGCATGTCGATGTGTACGCGCACGCGAACCCGGTGTTCGTTCGCACCGTGCGCGCGCATGGCGGGCGACCGGAGGTGCTCGACGTAGGCTGCTGGAACGGCACCCTGGGGCGCGCGCTGATCCGCGACGCCAACGCCACGGTCGATGGCATCGAGCGCGACGCCGAACAAGCGCAACACGCCCGCGAGAACGGTTACCGACGCGTCGACGTCGGCGACCTCGACCGCGGCGTGCCGGATGCCGACGGCCGCACCTACGACTTCCTCCTGTTCGGCGACGTGCTCGAGCACACCATGCATCCCGATCAAGTGCTCGCCGCGCTGGTGCCCCGGCTCAAGCCCGGCGGGCGTGCGCTGCTGTCGCTGCCCAATATCGCGTTCGCGGTGAATCGCCTGACGCATTTGCTGGGCCGGTGGGACTACAGGGACTACGGCATCCTCGATCGCACGCACCTGCGCTTCTTCACCAAACGCACGATGGTGCAGCTGGTCGAAGGCGCCGGCCTGCGCGTGGTGCGCATCGACGGCTACGTCGGTCTGCACAAGCATCCGTGGTTCGTGCGCGAACCTCTTCGCTGGCTCGGCCGCGCGTGGCCTAGCCTCTTCGCCATCCAGATCGTGCTCGAAGCGGTGCCCGCTTCGGGGCCACGCACGCCCCGGGACTGACGCGATGCTCGCCTTCGTCAAACGCCAGGCCAACAAGTTTCCGGCGGCCAAGCGCGCGTACCACTGGGCGCGCTGGAAGTGGCACGTGTTCCGCGACAACTGGGGGGCGCTGGTGTGGACGCGCACGCGCGAGACGGTGACGCCGCTCGGCTTCAAGCTCCACGCGGGCCTGCACCCGGCGTACGAACAGATGCGCAACGGCACGTTCGAACCGGAGGAAACCGCGCTGCTCGCGCAACTGCTGCAGCGCGTGGACCGTTTCATCGACGTGGGCGCCAACCTCGGTTACTACACGTGCCTGGCGCTGCAGAATGGGCGCGGCGTGATGGCGATCGAACCGCAACCGCGCAACCTGCGCAGCCTGTACCAGAACCTGATCAGCAACGGTTGGGAGCGCAACGCGGAAGTCATGCCCGTCGCGCTCGCCGCATCGCCGGGATTGCTGACGCTGTACGGTGCGTCTGGTCCGTCGGCGTCGCTGCTGAAGAACTGGGCCGGCTATTCGTCGCGCCACAGCCAGACGGTCGCGGTGGCGACACTCGACAATCTGCTGGCCGGCCGTTTCGACAACGAGCGGCTGCTGGTCAAGATCGACGTCGAAGGCGCGGAGCTAGGCGTGCTGCAGGGCGCGCAGGTGACGCTGCGCCGCGGCGTGCGCCCGATGTGGCTGCTCGAAGTGTGCCTGCACGAATTCCACCCAGACGGCTTCAACCCGGACTTCCTGCAGGTGTTCCAGACGTTCTGGGACAACGGCTACGAGGCGTACACGGCCGAAGCGACGCCGCGGCGCGTGCCGCGCGAACGCGTGGAAGCGTGGTGGGCGGCGCGGCGCACGGACTCGGGTACGTTCAACTACATCTTCGCCACGCCCGACGCGGTGGCCGGCCTCACCGCACCGTAGGCACGCCGTACTTCGCGAGCATCGCCACCTTGCGCAACTGCCAGCGCACGGTGGAAAACCAGCGGAAGACGGAGATCGTGCGCGTGGCCTGCACCTCGTTGCGACGCGCGCGCAGCATGCGCCATTCGCGGAACGGCGTGACGATGGCGGGGAGGTAGATCTCGCGCAGCAAGGCGGCGTCGCGGCGCAGCACCGACAGCGCGAGGCCTTCGAGCAGCAGCGCGGGCACGTGCAGCGCAAGCAGAAACCACGCGAAGACGCCCGGCGTCAGCACGATCAGTGCGCGCGTCTTGTTGCGCTCGCTCAGGCGGCGGCGCTTGATGGACGTGCGCAGGCCTGCGTTCGCGCGGTTGCCGCCGAACGTCGCGCCTTGGCGATGGCGGTAATGGCTTTCATGCAGCGCGCGTACCGGCATGCCGCGCATGCGTGCGAGGCCGCACAGGTACAGGTCTTCGCCGATCGACTCCATCCACTCCGGGAACCCGCCGAGCGCGTGCCACGCGCCGCGTGGGCACCACAGGCACGCGCCGATCACGTAGGCGACGTCGTCGCGCACCGGGTCGAGGTTCGGGATTGGGTTGAAGAACGGATCCAGCAGGCAGCCGCGATCCACCAGCGCGCCGGTGTCCCAGTCGAGCTGCGGCAGCGTGAGGATCGCAGGCCGCCCCATCAGTTCGGCCATCTCGAGCAGTCGGGCGATCGCGTCGGGCGCCAGCGCCGCGTCGTTGTTCAGCAGCAGCACGTAGTCGCCGCGGGCGCGCGCGACCATGCGGTTGTTGCCGATGCAGAAGCCAACGTTCTCGTCGGAGGCGATGAGGTGCACCTGTGGGTAGCGTTCGCGCAGCAGCATCACCGAGCGGTCGCGCGAGCAGTCGTCGTGGACGAGGATCTCGATCGCGGCGCCGGTCGCTTGCGTCAGCAGCGAGTCGATGCACGCAGGCAGCAGCGCCTCGCCGTCGAAGTTGGCGATGCACACGGAGACGCGCGGATGCGCAGGAGCGTTCAGGCCTGGGTGGAATACCACTGCCATGTGCGATGCAGGCCTTCGTCGAGATCGATGGCGGGCGACCAGCCGAAGGCAGAACGCGCGGCGGTGGTGTCGGCTGTGATGGTGTGGACGTCGACGCGGCGCGCGGTTTCGTAGCGACGTTCGATCGGGCGGCCGGTGACGGCGTCGATCCTGTCGATCAGCGCGTCGAGTGTGACGCCTTCACCGAACGCGGCATTGAAGACATGCGCGCCCGGCTCGAACGAATGCGCGATCGTCGCGGCGCACAGGTCCAGAAGGTCGTCGACGTACAGGTAATCGCGCACCGTCGAGCCGTCCCAGATCGACAGGGGCGTGCCGTGCAGCGCGCAATCGAACGCGGTGGGAATGATGCCGAAGCCGCGGCGCGCCGACTGCCCAGGGCCGAACACGTTGGACGGCCGCAGCACCGTGACGGTGCCCTCGTACTGGGTCGCCCACGCTTGGAAGAAGTGCTCCGCCGCCGCCTTGCCTGCACCGTGGTAGCTGCGTGGGCGGATCGGATCGGTTTCGGCCGCGGGTGTCGCGCGATCCCCGTACAGGGTCCCCGCCGAGGACAAGAACAGCACGCGGCACGAAGGCGTGTCCTGCAGGGCTTCGATCATCGCCAGGGTGGTGCGCAGGTTGCCGTCCAGTTGCGGGCGCGCGTCGCTGCTGCCGGGGGTGCTGGACGAAGCCGCGTGGATCGCGGCGGCGCATCCCGGCAGCCAGCGGGCGAACTGGGTGGCATCGTCCCAGCCGCCGACGACGTTGCGGATCCCAGGGTGCTCGAACGTGGCCGGCGCCCTGGTCGCCGCGATGACCGCATGCCCGTCCTCGGCAAGGCGCCGGGCAAGGTGGCGACCGATGAATCCGCCTGCGCCCAGCAGGAATACACTGCCCCGGGCGTGGTTCATGGGCTCAGCAACTCGTCGTAGAGCGCGGCGTAGCGATCAGCGCAATCGGCCCATGTGCCGATCCGGTCGCGCGCCCACGCGCGCGAGTGTTCGCCGATTTCCGCATTGCGCATGGGATCTTCGATCGCTTCAAGGCCTTGGGCCATTCCCGCCGCATCGTCGCATAGCCAGCCCGTTCGCGCGTGCTCGATCAAGTCTTCGTGGGCCGGCAGCCTCGACGCGAGGATCGGGAGCCCCGCGGCCATGGCTTCCAGCATCACCTGCGGCCGTCCTTCCGAATGCTGGCTGAGGGTGATGAGCCCGGTGGCCGACGGGAACCAGTCGCGGCGCAGTGCTTCGGGTGTCGCTGGGCCATGAAACTGCACCCAAGCGGGGATGGCGATGCCTGCTTCCTGGCGCGGTCCGAACACGTGCAGTTCCCGGCCCGGATGGTCCGCGAAGAAGCGTTCGCCCCACTGGAACAGCGGGCCGAGCTTGTTCTTGGTCAATCTGGTAACGCAGAGCCACCTGTGGCGGCCATCGGAATTCTGGGTGCGCTCGATCCCATACCAGCCTGCGTCGATGCCGAATGGCACGCATTGCACGCGAGCGATGTCGCCGAATGCCTGTTCGAGCACCGGCACCATCCAGTCCGCATTGGGGCAGAGCAGCGTCCGGCGGTTGCGGATCGACCTGCGCAGGAGGGCTTTCATCGCAGGGAGCTGCAGCAGGCGGATATCCGTGCCCAGCGCGGTCACGAGCGCGGGACGGCGGTCGTTGCGCGGGAGCGGCAGGGCGTTCTGCAACCAGTTCACATGGAACAGTTGCGCATCCGCGGCATCCCGGTAGACACGGCGAAGCCGCGCCAGTAGTCCCGTCACCGCCGCCGCGCCATGCAACGGCCGGTTGCGCATCAGGTGCGCGATGCCGCCGGCCTGCATAAGTTTCGACAGCCATTGCGCGTCGTCGTCGTTTATTGCGGAATCGACGGCATCCGGCAGCGGGCCGGGCGGCATCCAGGCACGCAGCCGGACATCCTCTCGCGCGGCAAGCGCTTCGACCATGCGGGCGATGAACAGTCCCTTCCAGTCCGACTCCGAGGAAGGGAAGGAGGTGCTGACGAACAGCACGCGGCGAGGTTGGGCCACCGGTCGTGGCAAGGGCGCATTCAAGGCGAAGCGCCGGCGTTGCTTTGCGGTTGCTTGCGGGCGATATCGATCTGGCGCCGGAGCCATTGCAGGCCAGCTTGGTCCGCGGCTCTGGCGCGCCTGCTGGCTTCTTCCCATGTCCGCTCCGCGCCAGCGATGTCGCCGGTCCGCAGCTGCGCACGCACTAGCAGCTCCGCTGCGGCCGGATCGGTACCTGGTTGCCAGGCGAGCAGGGCCTGCTCGCGCGTCCTCTGCCAGTCGCCGCTACGCGCATAGAAACGGGCAGCCATGTTGCGCAACCGCCACTTCGCCCACTCTCCATCGGGCTGCGCCGTCGCACGATCCAGCAGCGTGTCCAACGCGTCGCCCAGCATCCGATCGGTCACCGCGCCGCACCCCTGAGGGGTATTGTCCAGCAACAAGCCGAAGAACTCAGGGTCGGCATAGATCACGCGCGGCGGCATCAATTCAATTGCCTGCCGCAGGTCGTCCGGATTCCCATCCCGATCGAGCGCGCAGGCCAGGTAGAGGCGGTTGAAATACCCCATCGCGCGCGTGCGGGGGTTGTCGGCAGCAATGAGGCGATCCAGTGCCTGTGCCACTGCTTGGCGGTTGTTCTGTTGCTGTGCCACGCGCACTAGCGCCATGTTGGCGCGCAACGATTGTGGATGGCTCGTCACCGCGCTGACCGCCAGCGTTTCCGGCGAGCTCCAGACACGCGCGCGGCCGTGGGCGCCGAAGGCCAGGAGTGCGACCAGGCCCACCGCCAGCACCGCGCCGATGCGACCGGGACGCAGGCCTGCCTTGCGCAGCGCATCGCCGCCCACCACCGCCAGTCCCACGGCGGCATACAGCACGCCGACCATCGGAAGGTAGTTGCGATGCTCGAAGTACAGTTCAAGCGGCAGCACGCTGGACTCGATGGCATGCCCGACCAGGAAGATGCCCCAACCGACAAACAGGGACGGGATGCGTTTCCGCAGTTGCCAGGCCGCCAGTGTCACTCCCGCCAGCACGAGGATGGCGACCAACGTCGCGGGTGGCGAGAGCAAACCGGTGGAGATCGCGTAGTCGTCGGTGTACACGCCCATGGACGGCGGGTTGGGTACCAGGATCTTCCACAGGTAGTCGCACAGCGCGCGCGCCTGGGTCAGCAGCCGTTGCTGCCAGTCGAAGTCGCGGACCAGGTAGCCGCTGGTGATGCGCGCCGGGTTGCTTGCCAGAAGTGCAATGCCCAGCACGAGGGGCAGGGCCAGGCAGGTGCCGAAAAACGCCTTGATCGCGGGTGGACGCGATGTGTCCCGGTAGCAGCCTAATTCAAGCACCAGGCATAGCGCAGGAAGCAGCAGTGCGTTTTCCTTCGACAGGAAGCCCGCCACGAGCAGCAGCGGAATGCCGATGAACAAGGTGGCGACCGCGGCACGGTCGTCGCTGCGCGTGGTGATGCGGTCGCGCATGGCCAGGTACAGCCACATTCCGGCCAGCATGCACAGCACGGAAAGCTGCGCCATGCGTTGGATCGCGTATAGCACCGTGCCGGCATTGAGCGGATGCAGCAGCCACAGGGTGGCGACCAGCACGGCGACGATGTCGGCGCGGCCGGCCATGCGCGGATCGCGCAACGCAATGCGCCGTATCAGCGCGAATACCACGCCGCCGGTGAGCAGGTGGACCAGCAGGTTGCCCAGCTTGAAGGCGAACGGTGCGTAACCACCGAGCCCGGCGCTCAGCGCCAGGCTGGCCATGGCTAACGGTCGCCCGAACATGCCGGAGCGGCCGTCGAACAGCACCGCTTGCAATGTTGCCTCGCCCTGCAGCCAGCGCTGCAGGACCTCGAGGTTGTAGTGGTCGTCCAGCACCAACGGACCTGACAGACCGACCCAGTAGACGACCACCGTGATTGCCATGGCCAACAGCAACAGCAACCACGCTTGTGACTTCTGCATGTTCCGGTCTTCGGATTGTGATTGAACGGAGCTTAGCGCGTTCGATTAATCCCTTGTGTGGCGCTGGTGGCGCAATCATGACGCGCCACGCAGGGCCACCTCAAAAACCTTCCAAAGAAGAAGCCCCGGTTTCCCGGGGCTTCTCAAAATCACGACACCAGCCGATTACGGAGCAGGGCAGTCGGCGGGGGTATTGGTGGCGGTGAAGCCGATGCCGTCGGAGTCGGTCGGGTGGCATTCCCAGACGATGCGGCCGGCAGGGCCGGACGGGAAGGACGGAGTCAGGGTGACTTCGACCCAGTTCGCCGGGGCGTCGACGCCACCGCTCATGTTGCGTCCGATGAGCGTGCCGGCGGGGGCGGTGCACTTTGCGACGCCGTCGCAAATGTTCGCCATGGCAGCGCCTTGGCCGAAGTTCTCGCCGACCTTGATCTTCTCGCCGGCGAGGCCGCCGATGGCGTTGGTGATCTTGGCCTTGACGGTGTAGTCGCGGTAAGCCGGCAGCGCGATGGCGGCCAGGATGGCGATGATCGCGACGACGATCATCAGTTCGATCAGCGTAAAGCCCTGCTGCTTCTTCATGGTGTTTCCCCTAGGAGTAGTTGAATTTCACGTGCCGGCTGGCCCGGGGTACCGGTCCGTCGGCCCTGCCGTGCTTGCCGCACGTGCCCAAGTTACTACGCATAGGTCGTGCCAAAGCGGCCAGATGGGGCTTTGTTCATCAAACTGCTGAGGAGGTCACGGAGCGACGTAGAGGACGCTACGTGATGTGACGTTTTACGTCACTCGGGCTCAGGGTTGTGACGCGTGACGTCATTTTTTGTGATGCCCGATGGGGGCGCGATCGACTAAAGCATCTTCGACAACGGATCGGGTCAATCAATCCCAAGCTTTTTCAGCTTGTACCGCAACGCCCGGAACGTGATCCCCAGCGCCGCCGCCGTGCGGGTCTTGTTGAAGCGGTTTTCCTGCAGCGCCTGTTCGATCGCCTGGCGCTCCATCGCTTCGATGTATTCGGGCAGGCGGCTGCTGGCGGTGTCGCGGGGGTTCAGGGCGCGCGGGTCGAGGGCGGCGTGGGTGCCGGTGGCGCGCGGGTCCAGTGGGGGCATGTGCGGGGCGGACGCCTGCGGCAGTGTGGCCGGGGCGGCGCCGAATACGGGCGAGTGGCCGGCGGCGATTGCGGCGCTGGTGGCCGGCGGGGCCTTGGGCAGGCGCAGGTCGCCGGCTTCGATCAGGTCGCCGTCGGCGAGGGCGAGGGCGCGCTCGAGGATGTTTTCCAGCTCGCGCACGTTGCCCGGGAACGGATGGGCGCGCAGCGCCTCGAGTGCATCCGGCGCCAGCGTCGGGATCGTCCGGCTCTGGGCGGCGGCGAGGCGGGTCAGCACGCGCTCGGCCAGGCCGGGCAGGTCGTCGAGGCGTTCGCGCAGCGGTGGCACGCGCAGCTCGATGACGTTGATGCGGTAGTACAGGTCGTGGCGGAAGCGGCCGTCTTCGGTCAGGGCCGCGAGGTTCTTGTGCGTGGCCGAGAGGATGCGGACGTCGACGTTGACTTCGGAATTCGCGCCGACCGGGCGGATCGACTTTTCCTGGATCGCGCGCAGCAGCTTGACCTGCATGGCCAGCGGCAGCTCGGCGACTTCGTCCAGGAACAGGGTGCCGCCGTCGGCAGCCTGGAACAGGCCCGGCTTGTCGGCGTGGGCGCCGGTGAAGCTGCCCTTCTTGTGGCCGAAGAACTCGCTTTCCATCAGCTCGGCCGGGATCGCGCCGCAGTTGACCGGCACGAACGGGCCGTTGGCGCGCGGGCCCTGCTCGTGGATGGTGCGGGCAGTGAGTTCCTTGCCCACGCCGGACTCGCCGACGATGTAGACCGGGGCCTGGCTGCGCGCAACCTTGGCGATGGTCTGGCGCAGCGTCGCGATGGCCGGGGAATCGCCGAAGAAGCGTGCGGCCACCGGGTCGGCCTGGGCGGGGGTGCGGCGCTTCTCGCGCAGGTCCAGGGCGTGGCGCACGAGGTCGCGCAGCACCGGCAGGTCGACGGGCTTGGCGACGAAATCGAAGGCGCCGGCCTTCAAGGCCTCCACCGCCGCTTCGACGTTGCCGAAGGCGGTGATCATCGCGACCGGGGTGTTGGGGTGCTTCTGGTTGATCTCGGCGATCAGGTCCATGCCCGAGCCGTCGGGCAGGCGCATGTCGGTGAGGCACAGGTCATAGGCGTTGCGCGCCAGCTGCGCGCGTGCGTCGCCCAGGGTGGCGGCGGTGTCGCAACGCAGGCCCATGCGGCCAAGCGTCATGACGAGCAGCTCGCGGATATCGCGCTCGTCGTCGACTATCAGTGCACTGCGTGTTTCCGTCATCCGCTCCTCCGCGCGCCGACACGATAGCGGAACGGACCGCCGCCAGCCAACCGGGGCCGGTCACGGTCTGCCTGAATCGTTCGTATTCCGGTGATGGTCAGCTACCGGTGGACAGCAAGGGACTGGGCGCGGCCATGGCGATGCGGAAGCAGGCGCCGCCCCCGGGAAGGGCGACGTAGCCCAGCGTGGCCTGGTTGGCCCGGCACAGCTCGCGGGCGATGTACAGGCCCAATCCGGTGCCATGGCCCGAGGTGGTGAAGAAAGGCCGGAACAACTGCCCCACGACCGATTCAGGCACGCCCGGCCCGCGATCGCGCACGTCGATGGTCGGGGCGCCGGCATCGTCGACGGAGACATGCACGGTGACCCGCGCCGGCTGCCCGGGCATGCGGCCGTAGGTCAGGGCGTTGTAGGTCAGTGCGGTCAGCACCTGGTGCAGCTGCCGGGGGTCGACCATCGTGATGAGCGAGGTCGGTGCGCCCGTGGCCTTCAATGAATCGTGTTCGAGCGGGTGCGAGACCGCATAGTCGTCGACGAAGCGGCGGGTGAAGGCCATCAGCTCGACGTGCTCCGGCTTCGCCGAATCCCGGCGTGCCAGTCCCAGCACGTTGTCGACGATGCCGTTCATGCGCTGGCCCTGCTGGCGCACGATCTCCAGCAGGCGCTGGTCGGAGGTGGGCAGGTCCTTGGACTCCTCCAGCAGCTGCACCGCGTAGTTGATCGCCGCCAGCGGGTTGCGGATCTCGTGGGCGAGGCTCGCGGAAAACCGGCCCAGCGTGGCCAGGGTCATCGATTCGGCCTGGCGCGAGACGATGCTGGTGTCGTCGAGGAAGACCAGCACCTGGTCGCTGCCGGCGCGCAGCCGGGTGAAGCGGGGCACGACGTCGGGCAGGTCCGGGGCCAGTTGCAGGGGCGTGTCGTCGGCGCGTCCGGTGTCGCGCCAGGTCGTCAGCCGTTTGCCCAGGGCCGGGGCGGCGAGGAGCAGGTCGCGGCCTTCGCCGGGGTCGTCGCCACGATCGCTCAGCAGCAGCATGGCCGCCTCGTTGGCGAGGCGCAGCTTGTTGTGGCTGTCCACCAGCAGCACGCCGGTGCGCAGGCGCCGGATGATCAGTTCGTTCACTTCGGCGAGCGAGGCGGCGTCCGCGCCGCGCTGTTCGGCCAGGTCGACGCTCGCGCGCATCTGCCGGCCCAACACGTTGGTCAGGGTCGCGATGGCCAGGTAACCGGTGGCGAACATCAGCGGTTCGCCGATGCCGCGGCCGTCGGGGCCGCCCAGCAGGTATTCGAGCAGCAGGCCGCTCGCCGCGACCGCCGCGATCCCGATGCCCAGGCGCGCCGGCAGGAGCAGTGCGGCCGCGCCGACGTTGAACATCAGCATCAGCACGATGCCCGCGCGCGTGCCGGGCATCGCGTACACGGCGAGGATGCCGAAGAACAGGTCGAACACGACGCCGGCCAGCGCCTGCAGCCTCAGGTCGCCGTGCTTGCGGATCACGAACAGCAACAGGGCGACGAACAGGTAGATGACCGCGGTGGCCTTGGCCACGCCCTCGTCGCGGGGTTCGCTCAGGTACTGGCGGATCGGGCCGAACAGCAGGAAGGTCAGCAGGGCCGCTTCCAGCAGCCGGTACAGGGTGAAGAAATGCAGCTCGCGGCGCAGCGCGCTGTCGGCTTCGGCGGCGGGGCGGGTGGGCAAGCGGGGGATCCCGGGGGGTGTACGGCCGAGTATAGGCAGGGCGCGGGCGGCTCCGCTGCGGCGCCGTTCGACCAATGGACGATCCCGGCGTTTTGCCCCGACCGCCGCGATCGGCGACAATGCCGGCCCCCGCGCGGCGGCCGCCTTGGCCGCGTTCCCGGCGTGGGTTCTTTCTTTCCCCTCGGTGACGCATGAATTTCCACGAATACCAGGCAAAGCAGCTCTTTGCCGATTACGGCATTGCGGTGCCGGCCGGGCGCGTAGCGCGCACGCCGGAAGAGGCTGTCGACGCAGCCAAGGCCATCGGTGGCGACTTCTGGGTGGTCAAGGCCCAGATCCACGCGGGCGGCCGCGGCAAGGCCGGCGGCGTGAAGCTCGCCAAGACCCTCGATGAAGTGCGCGACTACGCCAAGGGCATGCTCGGCACGAAGATGGCCACCTACCAGACCGCCGGCGTGGAACTGCCCGTCGACAGCGTGCTGGTGACCCAGGCCACGGACATCGCCAACGAGATGTACCTGTCGGTGCTGGTCGACCGCGACAGCAAGTCGATCACCTTCATCGCCTCCGCCGAAGGCGGCATGGACATCGAGCAGGTCGCGCACGAGAAGCCGGAAGCGATCAAGACGCTGCACGTGAACTACGTGCAGGGCCTGCAGCCGTACCAGACCCGCGAACTCGGCTTCGCGCTCGGCCTGAACGCCAAGCAGGTCAACCAGCTGAGCAAGATCATGCTGGGCCTGTACAAGCTGTTCAACGACAAGGACCTGGCGCTGGTCGAGCTCAACCCGCTCGCCGTGCTCACCGACGGCAACCTCGCGGTGCTCGACGGCAAGATCAACTCCGACGACAACGCGACCTTCCGTCATCCGGAACTGGCCGCGATGCGCGACATCCGCCAGGAAGACGAGACCGAGGTCAAGGCCAGCCAGCACGACCTCAACTACGTCACCATGGACGGCAACATCGGCTGCATGGTCAACGGCGCCGGCCTGGCGATGGCCACGATGGACGTGATCTCGCTCAACGGCGGTTCGCCGGCCAACTTCCTCGACGTCGGCGGCGGCGCCACCAAGGAACGCGTCACCGAAGCCTTCAAGCTGATCCTGTCGAGCGACAAGGTGAAGGCGATCTTCGTCAACATCTTCGGCGGCATCGTCCGCTGCGACATGATCGCCGAGGGCATCATCGGCGCGGTCAAGGAAGTGGACGTCAAGGTTCCCGTCATCGTCCGCCTCGAAGGCACGAACGTGGAAGCCGGCAAGGAGCTGCTGAAGAACTCCGGCCTGGCCATCACCCCGGCCGACGACATCAACGACGGCGCGAAGAAGGCCGTTGCGGCCGTCGCCGGCAAGTAAGGAACAACGATCCCATGAGCGTTTTGATCAACAAGAACACCAAGGTGATCGTGCAGGGCTTCACCGGCTCGCAGGGCACCTTCCACGCCGAGCAGATGCTCGACTACGGCACCAAGGTCGTCGGTGGCGTGACCCCGGGCAAGGGCGGCACGCAGCACCTCGGCCTGCCGGTGTTCAACACCGTCGCCGATGCCGTCAACGAAACCGGCGCCGACGCCTCCGTCATCTACGTGCCGCCGCCGTTCGCGGCCGACGCGATCCTCGAAGCGGCCGATGCCGGCATCAAGGTCATCGTCTGCATCACCGAGGGCATTCCGGTCCTCGACATGCTGCGCGTGAAGAACGCCCTCAACGGCTACGACGACGTCGTGCTGGTCGGTCCGAACTGCCCCGGCGTGATCACGCCCGGCGAGTGCAAGATCGGCATCATGCCGGGCCACATCCACATGCCGGGCAAGATCGGCATCGTGTCGCGCTCGGGCACGCTGACCTATGAAGCCGTGAAGCAGACCACCGACGTCGGCCTCGGCCAGTCGACCTGCATCGGCATCGGCGGCGACCCGATCAACGGCACCAACTTCATCGACGCGCTGAAGTGGTTCCAGGACGACCCGCAGACCGAAGGCATCATCATGGTCGGCGAGATCGGCGGTTCGGCCGAGGAAGATGCGGCCGAATTCATCAGCAAGTACGTGACCAAGCCGGTGGTCGGCTTCATCGCCGGCGCCTCGGCGCCGAAGGGCAAGCGCATGGGTCACGCCGGCGCGATCGCCTCGGGCGGTTCGGGCACGGCCGAAGGCAAGTTCGCGGCGATGGAAAAGGCCGGCGTCACCACGGTGAAGTCGCCGGGCGACCTCGGTGCGGCGATCGCGAAGCGCCTCGCCAAGTAATTCGCTGTTGCAATCGTTCGAAGAAAAGGCCGCCTTCGGGCGGCCTTTTGTTTTCGATATTTTGTGTTGACCGATTCAACGACCCCCACTATCTTGTGGTTGTCGATGGTGCCGACCCCGCCAAGGGGAGGCTTAAAGGGAATCCGGTGAGGTCGATCCCGTGATGGATTGGACCGATTCCGGAGCTGCCCCGCAGCGGTAACTGGTAACGACCCGCGTCAACGGCACTGGCCCGGTCCCGAAAGGGATGCAGCTGGGAAGCGACGCGCAGTAGGCAAGGCGGTGTGCTGGCAACAGCCGACCGTCCCGACCGGAAGCCCGAAAACCTGCCACGACCGGAGGAATCCGTTCGCCCTGGGCCCAAGCGCGCAAGCGCCGAAGTCGAAGGGCGGTCCGGACCTTCCGTTTGGCCAGGCGTCTCCGCGGGGAGCGACGGTCGACCATGCCGGGAGTGCGTCCCGCGCCGTCGCCCGTTTGCATTCCTCCGCGTTGAAGCCGGCTCGCCCGAGGGGGCGGGGGCCGGTCCGTGCGCGGGATGGCCGTTGGTCCATCGCAGCGCCTGCGACCGCTTTCGCTTCTTCTCCACAGCCACCGGAGAGGACAGCCATGAACACCGAGACCCCAGCTGTAGTGGATACGCTGGACGCCGCGATCGAGACGCCATCGCTCGACGTCGCTCCGCCTGCGCCGGCGAACGCCGCGCAATCCAGCTTCGCCCTGACCCCGCCGCACGCGCCGGCGAGCATGGCCATCACCAAGCGCGACGGCCGCAAGGAGCCGGTCGACGTCAACAAGATCGTGCGCGCGGTGACGCGCTGCAGCGACGGCCTCAACGAGATCGACCCGATGCGGGTCGCGCTCAAGACCATCGCCGGCATCTACGACGGCGCGACCACGCGCGAGCTCGACGAGTTGTCGATCCGCACCGCCGCCGCGTTCACCGCGGAAGAGCCGCAGTACGCCCGCCTGGCCGCGCGCCTGCTCGCCGGCTACATCGACAAGGAAGTCGCGGGACTGGGCGTGCATTCGTTCTCGCAGTCGATCGTGCTCGGCCACGAACTGGGCCTGATCAACGACCGCATCCGCGAGACCGTCGAAACCAACGCGCGCAAGTTCAACGATGCGATCGACGCCGCGCAGACCCAGCGCTTCGAATACTTCGGCCTGCGCACGCTGTACGACCGCTACCTGCTGAAGCACCCGCAGCGTCGCAGCGTGATCGAGACGCCGCAGCAGTTCTTCATGCGCATCGCCGTGGCGCTGACCGACACGCCGTCGGCCGCGCTGGAGCTGTACCGGCTGATGGCGTCGCTGGACTACATTCCCAGCTCGCCGACGCTGTTCAATTCCGGCACCCGCCACGAGCAGCTGTCGTCGTGCTTCCTGCTGGATTCGCCGCAGGACTCGCTCACCGACATCTACGCCCGCTACGGCGACGTCGCGCAGCTGTCCAAGTTCAGCGGCGGCATCGGCCAGGCGTATTCGCGCATCCGTTCGCGCGGTTCGCTGATCCGTTCCACCAACGGCCGCAGCAACGGCATCGTGCCGTGGCTGAAGACGCTCGACGCCTCGGTCGCCGCGGTGAACCAGGGCGGCAAGCGCAAGGGCGCCGCGTGCATCTACCTGGAAACCTGGCACGCCGACATCGAGGAATTCCTCGAGCTGCGCGAGAACACCGGCGACGAAGCGCGCCGCACGCACAACCTCAACCTGGCCAACTGGGTGCCCGACCTGTTCATGCAGCGCGTGGAAATCGATGGCGACTGGTCGCTGTTCGATCCGCACGCGGTGCCGGAATTCGTCGACCTGTGGGGCGAGGCGTTCGAGCGCGCCTACGTGCAGGCCGAACAGCAGGGCCTGGCCGCCAAGACGATCAAGGCGCGCGAACTGTATGCGCGGATGATGAAGGTGCTCGGTGAAACCGGTAACGGCTGGATGACCTTCAAGGACGCCTCCAACCGCACCTGCAACCAGGTCGGTCCGGGCCGCACGGTGCACCTGTCGAACCTGTGCACCGAGATCCTCGAGGTGACCTCGGCGGAAGAAACCGCGGTGTGCAACCTGGGCTCGGTCAACCTCGCCCAGCACGTGGCGCTGTACGACGACGGCAAGTCCGCCTTCGATTTCGACAAGCTCGGCGAAACCGTGCGCGTCGCGGTGCGCCAGCTCGACCGCGTCATCGACCTCAACTTCTACCCGATCGAAACCGCGCGCCGCTCCAACCTGCGCTGGCGCCCGGTGGGGCTGGGCGTGATGGGCCTGCAGGACGTGTTCTTCAAGCTGCGCCTGCCGTTCGATGGCGTCGAAGCGCTGCAGCTGTCGACGAAGATCGCCGAGCGCATCTACCTGCACGCGCTGGAAGCCTCGTGCGAGCTGGCCGAGAAGCACGGCGCGCACCCGGCCTACGCCGAGACGCGCGCGGCCGGTGGCGCGTTGCAGTTCGACCTGTGGGGCGTCACTCCGACCGAAACCGCGGCCTGGGACGCGCTCAGGCAGCGCATCGCCCAGCACGGCCTGCGCAACTCGCTGCTGATCGCGATCGCGCCGACCGCGACCATCGCGTCGATTGCCGGCTGCTACGAATGCATCGAGCCGCAGGTGTCCAACCTGTTCAAGCGCGAGACGCTGTCGGGCGACTTCCTGCAGATCAACCGCTACCTGGTCGACGAGCTGAAGAAGCTCGGCCTGTGGACCGAGCAGACGCGCGACGCGATCAAGCTGGCCGAAGGCTCGATCCAGGCCGTGCCGGGGATTCCGGAGGCATTGAAGGCGGTCTACCGCACCGCGTGGGAGTTGCCGCAGAAGGCGCTGATCGACCTGGCCGCCGCACGCGGCCCGTACCTCGACCAGTCGCAGTCGCTCAACCTGTTCATGGAGAGCCCGAACATCGGTCGCCTGTCGTCGATGTACATGTACGCGTGGAAGTCGAAGCTGAAGACCACCTACTACCTGCGCTCGCGGCCGGCCACGCGGATCGCCAAGGCAACCGTTTCGGCAACGCCGGCGCCGGCCTACAGCGAGCAGCAGGCATTGGCCTGTTCGCTGGAGAACCCGGAGGCCTGCGAGGCCTGCCAGTAATCGTTTCGGGAGCGGCGCGCGACTGCCAGGACGGCCTCGCGCAGGGATGTGGTCGCCGCCGCTCCATCTGCTTCGTCCCGGTCCCAGCGCGGGATCCCGGTTGCAATCGTCGGTGAAGCTGCATCGCTTCGCCTTGCCCATCATCCGGCGCTTCGCGCCACCTTCCCCCGCGCGAGCGGGGAGAAGGGCAAGAACGAGAACTCCATGTCCGCAGTGATGCCATCCCACCTGCTCGATCCCGGCTTCGCCCTCACCCTGCGGCCGATGCGTTATCCCGCGTTCTACGAGATGTACAAGGACGCCATCAAGAACACCTGGACCGTCGAGGAAATCGACTTCGGCATCGACCTCAACGACCTGCGCCACAAGCTGACGCCGGCCGATCGCCACCTGATCGAGCGCCTGGTCGCGTTCTTCGCCACCGGCGATTCGATCGTGTCCAACAACCTGGTGCTGAACCTGTACCAGCACATCAACGCGCCCGAAGCGCGCATGTACCTGTCGCGCCAGCTGTACGAGGAAGCGCTGCACGTGCAGTTCTACCTGACGCTGCTGGATGCCTACATTCCCGATCCCGCCCGCCGCGCCGAAGCCTTCGACGCGATCGAGAACATTCCATCGATCAAGGCCAAGGCCGCGTTCTGCTTCAAGTGGATGGATTCGGTGCAGGACCTGCGGCGCCTGGAGACGCGCGAGCAGCGCCGCGCCTTCCTGCTGAATCTCATCTGCTTCGCCTGCTGCATCGAAGGCCTGTTCTTCTTCGCCGCGTTCGCCTATGTGTGGTTCCTGCGTTCGCGCGGGCTGCTGCCGGGGCTGGCGTCGGGCACCAACTGGGTGTTCCGCGACGAATCCGGGCACATGGGCTTTGCCCTGGAGGTGATCCACACCGTGCGCAGCGAGGATCCGGGCCTGTTTGATGCGGGCATGGAGCGCGAAGTGCGCGCGATGCTGCGCGAGGCGATCGAGGTCGAGGCCGGCTTCGCCACCGACGTGCTCTCCGGCGGCGTCAACGGCCTGTCGCCGCGCGAGATGCGCCAGTACCTGGAATACGTTGCCGACCTGCGCCTGTCCGCGCTCGGCCTAGTCCCCGAATTCGGGGCGAAGAATCCGTTCCCGTTCATGGACCTGCAGGACGTGCAGGAGCTGACCAACTTCTTCGAGCGTCGCGTGTCGGCCTACCAGGTCGGCATCAGCGGTGCGGTCGGGTTCGACGATGCGTTCTGACCATCCCCATGTGGAGCCGGCCGCGCTGCTGGAAGCGCGGTTGTGGGAGATCGTGTTCCCGGACGACGCGAACCACCTGGGCACGCTGTTCGGCGGCCGCGCGCTGGCGTGGATGGACAAGGCGGCGTTCATCGCCGCCACCCGCTATGCGCGCCGCACCGTGGTCACGGCGCGCTCGGAGCAGGTCGACTTCCATGTGCCTGTGCGGCAGGGCCAGCTGGTCGAACTGGTGGCGCGCATCGTCGAGGTCGGGCGCAGCTCGATGCAGGTGGAAGTGGAGCTGCACACGGAAGACCCGCACGCCGGCACGCGCCACCTGTGCACGCGCGGCCGCTTCGTGATGATCGCGCTGGACGCCAACGGCAAGCCGGCACCGGTGCAGGCGCTGGCCGTGATGGCCTGAGGGCGTGTAGCCCGGGTAAGCGCAGCGCACCCGGGGCCTTCGGCGCGTGCGGAACCCCGGGTGCGGCCTTCGGCCTTACCCGGGCTACGCCAAGTTGAAATGTCGGCCCGCCACACCGCAGTAGAATGCGCGCACACGCAGGCTGGAGCAGGGCATGACGGTGCGGATCGCGATGGCGCAGTTCGATTTCACGGTCGGTGCGGTGGCGCAGAACGCCGACCGCATCATCGAGATGATCGCGGTCGCGCGGGAGGAATACGCCGCCGACGTGGTGCTGTTCCCCGAGCTGGCCCTCAGCGGCTACCCGCCGGAGGACCTGCTGCTGCGTCCGGCGTTCCTCGCCGACTGCGAGGCGGCGATGCAGCGCATCGCCCGCGCCGCGACCGGGATCGTCGCCATCGTCGGCTGGCCGCAGGCCGCCGGCGCGGTGGTCTACAACGCCGCCAGCGTGTTGCGCGACGGCGCCATCGCCCACACCTACCGCAAGCGCGAGCTGCCCAACTACGCGGTGTTCGACGAGCGCCGCTACTTCGACGTCGACCCGGACCGCGACAACTGCGTATTCGAAGTCAACGGCACCCAGGTCGGGCTGATCATCTGCGAAGACCTGTGGTTCCCCGAACCCATCGCGCAGACGGTCGCGGCAGGCGCGCAGGTGGTGCTGGTGCCGAACGCCTCGCCGTTCGAGCGCGACAAGCACGTGCAGCGCGACGAACTGCTGGCGCAGCGGGTGCAGGAAACCGGCGCGGCGATCGCCTACCTCAACGTGGTCGGCGGGCAGGATGCGCTGGTGTTCGACGGTGCCTCGGTCGTGGCCGACGGCGACGGCGCGGTGCATCCGGCGGCGGCCGCCTTCACCGACCAGTGGCTGGTGGTCGACTTCGATGCGGACACGCGCAGGTTCGCACCGGTGCAATGGATGGACGATGGCGACGAAAGCCGCGATGCGCTGGCCTGGCGCGCAGTGGTGCGCGGCACGCGCGACTACTTCGCCAAGAACGGCTTCAAGCACGCGTGGCTTGGCCTGTCCGGCGGCATCGATTCCTCGCTGGTGCTGGCGATCGCGGTGGATGCGCTCGGCGCGGACCACGTGACCGCGGTGCGCATGCCTTCGCGCTACACCGCCGACCTGTCGAACGACCTCGCCGAGGAGCAGTGCCGCCGCCAGGGCGTGCGCATGATCACCGTGCCGATCGAGAAACCGTTCCAGGGCTTCATCGATGCGCTGGCGGAGCAGTTCGCGGACAAGCCGGTAGACACCGCCGAGGAAAACCTGCAATCGCGCAGCCGCGGCGCGATCATGATGGCGCTGAGCAACAAGTTCGGCGGCCTGCTGCTGACCACCGGCAACAAGAGCGAATACGCGGTCGGCTACGCCACCATCTACGGCGACATGTGCGGCGGCTATGCGCCACTGAAGGACCTGTACAAGACCGAGGTATTCGCGCTGGCGCGCTGGCGCAACACCGTCGGCGACCTGGTGATCCCGCAGGGCGTGATCGACCGCCCGCCCTCGGCGGAATTGCGCGAGAACCAGAAGGACCAGGATTCGCTGCCGACGTACGACGTGCTCGACGCGATCCTGTACCGGCATGTCGACCTGGAGCAGTCGGGTGCGGAGATCATCGCGGCCGGCTTCGATGCGGCGACGGTGGAGCGCGTGCTGCGGCTGGTGCGGATCAGCGAATGGAAGCGGCACCAGGCGGCACCGGGTCCGAAGGTGTCGCGGCGTGCTTTCGGGCGCGAACGCCGTTATCCGATCACCAATGGGTACATGGACGGCAAATAGCGAGTAGCCCGGGTAAGGCCGCAGGCCGCACCCGGGGTCACGTACAAAACTCCCGGGTGCGCTTCGCTTACCCGAACTACGTGAACTGCATCGCCGCTACGTTTGCCTCACGGCGCGACTGGCACCGCCTGCCCGGTGACGCGGATCCCGCCGCGTGCGCCGATCTCCACCGTCAACAGGCTGGGGCGTCCCATGTCGACGCCCTGGTGGATCGTGATCGTCGCGGGCGGCACGACCAGCGCCAGTTCGCGCAGGTAGGCACCTAAGGCCGCGGCCGCCGCGCCGGTGGCGGGATCCTCGACCACGCCGCCCGGCGGGAATGGATTGCGCGCGTGGAACAGCGTCGGCCCCTCGCGCCAGAGCAGCGCGAGCGTGGTGAGGTCGTGGGCCAGCATCAGTGCCTTGAGCGCCGCGTAGTCGTAGTCGAGTTCGCGCAGGCGTTCGCGTGTGCGTGCCGCGAGGATCAGGTGGCGCGCGCCGGCGAAGCCTATGCGGGCCGGCAACGCGGGGTCGAGCTCATCGGGCGACCACCGCAGTGCGGCCAGCGCACTGGCCAGCAGTTCGTCGGACGGCACGACGACGTGCGGTTCCACGCTGGTCAGCGTCGCCGTGGTGCGGCCGTCGGTGCGGTGCGTTTCCACCGCGACTTCGCCGACGCGGGTGTGCAGGCGCAGGTGGCCGGGCGCACTGCGTTCGGCCAGCGCGACCGCGGCGGCGATGGTGGCGTGGCCGCAGAAACTGATTTCCTTTTCCGGCGAGTAGTAGCGCGTGTCGTAGCCGCCGTCCGCGCGCGGCGACAGGAAGGCGGTTTCGGAATAACCGATTGCGGCGGCGATGGCCTGCATCCGCGCGGCATCCAGCCCGCGGGCATCCAGCACCACGCCGGCGGGGTTGCCGCCCTCGGGGCGATCGGTGAACGCGGTGTAGCGAAGGAGTTCGGGCTCGCTCATGGCAGGGGCACGCTCGGGGGGCAGGCCAGTGTGCAGCGCCGGGCGCAAACTGCGCGGTCGCGCCGTGCACGCAGTGTTCCGCGCATCGACGCCGGCGATGCCCGGCGCCAAAAAGCAAAACGCCGCCCGGAGGCGGCGTTCGTGCGTGGATGCTGCGGGGTTCAGCGCTTGTCGTTGTCCAGCGCCGACTTCTCGCCGGCGAACGGATTGAGCTTGCGCAGGTTGTTCGGGTAATCCGGCCAGTCGCCCGTCAGGTACGGGTGGTTCGGATCGTTCTGCTGCAGCACGCGCTTGGCGTCGTCGGCGAGCGCCGTATTGCCCAGGCCGGTGTAGGCGGCGGCCAGCGCGGCGACCGCATCGTTCTGGTACTTGCTCTGCGGATAGGTCTCGAGCACGCGCTTGGCGCGGTCGGCGGCGGCCACGTAGGCGGTGCGGCGCAGGTAGTACAGGGCGACGTCGAGGTCGTGGCGCGCGAACACGTTGCGCAGGTCGGCCATGCGCTGGCGCGCGTCCTCGGCGTAGCGGCTGTTCGGGTAGCGCTCGGCGACGATCTGGAAGTCGTTGTAGGCCTGCTGCGGCGTCGCCAGGTCGCGGCGGCTCGGATCCAGGCGCCACACCCGCTGCAGGAACACCGTCTGCCGGCTCGAATCCACCAGGCCGCGCAGGTAGTACATGTACGAGGTGTTGCGGTGGGTCGGGTAGGTGCGGATGAAGCGGTCGATACTGCTGATCGCGTCGTCGTGCTTGCCCGACTTGTACTGGGCGTAGGCGGTTTCCACCAGCGCCTGCTCGGTGTACGTGCCGTAGGGGTACTGCGCGACCAGGCGCTTGAAGACGAGCTCGGCGCCCGACCAGTTGCCGTGGGTCATCAGGCGGTGCGCCTTCGTGTACAGCTCCTCGACCGGCTGGCCCTCGTTGGCCTCCTCGTCCTTGAACATGCCCTTGACCCGGGCGCAGCCCGAACCGGCAAGGACGGCGATCAGCAGCAGGCAGAGCAGGGCGCGCGGAGCGATGCGATTACGACTGGGGGTCATGGGGCAGCAGGCTTTGGACGGACGCCGGAGGCGCGAAACCCGGATAATAGCAGCCCGGCGATCCGCCCCCTGAACCTTGGCCCCTGCATGAGCGGCTCTGCCCAGACCCTTTCCGCCACCGTCCCCGACAGCAGCGCCGGCCGTCGCTTCGACGCCGTGCTTGCGGAACTTTTCCCCGATTACTCGCGCTCGCGCCTGTCGGCCTGGATCAAGTCCGGCGACGCCCGCCTCGACGGCAAGGAAGTGCGCCCGCGCGATCCGGTCCGCGGCGGCGAAACCGTCACCCTGGCCGTGGTGCTCGAGGTGCAGACCCATTCGCAGCCCGAAGACATCGCGCTGGACGTGCTGTACGAGGACGAGCACGTCTTCGTCATCAACAAGCCCGCGGGGCTGGTGGTGCATCCGGGCGCGGGCAATCCCGCCGGCACCCTGGTGAACGCGCTGCTGCACCGCGACCCGGCGCTCAACGCGCTGCCGCGCGCCGGCATCGTCCACCGCCTCGACAAGGACACCTCCGGCGTCATGGTGGTCGCGCGCACCTTGCCCGCGCACACGGCGCTGATCGAGCAGCTGTCCTCGCGCGAAGTGCACCGCCAGTACCTCGCCGTGGTCGTGGGTGCGCTGGTCTCCGGCGGCACCGCCAACGCGCCGATCGAACGCCACCCGCGCGATCGCATCCGCATGGCCGTGCGCGACGACGGCAAGGACGCGGTGACCCACTTCCGCCTGCGCGAACGCTTCCGCGCCCACACCCTGCTCGAATGCCGGCTGGAAACCGGGCGCACGCACCAGATCCGCGTGCACATGGCGCACCTCAAGCACCCGATCATCGGCGATCCGCTCTACGGCGGCCCGCTGAAGCTGCCCAAGGGCGCGACGCCGGAACTGATCGAGGCCCTGCGCGGTTTCCGCCGCCAGGCGCTGCACGCCGAAGTGCTGGAGTTCAGCCACCCGGTGACCGGCGAAGCCGTGCGCTGCAGCGCGCCGGTGCCCGACGACCTGCGCGCGCTGGTGCGCGCCCTGCACGACGACGCGGCGCTCGCGAAGCGGGACGGCCGCTGAGAGCCATGCATCCGGCCTTCCTCCCGGCCGCGTGGCCTGTACCGAAGTCGGTGCACGGCTTCACCACCCTGCGCCACGGTGCCGGCGTCTCGCGCGCGCCGTTCGACAGCTTCAACCTCGGCCTGCGTTCGGGCGACGTCGAAGCGGACGTACTGCGCAACCGGCAGCAGCTGGCCGAATTCGCGCGGCTGCCGTCGCCGCCGCACTGGCTGCGCCAGGTGCACGGCGTGGACGTCGTGCGTTGCGACGACAGCGCGGCCACGCACGAGCCGGAAGCCGACGCCGCGGTGACCTCGACCCCCGGCGTCGTGCTCGCCATCCTCACCGCCGACTGCCTGCCGGTGCTGTTCGCGGCGAAAGACGGCAGCGCCGTCGGCGCCGCGCATGCCGGCTGGCGCGGCCTGGCCGCGGGCGTGCTGGAAGCGACCGTCGCCGCGCTGCACACGCCGCCCGACCACCTGCTCGCCTGGCTCGGTCCCGGTGCGGGACCGCAACGCTACGAAGTCGGCATGGAGGTCTACGACGCCTTCGTGGCCGACGACTGGGGCGCGGGCCGCGCCTTCACCAGCACGCGTCCCCACCACTGGCACGTCGACCTGTACGCGCTCGCGCGCCGCCGCCTCGAGAAGGCCGGGCTGCGCGCGCACGACATCCATGGCGGCGCGCTGTGCACCATCGCCGACCCGCAGTCCTTCTACTCGCACCGTCGCGACCAGCGCACCGGGCGCATGGCCTCGCTGGTGTGGATGGATCCCGCGCGTTGAACGCGCCGGCGCGCCTGCTGTTCGCGGCGCTGCTGGGCGCACGCTTCGAATCGCTGCCGCCGCTGGTGCGTGCCGTGCATTTTCGCCTCGGCGTGCAGCAGCTGGCCGGCGAAGTGGAGGTGGAGCGTGGACACGGCAGGCTGGCGCGGCTGTGTGCGTGGGCCACGCGCCTGCCGCCGGCCGGATGCGGCCCGATCGCGGTCGAGATCGTGGCCACGCCCGGCGAGGAACGCTGGACGCGACGGATCGCCAACCACGCGATGCCGTCGCGCCTGTGGGCCGGCGACGGCCTGTTGTGCGAGCGCCTGGGCCTGGTGACGTTCGGCTTCCGCCTAGAGGTGGAGGCGGCCGCGCTGGTCTGGCGCGTGGCGCGCGTCCGCGTCTTCGGCGTGCCGTTGCCGGCTGCGTGGTTTGTGGCGGTCACTGCGCGCGAAACGCAGCAGGGCGATCGCTACTGCTTCGACGTCGCCGCGGCGCTGCCCGCGGCCGGACTGCTGGTGCGTTACCGCGGCTGGCTGCATGTCGGCTGAGGGCGAAACACGCGCCGATCCGCGCCCGGTCATCGTCTTCGACGGCGTGTGCGTGCTGTGCAGCGGCTGGGTGCGTTTCCTGCTCCGTCACGACCGCCGCGCGCGTTACCGCTTCGCCGCCATGCAGACCGCGAGCGGTCGTCGCCTGCTGGTCGAGAACGGGCTCGATCCCGACGACCCGGTGTCGTTCCTGCTGGCGGACCACGGCCGCGCCTGGCGCGACACCGATGCGATCGTCCGCGTCGTTGCCGGGCTCGCCGGCCCGTGGCGGCTGGTGCACGCGCTGCGCGTGGTGCCGCGGCCGCTGCGCGATCGCGCGTACCGCTGGCTGGCGCGCAACCGCTACCGCTGGTTCGGGCGCCACGACGCCTGCGCGCTGCCGCCGGACGGCCACGCCGACCGTTTCCTGCCGTAGGCCTCAGGCCGCGCGCAGGGTGGCGAGGAAGTGCTGCCGCCAGGCGGTGATGTCGTGCCGGCGCAGCTGTTCGATCATCGCCTGCCAGCGTTCGCGCCGTTCCTGCAGCGGCATCGCCACCGCGGTGGCGATCGCATCGGCAACGCCGTCGAGGTCGTAGGGATTCACCAGCAACGCCTGCGGCAGTTCGCGCGCGGCACCGGCGAAGCTCGACAGCACCAGCACGCCGGGATCGTCGCCGTCCTGCGCGGCGACGAATTCCTTGGCCACCAGGTTCATGCCATCGCGCAGCGGCGTCACCAGCGCCACGCGCGCCAGGCGGTAGAAGCCGGTGAGCGAGGCGTGCGGGTAGTTGCGGTTGACGTAACGCACCGGCGTCCAGTCGGCATCGGCGTGGGTGCCGTTGATGTGGCCGGCGAGGCGTTCCAGTTCCTGGCGCAGCGTGCGGTACTCGGGCACTTCGCCGCGCGACACCGGCGCGATCTGCAGGTAGGTCACGTGCCCGCGCTGTTCCGGATGGCGCAACAGGTAGCGTTCGAAGGCGCGGAAGCGCTCGGGCAGTCCCTTCGAATAATCCAGCCGGTCGACGCCGATGGCGAGCGCGCGCCCCGACAGGCTCGCGCCGAGCCGCTTCGCGCTGGCCTTGCCGGCGGAGCGCGCGGCCAGGTCGCTGATGCCGGCCGTGTCGATGCTGATCGGGAAGGCGCCGGCACGCAGCCGGCGTCCTTCGGCCGTTTCCAGCACGCCGTGTTCGACCACGCGGCCGCGGCCGAACAGGCGCACGTAATCCTGGAAACGCTCGAGGTCGCGCTCGGTCTGGAAGCCGACCAGGTCGTACTGGGACAGGCCTTCGAACAGGCGGCGGTGATCGGGCAGCGCCGCGAGCAGGTCGGACGACGGCATCGGCACGTGCAGGAAGAAACCCAGCCGGCAGCGCACGCTGCGTTCGCGCAGCAGTTGCGCGAGCGGGATGAGGTGGTAGTCGTGCACCCATACGACGTCGTCGTCCTGCAGCAGCGGTGCGAGCTTCTCGGCGAACAGCGCGTTGACGCGGCGGTAGCCGGCGTACATCTCGCGGCTGTAGTCGACCAGGTCCATGCGGAAATGCAGCAGCGGCCACAACGTGCGGTTGGCGAAGCCGTGGTAGTAGGCGTCGCGGTCGTCCTCGGAGAGGTCGACGGTGAGGTAGCGGACGTTGCCGGCAGCGGTTTCGTGCAGGCGGCCGGACTCGGGCGCGACGCGGCCGCTCCAGCCGAACCAGAGGCCGCCGGCTTCCTCGATCGCGGCCTTGAGCGCGATGGCCAGACCGCCGGCGCGCGCCTCGCCCGGCAGGGCGACGCGGTTGGACACCATCACCAACCTGCTCATTGAAGCCCGCTCACACCGCGTCCCGCCACGGTCGCGACAACCGCATCGCGGCGATGATCAGGCCGACGTGCGAATACGTCTGCGGGAAATTGCCCCAGGCCTCGTCCTCGAAGGACAGGTCCTCCGACAGCAGGCCCAGCGGATTGCGCTTGGCCAGCAGGCGCTCGAACATGCCGCGCGCCTCGTCCATGCGCCCGATCGCGGCCAGCGCGTCGATGTACCAGAACGTGCAGATGGTGAAGCTCGTCTCCGGCACGCCGAAGTCGTCCGCGGCGGTGTAGCGGAACAGCGCGTCGCCGCGCTTGAGCTCGCGGCCGATCGCCTCCACCGTGGCGATGAAGCGCGGATCGTCCGCGGCGACGAAGCCCAGGTCGGCGAGCAGCAGCAGCGACGCGTCCAGCCGGTGGCCGCCGAAGGTGTCGACGAAGTGGCCGCGTTCGTCGTCCAGCGCGGCGTCCATGATCCGCACGTGCATGCGGTCGGCACGGGTGCTCCAGAGCGCGGCGCGCTCGGGCAGGTCCAGGTGCAGCGCGATCTTCGCCAGCCGGTCGCAGGCCGCCCAGCACATCGCGGCGGAGTAGGTGTGCGTCTCGGCGCGGCCGCGGAATTCCCACAGGCCGGCGTCGGGTTGTTCGTACAGTTCGTAGGCGCGCTCGCCGACCGGTTCCAGCCGCGCGAAGCTGGTCGCGTCGCCCGGGCGGTACAGGCGCTGGTCGAAGAACAGCTGCGTCGAGGCCAGCACCACGCTGCCGTACACGTCGTGCTGCTTCTGCAGCCAGGCGAGGTTGCCGCGGCGCACCGGGCCCATGCCGCGATAGCCGGCCAGCGACGGCACTTCCTCTTCCGCCAGTTCGGTCTCGAAGCCGATGCCGTACAGCGGCTGCAGCGCGCCGGATTCGAACGTGGCGAGGTTGGAGAGGTAGCGCAGGTAGTCCTCCATGGTGCGCGTCGCACCCAGGCGGTTGAGCGCGCGGACCACGAAGGCCGCATCGCGCAGCCAGCAGTAGCGGTAGTCCCAGTTGCGCACGGTGTGCGGCGCTTCCGGGATCGAGGTGGTGATCGCGGCGACGATCGCGCCGGTGTCCTCGTACTGGCACAGCTTCAGCGTGATCGCGCTGCGGATCACCGCTTCCTGCCACTCCAGCGGGATCGACAGGTAACGCGTCCACTCGCGCCAGTACTCCAGCGTGCGTTCTTCGGCGAGGCGCACGTAGGGGCCGACCGGTTGGGTCAGGGTTTCATCGGGCCCCAGCACCAGGTGCATGTCGCGGTCGAGCACGAACGGCAGCGCATCGCGCACCATCCGCACCGGCACGTCGCTGGTCAGGCGCAGGGTGAAGCCCGGCACCAGGTAACGCACGTGGTTGCTGCCCCAGGTGATTTCCGGGACGCGCGCGCCGTAGTCGGCCAGCGGTCGCAGCAGTACGCGGATGCGCGGACTGCCTGACAGCGGGCGCAGGCGCCGCATCAGCATCACCGGGCGGAAGAAGCGGTCGTGCTGGCGCCAGCGCGGCGCGAAGTCGGTGATCTCCACCGCACCGCCGTTGCCGTCGCGCAGCACCGTGCGCAGGATCGCGGTGTTCGGCAGGTACTGCTGTTCGGCGGCGACGCAGTCCTGCAGTTCGATCGTGTAGTCGCCGCCGTCGCCGGCCGTCGGCGAGAGCAGCGCGCAGAAGGTCGGGTCGCCGTCGAAGGCGGGGACGCAGGCCCAGACGATGCGGGCGCGTGCGTCGACGAGTGCTGCGATGCTGCCATTGCCGATGATGCCAAGGTCGAGCGTGGTCATGCGCAAGGAAATCCTTTCGTCGTGGGGCCAGCGGGCCGTGGTCAGGTCGCCGCCGCCACCTCGGGCGCAAGCGCGTGCGCGGCGTCGCGCAGCCACGCGCGTACCGACAGCGGGTCGTGCAGGGCGTGCGTGGCCGCGCTGTCCGCGCGCGTACCGACCAGCACGCTGAGGCCATGGCGTGCGTTCACTGCGTCGAAGCCGTGCTCGTCGGTGTAGTCGTCGCCGATGAACACCGGCATGCGGCCGCGGAAGGGCGCGGTGTCGAGCAGGGCGGCGATTCCATCGCCCTTGTCGTGGCCGTCGGGACGCAGTTCGATCACGTCGCGCCCCGGCTGCAAGGCGTAGCCGGGCAGGTCGATCAGCACCGAGTTCGCGAATTCGTGCAGCGGTTCCTCCGCCGCCGGCGCGTTGCGCCAGTGCAGCGCGAGGGTGATGCCCTTGTCCTCGACCAGCGCGCCGGGGTACTTCGCGGCCAGGTCGCGCGCGGCGGCCAGCACCGAAGCCAGTTCGTGCGGCGGCGCATGGCCCGCGTCGTTCGCACCGCGCCGCTGCAGGCCGTGCAGGCCGATGGCGGGCAGCTGCAGCGGCGAGAACAGCGCGTCGAGGGTTTCCAGGCGCCGGCCGCTGACCAGGGCCAGGGCACCGCCGAGGGCCGCGTGCAGGCGACGCAGGTCGCCGAGCAGGTCCATGGGCACGTGCACCCCGTCCGGCGTGCACGAAAAATCCAGCAGCGTGCCGTCAACGTCGAGGAACAGGGCCCAGTCGGCAGAAGGCAGCGGCGGGCGCGGCAGGCGGGAAGGGTCTGCGCTCATACGGCCATTGTGCTGATCGGTATGTAAGCGTCAGGTGGATGGCCCCGCGCCGGGCGCTTGAAAGCCCGCGCCGCGACCGCATCTCGGTGGCATTGCGGCGTTGGCCGCCCCTTTGCCTCCGAGGTCCCCCATGCGAATGGACAAGCTCACCTCGCGCTTCCAGCAGGCCTTGAGCGACGCACAGTCGCTCGCCGTCGGACGCGACAACAATTTCATCGAACCGGTGCACCTGATGACCGCGCTGATCGACCAGAGCGGCGGCAGCACGCGCCCGCTGCTGGCCCAGGCCGGCGTCAACGTGCCGTTGCTGCGCGAGCGGCTGGGCGAGTCGCTGGACAAGCTGCCCAAGGTCACCGGCCAGGCCGGCAACGTCAGCGTCGGCAACGACCTGGCGCGCCTGCTCAACGTCACCGACAAGTTCGCGCAACAGCGGGGCGATGCCTTCATCGCCTCCGAGCTGTTCGTGCTCGCCGCCCTCGACGACGGCGGCGACGTCGGCCGCGCGCTGAAGGCCGCCGGCGCGAACAAGCAGAAACTCGAAGCCGCGATCGACAAGCTGCGTGGAGGTGAAGCCGTGCAATCGGAAAACGCCGAGGACCAGCGCCAGGCGCTGGAGAAGTACACCATCGACCTGACCGCGCGCGCCGAATCCGGCAAGCTCGATCCGGTGGTCGGGCGCGACGAGGAAATCCGCCGCACCATCCAGGTCCTGCAGCGCCGCACCAAGAACAACCCGGTGCTGATCGGCGAGCCCGGCGTCGGCAAGACCGCGATCGTCGAGGGCCTCGCCCAGCGCATCGTGAACAATGAGGTGCCCGAAGGCCTGCGCGGCAAGCGCGTGCTGTCGCTGGACATGGGCGCGTTGATCGCCGGGGCCAAGTTCCGCGGCGAATTCGAGGAACGGCTGAAGGCCGTGCTCAACGACCTGGCCAAGAACGAAGGCCAGGTGATCCTGTTCATCGACGAACTGCACACCATGGTCGGCGCCGGCAAGGCCGAGGGCGCGATGGACGCAGGCAACATGCTCAAGCCCGCGCTCGCGCGCGGCGAGCTGCACTGCATCGGCGCGACCACGCTCGACGAATACCGCAAGTACGTGGAGAAGGACGCCGCGCTGGAGCGCCGCTTCCAGAAGGTGTTCGTCGGCGAGCCGTCGGTCGAGGACACCATCGCGATCCTGCGCGGACTCAAGGAGAAGTACGCCGTGCACCACGGCGTGGAAATCACCGATCCCGCCATCGTCGCTGCCGCCACGCTGTCCAACCGCTACATCGCCGACCGCCAGCTGCCCGACAAGGCCATCGACCTGATGGACGAAGCTGCCTCGCGCATCCGCATGGAGATCGACTCCAAGCCGGAGGAGCTCGACCGCAAGGAGCGCCGCCTGATCCAGCTCAAGATCCAGCGCGAGGCGCTGAAGAAGGAGAAGGACGCCGAATCGAAGCAGCGCCTGGCCGACCTCGAGGCCGAGATCGCCACGCTCGAGCGCGCGTTCAACGACCTCGAGGAAGTGTGGAAGGCGGAGAAGGCCACGCTG
The DNA here is from genome assembly GCF_014489475.1 of Lysobacter terrestris. Lineage (GTDB taxonomy): Bacteria > Pseudomonadota > Gammaproteobacteria > Xanthomonadales > Xanthomonadaceae > Agrilutibacter > Agrilutibacter terrestris. The sequence continues at coordinate 749,663 of NZ_CP060820.1, read as the reverse complement.
CAGGGAGCCACCAGGATCAAGGAGCAGATCGAAGCCGCCAAGCTCGAACTGGAGGCCGCGCAGCGCAAGCAGGATTTCGCCGCGATGAGCGAGATCCAGTACGGCAAGCTGCCGGAGCTGGAGAAGCAGCTGAAGGCGGCGCAGGAAGCCGAGACCAAGGGCTTCTCGCTGCTGCAGGACAAGGTCACCGCGGAAGAAATCGCCGAGGTGGTGTCGCGCTGGACCGGCATCCCGGTCAGCAAGATGCTCGAAGGCGAGCGCGAGAAGCTGCTGAAGATGGAAGAGCACATGCACACGCGCGTGGTCGGCCAGGAAGAGGCGATCAAGGTCGTGTCCGACGCCGTGCGCCGTTCGCGCGCGGGCCTGTCCGATCCGAACCGGCCGTCGGGCTCGTTCCTGTTCCTCGGCCCGACCGGCGTGGGCAAGACCGAACTGTCCAAGGCGCTGGCCGAGTTCCTGTTCGACAGCAGCGACGCGATGGTGCGCATCGACATGAGCGAGTTCATGGAGAAGCACGCGGTGAGCCGCCTGGTCGGCGCGCCTCCGGGTTACGTCGGCTACGAAGAGGGCGGTTACCTCACCGAGGCGGTGCGGCGGCGTCCGTACAGCGTGATCCTGCTCGACGAGGTCGAGAAGGCGCACCCGGACGTGTTCAACATCCTGCTGCAGGTGCTCGACGACGGCCGCCTCACCGATGGCCAGGGCCGCACCGTCGATTTCCGCAACACGGTGATCATCATGACGTCGAACCTCGGCAGCCAGATGATCCAGGACATGTCCAGCGACAGCGTGCTCGGTTCGGATGCCAAGGCATCCGAAGCCGCGGCCTACACGCAGATGAAGGCGGCGGTGATGGGTGTGGTGCAGGCGCATTTCCGGCCGGAGTTCATCAACCGCCTCGACGACATCGTCGTGTTCCATCCGCTCGACAAGGCGCAGATCCGCGAGATCGCCAGGATCCAGCTGCGCGGCCTCGACAAGCGCCTGGCCGAGCGCGGCCTGAAGCTGGCGCTGTCGGACAACGCGCTGACGTTGCTCGGCAATGTCGGTTTCGACCCGGTGTACGGCGCGCGTCCGCTCAAGCGCGCGGTGCAGCAGCAGCTGGAGAATCCGCTGGCGCAGCGCATCCTCGCCGGCGAGTTCGCCAGCGGCGATACGGTGCAGGTCGATGCGGAGGGCGGGCACCTGGTGTTCCGCAAGGGCTAGTTCGCAGCAGGCGCCGAACGTCGAACCTTCGTCTTCTCCCCGCCTGCGGGGAGAAGATGCCCGCAGGGCCGATGAGGGGTGGCGAGCGAAGCGAGTTGCTTCGGCTTCGCGAACAAGCACCAGCAAAAGCAGCTCGCTGCGCACCCGCCCCGCGGGCACCCTCTCCCCGCCAGCGGGAGAGGGGAAAGCGTCCTCCCTCCTCGCCACGCAATGTCGCCAACGAGGAGAAGGGGCAGGCATCGCTCCACCATGCGATGCCTACTCACCACGCAATGTCATAAGTCAACGCCCTGGTGCGTTGCGGCGACCTGCTAGACTGCGCGCCGCCTGAGGTGACCCCCGGCCAGTGGCTGGCGGGTTGAAACGGGAATCCGGTGCGCCGCGCGTCTGGTCGACGCGACGAGCAATTCCGGAGCTGCCCCCGCAACGGTAAGTGTTGAGCCAGGAAGGCTCGGGACCGGCGAATGCCACTGTGCCATCGGCACGGGAAGGCGCCGCTCCCGGACGCGATCGAGCGTCACGCACGAGCCCGGAGACCGGCCCAAGGCCTGACCCGACAAGCGGTGGGCTTGTGACGCGGGCTATGCGCGTCCTTCGCGTGCCGCCTCGCCTTCCTTTCCGCCTGTCTTCCATCGATCCACCGCGCGGGACAGGCGCGGCCAAGGAGTGCGCTCTTCATGCAACGTTCCCTGCAACACCGGATTTCCCGTGCCCCGCGCCGCGCGCTGCTGGCGACGGGCCTGCTCTGCGCGATCGCGCCGGCATTCGCCGCCGAAACTGCCGCGCCGGACGCCACCGACCTCGACGACGTCGTCGTCACCGCGACCCGCACCGCGCAGACCCAGGACGCCACGCTGGCTGCGATCGACGTGATCACCCGTGCCGACATCGAGCGCCTGCAGCCGCGTTCGCTGCCGGACCTGCTGCGCTCGGCGCAGGGCGTGGGCATCGGCAATTCCGGCGGTGCCGGCAAGTTGAGCTCCGCCTACGTCCGTGGCACCAATGCCGGCCACGTGCTGGTGCTGGTCGATGGCCTGCAGGTCGGTTCGGCGACCGCGGGTACCGCGGCGCTGCAGGACCTCCCGGTCGAGCAGATCGAGCGCATCGAGATCGTGCGTGGACCGTTCTCCAGCCTGTACGGGTCGGAGGCGATCGGCGGCGTCATCCAGGTCTTCACCCGCCGCCCGCAGTCCGCGTTCGCGCCGACCTTCAGCGTGGCCGGCGGCAACTACGCCACGTACAAGGCCAGCGCGGGCGTGAGTGGTCGCAGCGGTGACGGCTGGTATGCGCTCAACCTCGCGCACGACACCACCGATGGCATCAACGCCTGCCGTCCCAGCCCGCTGGGGCCCTTCGGTTACACCGGCGGCTGCTTCACCGACGAGCCCGACCGCGACGGCTACACCAACAATTCGGTGTCGGTGCGCGGCGGCTACCGCTTCGGCCAGCTGGACGTCGAACTCAAGGCGCTGCGCGCCGAAGGCGAGAACGAATACGACGGCAACTACGCCGATCCGTTCTTCCCCTCGCCGAACGAATCCAAGGTCGTGCAGCAGGTCGCCGGCGCGCGTGCGCGCTACCGTGCGGGCGATGCCGCGACGTTCACCCTGAACCTGGGCCAGAGCCTGGACCGCAGCCGCGATTTCGGCGAGGGCGTGTTCTTCAGCCTGTTCGAAACGCGCCGCGACCAGGGCTCGCTGCAAGCCGACGTCGTCGCCCGCGGCGGCACCTGGAGCGCCGGTTTCGACTGGAGCCGTGACCAGGTCGACAGCACCGTTGGCTTTGCCGTGGACGAGCGCACCAACCGCGCGCTGTTCGGCCAGTGGCAGCAGACGTTCGGTGCGCACTCGCTGCAGGCGAGCGTGCGCCGCGACGACAACAGCCAGTTCGGCGGCGAGACCACCGGCAGCGCGCTGTGGGGCTGGGACTTCACGCCGGCACTGCGCCTGACCGCCAGTTACGGCACCGCGTTCAAGGCGCCGACCTTCAACGACCTGTACTACCCGCTGTTCGACAACCCGGAGTTGCAGCCGGAGACCTCGCGCAGCGCCGAGCTGGGCCTGCGCGGCAAGCACGGCTGGGGCGGCTGGTCGGTCAACGCGTTCCAGACCCGGATCGAGGACCTGATCGTCTTCGACTGGATGACGACCGACGCGAACCATCCGTTCGGCATGCCGATCAACGTGGGCGAGGCCCGCATCCGCGGCGTCGAGCTGAGCGGCAACACCACGCTCGCCGGCTGGGATCTGCGCGGCAGTGCCAGCTGGCTGGACCCGCGCAGCGAATCCGCCCCCAGCGACGGCAACCTGCTGCCGCGCCGTGCCCGCCGCAGCGGTCGCCTCGACGCGGACCGCAGCTTCGGCCGCTTCAGCGTGGGCGCCAGCGTGACCGGCGCCAGCCGTCGTTTCGACGAGCTGGCGAACATTGCCGAGCTGGGCGGCTACGCCACCACCGACCTGCGCGCCGCCTACCGCTTCGGCACGGACTGGAACCTCGCGCTCAGCGTGAACAACGTGTTCGACAAGTCCTACGAGACCGTCCGCTACTTCAACCAGCTGGGACGCAACTACCTGCTGACCCTGCGCTACCAACCCGCGGAGTGAGTCGCGGACGCGCGCCACTCCCGCAGCGGGAGTGGCGCGTTGGCTTGAAGGACGCGCTCATGAAAAGCGCGCTCGTGAAAAGCGCGCTTGCCTGAAATCCGGCGCGGACTACGCGCCGGCATCGCCCGGCGCCAGCGCCGCCAGTCGCGCCTCGAGTTCCGCGACCCGTGCTTCCAGTTCAGCGACGCGTTCGGCGAGGCCGCCACGCGCGCCAGCCATCGGCGCTTCCTGCACGAACGCGCCCGCGTCGGGTTCGCCGCACAGCAGGTGCGCGTAGCGATCGCCGCGTTGCCCGCTCTGCCGCGGCAACACCGTCGCCAGCCCGCGGCTCGCCAGCCGGTCCAGGGCGTGGACCACGTCGTCGGCGGATTCGAATTTCGCCATGCGCTCGCTGCGCGTCAGCAGCTCGTGTGCAGTCTGCGGCCCGCGCAGCATCAGCAACGCGAGCAGCGCGCATTGCGGTTGGGTGACCTCCAGCACGCGTTCGACCCGGTGCGTATAGCGCTCGGCGCGGCTGGAATGCTGCGACTTCACCCAGCCCTTGGGTTCGAGCTGGCGCAGCGCGTGCGCGACCGCGTCCGCGTCGAGTTCCATCAACGGTTCGCGCGCGGTCTTCTGGTTGCAGGCGAGCACGAGCGCGTTGAGCGTGAGCGGGTAGGCATCCGGCGTCGTCGCTTCCTTTTCGACCAGCGCGCCGAGGATGCGCGCGTCGAGCGGGGAGAGACGCGGTGCGGGGGAGGGGGATTCTTCGGACATGGCGACCTCAGGTGGTGGCCGGCGGCAAGTGGCGCGCGCCGCGATAGGGCGGGGTGGCCATCACCATCTCGGCGAAGCTGTGGGCAAGCTCGCGTTCGGCCATCACCGCGGCATCGGCGCCGTGGTCGAGCAGGTGCTTGACCTCGTTGTCGCTGTGGCCGCGGGCGACGATGCTCAGCGTCGGGTTGACCTTCTTCAGCGTGGCGATGATCTCGCCCGCTTCCAGCGCGTTGGGGATCGCCAGCAGCGCCATGTGCGCGCGTTCGGGCATGGCCTCGCGCAGCACGTTCTCGTTGACGGCGTTGCCGCGGATCGCGGGCAGGCCGTCGGCGCGGGCGCGCTCGACCAGGTGGTCCTCGCCGTCGATCACCACCAGCGGCACGCCGTGCTCGCGCAGCACGCGCGCGAGCTCGCGGCCGACGCGGCCGTAGCCGACCAGCAGCACGTGGTCGCGGATGCCTTCCGGGATCGGCGGCGCCTCGTCGTCGGCCAGCTTCTGCGCGACGCGCTTCTCGGCCGCGACGCGGCTGTCCAGCCACGCCATCAGCAGCGGGTTGAAGGTGATCGAGAGCAGCGCGCCGGCCAGGATCAGGTCCTGGCCGTCCTTGGGCAGCACGTCGAGCTGCACGCCGAGGCCGGCGAGAATGAAGGAGAACTCGCCGATCTGCGACAGCGCGATCGCCAGCAGCAGCGCGGTCGAACCGGTCTTGCCGAGCAGGCGCGCCACCGTCCACGCGGCGATGCCGTTGCCGGCGACCACGATCGCGAACGTCGCCAGCACCTCCACCGGGCGTTCGATCAGGATGCTCGGGTTGAACAGCATGCCCACCGAAACGAAGAACAGCACCGCGAACGCGTCGCGCAGCGGCAGGGTCTCGTTCGCTGCTTCGTGGCTGAATTCGGATTCGTTGAGCAGCAAGCCGGCGAAGAACGCACCCAGCGCGAACGACACGCCGAACAGTTCGGCCGAACCGAACGCCACGCCCAGCGCGATCGCCAGCACGCACAGGGTGAACAGTTCGCGCGAGCCGGTGCCGGCGACGCGTTCGAGGATCCACGGCACCACGCGGCGGCCGACCAGCAGCATCACCGCGATGAACGCGCCGACCTTGAACACGGTCTTGATCAGTTCGGCGAGGATCGCGGTGGCGTCGCCGCCTTCGCCCTTGAGCATGCCGACCATCGCCGGCAGCAGCACCAGCACCAGCACCATCACCAGGTCTTCGACGATCAGCCAACCCACGGCGATGCGGCCGCGCGTGGTGTCGAGCAGGCGGCGTTCCTCCAGCGCGCGCAGCACCACCACGGTGCTGGCCACCGACAGCGAGATGCCGAACACCAGCGCCGCACCGTTGTCCCAGCCGAACCAGCGCCCCAGTCCCCAGCCCAGCAGCGACACGAACACGATCTGCACCAGCGCCCCCGGCACCGCGATCCGCTTCACCTCGAGCAGGTCCTTCAGCGAGAAGTGCAGGCCGACGCCGAACATCAGCAGGATCACGCCGATCTCGGCCAGCTGCGGTGCCAGCGTCTGGTCGCCGACGAAGCCCGGGGTGAACGGCCCGGCGATGATGCCGGCGACCAGGTAGCCCACCAGCGGCGACAGGCGCAGGCGCTGCGCGAGCGCGCCGAAGATGAAGGCCAGGCCGAAGCCGGCGACGAGGATGGCGATGAGGGAGGTGTGGTGCATTCGACCTCGTTGTCGATGGGGGCGGATGCCTCAATGGGGCCGAAGCGGGGCGGGGTCCAGCGCGGCCGCGGCAGCGGACCGATCCCGCAAAGCCCGCGGGGGCGCCGATCAGGTCGGTGCTGGCCGGTGCGGGCGGATTGGCCGGGCTGTCCCCGTACAATACAGGCCATGATCGCCTTCCGTGATTTCGCCCTGCGCCGGGGCGAACGCCTCCTTTTGTCCAACGTCGACCTGACCTTGCAGGCAGGCTGGCGCCTGGGCGTCATCGGCCGCAATGGCACCGGCAAGTCCTCGCTGTTCGCGGCGATCCAGGGCGACGTCGAGGCCGACCGCGGCGACATCGACGTGCCCGCGCGCGTGCGCATCGCCAGCGTCGCGCAGGAAACCCCGGCGCTGGACGACCCCGCGCTCGACTTCGTGCTCTCCGGCGATGCCGCCGTGCACGCGGTGCTGCGTGCCGAGCGCGAGGCGATGGAGCGCGAGGACTGGGAAGCCGTCGCCGAAGCGCACCACAAGCTGGAAGAACTCGGTGGCTACGACGCCACCGCGCGCGCCGGCAAGCTGCTGCACGGCCTGGGCTTCACCGCCGACACCCACGAACGCGCGGTGAAGGAATTCTCCGGTGGCTGGCGCGTGCGCCTGAACCTCGCGCGCGCGCTGATGACACCGTCGGACCTGCTGCTGCTCGACGAACCGACCAACCACCTGGACCTCGATGCGGTGCTGTGGCTGGAGCAGTGGCTGCTGAAATACCCGGGCACGCTGCTGCTGATCTCGCACGACCGCGAGTTCCTCGACGAGGTCACCACGCACACGCTGCACCTGCACGACGGCAAGGCCAAGCTCTACACCGGCGACTACACCGCGTTCGAGCGCCAGCGCGCCGAACACCTGCGCCTGCAGCAGATCACCCACGAGAAGGTGCAAGCCGAGCGCGCGCACCTGCAGAGCTTCATCGACCGCTTCAGCGCCAGCGCCGCCAAGGCCAAGCAGGCGCAGTCGCGGGTCAAGCGCCTGGCCAAGATGGCCAATACCGAAGCGGTGCGCGTGGAGCGCGCGCTGCGCATCGAATTCCCGGCGCCGGCGAAGTTGCCGCATGCGCTGTTGCGCCTGATGCACGCCGATTGCGGCTATGGCGAGCACACGGTCCTGGACCAGGTGGGCTTCATCCTCGAAGCCGGCGACCGCGTAGCCCTGCTCGGTCCCAACGGCGCCGGCAAGTCGACCCTGGTGAAGTCGCTGGTCGGCGAGATCCCGTTGCTCGACGGCGAGCGCGGCGGCCATCCCGACCTGCGCATCGGCTACTTCGCCCAGCACACGGTGGAATCGCTGCGCGAAGGCACCAGCCCGATCGACCACCTCGGCGACATCGCCCCGGGCGTGTCGACGCAGCAGCTGCGCGACTTCCTCGGCAAGTGGAATTTCCCCGGCGACCGCGCGTTCGAATCGGTCGACAAGTTCTCCGGTGGCGAACGCGCGCGCCTGGCGCTGGCGCTGATCGCGTGGCGCCAGCCCAACGTGCTGCTGCTCGACGAACCGACCAACCACCTCGACCTCGACATGCGCGAGGCCTTGGCCGAAGCGCTGGCGACGTTCGACGGCGCGATCGTGCTGGTCTCGCACGACCGCCACCTGATCGGCCTGGTCTGCGAGACGTTCTGGCGCGTGGCCGACGGCGTGGCGCAGCCGTTCGACGGCGACCTCGACGCCTACGCGGTGTGGCTGCGCACGCGCGAAGCGGCGGACAGCAAGCCCAAGGCATCGGCCAAGGCCGCGCCGGCACCGACCGTGGCGGCGAACAAGAAGAAGCCGCCGAACCCGGTCAAGCTGGCGCAGGCTGAAGCGCGCGTGGCCGAGCTGGAATCCAAACTGCACGCGATCGACATGGACCTGGCCGACCCCGACGTCTACGCCGACGGCGGCACCAACGCCGCCGAACTGTCGCGCCAGCGCGATGCGCTGGTGGCGCAACTGGCGGACGCGGAAGGCGCGCTGCTGCAGTTGTACGACGCCGCCTGAGTCCACACGCTGTGGGCGGCCGCTTGATTCCGGCCGCAATCGCCCTCATCCACCCAGTTCGTCCGTTCGCCTCACCTTCCCGCCATGCCGATCTACGCCTTCGAATGCGCCGCCTGCGGCCACAGCTTCGACCGTCTGCAGAAGCTCTCGGACCCGGATCCGGCGCACTGCCCGGCCTGCAATGAGGCCCAGGTGCGTCGCCAGCTGACCGCGCCGCAGTTCCGCCTGGCCGGCGGCGGCTGGTACGAAACCGACTTCAAGAAGGACGGCGACAAGAAGCGCAACCTGGCCGGCGATGCCGCGGCTGCGTCCGGGTCGGGCAGCAAGCCCGCGGAAGCCAAGGCCGCAGACAGCAAGCCGGCCGAGAAGAAGGCCGAGCCGGCGAAGTCCGACGCCAAGCCGGCCTGATCCGCGCTCAGGCCCGCAACTCCCGGGCCGCAAACAAGAACGGCGGCCCGCTTGCGCGAGCCGCCGTTTGTCTTTCCAGCCTGCTTTATTCCAGCAGGGTCGCTCAGTTGCCGAAGCGGGCACGGCAGCCGCCGTTGACCCAGATCCGGTTGCTGCCGGCCATGCCCCAGGTGCGGCCTTCGATGCAGGCCTGCGTCGACAGCTGCTGGATCAAGCGCGGCCGGCCCTGGCCCGGCGGCCAGTTGCAGGTGGTGTAGCCGCCGTTCTGGCTGGCGCAGGTCACCGTGTAGCCGTTGTCGCCGCCACCGCTACCGCTGCCGGCACGGGCGAATTCGCCGCGGCAGCCGGCCCAGACGTTGACCTGGCCGTTGTTGCTGCTCCAGTTCTGGCCCTCGACGCAGCGCCGGTCGGAGAGCTGGCGGACCAGCTGCGAGCGGCCGCGCCACGGCGTGCGGCAGTTGGCGACGCGGTTGTCGGCGCTTTCGCAGCGGATCGTGCCGCCCTGGCCGCCGCCCCAGCCTTCGACGAATTCGGCGCGGCAGCCGCTCCAGACGGTGACCTGGCCGTTCTGCGAGCTCCAGTTGCGGCCCTCTTCGCAGCGGGTGTCGGAAATCTGCCGGCTCAGCCGCGAGGGGCCGCTCCACGGCGTGCGGCAGACCCGGCTGCGGTTGTCGGGGCTTTCGCAGCGGATCGCGCCGCCCTGGCCGCCACCCCAGCCTTCGACGAATTCGGCGCGGCAGCCACCCCAGACGGTGACCTGGCCGTTCTGCGAGCTCCAGTTGCGGCTTTCTTCGCAACGGGTGTCGGAAATCTGCCGGCTCAGCCGCGAGGGGCCGCTCCACGGCGTGCGGCAGACCCGGCTGCGGTTGTCGGGGCTTTCGCAGCGGATCGCGCCGCCCGGCAGGGGGCCGGGGCCGGTCGAGCCCGCCAGCGACTTCGAAATGTCGCGCTTGATGTCGCTGAAGCGCCAGTTGGAGCGGTTGACCTGGTCCACGTAGAACCGCAGCTGGTCGTCGGCGATCTCGCGGCCGCCGGACTGCTCGCGGTATTCCAGGCGGATGACCCGCACCTGGTCGTTGTAGGACAGGCTGCGCAGGTCCTCGGGGGCGTAGGCCCGCGGCTGGTACTGCGCCAGCGCCGGCGCGGACAGGGCCAGCAGGCAGAGTGCCGCCAGCAGCGGTTTCAACAGCGTCTTCATGACCTTCCCCTTCTTGGATGGTTGCCTTCGATGGTTGGAAACCCGCGACGGAACCTCCCCGCCGCTTCCTTCTGTACCGCGCCGGCCAGCAAGTAACGCGCCGCTGCCGTTAAAATGCCGTCTTCCCCGCCCACGGCGGCCGCCCATTGTGCGGCGTTGCTTCCAACCGTGGCCGGATCGAGTGTATTTCCCGGAGTCTCCATGCGTACCCACTTCTGCGGCCTCATCGATGAGGCCCTGATCGGCCAGACCGTGACCCTGTGCGGCTGGGCCGACGTTGCCCGCAACCTCGGCGGCCTGTGCTTCATCGACCTGCGCGACCATGAAGGCATCGTGCAGGTCGTGGCTGAACCGGCCGCCAATGTTCCTGGCAATGCCGAAGTGCTGTCAGCCGCCGCTCACGTCGGCTACGAGGACTGCCTGCGCATCACCGGCGTCGTGCGCAAGCGCGAGTCGGTCAACAGCAAGATCCGCACCGGCCAGGTCGAAGTCGTCGCGACCAGGATCGAACTGCTCAACAAGGCCGAGCCGCTGCCGTTCCACGCCCACGAGAACCCGGGCGAGGACATCCGCCTCAAGTACCGCTACCTCGACCTGCGCACGCCGGACATGCAGCGCAAGATGCGCACGCGCACCAAGCTGGTCGCGGCGCTGCGCCGTTACCTCGACGAGCGCGGCTTCCAGGACATCGAGACGCCGATCCTGACCAAGGCCACGCCGGAAGGCGCGCGCGACTTCCTCGTGCCGGCGCGCATGCACCCGGGCGAGTTCTACGCGCTGCCGCAGTCGCCGCAGCTGTTCAAGCAGATCCTGATGATGGCGGGCTTCGACCGCTACTACCAGATCGCGCGCTGCTTCCGCGACGAGGCGCTGCGCGCCGACCGCCAGCTGGAATTCACCCAGCTCGACATGGAGTTCGCGTGGGTGTCCGAACGCGACGTGCAGGACACGGTGGAGGACATGATCCGCTTCGTGTTCCGCGACGTGATGGCGATCGAACTCGACGCGCAGTTCCCGCGCATGACTTACGCCGAAGCCATGCGCCGCTACGGCTCGGACAAGCCCGACCTGCGCATCGCGCTGGAACTGGTCGACGTCGCCGAACTGGTCAAGGCCAGTGAATTCGCCGTGTTCACCGCGGCCGCCAACGATCCGGATGGCCGCGTCGCCGCGCTGCGCATCCCCGGCGGCGCCGCGCTGTCGCGCAAGCAGATCGACGAATACGCCGCGCATGCGGCCAAGTTCGGCGCCAAGGGCCTGGCCTACGCCAAGATCGACGACGCCGGTGCGGTGAATTCGCCGGTCGCGAAGTTCTTCAGCGAGGACGCTTTCGCCGCGCTGCTGAAGCATGTCGGCGCCGGCAACGGCGACATCGTGTTCTTCGGCGCCGGTGCCTACAACAAGGTCAGCGACTTCATGGGCGCGGTGCGCCTGAAGGCCGGCAAGGACTTCAACCTCATCGAGAACGCCTGGCGCCCGCTGTGGGTGACCGACTTCCCGATGTTCGAGTGGGACGACGAGGAAAAGCGCTACGTCGCGCTGCACCACCCGTTCACCGCGCCGGCCGTGGATTCGATCGAGGACCTGCGCGCGAATGCCAAGACCGCGGTGTCGCGCGGCTACGACATGGTGCTCAACGGCAACGAGATCGGCGGCGGTTCGATCCGCATCCACAGTTCGCAGATGCAGTCGGCGGTGTTCGAGCTGCTCGGCATCGGCGCGGAAGAGGCGGAAGGCAAGTTCGGCTTCCTGCTGGACGCGCTCAAGTACGGCGCGCCGCCGCACGGCGGCATCGCGTTCGGCATCGACCGCATCGCCGCGCTGATGGCCGGCAGCGAATCGATCCGCGACGTCATCGCCTTCCCCAAGACCACCACCGCGCAGTGCCTGATGACCGGTGCGCCGTCGCCGGTGCCGGACGTGCAACTCGCCGAAGTGCACGTGCAGGTCCGCCCCAAGGCCGCGAAGGAATAACCGCCATGACCGAACCCGCATTTGCCCTGGAGTGGGAAAAGCTTGCCAACGAAGGCGCGTCCGACACGTTCACCACCGAACGCGCGCGCGTGTTCGGCGGCTGGCTGGTGCGTTTGACGGCCGGCACCTCGCAGTCGCTGGCGTTCGTGCCCGACGGCGAAGGCCGCTGGGACGGCGAGGACTTCGGTGAGGACGACTACGAGTACGAAGACGACGAGGAAGAGTCCGGCGAAGAGGACGAGGAGTCCGAGGACGCGGACGAAGAAGCCGAAGAAGGCGACGAGTGAGCACGCACGTGCGCCGCGCCGTGCCGACCGACGCCGCCGTGCTGGCGGCGCTGGGCGCGGCCACCTTCACCGAAGCGTTCGGCCACCTCTATTCGGCGCAGGACCTGCAGGCGTTCATCGACGAATCGCACGCGGTGTCCGCCTACGAGACGCTGCTGCAGAGCCCGCTGTACGCCCTGTGGCTGGCCGAAGCCGACGGCGAGGCGATCGGCTATGCGCTTGCCGGCCCCTGCGGCCTGCCGCACGAGGACGCCCGCCGGGAACACGGCGAGCTCAAGCGCCTGTACGTGAGCGGCCGCGTGCAGGGTGGCGGCGTGGGCGCAAAGCTGTTCGACCAGGCGCTGGCCTGGCTGGAACGCGACGGCCCGCGCCCGCTGTGGATCAGCGTGTGGTCGGAGAACTACGGCGCGCAGCGCTTCTACGCCCGCTACGGCTTCGAGAAGGCGGGTGAATACGAATTCATCGTCGGCCAGCAACGCGATCGCGAATTCATGTACCGGCGCGTGCCGCGCGGGTAAAACGGCGGCATCTCGCCCCCGAGCTCTCCGCGATGTCCCAGCGCGTCATCCTCGTCCACGGCATCTGGATGCCCGGCCCGGTCATGGCCTGGCTGGGCGCGCGGCTGCGCGAAGCCGGGTTCGACTGCACGACCTTCAGCTACCACGGCGTGACGCGCGGCCCGCAGGAGGCCGTCGCGCGCCTGGGCGACCTGCTGGCGCGGGACAGCGCGCACATCCTCGCGCACAGCCTGGGCGGGCTGGTTGCAATGCAAGCCCTGCACGACCACCCCGCGCTCGCGGTGGAGCGCGTGGTCTGCCTGGGGTCGCCGCTGCACGGCAGCCGCGCGGTGCATGGCATGCGCCAGCGGCCATGGGCGGCGGCGCTGCTGGGACAGGCCGCGCCCCTGCTGGAGCGGGGCTTCGAGCAATGGAGCGGTCGCGCGCAGGTCGGCTCGATCGCCGGATCGGTGCCGCACGGCCTGGGGCATGTGTTCGGCGACTTCGCCGACGCCCATGACGGCTCGGTCGCCGTGGCCGAAACCCGCCTGCCGGGGCTCGCCGACCATGCGGTCATCCGTGCCAGCCACAGCGGCATGCTGTTTTCCACCGAGGCGGCGCGGCTGGCGATCCGGTTCTTCCGTGCCGGGCACTTTGCCGGCGACGCGGACGCGACCCCGTAGGCCCAGCCCGGCCCGCCGGGGCAGGCCCGGGGCCGGGTACGCCTCTCAAAGCTGCGGCGCGCTAAAATTCCCGACTTCGTCACAAGTCACGGCACGGAACACCCATGGGTAGAGGCCCCTCCATCGAAGCCCGCAAGAACGCGGTCGACGCCCAGCGCGGCAAGATCTTCACCAAGATCATCCGCGAGATCGGCGTTGCGGCGCGTGCCGGTGGCGGCGATCCGTCCGGCAATCCGCGCCTGCGCGCGGCGGTCGACAAGGCGCTCGGCGTGAACATGTCCAAGGACGTGATCGAACGCGCGATCAAGAAGGCCACGGGCGAACTGGAAGGTGTCGTCTACGAGGAAATCCGCTACGAAGGCTATGCGCCCGGCGGCGTCGCGGTGATCGTCGACTGCCTGACCGACAACAAGGTGCGCACCGTGGCCGACGTGCGCCACGCCTTCGGCAAGTTCGGCGGCAACCTCGGCACCGACGGCTCGGTGGCCTTCATGTTCAAGAAGCTGGGCGTGCTGTCGTACGCGTCGGGCGCCAGCGAAGAGCAGATCACCGAAGCGGCGATCGAAGCCGGCGCCGACGACATCGTCGTGTACCCGGAAGACGGCGCGATCGACGTCATCACCGCGCCCGAGGCCTTCAACGACGTGAAGGCGGCGATGGAAGCCGCGGGCCTGAAGCCGGACCTGGCCGAAGTCACCCTGCGCGCCGACAACGACATCGCCGTCAGCGGCGATACCGCGCAGCAGGTCGTCAAGCTGCTGCGCTGGCTCGAAGACATGGACGACGTGCAGAACGTCTATTCCAACGCCGACCTGGGCGAGGACGCCTACGCCTGACCGGCGTAAGCTGCTGACGTGACCCGAATCCTGGGAATCGATCCCGGCTCGCAACGTACCGGCGTCGGCATTGTCGACGCCGATGCGACCGGACGTGCGCGCCATGTCTTCCATGCGCCGTTGCTGCTATTGGGCGAGGGCGAATTCCCGCAGCGCCTCAAGCGCCTGCTCGATGGCCTCGCCGACATCATCGAAACCTACAAGCCGGACGAAGTGGCGATCGAAAAGGTCTTCATGGGCAAGAGCGCCGATGCCGCGCTCAAGCTCGGCCATGCGCGTGGCGCCGCGTTGTGCGCGGCGGTGATGCGCGACCTGCCGGTGCACGAATACGCCGCCAAGGAAATCAAGCTGGCCGTGGTCGGGCAGGGCGGCGCGGACAAGGTCCAGGTCCAGCACATGGTCGGCGTGATGCTGGGCCTGCAGGGCAAGTTGCAGGCGGACGCGGCCGACGCACTGGCCGTGGCGATCACGCATGCGCACGTGCGCTCGACCGCGCTGCGGCTGGGCATCAGTACGAAACAAGCTTGGGGACGCAAATGATCGGCCGCCTGAAAGGCATCCTGGTGCACAAGCAGCCGCCGTGGCTGGTGGTCGACGTCAACGGCGTCGGCTACGAACTCGAGGCACCGATGAGCACGGTCTACGACCTGCCCGAGGTGGGGCGCGAAGTCGCGCTGTTCACCCACTACGCGCAGAAGGAGGACAGCGTCTCGCTGTACGGCTTCCTGCGCGAGGGCGAACGCCGCCTGTTCCGCGACGTGCAGAAGGTCACGGGCATCGGCGCGAAGATCGCGCTGGCGGTGCTGTCGGGCGTGAGCGTCGACGAGTTCGCGCGGCTGGTGCAGGCCGGCGACATCACCGCGCTGACCCGCATCCCCGGCATCGGCAAGAAAACCGCCGAACGCATGGTCGTCGAACTGCGCGACCGTGCCGCCGATCTGGCCGGCATCGGTGCGACCTTGAATACGTCGGGCGCGCCGGCCGATCCGCAGTCGGAAGCGGTGATCGCCCTGCAGCAACTCGGTTACAAGCCCGCGGAGGCGTCGCGCATGGCCGCGGCCGCCGTGGCCGCCGGCGACGACGCCGCCACCATCATCCGCAAAGCGCTAAAGTCCGCGCTTCGTTGACGCCTCACCGCCTCAGCGTTACCTACAGGGAAGGCCCATGGCCGTTACCAGCACCACCAACAACCACGCTCACGGCCATAACGGCCATGGCAACGTGGGGTTGTTCGGATTGATCATCGGCGCGATCGGCGTCGTCTTCGGCGACATCGGCACCAGCCCGTTGTACACGCTGAAGGAAGCGTTCACGCCGCATTACGGCCTGATCGCCAATCACGACACCGTGCTCGGCATCCTGTCGCTGATCTTCTGGGCGCTGATGATCGTGGTCACCGCGAAATACGTGTCCATCATCATGCGTGCCGACAACGAGGGCGAGGGCGGCATCATGGCCCTGATGGCGTTGGCCCAGCGAACCCTGCCCAAGGGCTCGAAGTCGGCGTATGCGGTCGGCATCCTCGGCATCTTCGGCGCGTCGCTGTTCTTCGGCGACGGCGTGATCACCCCCGCGATCACCACGCTGTCGGCGATCGAAGGCCTGGAAGTCGCGGCGCCGCAGCTGCACAGCTACATCGTGCCGCTCACCCTGCTGGTGCTGGTGGCGCTGTTCGCCTCGCAGCGCTTCGGCACCGAGAAGGTGGGGCGCGTATTCGGACCGATCACGGTGCTCTGGTTCGCATCGCTGGCGGCCATCGGCCTGCTCAACATCGGCCATGCACCCGAAGTGCTCAAGGCGTTCAATCCTGTGTGGGCCGTGAATTTCTTCATGGATCACGGCTGGCATGGCATCTTCATCCTCGGCGCGGTGGTGCTGGCGGTAACCGGTGGCGAGGCGCTGTATGCGGACATGGGGCATTTCGGCGCCAGGCCGATCCGCTATGCCTGGTATTTCTTCGTCCTGCCCAGCCTGATGCTGAACTACCTCGGACAGGGCGCGCTGTTGCTGCAGTACCCGGAAGCCGCCAAGAACCCGTTCTACCTGGGCGTCCCCGAGTGGGCGCTGTACCCGATGATCGTGCTGGCGACGATGGCGGCCGTGATCGCCTCGCAGGCGGTGATCACCGGCGCGTATTCGGTGGCGCGCCAGGCGATGCAGCTGGGGTACATCCCGCGCATGCTGATCAAGCACACTTCGAAGGAAACCATCGGCCAGATCTACATCCCCGGGATCAACTGGACCCTGATGATCGCGGTGATCTCGCTGGTGCTGATGTTCCGCACGTCCACCGCGCTGGCATCGGCGTACGGCGTGTCGGTGTCCGGCACAATGCTGATCGACACGATGCTGCTGGCGCTCGTCGCCCGGACCATGTGGCCAAAGGCGCGCCGTTGGGTGCTGCCGCTGTGCGTGCTGTTCGCCATCGTGGAAATCGCCTTCCTGATCGCCAACGGCATCAAGTTCCTCGACGGCGCCTGGTTCCCGGTGGTGCTGGGCATCCTGGTCTTCACCGTGCTGCGCACCTGGCGGCGCGGGCGCGAACTGCTGCACGCGGAGATCCGCAAGGAAGGCATCCAGCTCGACACCTTCCTGCCCGGCCTGATGCTGGCGCCGCCCGTGCGCGTGCCGGGCACGGCGATCTTCCTGACCGCGCAGACCGGCGTGGTGCCGCATGCGCTGCTGCACAACCTCAAGCACAACAAGGTGCTGCACGAACGCAACGTCTTCCTGACCGTGGAGACGCTCAACGTGCCGTACGCGCCGAAGGAGAAGCGCCTGAAGATCGATTCGATCGGCGGCGAGGACTTCTACCGGGTGCTGATCAAGTTCGGCTTCATGGAAACGCCGGACGTGCCGCTGGCGCTGATGCGCAGCTGCGACAAGGGCGGCATCCATTTCGATCCGATGGAGACCACGTACTTCGCCAGCCGCGAGACCGTGATTGCCAGCCGCCACCGCGGCATGCCGGTGTGGCGCGACAAGCTGTTCGCGGTCATGCATCGCAATGCGGCGCCGGCGACCGGGTTCTTCCGGATTCCGGGCAACCGGCTGGTGGAGCTGGGCGCGCAGATCGAGATCTGATGGGGGCGGGATTCGTGATTCGGGATTGGGGATTCGCAAAAGCGGACGTCCGGTCACGCCAGGGCAAATGTGCGAGCATTCCCGCCGTTACTTGTCCGAATCCCGAATCACTACTCCCGAATCCCGGCTTTCAATGAACGACCGCATCGTCTCCCCCGCCGCCACGCGCGAAGAGGACGCCATCGAGGCGTCGATCCGGCCCAAGCGCCTGGACGAATACCTCGGCCAGGCGCCGGTGCGCGAGCAGATGCAGATCTACATCGAGGCGGCCAAGCAGCGCGGCGAAGCGCTCGATCACGTGCTGATCTTCGGCCCGCCCGGCCTGGGCAAGACCACGCTCAGCCATGTCATCGCCAACGAGCTGGGCGTGAACCTGCGCCAGACCTCGGGGCCGGTGATCGAGAAGGCGGGCGACCTGGCTGCGCTGCTCACCAACCTGCAGCCGCACGACGTGCTGTTCATCGACGAGATCCATCGCCTCTCGCCCGTGGTCGAGGAAGTGCTGTACCCGGCGATGGAGGACTACCAGATCGACATCATGATCGGCGAAGGCCCCGCGGCCCGTTCGATCAAGCTCGACCTGCCGCCCTTCACCCTGATCGGCGCGACCACCCGCGCCGGTCTGCTCACCGCGCCGCTGCGCGACCGCTTCGGCATCGTGCAACGCCTGGAGTTCTACAGCGCGGAGGAGTTGACCCGGATCGTGCGCCGCTCCGCGCAGATCCTCGGCATCAATTGCGATGCCGAAGGCGCGGGGGAGATCGCCCGCCGTTCGCGCGGCACACCGCGCATCGCCAACCGCCTGCTGCGCCGCGTGCGCGACTACGCGCAGGTAAAGGCGAGCGGCGCGATCACCCGCGAGGTCGCCGACGCGGCGATGAAGATGTTGAAGGTCGACCCGGAAGGTTTCGACGATCTCGACCGGCGCCTGCTCACCACGATCATCGATGCCTTCGACGGCGGCCCGGTCGGCGTCGAATCGCTGGCGGCGGCGTTGAGCGAGGAACGCGGCACGCTCGAGGACGTGATCGAGCCGTACCTGATCCAGCAGGGCTACCTGGTGCGCACCGCACGCGGGCGCATGGCGACGCACAAGGCGTACCGGCACATGGGCTTCAAGCCGAAGGCCGGCGCAACCGGCCTGTTTGCCGAGCGGGTCGACAACGAAGAATGAGCCGCGGGGAGTGTGAGCACGTGCGCACTTCCCCGCATCGATCCATCACGATTGCGCCCGGCCGCAGCAGCGACTTCCACGCGCGATGGCATGCTTGCCGGAAGCCGGGTGCATCGCGCCGCGCGCGTCCACACTCCCGGAATTCTTAACGCATGTTCAGCCACCCCGTCCGCATTTACTGGGAAGATACCGACGCAGGCGGTGTCGTGTACCACGCGCAATACCTGGCGTTCCTCGAGCGCGCGCGCAGCGAATGGATGCGTGCCCAGGGTTACGGGCAGGAACGGTTGCGCTGTGAGCACGGCCTGTTGTTCGCGGTGCGTGCGATGCAGATCGACTTCCTCAAGCCGGCCCGGCTGGACGATGCGCTCGCCGTGACCGCAGGCCTGCAGCAGTGCCGGCGCGCCAGCGTGATCTTCCGCCAGGAAATCCGCCGCGGCGACGACCTGCTGCTCACCGCCACGGTCCGTGTCGCCGCGCTGGGCACGGACTTCCGCCCGACCCCCATCCCGCAACCGCTGTACGACGCACTGAACGCACTGGTGGAGAACGACGCATGACCCCCGCAATTCTCATGGCGATGCAGGCCACCGTGGAAGCCATTCCGGAAGACGCCCCGGCGCAGGCCACCGCGCTCGCCGACGGCGCCAGCAGCGGCGCCGCCGCGGCCAGCGCGAACCTCGACTTGCTGCGCCTCGTCCTTGACGCCAGCCTGCCGGTGCAGCTGATCATGCTGCTGCTGGTGGCCGGCTCGCTCGTGTCGTGGGTGATCATCTTCCGCAAGCGCAGCGTCATCGCCCGCGCACACAAGGAAGCCGAACGCTTCGAAGAGCGCTTCTGGTCGGGCGCCGAGTTGACCAAGCTCTACGCCGGTGCGACCCAGGGCCGCGGCCCGATCGGCGGCATGGAAGCGATCTTCGAGGCCGGTTTCCGCGAATTCGGCCGCCTGCGCCAGCGCAAGGGCGTGGACACCCGCACGCAGCTGGAAGGCGCGCAACGCGCGATGCGCGCGACCGGTTCGCGCGAGATCGACGGGCTGGAGCACAACCTCGAACTGCTCGCCAACATCGGCTCGACCGCGCCTTACGTCGGCCTGGTCGGCACCGTGTTCGGCATCATGGTGACCATGCACGGCCTGCTCGCCAGCGGCGCGCAGGTCGGCATCAAGGACGTGGCGCCGGGCATTTCCGAGGCGCTGCTGGCCACCGCCATCGGCCTGTTCGTCGCGATCCCGGCCGTGTGGGCCTACAACCGCTTCGCCAACGGCGTGGAGCGCCTGGCGGTGCGTTACGACGCGTTCGCCGAGGAGTTCTCCTCGATCCTGCAACGCCAGGCGCATGCCGACGAATAACCGGCAGGCCCGTGTGCAAACCACGCGAGCGGCCGGCAGGGATGAACCCCATTCCGAGCGCACGGCCGTTGCAGCCACCGGGCCCCACGCCATGACCGCGACCGCAACCAGGAAATCCGCATGACCGTCCTTTCCATGCGCCGCCATCGCAAGCGCAAGCTCAAGGCCGAGATCAACGTCGTGCCGTACATCGACGTGATGCTGGTGCTGCTGGTGATCTTCATGGTGACCGCGCCCCTGCTGACGCTCGGTGTCGATGTCGACCTGCCGCAGACCAACGCGAAGTCGGTCAACGCCAAGAACGATCCGATCGTGGTCAGCGTCTACCCCGACGGCAGCTACGCGCTCGCGGTGAAGGCAGGCAAGAACGAGGCGATGACCGCGCAGTCGCTGGAAGCGCGCATCCGCGCCATCGTCAGCCAGAACAAGGACGCATCGATCTTCGTCGCGGCGCAGGGCGAGGGCAGGTACCAGGACGTGATGAACGTGATGGAGCTGCTGCAGCGTGCCAACGTCAAGAAGATCGGTCTGATGAGCGATCCCAAGGGCGCCGCAAGCCCGGGTAGCGGTAAATGAAGGAAACTCCTGCCGATACCGCGCAGGCTTTCGTTCTCGCCCTGGTGCTGCACCTGGCGTTGTTCGCCGTGCTGTTCATCGGCCTGTGGTGGACGCGCAGCGCGACGCCCGCGGCGGCCGGGGCGATTTCCGCCGAACTGATGGACGCCAGCCAGCTGTCGTCGGCGATGCGGCGCACGCTGCAGCGCCAGCCCGAACCATTGCCGGTCGAGGAGCCCGAACCCGAGCCCTTGCCGGAGCCGCTGCCCGAACCCGTCGAGCAGCAGCCCAAGCCGCAGGATTTCATCCCGGTGCCGGACGAGGTCAGCCAGGACGCCGTCACCGAGCAACCGACGCCGACGCCCGCGGAAGAAAAGAAGCTGCAGGAAGCCAAGCGCCGCCAGGAGCAGGTCGACCTCACCGAGCAGGCGCGCCAGGAGGCCGTGCAACGCAACATGCGCATGGTCGAGCAGGACATCCAGCGGCAGAAGCAGCTCGAGGACATCCGCCGCCGCAAGGCCGCCGCGGCGCGCGAAGCGGCCCTGGCCGAACAGCGGCTGGCGCAGCTGGCCAACGCACGCGCCAGCAACGCGGCCGAAGCCGCCGCGCAGAACGACGCCACCGCTTCCGGCGCGAACGGAGTCGACGACGGCCTGAAGGCGCGCTATGCCGCGGCGTTGCAGGCGGCGATCCTCGCCAAATGGACGCGGCCGGACACCGTGCCGATCGGCGCGGCGTGCCGGCTGAGCATCCGCCAGTTGCCGGGCGGGCAGGTGATGGGCGTGGAAGTGTCTTCGCCGTGTTCGTACGACGAACAGGGGCGCCGCTCGATCGAGGCGGCGGTGCTCAAGGCGCAGCCGTTGCCGTATGCCGGCTTCGAATCGGTGTTTTCCCGCAACCTCAACCTCAACTTCCGCGCCGAAGACCGCTGACGCACAGGTTTGCCCATTCAGGTCTGGTCGTCCCGGCTTGAGGTGGCGTTAACCAAACTGTTGTTAAGAATGATGAAACTGAACGAGGCCGCGCGAGCGGACCGCCCTTGAGCCCTTCCCCCAAGCTTGGAGCGCTGATGAAGCCACTCTCGCCGCCTACCGGTCCGACCCGTTCCGCCCTGCGCTGGCTGGGCGCGTTGCTGGCGCTCCTGCTGCCCGTTGCCGCCAGCGCCCAGCAGGGCCTGGAGATCGACATCGTCGGCGGCAACGCCTCCGCGGTGCCCATCGCGGTCATTCCGATGCAGGGCCCCGCCACGCTGCAGACCGACGTCGCCAAGGTCGTGGCCGCGGACCTCAACCGCTCCGGTTCCTTCCGCAGCCTGCCGGACAAGGACATCGTCGAACGCCCCTCGCGCGGCAGCGAGGTCAACTACCCGACGTGGGCGGCTCTCAACCAGGACTACATCTTGGTCGGGCGCGTGCTCGATGCCGGCGACGGCGCCTATCGCGTCGAATACGAACTGTTCGACGTGGCGCGCAAGGAACGCCTGCTCGGCTTCGCGCTGAGCGCACGCGCCAACGCGATGCGCGACGTTGCCCACCAGATCGCCGATGCCGTGTACGAGAAGGTCACCGGCATCCGCGGCGCCTTCTACACCCGCATCGCCTACGTCACTGCCACCGGCACCGGCAAGGCCATGCGCTTCGCGCTGATGATCGCCGACAGCGACGGCTACAACCCGCAGACCGTGGTGCGCTCGTCCGAGCCGCTGCTGTCGCCGGCGTGGAGCCCGGACGGCGGCCGGCTCGCCTACGTGAGCTACGAAGGCGGCAATTCGTCGATCTACATCCAGACCATCGCCTCGGGCGCGCGCGAGCTGGTCGCCAAGTTCCGCGGCATCAACGGCGCGCCGTCGTTCTCGCCGGACGGGCGCCGGCTGGCGCTGACCCTGTCCAAGGGCGGCAATCCCGAGATCTACGTGATGGACCTGGGCAGCCGCGCGCTGACCCAGATCACCAACCACTTCGCCATCGACACCTCGGCGGTGTGGAGCGCGGACGGCAGCACGCTGTACTTCACCTCGGACCGCGGCGGCAAGCCGCAGATCTACCAGGTGCCGGCCTCCGGCGGCGGGGCGACGCGGGTGACCTTCCAGGGCGCCTACAACGCCGATCCGACCGTTTCCAGCGACGGCAAGAAGCTGGCGACCACGCAGCAGACCAGCGGCGGCTACCGCATCGCGATGATGGACCGCGGCGTCGGCGGCTCGTGGAGCAACCTCTCGCCGGGCGCGCTGGACGAATCGCCCAGCTTCGCCCCCAACGGAATGATGATCCTGTACGCCGCGCGCGAGGGACGCCGCGACGTGCTCTACGCCGTGTCCTCGGATGCGCGCGTCCGCCAGCGCCTGGTGCTGGCCGATGGCGACGTGCGCGAGCCGGCGTGGGGGCCGTACCGCGCCCGCAGGTGAGCGGCAAGGGTGGCTGGCGCCGGTTCCCGGACCGTGCCACTTCCGTCACGCTCCCCTGTTCATGTTGACTGGTAGTCTAGTTGGACCCGCTTGGATGCTCGTACGGATGCTCGCGACATCTCCCGCACCCCCCGCTTCACGCTCATAGACGAGGAAAGCCATGAACACCACCACTCGCATTCTTGTCGCCGCACTCCTGTGCGCCACGGCAGTCGCCTGTTCGAAGAAGGTGAAGGAAGTTCCGCCGGCCGACACCGGCCCCTCCACCACCGCCCCGACCACCGAGCCGGCCCCGACCACCCCGGGCGCCTACGGTCCGGAAGACCTCGACACCGACGCCTGCCTGCGCCAGCGCGTCGTCTACTTCGATTTCGACCAGGAAGCGCTGCGCCCCGAGTTCCAGGCCATCGTCGCCTGCCACGCCAAGTACCTGCAGGACCGTCCGTCCTCGCGCATGACCCTGGAAGGCAGCGCCGACGAGCGCGGCAGCCGCGAGTACAACCAGGGCCTGGGCGAGCGCCGCGGCAACGCGGTGTCGTCGGCGGTCCAGGCCAACGGCGGTTCGGGCGGCCAGATCACCGTGGTCAGCTACGGCGAAGAGCGCCCGACCTGCACCGAGTCGAGCGAAGACTGCTGGGCGAAGAACCGTCGCGTCGAGATCGTCTACACCGCGAAGTAAGCCGTGAACGGCTCCTCCCCCGCATTGCGGGGGAGGAGTTCAACGGTGCGAACTTTTTCGTTCCCGACGGTCCAATCCGACATGCGCCTTCGAATCCTGCTGCCGCTGCTGCTCGCCGCCCTCGCGTCCACGCCCGCCTTCGCCCAGCGCGTCAGCCTGGCCGACCGCGTCGCCGCGCTCGAGGCCCGCGCGAACAACAACCAGGCCAATGTCGACCTGCTGAACCAGCTCACCCAGCTGCGTTCGGAAGTGCAGGCCCTGCGTGCGCAGGTCGAGGAACTGCAACAGCAGAACCAGCAACTGCAGTCGACCGCAAAGGCGCAGTACCTGGACCTGGACGATCGCCTGAACCGCCTCGAAGGCGCGGGCCCCGTGCCTGCCACCCCGGCGGCGGCGACCGGCAAGCCGGCGACGCCGACCACCGGCAAGCCTGCGGCTGTGACCGCGACGCCGACCGTGCAGGACCACGCACCCACCGTGTACGGCGACAAGGGCGCCATCGCGCAGAGCGCCGGCGAACGCGCCGCCTACGACGCCGCCTTCAGTGCGCTCAAGGCCGGCCAGTACGTGCAGTCGGCCACGCTGTTCCAGGATTTCCTGCAGCAGCATCCCAATGGCAGCTACACGCCCAACGCGCTGTACTGGCTGGGCGAGAGCTACTACGTCACCCAGAATTACGCCCTGGCGCAGGAACAGTTCCAGGCGCTGCTCGACCGCTACCCGACCCACGACAAGGCGTCGGGTGCGCTGCTGAAGGTGGGCCTGTCGCAGTACGGCGCGCGCCAGTTCGAAGCCGCGCAGCGCACCCTGGCCCAGGTGACCAGCCGCTATCCGGGCACCGATGCCGCCCGCACCGCCGCCGACCGCCTCAACGCCATCCAGCTGGGCCAGCTCGGCAACAAGTGAGCGGACCGGTCGTTTGATCGGGCGGGCCGTCCGGGCCCGCACGCTACAATGGCGGCATGAACGCCGCTTTGCAGGGCGCTTCCAGCGAGGTGTCCGCCTCCGCGGAACGCCTCAAGATCACAGAAATCTTCCTCTCGCTGCAGGGCGAGGCCCGCCATGCGGGCTGGCCCACCGTGTTCGTGCGCCTGACCGGCTGCCCGTTGCGCTGCCAGTACTGCGATACGGCGTACGCCTTCCACGGCGGCGAGTGGTGGTCGATCGACGACATCCTCGCCGAGGTCGCGAAGCACGGCGTGCGCCACGTCTGTGTCACCGGTGGCGAACCGCTGTCGCAGAAGCGCTGCATCGGCCTGCTCCAGCGTCTGTGCGATGCCGGCTATGAGGTCTCGCTGGAAACCTCCGGTGCCATCGACATCAGTGAGGTCGATCCGCGCGTGTCGCGCGTGCTCGACATCAAGACGCCGGGCTCGGCGGAAGTGCACCGCAACCTGTGGTCGAACCTGCCGCTGCTGACGCCGCACGACCAGGTGAAGTTCGTGCTCTGTTCGCGCGAGGACTACGACTGGGCGAAGGCGATCGTCGCCGAACACCGCCTCGCCGGGACCTGCGAGGTGCTGTTCTCGCCGAGTTTTGCGCAGGTCACGCCGCGCGAACTGGCCGACTGGATCGTCGCCGACCATTTGCCGGTGCGTTTCCAGATGCAGCTGCACAAGCTCCTGTGGAACGACGAGCGCGGTCGCTGATACTGCGCTCCGCTCCGCTTTCCCGCTTCAAGAAGCACTTCGGAAACACACATGAAAAACGCCGTCGTCCTCGTTTCCGGAGGCATGGACTCCGCCGTCGTCATCGCCATCGCGCGCGAGCAGGGTTTCGCCGTGCATGCCTTGAGCGTGCGCTACGGCCAGCGCCACACATCGGAACTCGACGCGGCCGATCGCGTGTCGCAGGCGCTCGGCGCGGTCGCGCACAAGACGGTCAACGTCGACCTGCGCAGCATCGGCGGCTCCGCGTTGACCGACGAGGCGATCCTGGTCCCCACCGACGCCGATGGGCATGCCGTCGGCGTCGCCGCCGCCAAGGACGCGATTCCGGTCACCTACGTGCCGGCGCGCAACACCATCATGCTGTCGGTGGCATTGGGCTGGGCCGAGGTGCTGGGCGCCAGCGACATCTTCTGCGGCGTCAACGCGGTCGACTACTCGGGGTATCCGGATTGCCGCCCGGAGTTCATCGCTGCGTTCCAGGATCTCGCCAACCTCGCGACCAAGGCCGGCGTCGAAGGCGCGGGCATCCGCGTGCATGCGCCGCTGCAGTTCCTGAGCAAGGCCGACATCGTGCGCGAAGGCCTGCGCCTGGGCGTCGACTTCAGCCAGACCGTGTCCTGCTACCAGGCCGATGCCGACGGCCGCGCCTGCGGCCATTGCGACGCCTGCCGCCTGCGCGCCGAAGGCTTTGCCACGGCCGGGGTTGCCGATCCGACCCGTTACGCCTGAGGGCGCGTGCGTGACGGTCTGACCATCGGGGCGCGCCTGCGCTAGAATGCGCACCCCGGCGCAAGGCCGGTTGTGACGCCGCTTGTTGCATCCGTGGGTCGTTAGCTCAGTCGGTAGAGCATCGGACTTTTAATCCGCTGGTCGATGGTTCGAATCCATCACGACCCACCAACCACGGCGAGACTGAGTCTGTTGGTCGCCCACACGCTTGAGAACGCGGGACCCGCCTCGTGGGGCGGGGCACGCTGCACGCGCCGTCGCGCGTGCAGCATCACGCCGCATCGAACAACTGCTGCAGCACATCCTCGCCGTAGCGGTCCAGCTTGCTGGCGCCGATGCCGGGGATGCGCGCCAGTTCGTCGAGGTCATCCGGTGCGTGGGTGGCGATGGTGCGCAACGTGCTGTCGTGGAAGATCACGTAGGCGGGCACGTTCTGCTCGCGCGCGGTGTTCGCGCGCCAGACCCGCAATGCGTTGAAGCGGACCAGGGCATCGGGGGCGAGGTCGAACTCCTGGTCCGTCGTGCTGGCGCCGCGCTCGCGGCGGCGCCGTGGCGGCTTGGGTTGCTCGGTGCGGAAGTGCAGGGTGGTGTCCCCGCGCAGGACCGGGCCGGCGGATTCGGTCAGGTGCAGGGCGCCGTGGACGTCCGCTTCGAGCAGGCCCTGCGCCACCAGTTGGCGGAACACGCTGCGCCACTGGCGTTCGTCCAGGTCGTTGCCGATCGACCACGTGCTCAGCTGGTCGTGGCCGAACTGCAGCACGCGCTCGGTGCCGATCCCGCGCAGGATGTCGATGACGTGCGCGGCGCCGAAGCGCTGCCCGCTGCGGTACACGCACGACAAGGCCTTGCGCGCGGCGATGGTGCCGTCCCAGCTCTGCGGCGGTTCCAGGCAGTTGTCGCAGTTGCCGCAGCCGCCCGCATGCGCCTCGCCGAACCAGCCCAGCAGCGACTGCCGCCGGCAGGTGGTCGATTCGCAATAGCCGAGCAGGGCGTCGAGCTTGCGCAGTTCCAGGCGCTTGCGTTCCTCGCCGGCTTCCGACTGCAGGATCAGCTGGCGCAGGTTGATGGTGTCGCCCAGGCCGTAGCAGAGCCACGCCTCGGCGGCTTCGCCATCGCGGCCGGCGCGGCCGGTTTCCTGGTAATAGCCTTCCACCGACTTGGGCAGGTCGACGTGCGCGACGAAGCGCACGTCCGGCTTGTCGATGCCCATGCCAAAGGCAATCGTGGCCACCATGACCACGCCGTCTTCCTGCAGGAAGCGGCGCTGGTGCGCGGCGCGCGTCGCCGCGTCCATGCCGGCGTGGTAGGGCAGGGCGTCGATGCCCAGTTCGCACAGCTGCAGCGCGATGCTGTCTACGCGTTTGCGCGAGAAGGCGTAGACGATGCCGCTGTGGCCGCGGTGAGCGAGCAGGAAGTCGCGCAGCTGCCGCAGCGTGTTGTCCTTCTGCACGACACGGTAGCGGATGTTGGGGCGGTCGAAGGAGCTGACGAAGCGGCGTGCGTGTTCCAGCGCCAGCCGCTCGGCGATCTCCTGCCGCGTCGGCTCGTCGGCGGTGGCGGTGAGCGCGATGCGCGGCACGTCCGGCCAGCGTTCGTGCAGCACGGTCAGCTGGCGGTACTCGGGGCGGAAGTCGTGGCCCCATTGCGACACGCAGTGGGCCTCGTCGATGGCGAACAGCGCGATGCGCGCGCGCTCGAGCAGCGACAGGAAGCGCGGCGTAAGCAGGCGTTCCGGCGCGACGTACAGCAGATCGAGCTCGCCGGCCAGCAGTTCGCGTTCGACGCTGGCGGCCTGCGTCGCGTCCAGCGAGGAATTCAGGAACGCCGCGCGCACGCCCAGCTGGCGCAGGCCTTCCACCTGGTCCTGCATCAGCGCGATCAGCGGCGAGACGACGATGCCGCAGCCCTCGCGCAGCAGGGCGGGGAGCTGGTAGCACAGCGACTTGCCGCCGCCGGTCGGCATCAGCACCAGCGCGTCGCCGCCGTTGGCGACCTGCTCGACGATCTGCGCCTGTTCGCCGCGGAAGCCGGGGTGGCCGAAGATGCGGCGGAGGAGATCGAGGGCGGCGTCGTGCATGCGGCCATTTTACGGCCCGGCTACCCCAAACCCAGCAGGCATCGCCGCATGTGGGCCTAGGAAACTTCCCAAGGCCCGAAAACAAAGGCCCCGCGATCCGCGGGGCCCCGTATTGCGTACTGCCGCGGGCTTACTGGAGCAGGGAGCGCAGCATCCAGGCGTTCTTCTCGTGCACCTGCAGGCGCTGGGTCATCAGGTCCACGGTCGGGTCGTCGCCGCCTTCCTCGGCGATCTTGAGCACCTTGCGCGCGGTGCGGGCCACGGCCTCGTTGCCCACCACCAGCTGGCGCACCATCTCGTGCCAGTCGGCGGTGTCGGTCAGGCCGGGCTCTTCCGGGATCGAGCTCAGGCGGATGAATTCGGCGTACGAGCCGGGCGCGTTGTAGCCCAGGGCACGGATGCGCTCGGCGGTCTCGTCCAGCGCGGTCCACTGCTCGTTGTACTGGCCTTCGAACATCACGTGCAGGCTGTTGAACATCGGCCCGGTGACGTTCCAGTGGAAATTGTGGGTCTTCAGGTACAGGGTGAAACTGTCGGAGAGGAACCGCGACAGGCCTTCCGCGATCTTCTTGCGATCCGCACCGCCGATCCCGATATCGATGGCGAGGGTCTTGCCCGCC
Source organism: Lysobacter terrestris (assembly GCF_014489475.1). GTDB lineage: Bacteria > Pseudomonadota > Gammaproteobacteria > Xanthomonadales > Xanthomonadaceae > Agrilutibacter > Agrilutibacter terrestris. The sequence continues at coordinate 721,163 of NZ_CP060820.1, read as the reverse complement.
GGGGCCGCCTTCGTGCTGCCGGGCTTGGACGACTTGTTCTTGGCCATGCGGATCTCCCTGTAGTGGATGCCAGCGGCGACAATAGGCCGGTCCGCCGACGGTGTGAAGTCAACTGTTTCTTTCTTTCGAATAGATGAACCCTATCGATGCAAGCGCCAAGGCCGCGTCACGACCGGCCGGCCGGGATCGCCCGCGCGCCCCTTCACCAGCGCAGGACGCCGCGTTGCAGCAGGCGCGGCGCGCGATCGACGGCGCGTTGAGCCGCGACCGCGGCCGCCTGCACGGCCTGTGGTCGCGCTGGAGCGCGAAGCCCGGCGACGAACCGGCGCAGGCTGCGTTCGCACAGGCGCTGTCGGCGTCGGTCGCGCAACGCGAGGCGCGGGTAGCGGCATTGCCGCAGGCGCCGGTGGAGCCTTCGTTGCCGATCGCGGCCGAAGCCGAGCGCATCGTCGAACTCATCCGCCAGCACCAGGTCGTGGTGATCGCCGGCGAAACCGGTTCGGGCAAGACCACGCAGTTGCCCAAGCTGTGCCTTGCGGCCGGTCGCGGCACCGCCGGCATGATCGGCTGCACGCAGCCGCGCCGCATCGCCGCGCGCGCGGTCGCGCGCCGCGTGGCGGAGGAACTGAACACCTCGCTCGGTGGCGCCGTCGGCTATCAGGTCCGCTTCACCGAGAACGTCGGCGAGCAGACCGCGGTGAAGTTCATGACCGACGGCATCCTGCTGGCCGAGATCCAGTCCGACCGCTGGCTGTCGCAGTACGACACCATCCTTATCGACGAGGCGCACGAGCGCAGCCTCAACATCGACTTCCTGCTCGGCTACCTGAAGCAGCTGCTGCCCAAGCGCAAGGACCTGAAGGTCATCGTCACCTCGGCGACCATCGACACCGAGCGTTTCGCCGCGCATTTCGGCAACGCGCCGGTGGTGAACGTCGAAGGTCGCAGCTATCCGGTGAACGTGCGCTACCGGCCGTTGGAAGGCGAAGGCGGCAACGGTACGGATCCGCGTCTTTCCGAGGAAAGACGCGGCGGCGATCGCACCATCAACGACGGCATCGTGTCCGCCTGCGACGAGATCACCCGCGAGGACCCGCGTGGCGACGTGCTGATCTTCCTGTCCGGCGAGCGCGAGATCCGCGACGCGCACCAGGCGCTGGAACGGCGCAAGTACCGCGAGACCGAAGTGCTGCCGCTGTACGCGCGGCTGTCGGTGCGCGACCAGGACCGCGTGTTCAATCCCGGGCCGAAGCGCCGCATCGTGCTCGCCACCAACGTCGCCGAGACGTCGCTGACCGTGCCGCGCATCCGCTACGTGGTCGATCCGGGCCTGGCGCGCGTCAAGCGCTACAGCCCGCGCGGAAAGCTCGACCGCCTGCACATCGAGGATGTCTCGCAGGCCAGCGCCGACCAGCGCAAGGGCCGCTGCGGCCGCATCGCCGAAGGCACCTGTTACCGACTGTACTCGCAGGCCGATTTCGAATCGCGCCCGCGCTACACCGATCCGGAAATCCGCCGCGCCGCGCTCGCCGGGGTGATCCTGCGCATGCTGTCGCTGGGGTTGGGCCGCATCGAGGAGTTCCCGTTCCTCGAGCCGCCCGATCCGCGCGCGGTTGCCGACGGCTGGCAGCAGCTGGGCGAACTCGGCGCCGTCGACGCCAGCGCCAATGACAGCCGGCGCCAGCTCACCGCCACCGGCAAGCTGATGGCGCGCCTGCCGGTCGACGTGAAACTCGCGCGCATGCTGGTAGCCGCCAACAGCCACGGCTGCCTGCGCGAGATGCTCGCCATCGCGGCATTCCTCGGCATCCAGGACCCGCGCGAACGCCCGGCGGACCAGCGCGCCGCGGCCGACACCGCGCATGCGCTGTTCGCCGACCCGCGCTCCGAATTCGTCGGCATCCTCAGGTTGTGGGATGCCTACCAGGACGCGCACCAGGAACTCACCCAGTCGAAGCTGCGCGCGTGGTGCGACAAGCACTTCCTCGGCTTCCTGCGCATGCGCGAATGGCGCGAGCTGCACCGGCAGTTGAAGCTGTTGTGCGATGAGCTGGGGTGGCAGCATGAGGCGAAGCCCTCAGTACGTCATCCCGAGCGCAGCGAGGGACCTGTTGTTCGTGCAGTTCAGAGGGAAAGCAGACCCCTCGCTGCGCTCGGGATGACAGGGGAGGGGGCGCAGGGTCTCGGCGCGCACCACTACGCCACGCTGCACAAGGCCCTGCTCGCCGGCCTGCCCACGCAGATCGGCCAGCGCGGCGACAAGGGCTTCTATGACGGCCCGCGCGGGCGCAAGTTCCAGTTGTTCCCCGGTTCGCCGCTGGCAAAGAAGCCGCCGCCGTGGGTGCTGGCCGCGACCCTGCTCGACACCGAGCGCGTGTGGTCGCTGACCAACGCCACGATCGAACCGGATTGGGCGATCAGCGAGCTGGCGCACCTGCTCTCGCGCCGCCACCACGATCCGCACTGGGCGCGTTCGCAGGGACGCGTGGTCGGCAGCGAGCAGATCAGCCTGTTCGGCCTGGTGCTCGCGCCGAAGCGGCCGGTGCATTACGGCGCGCTGTTCCCGGAAGAAAGCCGCGTCATCTTCGCCCGCGACGCGCTGGTCAGCGGCGAGATCAACACCCGTTGCGCCTTCCTCGCGCGTAACCTAGCCACGCTGGCGAAGGCGAAGGAAGAGGAAGCCAAGCAGCGCCGCGCCGGCCTCGTCGTCGACGAGGAGTGGATGGCGCAGTGGTACCTCGACCGCCTGCCGGCGCACGTGCACAACGCGCAGGCGCTGGATGCGTGGTACGCCAAGCTGCCCGCGCCGGAGAAGGCGAAGCTCGAGTGGTCGTCCGACGACCTGATGATCGGTGGCGAAACCGAGGCCGCGCGCTTCCCGCCCTACCTCACGCTGGGCAACGCGAAGCTGGCGGTGAAGTACCGCTTCGAACCCGGCGCGCCCGACGACGGCATGACCGTCGCGGTGCCGCTGCACCTGCTCAACGCGCTCGATCCCGCGCGGCTGTCGTGGCTCGCGCCGGGCTTCGTGGCGGACAAGGCCGCGGGCCTGATCAAGTCGTTACCGAAGACGTTGCGCCGCAACTTCGTGCCGGCGCCGGATTTCGCCCGCGCCTTCCACGAGGCCCATGCGCAGCCGTCGGCGGATGCGCTGGTGGGCGAACTGGCGCGCTTCCTGCGCAAGCTCACGGGCGTGGAGGTCGCGGCGACCGACTTCGATGACGCCGCGCTGGAACCGCACCTGCGCATCAACCTGCGCCTGCTCGACCGTGACGGGAAATCGGTGTTGGCGGGGCAGGTTCTCGCAGAGTCCCGCGACCTCGACGAGCTGCGCCGCCGCTTCGGCGAGCGCGCCGCGACCGCTTTCGCGGCGAAGGCGGCCGACGGCCTGGCGCAGACCGGATTGACTGCGTTTCCGGAGACGGCGATACCGCCGTCCGTGCCCGGCGCCGGCGGCGTGCCCGCCTATCCGGCCCTGCACGACGACGGTGCCAGCGCATCGCTGCGCGTGCACGCCGAACGCGAGGTCGCCCGGCAGGCGCACCCGCGCGGCGTGCGCCGGCTGCTCGCGCTCGCGCTGGCCGACAAGCTCAAGCATGCGCGCAAGCAGTTGCCGGTGACGCCGAAGAGCGGCCTGCTCTATGCCGCGATCGAATCCGCGTCGCCACGCGTGGACGGCTTGAAGGACGGCGACCGCCTGCGCGCCGACCTGGTCGACGGCGCCTTCGATGCATTGACGCGCGAGGGGCTGGACGACATCCGCGACGCTGCGGCCTTTGCCGAGCGTCGTGATGCCGTCGCGAAGCAGTTGTTTCCCGAAGCGATGGAGCGTCTGCGCCAGGCCGAAGTGATCCTGGCCGCCGTGGCTGAAGTGCGTGCGAAGCTGGAATCGCCGCTGATGGGCTGGGCCAGCGGCAACCTCGACGACATGCGCGCGCACCTGGCCACGCTGACGCCGCCGGGTTTCCTGCGCGACGTGCCCGCCGACGCGCTGCGCGAGTACCCGCGTTACCTCAAGGCGTTGTCGTTGCGCGGCGAACGCGCGCTGCGCGATCCGACCCGCGACCAGGCGCGCATGCTCGAACTGGCGCCGTTCGCTTCCGCGCTGGTCGATGCAGTCGCCAGTGGCGCCGCCGGTGCGGCGGACTGGCAGGCGTTGCGCTGGGAACTGGAGGAACTGCGCGTCTCGCTGTTCGCGCAGGAACTGGGTGCGCGCGGCGGGGTGTCGCCGAAGAAGCTCGCCCAGCGACTGTCCGCGCTGCGGCGCTGAGTAAGACGCGTCAGGGCGCGGCGTCAGTCGATGCGGTAGACGCGCGCCTTCGGCATGTCCTCGTCGACCTGCAGGAACCAGCGCCCGGCGATGCCGGGAACGACCACGATCGGCGGATCCTGCAGCGCCTGGCGCAGCTTCATCTGGCCCTTGAGCACCTTCCACTGCTGGCCGTTCTCCAGCACGAACACGGTGCCGGGTTCCCAGCCGGCAACGCTGCCCCGCACGCGGCTGTGGATCGGCGCGTCATCGAGGCCGATGTAGCCGCGCGGCGCCTCGCCGCTGTCGGCCGCGGCCTGCTTCGGCATGGAAGCGGGCGTGGCGAGCTTGTCGCGCAGCAGCCGGTTGAGTGCGGCCAGTTGCACGGGCGTGAGCGTATCGAGCCCGGCTTCGTGCATTTCGTCCGCGCTCAGGCGCTGCTCGATATCGACCTGTGCCGATTGCGCCAGGGCACCGGTAGTGGCGCCGATCGCGACCGCCAGTGCGGTCGCCAGACAGATCTTGCGGAACATGGAAGCGCCTCCGGCGTGCAGCGAACACGGCATGTTGGCGGGCGAGTGTTGCAGCCGTGTTTCAGGGGGTGACGCGCTTGACCTTGGCACCGATGCCGATGCCCTCGATCTGCAGGTACCAGCTGCTGAACACGCCCGGGCGCACGGTGGCCTTCGGGTTGCTCAGCGGCTTGGTCGCGTAGTAGTCGCCCTCGATCACGCGCCAGCGCTGGCCGTTTTCCAGTTCGAACACGGTGCCCTTTTCCCAGCCGCGGACCTCGCCCTTGACCGCGCTCGTGACCGGCTCGGGTGGCAGGGTGCGTTCGCGCCGGCTTTCCTCGACGACGGCGGTCTGCTCGACGCTGAGCAGGCGGTTGAGCAGCGACAACTGTTCCGCGGACAGCTGATCCAGGCCGGTGGCCTGCATCTGTTCCGCGGAGAGGCGCTGCTCGATCGCGACGTAGGGCCGCTCGGCGAACGCGGGCGCTGCCGCCAGGCCGCCGCCCAGCACGAGCGCGCAGGCGAGGCTGCGCAGGGCGCGTCGCATCGTCGCCATCACTTCACCCGGCGCACGGCCGCGCGCTTGTTGTAGCCCTCGACCTGCAGCTGCCAGTTGTTGCCGATCAGGCTGGGGCTGATCTTCACCTGCGGAGCGGTCATGCGCGCGCCGGCGAGGGTCGCCTCGTCGACCTGCTCCCACACCTGGCCGTTGTCCAGCGTCCAGCTGCGGCCGCGGCCGAAGCCGCGGAACTCGCCGCTGATGCGGGCGACGATGGGATCGGATTTGCCGAAGCTGGCGAAACCGCGGTTCTCGGTCTGGACCTTGTCCTTCGCCAGTTCGGCGGCCTTGGTGGTTTCGACCTCGAGGGTGTTGTTCAACCACGCGTTGAGCTTGCCCAGCTCCTGCGGCGACAGCTTGTCCAGGCCGGCGGCCTTGAACTGTTCCGGCGTCATCTGCTGCTCGATCGGCGGCTGCGCGAAAGCTGCGGGCGCACATGCCAGCAGCGCCAGCAGCATGAGCGAATTCCAGAATGGACGCAGACGAGTCCTGGGCATGGCTGTTCCTCCGGGCGGTTGGGGGCTAGTGTAGACCGGTCGCTACGTTTTCATCGCAACGCCCCATGGCTTCCGCTTCGCTGCGCCTCGACGAACTGCTGATGCTACCGGCTGCAACGCATGCCGCCGCGGCCCTCGCGCCGCCGCTGCGCCGTGCGCTCGAATCGGCGTACGGCGAGCAGGCGGTTGCGTTGCGCGACGCGCCCGCGATCACCGCCGTCACGCTGGACCTGCTCGCCCGCCTCGGTGCCGACGGCGAGACCGTTGCCGCCGCGTTGCTGCACGATGCGCCGCCGTCGCAGGGCGCGGCGCAGTTCGAGAAGCAGTTCCCGGCCGTCGCGGCGCTGGTCGAGGGGCAGAACGCCGCGGCGCAGGTGTGGTCGCTGCACGCCGAGCGCGGCTCGCACGCGAGCAACGAAGGCCTGCGTCGCCTGCTGCTGGCGATCGTCCGTGACCTGCGCGTGGTGCCGATCCTGCTGGCGCGCCAGCTCGCGCGGATGCGCAACGCCGCTGCGTTGCCGGAAGCGCAGCAACGCGCGCTCGCCGAACTCACCCGCGACATCCACGCGCCGCTTGCCAACCGCCTGGGCATCTGGCAGTTGAAGTGGGAACTGGAAGACCTCGCGTTCCGCTACCTGGAACCGGACACCTACAAGCAGATCGCGCGCCTGCTCGACGAGAAGCGCGGCGACCGCGAGCGCTACATCGAGGCGGTCAAGCGCACGCTGCAGCAGGCAATGGAGGCGCAGGGCGTGCGCGCCGACGTCGCCGGCCGGCCCAAGCACATCTACAGCATCTGGAAGAAGATGCGGCGCAAGGACGTGCCGATCAGCGAGCTGTACGACCTGCGCGCGGTGCGCGTGCTCGTCGACGACATCGCCGCGTGCTACGCCGCGCTCGGCGTGGTGCATTCGACCTGGGCGCCGATCCCTAGCGAGTTCGACGACTACATCGCGCGCCCCAAGCGCAACGACTACCGCTCGCTGCACACCGCGGTGATCGGCCCCGAAGGCAAGACGCTGGAAGTGCAGATCCGCACCTCCGACATGCATCGCCAGGCCGAACTGGGCGTGGCCGCGCACTGGAAGTACAAGGAAGTCGGCAGCCACAGCGCGGACGCGGCGTTCGACCGCAAGATCGCGTGGATGCGCAAGCTGCTCGAGGCGCACGGCGAAGGCGAGGGCGCGCTCAGCGGCGAATTCGACAGCGAGCTGGTCGAGGACCGCGTCTACGTGCTGACGCCGAAAGGGGAGGTGCTGGACCTGCCCACCGGCGCGACGCCGCTCGACTTCGCCTACCACGTGCACACGCAGGTCGGGCATCGCTGCCGCGGCGCGAAGGTGGACGGGCGCATCGTGCCGCTCGACTACAAGCTGCGCACCGGCGACCGCGTGGAGATCCTCACCGGCAAGGCCGAGGCGCCGCGACGCGACTGGCTGCTGCCGTCGAACGGCTTCCTCGTCAGCAGCCGCTCGCGGGAGAAGGTCCGCGCGTGGTTCCACAAGCTCGATCGCGCGCGCAACGAGCAGGAAGGCAAGGAGCTGCTGGACAAGGAGCTGCGCCGGCTCGGCGTGCTCGGCGCCGACCTCGCGCCGGTGCACCAGCGCTTCAACGTCGACAGCGACGGCGACCTGCACGTGCTGGTCGCGCTGGGCGACGTCGGCCCGCATCAGGTCGGGCGCGCGTTGCTGGAGCTCGAACGCGCCGCGAACACGCCCGAAGAACCGGCCACGGGCCTGCCGGTGTCGCGCGCGCCGCGGAAGATCCCGCAACGCCGCACCGAATTCACCGTCGAAGGCGTCGGCAACCTGCTGGTGCAGCTGGCGCGCTGCTGCCAGCCGGTGGCGGGCGAGCCCATCGTCGGCTACCTCACCCGCGGCCGCGGCGTGAGCGTGCATCGGCCCGATTGCGCGTCCTACCTGCGCCTGGCCGCGGCGCAGCCGCAGCGCGTGCTGCCGGTGGAGTGGGGGCAGAAGGGTGGCGGCTACGAGGTCGATGTCGAAGTGCTGGCGCTCGACCGCAAGTGGCTGCTGAAGGAAGTCAGCAACGTCATTGCCCAGGCCAACGCGCACGTGACCAGCATCAGCAGCCAGCTGGAGCGCAACGGCGCGCACGTGCGCCTGCGCGCGCGGCTGCGGGTGAACGACTACGGACAGCTGTCGGCCCTGCTGGGCAAGCTGTCGTCGCTGCCCGGGGTCGCGCACGCGCAGCGCAGCTGAGTGCGGCGGCTTCGTCGTGCCAGCGCACGGACCCGTCATTCGCCCCGCGGTATCCTCCGGGCGATGACGGCGCAGGACACAGGTTCCGATTCGACAGGCAAGCCGACGGCTGAGCCGGCAGGCACGCCGCGGCGCGAGCCGTCGCTGGGCCGTTTCGACGAGCTGCGCTTTCGCCCGCAGCAGGAGCGGGCGCGCGCTCCGCGTTCGCCCCGTTGGTTGCAGCGGCTGCGCGGCTGGAGTTGGCGCTGGATCCTCGCGGTGCTCATGGTCCTGGTCGCGCTGCTGTTCGTGCTGCGCCAGCCGGTGGCCGAGTGGCTGTGGCCGCAGACCCGCGCCGAACGCCTGCGCCTGCAGGCCGCGCAGGCACTGGCGGAAGGCCGCCTGACCGCCGCCGACGGCAGCGGTGCGCGAGAGTTATATGCCGCGGCGCTGGCGCTGGATCCGGACCGCGCCGACGCGCGCGCTGGGCTCGACCGCGTCGGCCAGGCAGCATTGGCGCAGGCGCGTACGGCGATCGCGCGCAGGCAGTTCGATCGTGCGCACGCAGCGCTGGCGCTCGCCGAGGAGCTCACCGTGCCGCGCGCGCAGGCCATGGCGCTCCGCGAGCAGTTGCGGCGCAACGAAGCCGCTTCGGTCGGCATCGACCAGCTGCTGCAGCAGGCCGCCGCCGCGCGTGCCGCCGGCAAGCTCGGCGGCGAAGGCGGGGCGCTGCCGCTGTATCAGCGCGTGCTGGAACTGCAGCCTGCGGACACCGCCGCACTGGAAGGCCGCGAAGACACCCTGGCCGACCTGCTGCAACAGGCGCGCGCGCGGTTGGCTGCGGGCAATCTTGTCGCCGCGGCGGCGATCGTGCACGGCGTGCAGCAGGCCGATGCGGGGCACGTGGAGTTGCCCGACATGCTTGCCGAACTCGGCAAGGGCGCTGAACAGCAGCGCCGCGCCGCGGACCGTGCACTGCGTCGGGGGCAGCTGGAACAGGCCGCGCAGGCATACGGCGCTGCGCTGCTGGTGAACCCGGACGATTCCGAGGCCCAGCGCGGCGTGCAGGCCGTGGCGGCCGCCCACGCGCACCGCGCCGAACGCTTCGCCTCGGATTACCGCTTCGCCGAAGCCGAGGGCGCATTGGCCGCGGCGCGCAAGGTGGCCGGCGCATCGGCCTCGCAGTCGCCCTCCATCGCCGAGGCGCAGCAACACATCGCCCGCGCGCGGCAGGTGCAGCGCCAAAGCGCCGCCGCCGCGCCCACCGCGGCCCAGCGCAGGCGGGTGACGCAATTGCTGGCGGAAGCCGCGCAGGCGCAGGCGCGCGGCGACCTGCTCACGCCGCCCGGCGACAGCGCGTTCGACAAGCTGCGCGCGGCGCAGGCAATCGCGCCGCGGGACCCGCGTGTACGCGCCGCTTCCACTCGCCTGCGGCCTGCGGCCGGCGAATGCTTCAACGAGGCGCTGCGTGGCAACCGCCTGGTGCGCGCAGGCGCATGCCTGGACGCGCGCCGGATGCTCGAAGGCGAGAGCGCTGGCGTGCGTGCGGGGCGCAGCGAGTTGGCGCAACGCTGGATCGCACTGGGCGACCAGCGCCTCAGCGCGGGCGAGATCCGCGGCGCGCGGACGGCGCTGGAGGCGGCGCGGGCACTGGACCCGGGCGCGGAAGGGCTGGCGGCGTTCGCCGAACGCCTGCACACCGCGGCCGCAGCCGGCGATGCGGAAACGCCGCGGCGCTAGCCGCGAACGCCGCGGCGACAGCGAGCGGCGCGGTCAGGCCAGCAGCGTGCGCCGCACCACGTCGCGCGCGGCATCCAGCGAGAAATGCCGCTCGACGTTGCGCAACCCGTTCACCGCCAGGCGCTGCCACAGCGCTTCATCGCGGTAGGCCCGCACGACGGCATCGGCGAAGGCGTGCGGCTCGTCGGCGACGAGTACGTCCTCGCCCGCAGCCAGGTGCATTCCTTCCACTGCGCATGACGTGGCAACCACCGGCTGTCCGTGCGCCATGCTCAGGTTCACCTTGCCCTTCACGCCCGCGCCGTAGCGCAGCGGCGCCACTGCCACGCGCGCGCCGTCCATGTACGGCGCGATGTCGGGGACGTGGCCGTGCACGACGACGCCCGGATGTGCCGCAAGTGCGGCGATCGCCGCGGGCACGTCGCCGCCGATGCAGTGGAAGCGCACCTCGGGCAGCTCCGCGCGGATCAACGGGAACACCGACGTGGCGAACCAGTGCACCGCATCGACGTTGGGCGGATGGCGGAAGCCGCCGACGAAGACGAGGTCGTGGCGATGCGCGAAAGGCAGGCCTGGACCTGCTACTTCGTGCAGGTTCGAAAGGATTTCCACTGCCGCCTCGGGCGCGTCGGTGGCCAGAAGTTCGCGTTCGGCCGCGCTCACGACCAGGGTGAAGTCGCTGCGCCGGATCACCTCGAGTTCGCGGGCGCGCGTGCGCTCGGCCGCACGCATCAGCGCGCCGTTGTTATCCACTTCGGCGCCGCGCCGTTCGCGCAGGTAGTGCAGGTCCACCGTGTCGAATACGACTTTCGCCTGTGGTGCATGGCGGCGCAGTAGCGGCAGCAGTTCGCGCGCAACGTAGTGCCGGCACACCACCGCTACGTCGAACCGATGTCCGTGTTTGCGCAGCCAGTCGGGGGAGCTCTTCGAGTACGGCTGGTGCCAGACCTCGGCACCCAGTTGCTGCAGTTTTCGCGTATAGCCGCCATCGTAGCCATGGTCGGAAGGGAGGAAGACCACATGCGCGCCTTCGTCGTGCAGCAGGCGCATCAGGTTGTAGAGACGCAGCGATCCCGAGTCGCGATCCGGTTGCGGGGTGAGCGCGTCGACGACCAGGACGGTCTTCCGGTAGTGCCGGTCGCCGATCGATACCGGATCGTCCGAATGCAGCGGATGGGTGGCGAGCACCGTCTGCCACCGCTCCGCGAAGCGTTGCCGGTTACGGGGTTGAAATGACTTGATGCCCCGGCGCTCGTCCGTGCCGGTGGTGACGCCCTGCACGTGCACGACCCACGAGGCCGGTTGCACCAGCACGTGCAGGCCGGCGGCGCGCACCCGCATCGCCAGGTCCGTGTCCTCGTAGAAGGCCGGTGAGTAGGACGGATCGAATCCACCCAGCTCGACGCAGAGTGCCCGCGGCATCGCGAGTGCCGCGCCCGACACGTAGTCGACGCGTCGGACGTAGTTGAACGCGGGTTCGTCGGCCGCATGCAGGTGGCCGAGTTTGTCGGCGGACCCATCGTTCCAGACGACCGCTCCCGACTCCTGCAGGCGTCCGTCGGGATACAGCAGCTGCGCCCCGACCACGCCCGCGCCCGAGTGTTCGGAGAACGTCCGCAACAGGGCGTCGAGCCATCCGGGCTGCGGAACCGTGTCGTTGTTGAGGAACACCACGTAGTCGCCGCGCGCCAGTGCCAGTCCATCGTTGCATGTGGCGATGAAACCGCCATTCGCGGCGCGGCGGTGATAGCGGAGCCTGTCGATCCGGGGCAGCACGTGCGGAGTGTCATCGGACGAACCGTCGTCGACGACGATGATCTCGATCGCAATGCCGGGCGGATGCGCGGCCAACGACCGCAGACACACGAGCGTGTGCGCAAGATGGTTGAACACCGGAATGATGATGCTGGCGACCGGCGTGTCCGCCGCGGCCGTCGACGGAACTTCGAAGGGCGCGAACGGCGCGGGATCGGGGAGGTACAGCGCGGGACGCCGCGTCTCCGGGACGCGACGGAATTGCTTCTTTACGCGTCGCCAGGTGGACACCAGTCCGCGCGTCCGAAGACTGCCGAACCCGCGTGTCAGCAGCCCGGTGAAGCGATCCACGCGGAACCGGAAATCAGTCCAGTTCATGCCAAAAGTGCCTGTTGCATAGCCGTTCTCGTTCTTGCCCAATCCAGCGTGAATCGGCCACAGGAAACCCGGTCCGCCTGACCCGCCTGCGCTAGACTCGCCCAGTTCGGGCGCGCAGCCCCACCTATTCTGGCATCCAGTGGCGATCGATTACGACGAAGACGAAGACGGCGGGCGGGGCGAAGGCAGCGAATCCGGGCAATGGAAGCGGCGGCTGGTCACCTGGAGCCTGGCGGCGATCGGGCTCGGGCTCGGCTTCCTGATCCCCTACACGCTGTACCTCAACCACCAGGTCAGCGAGCGCTTCGGCCGCCTCACCTGGCAGATCCCCACCCGCGTCTACGCGCGCCCGCTGGAACTGCGGCCGGGCCTCGCGTTGGACTCGCGCACGTTCAAGACCGAACTCGATGCCGCCGGCTACCACCCCGGCGACGGCGCGCGCGAGGGCAGCTACGCCCAGAACGGCGGACGCTGGAAGATTTCCAGCCGCGGCTTCAACGACGTCGACGGCGCCGTCCCGGCGCGGCGCATCGAAGTGGTCCTGTCCGGCAGCCGCGTCGCCAGCGTGCGCGACGCCGGCGGCAAGGGCCCGCTCAAGGCCGCGCGCCTGGATCCGGCGCGCATCGCCACGCTGTACGGGCAGAAGCAGGAAGAGCGCCGGCTGGTGCGCATCGAGGAAGTGCCCGAGCTGCTGGTGACCGGCCTGCAGGCGGTCGAGGACCGCGACTTCAACCACCACATCGGCATCGACTTCAGCGGCATGCTGCGCGCGGCGTTCAAGACCGCGACCGGCCGCAAGCAGGGCGCCAGCACGCTGACCCAGCAGCTGGCGCGCAGCGGCCTGCTCGGCATCGGCAAGGAACAGACCTGGACCCGCAAGGGCAAGGAAATCCTCTACGCGCTGATCATCGACGCGCGTTACGAGAAGCGCGACATCCTCGAGGCCTACCTCAACCAGGTCTACATGGGCCAGCGCGGCTCGCAGGCGATCCACGGCGTGGCCGCGGCGTCGGAGTTCTGGTTCGGGCGCGACCTGCGCGACCTCAACACCGAACAGATCGCCCTGCTCGTCGGCATCGTCAAGGGGCCGTCCGCGTACGATCCGCGCCGCCATCCCAAGGCCGCGCTGGAACGCCGCAACTTCGCCCTGGGCGAGTTCCGCGAAACCAACCTGATCGACGACAAGGAATACCAGCGCGCGCTGAAGGCGCCGCTGGGCGTGACCGAAACCGCGGGCAGTCTCGCGCCGAACCGCTTCCCGGCCTACGTCGACCTCGTGCGCCGCCAGCTGGCGCGCGACTACCCGGCCGACCAGCTCGTCGGCGCCGGCATGAGCGTGATGACCGGCATGTCGCCCGCCGCGCAGGCGCTGGCCGAAGGCGCGGTGACGCGCACGCTCAAGAGCCTGGACCACAAGACCCGCCCGCCGCTGCAGGCGGGCCTGGTCGTCACCGACGTGCACAACGGCGAAGTGGTCGCCGTGGTCGGCAGCCGCGAACACAGCGAGCACGGCTTCAACCGCGCAGTGGAAGCGCAGCGTCCGGTGGGTTCGCTGCTCAAGCCGTTCGTGTACCTGCTCGCCCTCGCCACGCCGGAGCAGTATTCGCTGGCCAGCTACATCGACGATTCGCCGGTGACGGTGGATCTGGGCCGCGGCAAGCAGTGGAATCCGGGCAATTCCGACGGCCGCAGCCACGGCAGCGTGCGCATGATCGATGCGCTGGCGATGTCCTACAACCAGGCCACGGTGCGCATCGGCATGAAGGTCGCGCCCGAGCGCATCGCCGACCTGATCAAGACGCTCGCCGGCATCCAGGCCGAGCCGCGCCCCTCGCTGATCCTCGGCGCGGTCGACCAGAGCCCGTATGCGATGGCGCAGCTGTACCAGTTCCTCGCCAGCGGCGGGCAGATCCAGCCGCTGTACGCGGTGCGTGGCGTGCTCGACGCCAACGGCCGCGCGCTCAAGCGTTACGACACCAAACCCGCGCCCGCGCAGGAAGGCGACGCGATCGCCGCGCGCCTGATCACCATCGCCGGCCAGCAGACGGTCACCAGCGGCACCGCCGCGCAACTCGTGCGCGACGGCCTGGGCCGCCTCAATGCCGCCGGCAAGACCGGCACCAGCAACGACGGTCGCGACAGCTGGTTCGCCGGCTGGACCGGCGACCACCTTGCCGTGGTCTGGGTCGGCAACGATCAGAACAAGGAAACCGGCCTGTACGGCGCCACCGGCGCGATGCGCGTGTGGTCGGCGATGTTCGCGCGCCTGCCGAGCGCGCCGTTGCAGGTGGGCAGCAAGGGCATCGACTGGCAGTGGGTGATCGGCAGCAACACCACCGACGCCGATTGCGCGGGCGCGCGCCGCATGCCCTTCGTCGCCGGCTTCGCGCCGCAGTACACGCCGTGCCCGGCGCCGCAGCCGGTCGCCGAAGAAGGCGAGGGCGGCGGCTGGCGCGAGTGGTTCGGCCTGGGCCGCGACAAGGACGATGAAGAACAGCGCGAGGCGCCGCCTCCGCCCGAAGGGCAATGAGCCGGGCGATGCCGATCCGCAGCGCAACGCTCCGCAACGCGATCGGGACGGCCGCGTTCGCGCTGCTGCTGGGCGCCTGCGCCACTCCCGCGCCGCAACCGGCCGCGCCCGCGTTTGATGCGGTCGCCGTCGTGCAGGCGATCCGCGCGGCGGGCGCGGCCAGTTCCAGCGAACTCGACGTGCAGCCCTTGCGCGACCCGCAGGTCGAGGACCTGCGCGAGCAGGCGGAGCAACTGCAAGCCAGGCGCATGTACCGTGGCGCGGCCGATCTGCTCGACCGCGCGCTGCAGCTCAACGCCGACGATCCCGCCTTGCTGCAGGAGCGCGCCGAACTCGCCTTCCTGCTGCGCGACGTGGCGCAGGCGCAGCAGCTGGCGAAGCAGGCGCTCGCGCTGGGGTCCACCACCGGTCCGCTGTGCCGCCGCCACTGGGAAACGCAGCTGCAGGCCGCCCTGCTGCGTGCCAACGACCGCGTCATCCGTCGCGGCGAAAGCGAGGCAGCCGCCGTCGCCCGCGTCGGCGCGGCCGCCGCGGAAGTGCGCAACGCGCGGGTGCAGCGCGAGGCCTGCACCGTCGCCGCGCTCGATCGTTTCTGATGGCGGGTCGTCTCGCCGAAGCCAGCCGCGCCGCATTGAGCGAGGGCGGCGAACTGGCCTCGAAGATCGATGCCTTCGCCCCGCGCGCAGCGCAGCAGGACCTGTCCGCCGCGATCGCGGATGCGTTCGAAACCCGCGACACCCTGATCGCCGAAGCCGGCACCGGCACCGGCAAGACCTTCGCCTACCTCGTGCCCGCGCTGTTGTCGGGGATGAAGACGATCGTATCGACCGGCACGCGCGCGCTGCAGGACCAGCTCTACCACCGCGACCTGCCGCGCGTGCGCGACGCGCTCGGTCGCGGCCTCAAGATCGCACTGCTGAAGGGGCGCGCCAACTACCTGTGCCTGTACCGCCTCAACCAGGCCAAGGGCGAGCCGAAATTCAGCAATCGCGAACAGATCGCGCAGTTCCAGCGCATCGTCGCGTGGAGCGGACGTACGCGCATGGGCGACCTCGCCGAAGTCGAGGCGTTGCCCGAGGATTCGCCGCTGCTGTTGATGGTGACCTCGACCGCGGACAACTGCCTGGGCAGCGAATGCCCGTTCTTCGGCGACTGCTTCGTCGTGCAGGCGCGCCAGCGCGCGCAGGCCGCCGACGTGGTGGTGGTTAACCACCACCTGCTGCTCGCCGACCTCGCGCTCAAGCAGGAAGGCTTCGGCGAGATCCTGCCGGGCGCGCAGGCGTTCGTGGTCGACGAAGCGCACCAGTTGCCGGACCTCGCCGCGCAGTTCTTCGGCGAGGCGCTGAGTGCGCGCCCGCTGGTGGAGCTCGCGCGCGATGCGATCGCCGAATGCAAGGAGGTCGCCGGTTCGCTGGCGGCCGTGCAGGGGCCGGCGCGCGAGCTCGAGCATGCGGTGCGCGCGCTGCGCGCGGCGATGGACGAATTGCCGGTGCGTGGCACGCGGCGCCGGGCCAGCGAGCTGGAAGCGGCCGAGCAGGCGTTCGATGCGCTGGATACGGCGCTGGACCAGCTGCGAGCCGTGCTCGAACCGTTGCGCGAATCCGCGCCCGGCTTCGATGGTTGCGCGGCCCGCGCGCAGGAATTCCTCTCGCGCCTGCGGCGCTGGCGCGGCGAAGCACCGCTGGAGGCGAGCGGCGACGATCTCGACATGCCGTTCGACGCATTGCCGGCGGCACCGGATGCGGCGATGCCCGTGGATGCGCCGGCCCCGCAGGAAGACACCGGCGTGCACTGGTTCGAACTGACCGCGCGCGGTTTCCGCCTCAGTCGCACGCCACTCGACGTGGCCGGTCCGCTGGCCCAGCACCGCGAACGCTCGCACGCGGCCTGGGTGTTCACCTCGGCCACGCTCGCGGTCGGCGGCCGCTTCGACCATTACGCGGCCAAGCTCGGCCTGCACGATCCGCAGACGCTGCTCGCGCCCAGCCCCTTCGACTGGCCGCGCCAGGCGCTGTGTTACCTGCCGACCGGCTTGCCCGATCCGGGCGTGCGCCACTACAGCGACAGCCTTATCGACAAGCTGCGCCCGGTGCTGGAAGCGTCCAGCGGCCGCGCCTTCGTGTTGTTCGCCTCGCACCGCGCGCTGCGCGAGGCGGCCGAACTGCTGCGCGACGGGCCGTGGCCGTTGTTCGTGCAGGGCGAAGCGCCGCGGCCGGTGTTGCTGGAGCGCTTCCGTGCCTCCGGCAACGGCGTGCTGCTGGGCGCGGCGAGTTTTCGCGAAGGCGTCGACGTCGCCGGCGAGGCGTTGAGCGTGGTGATCATCGACAAGCTGCCGTTCGCGGCGCCCGACGATCCGGTGTTCGAGGCGCGCCTGGAAGCGATCCGCCGCAACGGCGGAAATCCGTTCCGCGACGAACAGCTGCCGCAGGCGGTGATCGCGCTCAAGCAGGGCGCCGGCCGCCTGATCCGCAGCGAAAGCGACCGCGGCGTGCTGGTGCTGTGCGATCCGCGCATCACCTCGAAGAGCTACGGCAAGGTGTTCCTCGATTCGTTGCCGCCGTTGCCGAAGACGCGACGGCTGGAGGATGTCGCCGCGTTTTTTGCCCCCGCACCTTTTGCGTCAGAATCGCCTGCCGACGACGCCGTGATCGACCCCACATGAAGCTGCTCGCCCTGGAAACCGCCACCGAAGCCTGTTCCGTCGCCCTGTGGCTCGACGGCGAGGTGCGCGAGCGCTTCGAACTGGCGCCGCGCCGCCATGCCGAACTGACGTTGCCGTGGGCCGAGCAGTTGCTGGCCGAGGCGGGCGTGGCGAAGTCGCAGCTCGATGCGATCGCGATCGGCCGCGGCCCCGGCGCCTTCACCGGTGTGCGCCTGGCCGTCGCGCTCGGCCAGGGCATCGCGCTCGCCCTCGACCGTCCCGTGGTGCCCGTGTCGACCCTGGCCGCGCTGGCGCTGCAGGCGCAAGGCCTACGCGTGCTGGCGGCCATCGATGCGCGCATGGGCGAGGTCTACGCGGCCGCGTTCGAACTGCGCGACGGCGACGCGGTCGCGCTCGACGCCGAACGGGTGTTGCCGCCGGACGCGGTGCTGCTGCCGGACGATGCCGCGGGCTGGCACGGCGTGGGCACCGGCTTCGCGGCGCAGGGCGACGCCCTGGCCACGCGGCTGGCCTCGCGCTTCGCCAGCATCGATGCCGGCGCATTGCCGCACGCCGCCGACATCGCGCGGCTCGCCGCCGCGGCGTTCGCGCGCGGCGAAGCGGTGGCTCCGGAATTCGCCGAGCCGGCCTACCTGCGCGACAACGTCGCCTTGACCATCGCCGAGCAGCAGGCGCTGCGCGATGCGAACAAGTAAACGGGTGCTTCAAGCCCCCTCGACGACGGCCTGTATTTCGGCCCGGGCTTCGCGCGCGCTGCGCGGAACTGCGAATACCCGGAATGGCCAGTGCTTCCCTGATATCGCCCGGCATCCGGGCCGGGTGCGCATCGGCCCCGTCGTGACCAAGTCTTCTGCCAGGTAATCGCGCCGGCCGTGCCGGGCGCGCTCAATCGTCGATCAGCTCGCCGCCCGGCATGAACAGCCAGGTGCGGGTGACGTGCAGGATGTCCGGGTCTTCCTCGGTCTTCGGCAGCGGCGCGTAGGGCTCGGCCAGCCTCGCGATCCGCAGGGCCGAGGAGTCCAGCAGCGCGATGCCGCTGGACTCGATCACCTGCGCGCGCTCCACCGTGCCGTTGCGGCGGATCGCGATGGTGATGACGACCTTGCCGGCCAGGTGGCGGCGCCGGGCCTCGTCCGGATAGTTGAGGTTGCCCACGCGCTCCACCCGCTTCACCCATTCGCTCAGGTAGCTCGCCCACGCGTACTCGGTGGTGCTGGCGGAGACGAACTTGCGCTTGGGGCGCTTGGCGTAGCGCTCGGAGCGCAGGTGGATCTCGGCGGCGAGCCGGGCCATGGCCATGTCGCGGGCGACCTTCTCGCGGCCGCGCGGCAGGGCCTGGTCGTCGGCGGGCGGGGTGGGCTGGGCCTTGGCGACCGTGGTGTCGCTGTGCAGGGTGCTGACGACGCGGTCGCGCGGCGCCGGCTGCGGCGCCGGCGACTGCGCGCGCAGCGGGCGCGGGGCGATGCCGGGTTCGGGTTGCGGCGCGGGGCCGGACTGGGTCTCGCGCGGGCGGGTGGTCTTGTCGTGTTCGCCCCCGCCCTGGTTGGTCGCCTGGGCGAGGAAGTCGGCCTGTTTCTTGGTGAGCGGGGAGGTGGTCTCGGTCAGGATCACGTCCAGGGTCGGCATCACCGGCGCCGCGCTTTCCACCGCCCAGCCCACGCCCAGCAGGAGCATGGCGTGGACGAGCACCGACAGCACCATGGTGGCGCTGATGCGGCGGTTCTCGCCCAGGGCGTATTCCCCGGGGTGGGGCGGGACGCGGGCCGCGACGGTGCTCATGCCGCCAGTTTCTGCTCGATGCAGTCGAACAGCAGGCCGGCAATGTTCAGCCCGAACTGGGCATCGAGCTCGCGGATGCAGGTCGGGCTGGTGACGTTGACCTCGGTCAGGTAGTCGCCGATGACGTCCAGGCCGACGAAGACCATGCCCCGGCGCTTCAGCTCCGGGCCGACCTGGGCGGCGATCCAGCGGTCGCGCTCGCTCAGCGGCTGGCCGCGGCCCTTGCCGCCTGCGGCCAGGTTGCCGCGGAACTCGTCGCCCTGCGGGATGCGGGCCAGGCAGTAGTCCACCGGGATCCCGTCGATGAGCAGGATCCGCTTGTCGCCCTCGGTGATCTCCGGCAGGTAGCGCTGGGCCATGGCCAGGTCGCGGCCGCCGGCGGTCAGGGTCTCCAGGATCACGTTGGTGTTCGGGTCGCCGGCGCGGACGCGGAAGATCGAGCGCCCGCCCATGCCGTCCAGCGGCTTCAGCACCGTGTCGCCGTGCTCGGCCAGGAAGGCCTTGAGCACCGCGGCCTCGCGGCTGACCACCGTGGGCGGGACGCACTGGGGGAATTCCAGTGCGGCCAGCTTCTCGTTCATGTCGCGCAGGCCCTGCGGGTCGTTGACGACCAGCGCCCCGGCGCGCTGGGCCAGGCCCAGGATGTGGGTGTCGTTGAGGTAGGCGGTGTCGACCGGCGGGTCCTTGCGCATCAGCACGACCTGGCCCGGCCCGAAGGTCCAGCGGGACCAGTCGCCCAGCTCGTACCAGCCTTCCGGGTCGTCCCTTACCGTCAGCGGCGCCACCGTCGCCTGGGCCTGTCCGCCCGCCACCGCCAGCCCGCCCGGGCGCACGTACCAGAGGCGATGGCCCCGGCGCTGGCCTTCCAGCAGCATGGCGAAAGTGGAGTCCTTGGCGATCTTGATGGACCCGATCGGATCCATCACCACGACGATGTCGACACCCGGCTTCGAGGGCATGTTGGCTGCGGTGAAAACGATGCGCGCGATGGTAGCAGGCGGGGTCGGAGGCGCGCCGGCGCGTGCCGCAAAACGTCACGTTCCGGCCGCGCAAGTGCAAACCGGGTCGCGATTGTGCAACCCCGCACATTCAGGGAGGCCGGCTTGCGAGATCGCGCTTGACAGTCCGCGCTATGCTTGAAATAAAGGCACTTCGCGACGTGCGGGGCTCGCCGTGATCGCACAGGGGATTCAAAGCATGCAAGAAGGTCGCAACGGCAACCTCGACGGTCTGAAGGTCATGGTGATCGATGATTCCAAGACCATCCGCCGGACCGCGGAGACCTTGCTCAAGCGCGAAGGCTGCGACGTGGTGACCGCGACCGACGGCTTCGAAGCCCTGGCCAAGATCGCCGACCAGCAGCCGCAGATCATTTTCGTCGACATCATGATGCCGCGTCTGGACGGCTACCAGACCTGCGCGTTGATCAAGAACAACCAACTGTTCAAGAACACGCCGGTGATCATGTTGTCGTCGAAGGACGGACTGTTCGACAAGGCCCGGGGCCGCATCGTCGGTTCCGAGCAGTACCTGACCAAGCCATTCACGCGCGAGGAACTCCTCGACGCGATCCGCAATCATGTACACGCCTGACCGGGGGGTAGGGCACCAATGGCACGTATTCTGCTGATCGAGGATTCGCCGACCGATACGGCGGTCCTGACCCAGCTGCTGGAGCGCAACGGACACCAGGTCCTGGCGTCCGGCAGCGCTGAAGACGGCATCGCCGCGGCGAAGCGCGAAATGCCCGACCTCGTCATCATGGACGTGGTCCTGCCGGGCATGAACGGCTTCCAGGCGACCCGCGCGTTGTCCAAGGATGCCGCGACCAGCGCCATCCCGGTGCTGATCGTCAGCACCAAGGACATGGACGTGGACAAGGCCTGGGGCATGCGCCAGGGCGCGCGCGACTACATCGTCAAGCCGCCGCGCGAGGCCGAGCTGATCGCCCGCATCAACGCGGTGCTGGGCCACTAACCGGACTACCCAGAAGTGAGCAGCAACCTCTCCGCGCTCAGCCCGTTCGAGCTGCTGGCCGACTACGAGCGCCGCAGCCTGGAACACGTCGCCGGCCTGCCCGAACAGCTGGACGCGCCCGGCCTGTGGCGCGGCGTCGGCTACCGGGTCGGCTCGCACCGCCTGGCCTCCGGCTTCGACGAGGTGCGTGAAATCCTGCCGCTGCCGCCGATCACCCTGGTGCCCGGCGCGCAGGCGTGGATGCTCGGCGTGGCCAACGTGCGCGGCAACCTGCTGCCCATCGTCGACCTCAAGCAGTTCCTCGAAGGCGAGCGCACCGTGCTGCACGAAAGCCAGCGCGTGCTGCTGGTCCGCCAGCCCGGCGGCGACGTCGCCGTGCTGATCGACGAACTGTTCGGCCAGCGCAGCTTCGTCGACGCACAACAGGTCGAGCACGCGCAGGCCGACGAGGACCCGCTGTATCAGGGACGCTACCAGCACTTCATCGACCGGTCCTACCGCGTCGACGAACACGCATGGGGCATCTTCAGCCTGGACCGGCTGGCCCGCACACCCGAATTCCGTCAAGCCGCCGGCTGACGCTACCCAACAACCAGCAACACGCAAGCAGCAATCGCCAACGAGGTTGAACCATGAGCACTGTGATGAATCCCAAGGGCCGCGGCCTCGGCGTCAATACCTGGTTGACGATCCTCGGCATCTCGGTGGTCATCTTCGGCGTCAACGCCGGCTACGCCACCTGGAAGGGCTCGCGCCTGGCCGGTGCGAGCTCCTCGGCCGCGTCGCTGCAGGTGAACTCGCAGCGACTGGCGGTGCAGGGCGCCGAGGCCGTGGGCGGTGACAAGGACGCGTACGCGGCCTTCAAGGCGACCAAGGCGCAGATGGACGCCGACGTGAAGCAGCTGAACGACCGCTTCGGCGGCGAGCTCGGCGTCTCCGGCGACATCGACAAGGTGTCCAACATCTGGGACCTGGTGGGCAAGAACGCCGACCAGGTCATCTCGTCCGAAGCCGCGGTGACCGGCCTGGCCACCAAGGCCGACAGCTTCGCCGCCAAGGTGCCGCAGCTGCAGGCGCGCCTCGACGAACTGGTGCGCGCGATGTCCTCGAGCGGTTCGCCGGCCTCGCAGGTCTACCTCGCCCTGCGCCAGAACGTGCTCGCGGGCCAGATCGACAAGAACATCACCGCGATGCGTGCCGGCGGCGCCGGCGCCTCGATCGCGGGCGACCAGCTGACCCGCACCGCTGCCGTGTTCGGCAACGTGCTGACCGGCCTGCGCAAGGGTGACGCCGCGCTCGGCGTGACCCCGCTATCCAACGGCGGCGCGCTCGCCGCGCTCGGCCAGGCCGAGACGCTGTGGACCGACATGAAGAAGGACCTGGACGCGATCGGCACCGGTTCCAAGAACCTGTTCACCGCGCAGGCCGCCGCCAGCACGATCACCAGCGAGTCGGGCACGCTGCTCGCCAACGCCGAATCGCTGTTCCGCTCGCTGACCGCCTTCGGTTCGGTGCGCAGCAAGAACCCGCTCGGCCACATCCTGATCTCGGTCCTGTCCGGTATCGCCGCGATCATCGCCATCGCCGGCTTGCTGTTCTCCTTGAACCGCGCGCAGCAGAAGCGCTACCAGACCACCAAGGAACTGAACGACCGTAACCAGGAGGCGATCATGCGCCTGCTGGACGAAATGGGTTCGCTCGCAGAAGGCGACCTCACCGTGAAGGCGACCGTGACCGAGGACATGACCGGCGCGATCGCGGACTCGATCAACTTCGCCGTCGAGCAGCTGCGCAGCCTGGTGCAGACGATTACCGATACCTCGGTGCAGGTGGCCTCCAGCGCGCAGGAAACGCAGGCGACCGCCATGCACCTCGCCGAAGCCGCGGAACACCAGGCGCAGGAAATCAGCTCGGCCTCCGACCGCATCAGCGAAATCGCGGCGAGCATCGACCAGGTGTCGAAGAACTCCGCCGAATCCGCGGACGTGGCGCAGCGCTCGGTGCAGATCGCGACCAAGGGTGCCGGCGTCGTGCGCCAGACGATCGCGGGCATGGACAGCATTCGCGACCAGATCCAGGAAACCTCGAAGCGAATCAAGCGACTGGGTGAGTCGTCGCAGGAAATCGGCTCGATCGTGGAACTGATCAACGACATCTCGGAACAGACCAACATCCTGGCGCTGAACGCGGCAATTCAGGCGGCCTCGGCCGGTGAAGCGGGCCGCGGGTTCGCGGTGGTGGCCGACGAAGTGCAGCGCCTCGCAGAACGCGCCTCGAACGCGACCAAGCGAATCGAAACGCTGGTGCAGACGATTCAGTCCGACACCAACGAAGCGGTGTCCTCGATGGAACAGACGACCTCGGAAGTGGTCGCCGGTGCGCGCCTCGCCGAAGACGCGGGTACCGCGCTGGGCGAGATCGAAAAGGTGTCGTCCGACCTGTCGGGCCTCATTCAGGGCATCTCGACGGCGGCGAAGCAGCAGTCCAGCGCGGCGTCGAACATCACCGCGACGATGAACACCATCCAGTCGATCACCGCGCAGACCTCGCAGGGTGCGAGCCAGACGGCGCAGTCGATCGGAAACCTGGCGCAGCTCGCGGCCGACCTGCGCCGCTCGGTCGCCGACTTCAAGCTGCCGGCCTGATCGACGCGGACGGAACGGATAACGAAATGCTCGGCTTGAAGGCAAATCGCTACGCGCCCGTGCCCGCCCGCGAGGCAGGCGCCGCGGCCACGCGCCGACACGGAGGCAACCCATGACCGTGTTGCGCGACGCGATCGACACGACCACGCTGGGCTGGGTCAAGCCCGAACTCGACGCGACGCTGCGCCTGGCGCGCGACGAGATCGAGGCGTTTGCAGAAAATCCCGCGCAGGTCGCGCACATGAAGACCTGTGCGGCGCACATGCACCAGGTGCATGGCACGCTGCGCATGATCGAGCTGTACGCCCCGGCGATGGTGGCCGAGGAGATGGAGCGCCTGTCGCTCTCGCTGATGCGTGGCGAAGTCGCCGAGCGCGACGACGCCTGCGCGGCGCTGATGCGCGGCGTGGTGCAGCTGCCCGACTACCTGGAACGCCTGCAGGGCGGCCACCGCGACATTCCGATCGTGCTGCTGCCGCTGCTCAACGAGCTGCGTGCGACCCGCGGCGAAGCGGGGTTGAGCGAGAGCGTGCTGTTCTCGCCGGACCTCGACCGTCCGCTGCCGGAAGACCTGCCGGCACCGACCCCGTCGGCCGCCAAGCCGGCGCGCGACGAACTGATGACGCACCTGGGCGG
The DNA here is from genome assembly GCF_014489475.1 of Lysobacter terrestris. Taxonomy (GTDB): domain Bacteria; phylum Pseudomonadota; class Gammaproteobacteria; order Xanthomonadales; family Xanthomonadaceae; genus Agrilutibacter; species Agrilutibacter terrestris. Next base: position 697,046 of record NZ_CP060820.1, on the reverse strand, counting down.
GCTGCGCGATGCACTGGCGGCGTGGCCCGAAGACGGCGCCCCGGCGGATGCCTCGCAGCTGGCGAAGACCGTCGACGCCCTGCTGGCACAGGTCGATGTCGAACCGCTGCGGCGCATGCTGTGGGTGGCCTCGTCCGTCGCCGGCGCGCTGCGCGACGGTGCGCTGGCCGCCAATCGCGGCGTGCGCCAGGCCTTCGCCGGCGTCGAGCGCGAAGCACGCCAGACCCTGGTCGAAGACAGCTTCGCCTTCGGCGCTCCGCGTGCCGATGCCGCGGCCGAACCGACCCGCCAGCTGCTGTACCACGTCGCCCACAGCGAGAGCCAGCATCCGGCCCTGAACAGCCTGCGCCAGACTTTTGACCTCGAAGGGCAGATGCCCAGCGAGGACGAACTCGAACACGCGCGCGGCAGCCTCAGCGGTCGCAACCGCGCGCTGCTCGACACCGTGTCGGCGGCGATCAAGGAAGACCTCCTGCGCGTCAAGGACGCGCTGGACCTGCACCTGCGCACGCGCCAGACCGACGTCAACCAGCTGCAGCCGCAGGTCGATGCACTGACCCGCGTCAGCGACACGCTGGGCATGATGGGCCTGGGCGTGGCGCGCAACGTGGTGATGCAGCAACGCGATGCGATGCGCGAGATCGTCGGTGGCCGCCGTGCTGCCGATGAAGGCGCGCTGCTCGATGTCGCCGGCGCGCTGCTGTACGTCGATGCCTCGCTCGACGACCAGGTCGCCCGCCTCGGCCGCCCGGATGCGGGCGGTGAGGAAGACCTCGCCGCCGGCGAGCGCAACAAGGTCATCGACGTCGTCGTGCGCGAAGCCATCGCCAACTTCGGCGATGCGCGCCAGTCGTTCGTCGCCTTCGTCGAAACCGGCTGGGAACACGCCGAACTGGGCGAAGTTCCGCGCCTGCTCGACGAGGTCGGCGGTGCCCTGCGCATGCTGGAGCAACAGCAGCCGTCCGAGTACCTGACTGCGGTGAAGCGCTACGTCGAGGTCGAGCTGCTCGGCCGCAAGCGCATCCCCAACAGCCAGCAGCTGGACACCATGGCCGATGCCTTGGCCAGCCTCGAGTACTACCTCGAAGCCCTGCGCGACCAGCGTCCGGCGCGCGACGAGATCCTCGAGATCGCCCGCCACGCCCTGGAGCGCCTACGCTACTGGCCGCTGCCGGCGATGGAAGAAGTAGTCGCGCCGGCCGCCCCGGTCGAAGCGCTGCAGTTCTCGCCCGAACTGGCCGACGCGCTGGATTTCGGCAAGATCGAACCGTTCCGCGGCACCACCACCGCGCCGGCCGTCGAGAAGATCGACGCGCCGGTTGTGCCCGAACCCGCGGTCGCCCCCGTTGTGCACGCCCCGGTCGCGACCACCGCCGCCGCCGTCGTGGCCGGTGGCTTCGAACGCAGCGACGACATCGACGATGAGATCCGCGAGGTCTTCCTCGAGGAACTGCAGGAAGAAATCGCCAACCTCGGCGAGCTGCTGCCGCCGTGGAGCGCCACGCCGGACGACGCCGAACGCCTGCGTCCGATCCGTCGCGTCTTCCACACGCTCAAGGGCAGCGGCCGCCTGGTCGGTGCCAAGACCCTCGGCGAGTTCAGCTGGAAGGTCGAAAACATGCTCAACCGCGTGCTCGACGGCACGCGTCCGGCGAGCCCGGCCGTCGTCGCGCTCGTCGGCCACGCGCACGACGCGCTGCCGCAGCTGCACGCGGCGTTGCGCGGCGAAGGCGCGATCACCGCGGACCTGGCCGGCCTGGAAGCCGTCGCCGATCGCCTGGCCGCCGGTGAAGAGGCGATCTTCACCCCAGCGGCGCCCGCTGCCGCGCCGGAACCGGTGGTCGAGGCCTTGCCGGAACTCGCCGACGCCGCAGTCGTATCGATCGATGTGGGCGATCTCCAGTTCGAGCCGGAAATCGAAGTCGAGCCGGTTGCCGCGATCGCCGAACCGGCCGCCGTTCCCGGCGTCCCGGCCTCGGTCGATGCCGTGCTGCTGGAGATCCTCGCCGGCGAAGTCGGCGGCCACCTGGTCACGATCGAGTCCTGGCTGGACAGCGCGCGCCATGCGCCGCAACCGGCGAGCGAGTCGCTGCAGCGCGCCGTACACACGCTCAACGGCGCCTTCGCGATGACCGAAGTGCCGGTGATCACCGAGATCACCGGGCCGACCGAGACCTACATCAAGCGCCTGCTTGCCATCGGCGGTTTGCCGACGGGCGAAGGCGTGATGGCGATGGGCGACGTCGCCGGCGCGATCCGCGGCACCCTCGAGGGGCTGCAATCGCCGGTGCCGCACGTGCCGCATTTCGACGGCCTTGCCGCCCGCATGCAGGCGCTGCGCGACAGCCTGCCCGAAGCGCGCCCGCACCAGTTCGTGGAAGAAGCCGCTGTCGCGGACCTGCCCGACTTCGACTTCAGCGAATTCACCAACCTGGCGAGCGAAGTCGGCGCCGGCAACCTCGCCGCCGCTACGCCGGCCGCACCGTCGACTTTTGCCTCGCTCGAGCTGGCGCCGTTCGAAACCGCGCCGGATCTGGCCGGCATCGACGAGGATCTGTCCGCGACCGATGAAGAGCTGCAAGGCATCGAGTTCGACGTAGCGCCGCTGGAAGTCGAACTGCTGGAAACCGAACGCCTCGGAGCCGAACGCGCCGAGACCGAGCGTCTTGAAGCCGAACGTGTCGAAGCCGAACGTGCCGAAGCCGAGCGCGTCGAAGCCGAACGCACTGAGACCGAGCGTCTCGAAGCCGAGCGCCTCGAAGCCGAACGTCTCGAAGCCGAACGCCTCGCCGCCGACGAAGAAGCCGAATACGCCCGCCTCGAAGCCGAGTACGCCGAAGCGGCGCGGCGGGCGCAGGAACAAAGCGAAGCCGAAGAGCGTGCGCGACTCGAAGCGGCCGAAGCCGAGCGCGTGGCCGCCGAACAAGCCGAGGCCGCGCGCCTTGCCGCGGAGCAGGCGGCCGCCGAGGAAGCGGCGCGTGCCGAAGCGGCACGCATCGCCGAGGAAGAGCGCCTCGAAGCCGAACGCCTGGCTGAAGAACAGGCCGCGGCCGCGCAGGCTGCAGCGGAAGCCGAGGCCGAAGCCGAGCGTCGTGCCGAGGAAGTGAGGGTCGCCGAAGAGCGTGCGCAGCGCGAAGCCGCCGCTGCGGCGGCCGCACTGGCCGCGGCCACGATGCTGCCGCAGCCCGATCACGCACCGGAACCCGCCGTCGCCGCGATCCTGGCGCATGCCCAGTCGGGTAGCGAGGATCCGGACGAAGCGCTCGACCTCACCGGGCTGGATCCGGAGCTGGTCGACATCTTTGTCGAGGAAGGCGCGGACCTGCTCGACCACTCCGACGGCCTGCTCGCCGAACTGCGTGCGGCGCCGGATTCGCGCGAACCGCTGATCGGCCTGCAGCGCGACCTGCACACGCTCAAGGGCGGTGCGCGCATGGCCGGCATCATGGCCGTGGGCGAACTCGGCCACACCATGGAATCGCTGCTCGAGTCGGTGGTCGAAAACCGCGTCGAACTCGGCAGCGACGGTGTGCCGCTGCTCGAACGCGGCTTCGACCGCCTGCATGCGATGGTCACGCGCGTCGGTGCGCGCCAGGCGATCGCGATGCCGGAGGCGCTCATCGCCGAGTTCGACGCGCGCTCGCGTGGCGAACGCGCCGCGGCGTCCGTTTCCACGCCGGCCGAAGTGGCGGAAGCGCCGCAGCATTCGGCCGCCACCGCTGCGCCCGCGCCGCTCGAACTCAAGCCGCTGTCCGCGCCGATGGTCGACGCGCCGCACGGCGACGAGGACGACATCGGCACGCGCGCGCCGCAGGAGCAGGTGCGCATCCGCGCCGACCTGCTCGACCGCCTCGTCAACTACGCGGGCGAAGTCGCGATCTATCGCGCCCGCCTGGAGCAGCAGCTGGGTGCATTCCGTGGCGCCATCGCGGAAATGGACCAGACCAATATCCGTCTGCGCGACCAGCTGCGCCGCCTGGAAATCGAAACCGAAGCGCAGATCATCGCCCGCTTCCAGCGCGAGCACGACACCGCGGACGCGACGTTCGATCCGCTCGAGCTCGACCGCTTCTCGACCCTGCAGCAGCTGTCGCGCGCGCTCGCCGAATCCGCGGCCGACCAGACCAGCCTGCAGGTCACGCTCGACGATCTGACCCGCCAGTACGAAACCCTGCTGCTGCAACAGTCGCGCGTGAGCTCGGAGTTGCAGGAAGGCCTCATGCGCACGCGCATGGTGCCGTTCGACTCGCTGGTGCCGCGCCTGCGTCGCGTCGTGCGCCAGGCCGCGGGCGAAACCGGCAAGCAGGCCCAGCTCAAGCTCGGCAACGCGCAGGGCGAACTCGACCGCAACGTGCTCGACCGCATGACCGCGCCGCTGGAGCACATGCTCCGCAACGCGATCGCACACGGGCTGGAGAAGCCCGATGCGCGCAAGAAGGCGGGCAAGGCGGAAGAAGGCGCGATCAGCATCGCGATCCGCCGCGAAGGTTCGGAAGTGGTGCTGGAAGTCGCCGACGACGGCGGCGGCCTCAACCGCGATGCGATCCGCAAGCGCGGCGAGGAGCGCGGCCTGGTCCGCCAGGACGCCGTGCTGAGCGACAACGATCTCGACATGCTGATCTTCGAGCCGGGTTTCTCGACGGCCGACGAAGTCAGCCGCCTGGCCGGTCGCGGCGTCGGCATGGACGTGGTCGCCTCGGAAGTGCGCCAGCTCGGCGGCACGATCGACATCCACTCGAAGGCGGGCGAGGGCACGCGCTTCACCCTGCGCCTGCCGCAGACGCTTGCGGTCACCCAGGCGGTGTTCGTGCGCATCGGCGAGACCACCTTCGCGGTGCCGATCGCCTCGGTGCGCGGCGTGGGCCGCATTCCGCGCAACGAACTGCAGGCCGGTACGGTGTACCAGTACGGCGGCGAAGACTATCCGGTCCACGACCTTGGCAACCTCGTCGGCCACGCCACCGCGAAGGCAGAAGGCCAGCTGCAGATGCCGGTGCTGCTGATCCGCGCCGGTGACCTGCGTGCCGCCGTGTGCGTCGACCAGGTCGTGGGCAACCGCGAAATCGTGGTGAAGCCGGTCGGCCCGCAGGTCGCATCGGTGCCGGGCATCTTCGGCGCCACGATCATGGGCGACGGCAGCGTCGTGGTGATCCTCGACGTCGCTCCGCTGGTGCGTCGCCAGGCGGTGCTCGCGCCGGAACACCTGCCGGCTGCGCCGACGATCGAACATCGCCGCGTGCCGATGGTCATGGTGGTCGACGACTCGGTCACCATGCGCAAGGTCACCGGCCGCGTGCTCGAGCGCAACAACTTCGAAGTGCTCACCGCGAAGGACGGCCTCGACGCGCTGGAGAAGATGGTCGAGCACGTGCCCGACCTGATGCTCCTCGACATCGAGATGCCGCGCATGGACGGTTACGAACTCGCCACGGCGATGAAGGCCGACGCGCGCCTGCGCAACGTGCCGATCGTGATGATCACCTCGCGTACCGGCGAGAAGCATCGCCAGCGCGCGTTCGACATCGGCGTCAACCGCTACCTGGGCAAGCCGTACCAGGAGCCGGAGCTGCTCCGCAACGTCTTCGAACTGCTAGGGATAGCGCGCACCCATGAGTAACCACGCCCGCCGCGTCGTGTTGCTGGCCCGCCCCGGCGCGGCCCGCGACCGCATGCGTGAGGCGCTGGACCAGGCTGGCGCGAACATCGTGCTGGAAGCCGATCCGGCGGCCACCGACCAGGCGACCGTGCTTGCCTCGCAGCCGCAGATGGCGTTGATCGTGCTCGATGCCAGCACCGACGAAGCGCTCGACCGCTTCGATGGCGTGCTGTCCGATCCGGCGATCGAAGTGCTGTTCGAGGAAGCCGAACACGCGGTCGGCCGCGTCGGCTGGGATGCCGCGCGCTGGGTGCGGCATCTGCGTGCCAAGCTCGGGCTGGCCGACACCGTGCTCCCGCCGGGCCGCGAGGCCGAGGCGCAGGATCTCGCCGTGCCCGCGCCGGTCGCGGCCGTGGTGGTGCCGGCAACGCCCGTCGTCACGGCGGTGCCGCCCGAGATGCCGCCGCTGCCGGAAATGCCGCCGCCGTTGCCGGAACTCGCGTTGCTGGACAACGACGAGGTCGCCCCGATCGAGCTGCATACCGACATGGAGCTGGTCACGGTCGAGCTGGGCGACGAAGCCGCGCATTACGTGCACGAGCACGGCGCGGATGCCTTGCCGCCGTTCGTGGCCAAGCTGGACCTCGAACTCGCGGACGCGACGCCGAGCGAGATCCGGATCGAGGGCCTGGAACTCGAAGAAGACCACGCCGCCGACAGCAGCCGCTTCCACAACGACATGGTCGACTTGCATTCGCGCATCGCCGCGATGGAGCTGGTCGAAGACCGGACCAAGGCAACCACGCGCGGTGTCGTGCTGGTGATGGCCGGCATCGGCGGGCCCGATGCAGTGCGGCAGTTGCTCGGCGCCCTGCCGGAACGGTTCCCGCAGCCCGTGCTGGTGCAGCAGCGCCTCGACGGTGGCCACTACGACAAGCTGGTCGCGCAGATGCAGCGCGCCACGGCCTTGCCGGTGAAACTGGCCGCGAGCGGCGACGCCGTGGCGCCCGCCACCGTCTACATCCTGCCGCCGACCCTCGGCGTCCAGCAGGACGCGCAAGGGCTGGCCTTCAACGATTTGCCCGCCGACCTGCTCGCATCGCTGCCGGCCAACGACAGCGCGGTGCTGCTGCTGAGCGGCGCCGATCCCGCGCAGGTCGATGCCGTCATGAAGATGGCAGGGGCGGGCGCCCTCGTGGCCGGCCAATCGCTGGACGGCTGCTACGACGTTGCCGCACCTGCCGCCCTGGCTTCGCGCGGCGGTCAGGCCGGCAAGCCGCAGGACCTGGCGCGCCGCCTCGCCGAGCGCTGGCACTGAGCACTAGAAGAACCCGGATACAACGATGAACAGCCAGGCGATGAACACCCCGAGCCCGAACGCCGCCCCGACCGACATCCGCGGCGTGCTCATCGCCATTGCGCGTGCCCGCCTGCTGCTGCCCAACGCAACCATCGCCGAGGTGCTGTCGTTCGCGCCGCCTTCGCCGGTGGAAGGGGCGCCGGACTGGCTGCTGGGCCGCATCCGCTGGCGCGGTTGGGAACTGCCGCTGATCGCATTCTCGCAGATGGCGGACATCGCGCCGGAAGCCGGTGGCCTGGGCAGCAAGGTCGTGGTGCTCAAGGCGCTCGGTGGGGATGCGAAGGCACCTTACTTCGCAATCCTGACCCAGGGCTTCCCGCGCCTGGTCACGGTGGCGACGGACCGCCTCCTGCACGAACCCGACGAGCAGCTCCCGCGTGGCGTGCATGCGCGCGTGTGGCTCAACGAGGACGAGGCCTTCATTCCCGATCTTGAGGCCGTGCAGGCCCTGATCGGCAACGCGCTGGCACAGGCCCAGGCCGCCTGACCGCGCGCGCGCCGGCGACTGCGTCGGCCGCTCGCACTGCTCCGCAAGCGCTTCTGCCGGCACCGCTTCGGCGCGCCGGCATCGCCGGCACATCCACTGCGTGTTACCGGGCCGCTTAGCCCATCGATGCGTTGCGCGACGGCCGTACTCGGGCCGTATCGGTCAGGTCAGGTCGCCCAGTCGCGACTGCAGCGCCGCGATCGCCGCCAACCCCGCCGTTTCGGTGCGCAGGATCCGCGGCCCCAGGCGCAGGCCGCGGAAGCCCGCCGCCACCAGTTGCTCGCGATCGAGCGGTGACCAGCCGCCTTCGGGGCCGACCGCGAGCACGACGTCGTCGCCATTTGGCGCGTCCAGCGTGGCCAGCCCGAGGTCGCCTTCCGGATCCAGGATCAATCGCAGCCCACCGGCGGGCAACGCCTGCAAGGCCGCGGCCAACGCCACCGGCGCGGTTACCGCGGGGAGCCGGGCCCGTCCGCACTGTTCGCAGGCGGCGGCCACCACCCCGCGCCAATGCGCGAGGCGCTTCGCCGCGCGTTCGCCGTCCAGCTTCACCTCGCTGCGCTGCGACCACAGCGGCGCGATCGCGCTGACCCCGAGCTCGGTGGCCTTCTGCAGGATCAGGTCCATCTTCTCGCCGCGCGCGACGCCCTGCAGCAGGGTGATGCGCAGTGGCGATTCGTTGTCGATCGGCTGCGACTCGCCGACCGCGACGCGCACGCCGCGCTTGTCCTGCGCAACGATGCGCGCCGCATGGTCGTGGCCATCGCCGTTGAACAGGACGCACGCGTCGCCCACCGTCAGCCGCAGCACGCGCGACAGGTGTGCGGCCGCGCTGTCCGGCAGTTGCAGTTCG